>CAZULV010000013.1:0-63141 GCA_964621625.1 uncultured Muribaculaceae bacterium | reverse complement strand
CTCAAGCGAAGATAAAAATTTATTCATTTTCCCCACAGGGTTTAGCGGGTGAGCCTTATTCTACCTACTGTTTGAGTTTTTTAATGCTGTCGGCAAGAACTATTAAAGTTACAGCTCCTATTATAAGAAATATGCCTATTGCTAAATTTGCTGTGAATGGTTCCGAAAAGGCAAAAATACCAACTAAAACGGCTGTTACCGGCTCCATTGCTCCAAGTACGGCAGTTGCTGTTGAACCCACATACTGCACTGCATAGACCATTGCAATTCCCGATACGGCAGTAGGAATCGTTGCCAGTAGAATAAGATTTAAAACAGAGGAATAATCGGGGAATGACTCTATTTGTCCATCGGTAATAAGTGCTTTTAAAGTAAAGAAAAAGGCACTGAACATCATTGCATAAAATGTAAGTTTTGTGCCGTTCATCTCTTTAACACACGATTTGTTTACAATTATCATGTAGAGTCCGTAGCTTAGGGCAGAAAGCATTATTATTCCAACGCCCAAAACGCTTAAGTGCCCGGTGCTTTCGTCGCCTATATAAAGGAATGCCACGCCAGTAAATGCTGCAACTATAGCGAGTTGTGTTATGTATGATATTTTTTCTTTAAATACGGCATACATTATTAACGCTACAAATACGGGGTATATAAAGAGGATTGTGGATGCTACACCTACCGAGAGATAATTGTAGCCCAAGAAAAGAAATTGGGAGGAAGAAGAGAACATAAGCCCCAATAATACCATTATTCCTAATTCTTTCTTTGTAATTTTTAACGAAACGCCTCTTAGTATGAGCATAAGGCACATTACTAAAGAGGCGCATGTGAATCTGTAGGAGAGAATGGAATCTATATCCATTCCTTTGCGCATTATCGGGAGTGCAAACAGCGGAATAAGGCCGTATGCGGCCGAAGAGAGGCACCCGTACAAATATCCTTTAAATTTCATCTTTTAATGGATTATTGAGCCATTTCACGCTCAACATCTTCTACCGTAATAGGTAAACGTTTTGAACCAAGCAATTTGCATCCGTTGGCGGTTATTACAATATCGTCTTCGAGCCTTATACCTCCAAAAGTACGATAGCTTTCCAGGGCATCAAAGTTTATAAAATCTTTATTTATACCTTCTGCTTTCCATTTATCTATGAGGGCAGGAATAAAATAAATGCCTGGTTCTACAGTTATTACATTTCCCGGTTTAAGTCTCTTGCCCATTCTCAAAGAGGCAAGGCCAAACTGGGTTGAACGTTGAGTCTGCTCATCATATCCAACATAATTTTCTCCTAAATCCTCCATGTCGTGAACATCAAGACCCATATTATGGCCAAGACCGTGAGGCATGAATAGGGCGTGTGCTCCAACAGCAACAGCTTCGTCTATATCTCCTTTTATAATACCTATATTGCTAAGTCCATGGACTATAAGACGGCATGCTTCTAAATGTACCTCTCTGTATGTAATATTAGGGCGAGCAATGTCAATCGCCAGATTGTTTGCCGCCGACACAATTCTGTATATGTCTTTTTGCTGCTCGGTAAATTTGCCGCTGCTCGGTATTGTTCTGGTAAAATCTGAGCAGTAATTCATGTTTGTTTCTGCGCCTGCATCTATAACAATCATGCGGCCGTCGGTAAGTGTCTGATGATGTTTATGATTGTGAAGAGTTTCTCCATTTTGAGATAAGATGGTTGCAAAGGATACCATTGCACCTTGAGAATGAGCGATACCCTCCATTATTCCGGCCAACTCTTGCTCAACCATTCCCAATTTTGCCATTTTCATTGCTGTATAGTGCATTGCATAGCCTATGTTGCAGGCCTTTTCAATCTCTTCCAACTCGTATTTATCTTTAATCAACCTTAAATCCACAACCGCTTTAATAAGCTCAACAGATGCACTTTCTTTAAGATTTGCAACAGGTATATCCAATAATGAGTTGAGAAGAATTTTGTTGTGATTTCGGTAAGGAGGCAAAAAATGAATCTTTCTTCCTTGAGCCTTGGCTTTAGCTATTGTAGAGGCAAGCTCTGCCATAGGCATACTCTTTTTAATACCAATCCTTTGGGCCTTTTCATTTACAGATTCTTGCGGGCCCATCCATATAATATCATCTATATCAACGTCATTTCCAAAAAGAATCTGTTCTCCGCTCTCTACATCAAGAACAGCCGCCATATCCGGCTCGTTAAGGCCAAAGAAATAGAGGAAAGAACTGTCTTGTCTGAATTTATAGCAATTAGACGGATAGTTGCAAGGAGCCTCGCTGTTTCCCAATAAAAGGATAATACCTTTTTCTATTTTTTCCATTAGTTTAGCCCGACGGCCAATGTAAATTTCTTTTGCAAACATAATTTTGATATTTTGTAACAAAGTTAAGATAAAAAGGCGTTCAAACAACAAGCCTGTATGGGAAAATACATCCATACAGGCTTGCTATAAATTTAAAAGAAATATAGAACTATTCTTTATTTGCCAATGGCGCAGGAACTGTATATGTTCTTGCCGACAAATCTTTATCTATCATATAAAGACCAAATTTGCTGTCGCTCACTTTATCTAAAGAGTCGATAATATCAAGAGCATTCTCTTCCTCTTCAACCTGCTCATCTACAAACCACTTGAGCATGCTTACAGATGCATAGTCTTTATCGTCTGAGGCAATCTCGTAAAGATTGTGAATAAGGGCTGTAACCTTTTTCTCATGCTCCAAAGTATCCTTAAAGGCATCGAGCGGAGATTCCCATGATGTTTTAACTTCTGCAATAGGTGTAAGTTTAACTTCGCATCCGCGAGAAAGCAGATAGTTTATAAAAATGCGGGCATGGTCCTGCTCTTCCTTGAATTGTACGGCAAACCAGTTTGCAATTCCTTTATATCCTTTGATAGAGGCATCTACAGACATTGAAAGATATAGATATGCAGACCAAAATTCCGCATTAATCTGAGCATTAATAGCGTCATGTAATTTTTTACTGATCATAGTACTCGTTTTTTATTATTTGTATTTGCAATTGTTTTCTAACTATAACGGTTATCCGCTGTTTTCGTGTGCAAAGATATAGATTATAATTATTATAAACAAAGATTCTTTATAATAATTTGGGGAAGTTTTATACTAACTACAAAATAGCGGCTCAAAAAGTTCACATAAAATAAGTAAACGGCTCAATTATGCGGCTGCTTTACATGAAGTTCTTTGGAAATATTAGGGAATAGTGAAGATAAAAAGAAAACGACTAAGGATTGATTTTTCAATTACTTAGTCGTTTTGCTTGTACCCAGAGCCGGGGTCGAACCGGCACGGGTCATCCCCACTGGTGTTTGAGACCAGCGCGTCTACCGATTCCGCCATCTGGGCCTAAAAGTTTGCGCTCTCGCGAGCGGCTTAACTATTGTTAAGAACTTTGAGAGCGCAAAGATAGTATAATTTTATTAAACAGAAAATTTTTCTTAAAAAATTATCGGTTATTTCTTATCTGTTGTAGGATTTTCTATATCTAAGTAAGAGAAGAAGAGATATCTGAAAGTTCCAACACCTGTAGTTTTTGTGTCTATATGGTTACCTGTTGCAATATCTGTAATGTTCATTGTAGAATTGGTGTAGAAACCATTGGCCTCAGATGTAAATACATGGCCCGAATAAGGGCTCACACCAATACTATAAAGATATTCGCCTGTTGCAACTTTTGATACGACACCTGTTTCTACATTCAATTTGTAGGCATCTGATGATTCTACACTCCAGTCTGGTGCATAAGTTGTTGCATAGCTGTATATGTTTCCTGCAGCATCTGCTGTTATAAATCCGTCGTAGCTTAGAGTCATCTCTGTATAGTCTGAGGCTTTGCCTTTAGATGGGTCATACTTGAACACTCCATAGCCGGGAACAGAAGCGTAAATATAATCTCCTGAGACACATAGATATTTTACTGCGCCTTTATATACTTCATCTGTGTATACATCATCTTTTACAAAGTCTGCGCCCTGTTTTGATATCATAACAATACCGGCTTTTGTTCCAACATACAAAGTGCCGTCGGCATAGGCCATTCCCTGTGCATCTGAGCCAACATTTATTTTGTCTACAAGTATAGGGGCATAAGAACTGCTTATGTTATAAATAGAGACAAACGATTCAGGATATTCGTAGTAACCGCCTCCTACGTCAACAGGATTTTCTCCTGCATTGGTAACAAAAAGATAACCGTCTCCTGCAACAACTTCGCGTGTGTTCAACAAGCCCTCGGTTACAGGATTTGCAATAGTTCCCATGGTAAGTACATTTACAGTCTCAAGTTTATCTGGATTTGCGCAAAGAAGGTAACCTACGCCTGTATTTGAATAAGTTCCGCTCATAAGGGTGGCACCTAATTTTGTTCCGTTATTTGCTTTTGAATACGCATTTACTGTAAGTTCCTTAGAGTCCTCGTCATACATATATACGCTTGCATTCTGCTCTGTGTAATTACCTTGATTAAGGATTACAACCTTATTCCTCTGAACGTAGCTGGTGCTGTTCCCGTCTTCGCAGCTGCTAAAAATAAGAGCTGCAGCCGCAATCATGATTGTTAGAGTAAATCTGATAAATTTCATATATTTTAGTTGTTAAAATTTAAAAATTCCTATTGTTTTCTGTGTCTTAATCCCGACAAATATATATTAAAATTTCCATTGTAGGGCCAGTGCAAAATTTATGCCCGGCATTGCGTAGAATCTAACGTTTTGATAATTAGTGTTTAATATATTTTTTAGTTCTCCGGAAATATTAAAGTTTTCCTTTTGGATTGTAAAGGCGTATTGTACATTTAAATCAACGAGTGAATAGCCCTTCATTACATCGTAAATATCTGTAGAGGTTCTCTCTCCTGTATAGCAATATGATATTCCTGCCGACAATTTTTTGTAAACAGCCTCTACATTTGCATTTACCGTGTGTTTAGGTTGATATGCCATCTGCCTACCTACGGAAGGATCGGTTTTTAGGAGAGATTTGCGCATCTCTACAGAGGTATAGTTGTAATTTGCATTCATCTCCATTCTCCAGTCGAACCATTTCTTTACTATCCCAATTCCTGATTCAACACCTAAAGAGCGTACTTTGGGAACATTTTGTGGTCTCCATACCTCTCCTGCAGGCAGCCAGCGTATCCAATCTTTAACATTAGAATGGTAAAGGGTAAGGTATCCGTTAAACTTCCAGCTTTTATAGAGCAGAGAATAATCGGAGCCGATTTCATAAGTTATTCCTGTTTCGGGTTTAAGTTCTACCGATATGCCTCCCCAATACCGGTCGTTAAGGGTTGGAATCTTTGCACTTCGCGAAACAGACCCTCTTAGTGTAAGATTGCTTGCAGATTTTGCAGAGAGTGTTTTTTTATTTCTGCGATTGCTGTAACTGTCTATTAATTTATATTTTATATCAATGCTCGGTTGTATCGGAATATTCATATCGGTGGCAAAAGAACCTCTGAGTCCTCCTCCAATAGAAAGTGCTTCAACAGGTTGCCATAATGCCAATAGAAAAAGCTCTCCGCGCCACTCTTTTGTTCCGGCCTTATAGGCATGTACATTTGGTTTTATATACTCGGCAGAACCTCCGCCCCTAATGCTCAGTTCTTTTGTCTTGAATTCTGCAGAGCCTCCGGCTGCTAATCTGTCGGCCGCAATAATATCGCCTTCGTATAATTCATAATCATGAGCGTACGAAGCCATGGCGTTGTAATACCAATTGGTGCGGTTGCCATTGTAATTTGCAGATACTTTTGTATTTCTGTCGAGGATTGAGTGATATGAACGTTCTACATCATTGTTTGAGACAGAGGGCTGTATCTGTCTGTTAAAGTCGAGATGCATTGCGCTCAGCTGTAGTTGTGAATTGTCTTTGAATTTACGGAACAGCTCTTGAAGTACTCCCCAGTTGCTATATCGTGCATTGTTGAGTCTCTCTCGTGGATGCCCTATTTTTGAGTTGTTGGAAAATTTGTAATTGTTTTTGGCAAATGAATAGTATGCGCTTGTGCGGCTTTCCCAATTGTTTTTTCCGTACCTTAAAGTTCCTCCGCCAAAAAGCGTGGCAAAACTTCCCGCTTTTAGTGTAATGTCTCCGTGGACTCCCTCTTTATATGTTGGTGTGGTTTTGAGCTGTATGTTTCCGCTTATGCTTCCGTTACCGTAGAGCGCAGAGTTGCCACCAAGATGAACACTCATATTATCAAAAAAATAGAGAGGAATATGGCTTAAATCGGCCTGGCCTAATGTTGGAACAGAGAGAGACTGCCCGTTCCAGTCTATGGTTGTGTGAGAGGATGATGTTCCACGCATAGAGAGATAAGAACTCATTCCTCGTCCGTACTCCTTTATATATAGGGCGGTGCGCTTTTTAAGAAAATCTCCCAAAGAATTGTCGGCTGTTGCTTGAGATATATTTGCAAAACGTTGTACACGTGTGCCGGGACTGTATTTCGCATTGCGGGAAGCATTCTCTTTTCGCACCTCTTTTACAACAATGCTCGTTAAAGTATCGGTTTTTGATTGGGAATAAAGAGTGTTGCTCAGAAAAACAACACATATAAAAACAAAACAGAGTCTTGCACACTTTGCTGTAACGGCAATCCCGTTCATCTTAACTTTTCCTCCTGAAAGTCTTTAATGTATAGCTCATGAGCAGATTTTCTGACTCGATTTTACACCCACCTTCTCTCTTCTCATTGCTTAAAATCTGCAATTTCCCGAAAAAATGGTTTAGAGGTAACTGTAGTGGCATTATTAAAGTATAGAATATCCCTACAGACAATCTTACAGCAGCAGGCACTGTTCCGGATTTTCACCGGATTCCCTTTCTCCTGAACAAAATGTTAATAATTCAAATCGGGGGCAAATATAAGAAACTGTTTAAAATTTCAATAAAATCTTAAACAGTTTCAGATAAAAAACATAAGAGCAAGAGGCTCTTAGTAGTTGAATGTAATAGTCTTCTTAAGCTCCGGATGCAGACTGTTGTAAACAGGGCATGTTTTTGCAGCCGCCTCTATAACTCTCTTCTGCTGGTCTGTGTAATTATTGCCTTTTGGGAAGGTAATATCTATCTTAATCTCTACAACGCGTCTTGGGTTGGTACCCATTATCTTTTCTGTGGCAATGGTTGTACCCTCTAAGCTGTATCCGTAAGTCTCGGCAGAAATTCCCATGATAGTGAGCATACAGCTTCCGAGAGCCGTTGCCAAAAGATCTGTTGGAGAGAATGATTCTCCTTTTCCGTGGTTATCCAAAGGGGCGTCGGTAATAAGTTTTGTGCCCGATTGCTCGTGAACAGCCTCTGTCCTCAAATTGCCTGTATATACAGTATTAATTTTTGTCATTTTTAGAATTTATTAAATTGTTAATCTCTTTGTTTATAATGTTTTTCAAGTCTTTTCCAATCTCTTTTATATCGTTGCGTATATCTTTGAAATCAATCTTTTTGGCAAAACTGCGAGGGTCTGATTCTTCTATAATTTCTGCAATTAGCGTTGCACTTGTGCAAGAGAGTATCTTTACATTTACGTAATCTCCTATTTTGTAGCCTTTTGCATCAAAAACGCATGTCTTGTTCTGCTGAGTGCGTCCTATAAGTTGTTCTGCAGAGCGTTTTGAGACACCTTCTATTAGTACCTGATAGGTTTTTCCCAAGGTCTTCTGATTGCTCTCCAAAGAGAGTCGGTTCTGTAGTTCTATTATTTCATTCAGGCGTCGTGTCTTTTCTGCAAGTGGCACATCATCAACAAAATGGCGTGCAGCTTTAGTGTTAGGTCTCAAAGAATACTGGAACATGAAGGCAGAATCGTAGCCAACCTCTTTCATAAGACTCAGGGTATCTTTATGGTCTTGCTCTGTTTCTGAACAGAATCCCGCTATAATATCTGTGGAAATGGCGCAATCAGGCAGTATTTCTCTAATCTTGGCCACTCTTTCCATATATTTCTGACGGGTATATTTCCTATTCATCTTAAGAAGCATTGCATCGCTGCCAGATTGCACAGGAAGATGTATATGGTTACAGATATTAGGATATACAGCCATTGTGTAGAGAACTCCGTTACCCATGTCTTTTGGGTGCGAAGTTGAGAAACGCACTCTTAAAGCCGGGTCTATAATTGCAACCAATTCAAGCAATTGTGCAAAATTAACGGTTTCTGTAGGATTGTCGGGATTGCTCCAATGATATGAATCAACGTTTTGGCCGAGCAGGGTAACCTCTTTGTATCCGTTTGCAAAAAGTTCCTGAGCTTCCCTTACAATGCTGTGCGGATCGCGGCTTCTCTCTCCTCCGCGGGTATATGGAACAACGCAGTAAGAGCACATGTTGTTGCATCCGCGCATTATGGAGATGAAAGCAGAGACTCCGTTCTGGTCTAAACGTACGGGAGAGATGTCGGCATAGGTCTCTTCGTGGGAGAGCAGTGTGTTTATCTGTTTCTCGCCACTGCTTAATGCTTTTATAAGGCGTGCAATATCTCTGTAAGAATCAGGACCTGCAACAATATCAACGGCAGGATGCTGCAAAAGCTCGTCTTTGAGTCTCTCTGCCATACATCCCAATATTCCCACAACAATACCTTTTCTCTTTTTCTTTTCCTGCAGGAATACATCGAGACGTCCCCAAATGCGTTGTTCTGCATTATCTCTTATGGAACAGGTGTTTACAAGAATGACGTCTGCCTTTTCTATGCTGTTGCAGAGAGCGTAACCCTCTTTTTGCAATACAGAGAGCACAACTTCGCTGTCATTTACATTCATCTGGCAGCCATAGGTTTCTATGAAGACTTGAGGTAATCCGCTATTAACAATAGGTCTTACCGAAGAGTATTTATTAGACATTTGGTAAATAATTTGCATACAAAGATAAGCGTTTTTATAACTTTTTTTACCTTTGTTTTTCTAAAAGAGCTATATGAGGAGATTTTTGATATTGTCAATTGCTGCAATACTCATTCTTGGAGGTTGTGCAAATTACAGGAATATAGAGATAACAGGTGCAGAAATCGACAGATTCAAACTGATTTCGGCATCGGAATACGGAGTTGCTCTTTCTGTTGGGGTTGATAATCCGTCGGGAACGGATTTTACAATAAAAGATGCTTGCGGACAGGTTTTTAAAAATGGCTCTGTTTTTGCAGATATTGTTGTTAATGAGAATATTGATGTCCCGGCTAAGCATTATGGAAGTGTGCCGGTAAAATGTACGGTTAAATTACGAGACCCAATGGCGGCTTTAGTAATGGGGCTGAATTTTAAATCTCTTGATATTAAACAATTTACTGTAAATTTTACGGCTGTTGTAAAAGGCGGTGCCATAAAGAAAAAAGTTGATTTTAAAGATGTGCCGTTGGATAAAATCGCAAGATATATAAATAAGGAGAAATAAGTATCTGTATAATGAAGAAGTTTGTATTATATATAACATTGTTTGGTTTTGCATTCTTTTGCGCATTAGAATCTTATGCTCAGCAAACCAATGCTTTAGGCGAGTTTAAAACAGTATCCGGAGAAGAGGTTGCCGATTCGCTTGTTTCAAAAATACCACCTACGGTAGATTCTACTTTGCTCGGATGCAATGTAATTGAACTTATAAGCTCAAACGGTAATGATATAGAGATAAACCGCAAATCTTCTGTGGATAAGGCATTTGAAAAATATATAAAGAATAATGCCGCAAAAAAAATTCACGGCTATCGTATACGTATATTCTTTGATAATAAACAGACTGCACGTGTACAGTCTGAAGAGATTGAAAAACTGTTTTTGGAGAATTTCCCGCAGTATCCGGTATATCGCACATATACAAACCCTTATTTTAAAGTTGCGGCAGGCGATTTTAGAACGAGGACCGATGCCGTAAAAGTGCTTAAAGAGATAGCGGCAGTATTTCCAAATGCTTTTGTAATAAGGGATGTGATAAATTACCCGTTTTAATTACAATTCTTTTCTCAGTCTTGCTATAGGAATATTAAGTTGTTCGCGGTATTTTGCAACCGTACGGCGGGCTACAATGTAGCCTTTTTTCTGTAGTACGCCCACAAGTTCCTCGTCTGTAAGAGGTTTGCTTTTATCCTCTTGCTCAATACTTTCGGCTAAAATCTTCTTTATTTCACGTGTAGATACCTCTTCTCCTTTTTCGGTCATAAGTCCTTCTGAGAAGAAATATTTTAGAGGAAATATACCAAACGGAGTCTGTATATATTTGCAGTTTACAACACGCGATATTGTAGAAATATCCAATCCGGTCTTTTCTGCAATATTCTTGAGAACCATTGGCTTGAGTTTGGTCTCGTCGCCATCCATAAAGTACTCTTTCTGAAACTCTATTATGGCATTCATGGTATTCTGTAAGGTGTTCTGCCGTTGTTTGATGGCCTCTATAAACCATTTTGCCGAGTCTAACTTCTGCTTTACAAAACTTGCCGCCTCTCGTCCAGCCCTATCTTTTGTATTTGCCGACTGCTCCAACAGCGCCGCATATCTTTTGTTTACACGCAATTCCGGAACAGAGAATTTTGGCATGCTCATAAGCAGTTGTCCGTCTTTTTCTTCGAGAACAAAATCAGGCACAACTTGTTGAGCCTGTTCTATATATGAGTCATCTATCTGTCCGCCTGGACGTGGATTTAATTTTACTATCTCGTCAATGGCCTCTTTGAGTTCCTCTTGCGAGATGCCCATTTTTGAAATGATTTTTGAGTAGTGCTTTTTGGTGAACTCCGCAAAATACTCTTTAAGTATGGTAAGTGCTGTCTCCTGACGGGAACTTTTGCTTTTTGATTCCATTTGCAGAATAAGACACTCTTGCAGATTGCGTGCTCCTATTCCAACAGGCTCAAATTCCTGAATTATCTTTAGAATCTTTTCGAGTTCCTCTTCTGAGGTCTCTATATTCATTCTAAAAGAAATATCATCTGCGAGAGCTTCAAGATCCCTGCGCAGATAGCCGTCGTCATCGAGACTTCCTATAACAAAATTGGCAATTTTACGGGTTCTTTCATCTATGTTCCTGTATCCTAACTGTATTTGCAGGCTCTGATGAAAACTCTCTCTTACAGAAAATGTATTGTATTGCGGCTTTATATCCTTACTTTGGTTATTTACATACAATTTGTACGAAGGGGTAGGGTCGTCGGCCGGATATTCACTAAGCGAAACGTTTTTTGGCGCACCGTCTTCTGTCTCCTGACTCTCAGGTACTTCGTCAAGTACCGGATTCTCCTCTAACTCTTTCTTTATTCGCTGTTCAAGCTCAAGCATAGGCAATTCCAACAATTTTATTGTTTGAATCTGCAAAGGCGAAAGCTTTGTCTGCAATTTCTGTTGTAAACCCTGTTTTAACATATCACAAAGATACAATTTTTATTTAACTTCGCGTTCTTTAATCCCCTTGTTATGAACACCGCTGTAACAGAAGCAAATGAGCCTATTACCATTGATGTAGAAAAGGTGATGGCGGCAAAAAACAGTACGTTGGCAAAATATACGCCAAAGTTTGTAATTGACTTTATAAAAAGGCTTATACACCAAGAAGAAATTAATGCATTGCTCGAAAAGAGCAGAGGCCTGTCGGGTCTTGAATTTGCAGAAAAGGCTATAAACGAGCTTAATGTAAAGTGTAATGTAACATATCTTAACCAATCTGCTCTTGACCCCGACGGCCGGTATATTTTTGTTTCAAATCATCCGTTGGGCGGTCTCGACGGACTTATTCTTATTTCTGAACTTGGGAAACGTCTTGGCAACATAAAATTTGTGGTAAATGATTTTCTTATGCATATAAAACCGTTAGAGCCTATTTTTGTTCCGGTAAATAAAGTGGGCAGCATGGGAAAGGAGTACCTTTATAAATTTGAAGAGGCCTACAACTCTTCTTGCCATATTCTCTATTTTCCTGCCGGGATGTGTTCGCGTCTTATAAACGGAGAAATTACCGACACTCAGTGGAAAACGAGTTTTATTAAGCAGGCCATAAGATATAACCGTAAAATTGTTCCTGTTTATTTTAGCGGAAATAATTCTAATTTTTTTTACAGATTAGCCAAGGTGCGTAAATTTTTAAAAATAAAATTTAATATAGAAATGTGTTTTTTGCCTGATGAAATGTTTAAGCAAAAAAATGCTACCTTTGACCTTGTTATAGGAACTCCCATTTCTGTTCCTCGGCTTTGTAATGCTGTAGAAATTGGCGAATTGTGCTGTAGAATAAGGGAGAAAGCATATTCCTTAAAGAACCTTGTAAAAAATAGTTAAATGGAAGCTGTAATTGAGCCGGTAGACAGGCATTTGATTCTTAGAGAGCTTACTCCCAATAAATTTATACGCAAGACGCGTAAGGGAAACAATTTTATTTTTGAAGTAACGGCAGAAGATTCACCTATGGTTATGCAGGAGATTGGCCGATTGCGTGAAATTTCGTTCAGACTTGCCGGTGGCGGTACAGGTAAATCTGTAGATATAGATTCGTTCGATACAGATGCTCAGGCACACTATAAACAGCTTATAGTGTGGGATCCTAAAGATCAGGAGATAATAGGAGGTTACCGCTATATAAATTGCGAAAATCTGGATATTGAAAAGATGGCAACCCGTGAGTTGTTTAACTTTTCGGACAAATTCCTTAAAAACTACCTGCCTTACACCATAGAGTTGGGACGCTCGTTTATTCAGCCTAACTATCAGAGTACCAATCTTAAGAGAAAGAGTCTGTATGCGCTTGACAATCTATGGGACGGTTTGGGAGCATTGGTTGTAAAATACTCCAATATAAAGTATTTCTTTGGAAAGGTTACAATGTACACTTCGTATAATAAGCAGGCAAGAAATACGCTGCTTCATTTTATGCACAGATATTTTCCCGACAGCGAAGCTCTGGTTTCTCCTATAGAACCGTTGGACTACGACAGGCAAAACCCTATGTTTGATAAACTTTTTGAGACGACCGACTACAAAGAGGGGTACAAGATATTGCAAAAAGAGGTAAAGAACTATGGAGAACATATTCCGCCTCTGATTAATTCGTATATGAACCTCTCTACAAGTATGAAGATGTTTGGAACCTCTATTAATAAAGAGTTTGGAGAAGTGGAGGAGAGTGGTATATTGGTTACAATCAGGGATATATATCCCGAAAAGATAGAGCGTTACATTACTCCGCTTATCACATGGGCGCAGAAGATGCGTATAAAATGGTGGCGCAACAAATAGTATGCGAACAACGTAATGCAGTAATGGCTAAAGCAAACCCCAAAGTCTTGTTTCTGTTTGACTTTGGGGTTGTTTATGTTTTAACGAGGTTTTAACGTGATCTTTACAATTTATCGCCAAATGCGAGATCTCCGGCATCTCCCAATCCCGGAACAATATATGATTTATTGGTAAGTTCTTGGTCTACAGCAGCAACCCATAATGTTACCTTTTTGTGTGGAAGATGTTTTGAGAGGTATTCCAAACTCTGTTCGCTGGCAATAGGACATACCAAATGGGTATGTTTTGGCTCTCCGGCTTCTAAGAGACGTTGGTATGCTAAAACTAAAGAGGAACCGGTTGCAAGCATGGTGTCTGCAATAATCAAAATCTTGTTTTCGAGACTTGGAGAACTTGCATACTCAAATTGTATGGTAAACTTATTGTCTTTTCCGTATTTTCTGTATGCCGCTACAAAAGCGTTTTGTGCCTTATCGAAATAATTCAATATTCCGGTATGCAAAGGGAGTCCGGCTCTCAGAATTGTAGATACTACAAGCTCTTTTTCCGGCAGGTTGCATTTGGCTATTCCTAAAGGAGTAGTAACGTCTGTTTGGGTATATTCAAGTGTCTTGCTTATTTCGTAGGCAAAGATTTCGCCCACACGCTCAAGGTTTCTCCTAAAGCGCATACTGTCTTTCTGTATCTGTTTGTCTCTTATTTCTGCAATGAATTGATTGAGGACAGAGTTGTTTTCTCCTAAATTTATAACTTTCATAGCCTTATTTGGTTTATTATTGAGTTTTGGTTCGCGGTCTCAAAGGTATGGTTTTTACAAATGTTTTACAACATTCCTTCGTCAAGAAAACTGAAATATTTGTTTGCGGCAATTATTATGTGGTCGATTAATGCTATATCACAGGTTTCTGCTGCCTTTTTAAGACGCTTTGTTTGCATGCAATCCTGCTCTCCCGGCCGCACACTGCCCGACGGATGGTTGTGTACCAGTATTATTGAACTGGCGAGTTTTGCCATTGCACTTTTAAGAATCATCTTTATATCTACAATAGTGCTGCTTACTCCTCCGCTTGTTATTCTTTCCTTGGAAATTAGCTTGTTGGCGGTATTGAGGTACATGACCCAGCACTCTTCGTGTGTTAAATCTTTAAGTATGGGGCGCATGGCATCGGCTGCGTGTTGTGATGAATATATTTCTGTCTGTTGAGTTTGAGGGGTATTCTCTAATCTACGGCTTATCTCAAAGGCTACCATAATAGGGAGTGCCTTGCCGGGTCCTACACCTTTGAATTCTTTATAGTCATCAAATGAAAAACGTTTGAGTTCAAGAAGATTGTTGTTGGCTTTATATAGAATCTTTCTGGCTAATTCTATTGCATTGTCCTCTCTGTTGCCTGTACGCATGAGTATGGCCAGCAACTCTGCGTTACTCAAATTCTCTCCTCCGCTAATCAGAAACTTCTCTCGCGGCCTCTCTTCTGCAGTCCAGTCCTGAATTGTTAATTTTTCTCTCATTTTGTATAAAATAAAAAACTCCCCAAAATTGGAGAGTTTTTTATTTTTTCAGATGCAAAAACGTAAATTTACGCCAATTTGTTTACGTAAACAGCAATTCCGCTCTTTAAGTTTGCAGCTTTGTTTTTGTGGATAATGTTTGTTTTAGCCAATTTATCCAACATTGCATAAACTTTAGGCATTAGAGCCTCTGCGGCTGCTTTGTCTGTAGTGTTACGCAAAGCTTTGATAGCGTTGCGTGTTGTTTTTGCATAATAGCGATTATGCAGTCTGCGTTTCGCACTTTGGCGAGCACGCTTGTCTGCTGATGCATGATTTGCCATTGTATTTACTTTTTTAATATTTTTTTAGTAGTGGATAGGGGAATCGAACCCCTATTGCAAGAATGAAAATCTTGAGTCCTAACCGTTAGACGAATCCACCTCAATGAATCCCAAATTACGTTAGAATATAATCTTTTTGGTTTTGGGACTGCAAAGGTATAAATATTTTTTATTCTTGCAAAAATATTTTATCTTTTGTAAAAAATAATTGTTATCTGCTAAAATCTTCTGCCCAGTCAAATGAATATATTATTGATTCAACTTGTCTTAGATAATTGCGTTTGTCGTAGCGGGGTGCATAAACAAAACCTTCAAGAACAATGATATTCTTTCCTGTTTTGTCGTAGAAAGCATGCTGTACAAATGGTCCGCCCATATAGTCGTTCTGTACCTCCCATAATCCGCGTAACTCACCAAAATTATGGTCTTTATATTTTATCCATTTAAGTTGAGGTTCTCTCTCTTTTATAAGGCTTGTTGTCATATAGCTTCCTTCAAGCATTCCGGGAACATTTTTTTCGAGCATCTCGTTCCTTGCCTGTACAAGACCTTCTAAAGTCATTGTTGTTGAGTCTTTTACAGGAATCTTGTAAACAAAAATGCCCTGATTGGTATATGTTGTTTCGTATGATATCCATATAAAGTCTTCGGTCTGTTTTTTTAGCGAGTATCCGTTAGGAAAATAAGGAGAGCCGCCAAATGTCTCTGCAACTGCGTTTCTAAGCGATTTCTCCTCATATCTTTTAGAACTTCGTATAACCCTGTTCCTTTCGCTCTGTTCAAATGTGTTAAAGAGAGTCTCTTTTTTCTGCTCTATAAGCTGTGTGGCAGCTTCTACTGTTGGAGCTGTTATGGTTACAACAGTTTGAGGTGCAGACCATACATCTTCTTGTATTATGAATTTTGGCTCAGAGAATTTATAGGCGTCTACATCTAATATTATTATATTACGGTGTATCTCAAAAATATTTGTAAATGCTTTGTCGGGAACATTTATGAGTGTAAATGATGGTTCGCTTTGTGGAAGTTGCGGATAATCGGCCGCAAGAATCTCTCTTAACAGAGTGCCGGGTTCTGATTCCCAATTTGCCTTTGTTGTTACAATTATTATTTCCCCCGCTTTTCCGCTCACAGAAGGTTTGAGAATAGAACTGTCGTCGTTGCAACCTGTAATAAACAGACTTGTAACAAGTATAGATATAAGCAAATGCAGTCTCAATAATCTATTTAAAGTCATTGCTTTCATATTATTGTGGTATTAATTGAATAGTCTGAAAATATCGTTTCCAAAAGCCAGAATCATAAGGCCAAAAAGCAGCAGCATGCCTACGGTTTGGGCATATTCTAAAAATTTGTCACTCGGTTTGCGTCGTGTTATAATTTCGTACAGAGTAAACAGCAAGTGCCCTCCATCCAATGCCGGGATAGGCAGGATATTAAGCACGGCCAGCATTACCGAGAGAAAAGCCGTAAGATTCCAGAAAATCTTCCAGTTCCATGTGGCAGGGAAGATAGAACCTATAGTAATAAAACTGCCAACAGATTTGTATGCCTCTGTTTTTGGCGAAAATATAAGTTTTAGCTCTTTCCAATAATTTTCAACTGTTTTGAATGCTTTGCTGAATCCTGCAGGAATGGCCGCAAAAAAGGAGTAATCTTTCTTTGTAATGGTGTAAAAATCAGAAAGATTTGATTGTGGAAATACTTGCATTCTTCCCAAAGTGTCTGTTGCTATTGGAATAAACAGAAGTTCTTCTCCTCGAGCTACAGTTGCAACTAACGAATCATTTTTATGGGCACTTAAAAACTCGAGTGCGTCAAAAAGGTATTCGGTATTACGGCCGTTGAGTGCAATTACTTTGTCTCCCGCTGCAAGCCCAGAAGCTGCGTTTATGGAGCTGTCGGGAATAGAACCTATAATGTAAGGTATGCCAAAGTCAAACATTCCTCTGCTTTTTAAAATGGCCGGAATATAATTTTCATCTATGTTTACAGTAACGGTATCACCGTTGCGGAGAACCTTGGCATATTTTGCCTGTGTTCTTATGAGATCTATTTGCAGTTCCTGAAAGTTGTCCGGGATATGCTCTTCAAAAGAGATTATGCGGTCTCCATTTCTAAAGCCTATTTCATAAGCGAGATTATCTACCCTTATGCCTGTGGTTACATCTGAATTCTTTATGTACTCTTCGCCCCAGGCTGCAAGAACGCCGGTGTAGATTGCAACGGCAAGCAAGAAATTAAAGAATACTCCGCCAAATAGCACAAGAAACCTCTGCCATGCCGGTTTTGTACGGAATTCCCAAGGTTTTGGCTCTTGCTTCATACTCTCTTTGTCCATAGATTCGTCTATCATGCCCGATATTTTACAATATCCGCCAAGAGGAAGCCAGCCTATACCGTACTCTGTGTCGCTGTTTTTTGGCTTGAATTTAAAAAGACTGAACCAAGGGTCAAAAAAGAGATAGAATTTTTCAACCCTTATCTTAAACAGGCGGGCAAAAATAAAATGTCCGAATTCGTGAATAAGGACAAGTATGCTTAATGCTAAAATTAACTGAAGTATCTTTATGATAACAACCATAACTTTTCAATAAAATATGTTTATATACAAAAAATCCATTATACGGTTTGCAAAGATAGTGCAAAAATGTTACAAGGCCTATTTAAAAATCTTGCATGGTGTGTTGTGTTATTCTTGATATACAGTACATTACTTATACTAAAAAGATGCTGTTTCTTGCATGCTCTATTGCGAGGCTTATAAGAGACTACACCGCTTGTTTGCTGCATAATCTACCCTTATATTTTACAGTTATGGGTCTTGCAAACCAGATAGTGCGCTTAATATTTGCTTTGAATTCTACACAAGATCTGCAGCAATGGCCATAGCCTCTTTGTGGGTGTTGAAAATGTCTTCTATAGATGGGTTGGCTATAAAGCTGCATTTTGCCATTGTCTTCTCTATAATAGAAGGTATACGTCCAAAGAGAATTTTCTCCTTTAATAGGGCGGCAACAGCAACTTCATTGGCTCCATTCATTATACAGGCCATATTTCCTCCCTGTTTGTGTGCAGAGTATGCAAGGTCTATTGCCGGGAATTTTTCTCTGTCGGGAGCCTGAAATGTAAGACGGCCCAATTCCGGAAGGCTTATTCTTGGGGTATTCAGGTTAAGACGCTCAGGGTAGGAGAGGGCGTATTGTATAGGTACGCGCATGTCCGGTGCTCCCAACTGGGCCTTTAAGGAGCCGTCGGAAAATTGTACTAAAGAGTGTACAATGGATTGAGGGTGTACAACAATCTCTATTTTCTCAGGCGGAATGCCAAACAGCCAGGAGGCCTCTATCATTTCCAGCCCCTTGTTCATCATACTTGCAGAGTCTATTGTAACTTTTGCCCCCATGCTCCAGTTAGGATGTTTTAGAGCCTCTCGGTGGGTTGCATTTTTTATGATATTTATATCGGTATTGAGGAATGGCCCTCCGGAAGCTGTAAGCAGCAACTTCTCTATAGTGGCGTTTTCTCCTTGTAAACATTGGAAAATGGCCGAATGCTCTGAGTCTACAGGAAGTATGGGTGTATTATGCTCTTTGGCTATTCTTGTTATTATAGAACCTGCGGCAACTAATGTCTCCTTGTTGGCCAAAGCTATGATTTTACCCCCTTTAATTGCATTTATTGTAGGTTCCAGACCGCTGAATCCTACCATAGAGGCGAGAACTATATCTATATTGCTCCCTTTTACCAGTTCATTTACCGATTCTATTCCGGCAAAAACTTTTATATCATCTTTGTCAAGTTCTTCAAATACTGTGTTATATAGCTCTTTGTTGCATATTACAACGCTGTTTGGGTTAAATTTTTTTGCCTGCTCTATAAGGAGTGCGCTGTTGTTGTTTGCTGTAAGCAGCTCAACTTCAAAAATATCCGGATGCTGCGAAATTACATCTAAAGCCTGACGGCCTATAGAACCGGTTGAACCGAGAATTGCAATATGTCTTTTCTTCATTACTTTTTCTTTGGATTCCATGTGTTAGAATTTGATATAATCGGCAGGGTTTACAGGTTTGCCTTTGTACCATAGTTCAAAATGCAGATGTGAAGCCGTACTTAGTTTTCCGGTACTGCCTACTAACGAAACAGGACTTCCTGCAGAGACTTTATCTCCCGTTTTCTTAAGCAGTTTTGCATTATGCTTGTATATAGAAATTAAATTATTATCATGCTGTATCTGAATGATATAACCGTTTTGCTCACTATAGTCGGAGGAAATTACAGTGCCGTCGAGGACTGCCGAAACAACGCTATTTTCAGGAGCGGCTATATCTATATATGGATGATTTATTGCAGTGTTATACTCTTGGGTAATCATTCCCCTTACCGGTGGAAAAAAGTGCAACCCTTCTATCTGCTCTATTTTATGTGTGCGTGCCGACAGATTGAACTGTTCCTCTTTGATTACCGTGCTTCTGAGCAATGAATCGTCTTTTGAGAAATCTGTATTTTTAGCTGTAATCAGCGAATCTTTGTATTGTGAGACGCTCAGAAGACTGTCTACCCGAATTGGCTCTTTCCCAGTAACTATTCGCTGTATATTGGTTAGCTGAAGTCTCCATAAATTTATTTCGTTCTGTAGTGAGTCTATTTTTAATGTGTTTTGTACCAGCGCTCTGCGGCTTTCTGCCGAAGGATAGCCAGGTATAAGTTCTCGCAACGATGTAAATGAGATGAGAGCCGTTACAGAGCCGGCTATGAATATAACGGTTAGTATGATTGTTACAATGGAGAGTATGCCGTTTCCTCTGAATGAAAACAATTCTTCATGCGTGGTGTCGTTGAAGATGGAAAAACGGAATTTGTTTGTTAATTTATTCTTATTTTTTCTCTTTATTGCAGCCATATTGTTATAAAAAGTTAACTTTGCAACATGGACAGAATTGTAGGGATAGACTATGGGCGAAAAAGAGTGGGCGTTGCAGTAAGCGACCCGCTCGGTATTTTTGCGTCTGCCCTTGAAACTGTTCCGTCTGCAAAGATAGTTGAATATCTCAAAAATTATACCTCAAAAGAGAAAGTGTCCCGCTTTGTAGTGGGTTATCCTATGAACCTTAACAATAAGCCGTCGGAAGCGGCAAAGGATGTGGATGTGTTTTTGAAATGGTTACAGAAACATTTTCCGGATATACCTGTTACTTTGGAGGATGAGCGTTTTACCTCGCAGATAGCAATGAAAGCAATGATTGCAGGCGGAGTGAAAAAATCAGACAGGAGAGAGAAGGGCGCGGTGGATAAAGTGAGTGCGGCAATAATTCTCCAGACTTATCTCGACAGGCAGACTATTTGATTATGATTGTTAAAATATTTCAGATATGATATTACCTATTTATATATACGGCTCCGGAGTATTGAGAGAAAGGGCCGCCGAAGTTGATTTGAATAATACAGATGGCTTGCAAGAGCTTATAGAGAATATGTATCAGACAATGAAGGAGTCGGACGGAGTTGGAATTGCTGCTCCGCAGGTTGGAAAATCGTTGAGGCTTCTTATTGTAGATGGTGCTGATCTTGAAGAGGATATGCCGGAACTTAAGGGCTTTAAGCGTGTTATGATAAATCCGGTGACGGTGTGGGAGAGCAATGAAACCACCGAATATTCCGAAGGCTGTTTGAGTGTGCCTAATATACATGCAGATGTTATACGTCCTAAGGATATAAGGGTTAAATACTTCAATGAAAAATATGAAGAGGTTGAGGAGGTGTTCACAGGTTTTGGCTGCAGGATGGTGCAGCACGAAATGGATCATCTCGACGGTCATCTGTTTGTAGACAGGGTATCTCCTATCCGCAAGAAGATGATACAATCTAAGCTTAACAATATTGCAGCCGGTAAAGTAAGAACTCACTACAAAATAGTAAAGAAATAGATGTGAGTATAAAACGGATAAACACTAATTAAAATTATAATATTATGGGAGCATTTCACGCATACGACATCCGCGGTGTATACAACAGGGATTTTAACAAAGATACCGCGTATAAGATTGGGTTTTTTCTGCCTGAGTTGCTTGGAACAGACAAGGTTCTTGTGGGCAGGGATGTAAGATTGTCTTCTCCTGAAATAAGAGAGGCTTTGGTTGCGGGGATTACAGATGCGGGGGCCGATGTGGTGGATATGGGACTTGCTACAACCCCTATGGTGTATTTTGCTACGGCAAAATATGGTTTTTCTGCATCTGTTCAGATTACAGCATCGCATAATCCAAAGGAATACAATGGAATGAAGGTTTCTACCGTAAATGCGTTGCCCGTTGGTTTGGACAACGGACTCGGCACTATAGAAAAATGGATAGAAGAGGAACGGGAGTGCGTGCCGGCACAGAAAAAAGGCAAGGTTGAGTTTGTGGATATAAAAAAGGAGTATGTAGATTTCATGCTCAAGTATAAGGGAGATTATTCAAATCTCAATATAGGCATAGATGTTTCTAATGGAATGGCTGCGATTGTAATCAAAGACATTTTAGGCAACGGACAGAGCGGAAATATCCATTATATTTTTGATGAACCCGACGGAACTTTCCCAAATCATGAGGCAAATCCGCTTGTTCCTGAGAATATAGTGGCGTTGCAGCAATTGGTAAAGGAGCAAAAATGCGATGTGGGTGTTATTTACGATGGTGATGCCGACAGGGTAATGTTTGTTGATGAAAATTCACGCTTTATTTCTCCTGATTTGATGATTGCCCTTATGGGACACTATTGGATAGAGAAGAGGGGAATGAAGGGAAGAGTCATTCAGGATATAAGAAGCTCAAAGGCTGTGGGAGAGTATCTTGCTCCTATGGGCGGAGAGATGTATACTTGGAAGGTAGGCAGGGCTTTTGCCGCCCGTAAATTGAGAGAAATAGATGGCGTTTTTGGAGGAGAATTGGCTGGTCACTATTACTTTAAGGAGTTTTTCTATTCCGATAGTGGAATCATGGCCTCTCTCATTATTCTGGATATAGTGGCAGAGTTGAAGCGTAAAGGGGTAAAACTAAGTGAAGCAATTGCCAAAATAGAGAAATATAAAAATTCGGGTGAGATAAATTTTAAATTGGAGCGCAAGAAAGAGGCAATGGACGCCGTGAGAGAGTATTTCGTAAAGGAGTCGACCCCTTCTGCCCAGATGGATTTTGACGGATATAGAGTTGAATTCCCGGATTGGTGGTTTAATATACGGCCTTCAAACACAGAACCGTATCTTAGATTTATAGCCGAAGCCAAGACTCAGGAATTGTTGGAAGAAAAGGTTGCCAAAGCAAAAGAGGTAATAGCTTCATTTTCATAAGTCTCGGGCGTTTTAACGGCTTCTAACTTTATGAAAAACAGGTATGCTGCATTGGATTTTTTGCGCGGAGTATCAATCTTTGGTATGATATTCAGCGCAATAATTCCATCCGGTGTTTTGCCGGCCTGGATGTATCATATACAGAATCCGCCTCCTACACACGAGCTTGATACAAGTGTTAACGGTATAGGTTGGGTAGATATGGTGTTTCCTGTATTTATATTCTGTATGGGAGTTGCCATACCTCTGTCGGGTTGGCATAAATTTGAGAAAGGATGTACGGTTTTAGCTTATGTAAAGAGTGCCTTTGCAAGGTTTTTGATGTTGTGGCTCTTTTCGTATCTGTATATAATTACCTGCTTTTCAGATGTTAATGGCGCTTGGCCTCAGGTCTTTACACTTTTGGGCTTTTGTTCTATATTTTTGATTTATGTTGCGATAGACAAGTCGTGCAGGATTTCTATTTTTGGTATAAATCTTAAAAATCCTGTTTTATTTATGCGGAGTTTAGGTGTTGTGGCAGTAGCGGCAACAATACTTATAGGGCATTTTTGCTTTGGAGAGGTTGTTAATGTTCAAAGGCGCGGAATAATAATCTTTCTGTTGGCATTCATATATCTTTTCGGCTCTCTTATCTGGTGCTTTACGCGTAACAGATTGGGGGTAAGACTTGTAATATTTGCCGTTATTTTTCTGTTTGCCAATGTTACCCGTGTTTTGGACTGGCCCGGGATTACGTATGCCAATCCTGATATAAGATGGTGGTTCAATATGGAATACATCTACTTTTTGCTATTGCTAATACCGGCTACCGTTATTGGCGACAGGTTGCATGCCGGCGGCAAATTGCCGTATAGACTTATGGGTGCTATGGCGGCACTCCTTATGTTCTGGGGATTGGCAATGATTGTTATCGAAGGCGGAATAACCAAAGTGCCATGCACTATATCGTATTGTTTTGTAACATGTTCTATATCAATATTGCTTTTGGTTGTGTGCCGGTATATATGTAGTTGCTTTCCGAATAGTATTGTTGTAAAAGTGTTTTCAGGTTCAGGTCAAAATCCGCTTATGAGTTATATTGCATTTGGTAATCTGGTTGTTCCGTTAATGAACTTAACCGGATTTATCCAAATTTATAAAATGGCGTATCCGTCAGGATGTGTAGTGTGTGGAGTACTTAGAGCTGCCGTTGCTGTTTTCTTTACCATGCTGCTTGTAAAATGGGCAAGTGATAAGAAAATATTTTGGAAAGCATAGATTAAGTGCCGGTTAATACTTGAATTAAAAGTCTTAGTATAACTTTAGGCAGAATTGCTGTTGATGAATTAATAATTAGTTACGTGTTGTTTTTGAGGAGATAAATTGTTGGATTTTTTTGAGTTTTCTGTTTGGAGAATAAAATAATATCCATATCTTTGCGCACCTTTTCTCGAGAAGATTAGGAAGTTAAAAAGTTATTAATTTTTAAACTCACAGTTATGGCTGTTAAAATTCGTTTGGCCCGCCACGGTAAGAAGAATTATGCATTCTACCATATCGTTGCTGCGGACAGCAGAGCACCACGTGATGGTCGCTTTATTGAACTTTTGGGTACTTACAACCCTAATACTAATCCTGCAACTATCGTTTTGAATAATGATAGAGCTTTGTACTGGTTGAATGTTGGAGCGCAACCTACAGATACTTGCCGCAGAATTCTTTCTTACAAAGGTGTTCTTTTGAAGAAACATTTGGCCGGTGGTGTAGCAAAAGGAGCTTTGACTCAGGAGCAGGCAGATGCTAAATTCAACGCATGGGTTGCAGAAAAAGAGCTTAAGATAAGCAACAAGAAGTCTGCTTTGGCTCAAAATACTGCTGCAGTAAAGAAAGCTGCTTTGGAGGCAGAGGCTAAAGTTAATGCAGACAGAGCTGCTGAATTGGCTAAGAAGAAAGCTGAGGAAGAGGCTGCTAAAGCTGCTGCTGAGGCTGCTGCAAAAGCAGAGGCAGAAGCTGCTGCACAAGCTGAAAATGCAGAGGAAACTCCTGCAGAAAATACAGAAGCTTAATTTTACAATGTGCGCCAAGGCTAAAAAAGCGAGCGGATTGTATGCCAATACCGGCAAATTGAAAGCTCCGGTGGCTGTAGCGCAAATTGTTAAATCTTATAATACAAATGGAGAGGTAGTTGTAAAACTTACCAATGATTTGTTAGAAGATTTGAATGTAAAAGAACCGGTATTCATCTTTTTTGATGAGTTGCCGGTTCCTTTTTTTATTGAAAAGTTCTCTGCAAAAGGCAATTCGGGTGCAATTGTAAAGTTTTCTTCGGTAAATGATATGCCGCATTCAGAAGAACTTGTAAAGAGAACTGTATTTGTTGAGGCCTCGTCTGTGAGCGAAGAAGCCCTTGAAGAGTTGGCTCAGGAGGATATGGGGGCATTTCTTGCCGGATTCTCTTTAACAGATGAGCAAGGACGCATTATAGGGCAGATAACAGACTATCACGATTATCCTAATAATCCGTGTATAGAGGTGCAACTTTCGCAAGGCGTAGTATCGGCATTAGATGATGCCGCTTCGGATAATCCTACCGTTCTGCTCCCATTTCAAGAACAATTTATTGTGGCATTTGATGCGCAAGAGCGTATGGTACAGATGTCGCTTCCTACAGGTTTGATAAGTTTTAGGTAGAAAAGAGTGGTAATGATATAAAAAAAACAGGCTGCCCTAAAAGACAGCCATATTTTTTAACCTAAATCTAACCTATGAAAAAACTATTTGTCTTAAGGTATTGCAAAGCTCGTGCCAAACAAAAATATTACGGAAATATTTAGGCAAAAAGTATAATAAGAAGGAGTAGGAACTCTATTTTGGCAACATTACCCTATTTATGTGGTTTTACTATAAGCTCCTTTAGAGTGCGTTTTGGAACATGATGTTTTCCGTTTGCCTCTCTCCAGTATTTATATTCGTTATCATGTAAATCATCTACAACCACCTCTTCTACAGGCTCTCCTAAAGCAATAATTTGCAGGATTTCTAAATTCTTTGGCAAATTAAGCTGTGATGCAAGATGTTCTCTTTTTATCGAGGCTATTATACAACCGCCATAACCTAACTCAATGGCTTGTAACAGAATGCTCTGTGCGGTTATGCCGTGGTCGCAGGATGCGGTATTGGAAATATTTTTATCTAATAGCTGTATTATATATGCCGACGGCCTTTCTCCCTCTTTTGGTCCGTCCCAGTCTGTAAGGTAACCGGCCCACGCGAGGTCTGGAAATATAATATTGTTGGTCTGTAAGTCGTTTGATATATAATATTTAAGTGGCTGTATATTTCTGGAAGAGGCAGAATATCTTGCCGCTTCTATCATGAGGGTAAGATCCTTCATTGGAATCTCTCTGCTCTCGTTAAACCGTCTGTAGCTGCGGTTCTTTTTAATTAAATCTATAAGTGCCATATTTGTTGTGTATTAATGTATTAATAAACAATTTTAACAAATTATGCATTAACCCAGCTGCTCAACATTTCCGGAACTTGTGCTATGCTATCCAATTTTTTTAGGCGTGGATGCTCAAATTCTTCCGTTACTTCGTGAGCCCATATAATCTTTGACGGGATATATACTGCGCTTGCACCAATCTCTATAACCGGTTTTATATCAGATTTAAAAGAATTGCCAATCATTATAAACTCTTGTGGAGTTACATTGCATTTGTAGAGAAGCTCTTTATAATGTGTAGAATCCTTTTCGGGCATTATCTCTATATGAGAGAAGAAGTGTGCTAAATTGGAGTTGTTTATCTTATACTTCTGGTCTTTTAGGTCTCCTTTTGTAGCCAATACTAATTTGTATTTGCTGCTTAGGACCTCAAGCACCTCTGTTACATGCGGAAACAGCTCCATTTTAGGGGTTATAGTCTTTTTGCCAATCTCCATTACATGGCGTATGAGTTCGTTTGGAGCATTGTTCCGGCATAACTCCATTGCCGCCTCTGCCAAATCTATTACAAATGTTTTGGAGCCGTAGCCGAGCAGTGGAATATTACGTCCCTCCACCTCCATGAGATAATCTATAATCTGTTGCTCACTGTAATTGCAAAAAGGGAGCATTGCTTTTGCAAACTCCCTCTCTGCATTTCTGTAGTTTATTTCATTGTGCCAAAGCGTATCGTCGGCATCAAACGCTATTATTTTTGTATTCACGTTATTAGAATCACTGCAGATTATAAATCAGATTTCTTTACCGGAGCAGCCTCGGCGGCAGCCTGAGTGGCAACGGTGTCGGAAACAGCCGGAGCTTCCGGCTCAACCTCTCTTATACTCAATATAACAATAGGTTCGTTAGGTAAATCCCTTTTCTTTGCACCTGTTGCAACAGAGGCTATTTTATCTATAAGTTCAATGCCCTCGATAGTCTCTCCAAATATAGTGTACGCTCCGTCTAATTGGGCGCATGCCTGCTCGTCCTGTACAATATAGAACTGTGAGCCGGATGACTCTCTGTTAGGATTTGCAGTGTCTCCTTTACGGGCAGCTGCCAACGCTCCCTTTTTGTGCTTGAATTGCGGAAGTATCTCTGCAGGTACATTATATCCCGGACCGCCTGTGCCGTATTTGGCAACTTGTGCAGGATCTTTTGAGAGAGGATCTCCGGTCTGAATCATAAAACCGTTTATTACTCTGTGAAATTGGATACCGTCGTAAAATTTTTGGGAAACAAGTTTATAGAAATTATCTCTGTGAAGCGGTGTTTCCTTGTAAAGTTTTACTTTTATTGTTCCTAAATTGGTCTTTATCTCAAAAACAGGCTCTTCCGATTTCATTTTTTCAACGTTTTTAACTGTGGATTGTTCTTCTTTTACAGCCGGTTTATCCGAGCTGTTGTTTTTACAGGCAAATAGCGCAACAGCGCATATTAGCAATACTGTGATTTTTGATTTCATGCAAGAATATTTTTAAAAATTAATTATTGTCCCCGATGGTATAATAATACCTGATTTTTGGTCGGATTGTACTAAAATACACCGCGTGAGTTTGCAAATTTATCAATTAATTTCGTTTTTTTATACCTTTGAACGGTTAAAATACTGCCTTATTGCAATATGAAGTTGAGGATTCTTGTAATACTATTGATTGTAAGTGTGTTTGTGAGTTCTGCAAAGGCGCAGTCGGTGGGACTCGTGTTGAGCGGAGGAGGGGCAAAGGGCCTTTCGCATGTTGGTGTAATCAAGGCCTTGGAGGAGAATAACATCCCTATAGACTATATTTGCGGAACATCTATGGGGGCTATTGTTGGCGGGCTCTATGCAATAGGACTGAGTCCTGAAGAGATGATAGAGATATTCAAGAGTCCGGAGTTTGAATCGTGGTATAAGGGAATGCCTGAGCAAGCCTATGCAACCTATTTTTATAGAGACGAACCAAATGCCGGCATGTTCAAATTCTCTTTCTCTAAAAAAGAGGTAGAAAATAACGAAAATCTGTCGGGAAAAAAGAAAAAGATAAAATTAGATCTTCCTACAAGCCTTGTCTCTCCATATTCAATGGATTTGGCTGTAATGGAGGTGTTTACTCCGCCTTCTGTTGCTGCAAAGGAGAACTTTGACAGCCTTATGATTCCGTTTTTTTGTGTGGCGGCAGAGATTACCAAAAAGCAGCCGTATATTATGAAAGGAGGTAATTTGGGGGCGGCGGTAAGGGCTTCGATGACATATCCGCTCTATTTTAAGCCAATAATGATAGATACCACACTTCTGTTTGACGGGGGATTCTACAATAATTTTCCGTGGGACATAATGGATAAAGAGTATTGTCCCGATTATATCATAGGGGCAAAATGTGTTACAGGTGATATGAGACTTAAGGAGGATGATGTTATGTCTCAGATATCCAATATGGTTATGGATAGGACCGATTACGATATTCCTAAGGAAAAGGGCATTGTTGTAGAGCGTAAATATCCGTATGGAATCATGGACTTTCATAAAGTAGATGAGATTGTTGAGATGGGGTATAAGAATGCGTTGCCATATATTGCCGAGATAAAGAACCGGGTAAAGAGGGAGAGAAGCGTAGCGGAACTTACAACGATGAGAATGGAGTTCCGCAGCAGGTCCGAGGCTATGCTGTTTGATTCAAAAATAGAGGTGAGCAACAATCTCAACAGAACGGAACAGCACTTTATTACCCGAACCATACGTAACGACGAAATGGCCGTATTCGATTTTGAAAAGCTCAAAAGAGGATATTACAGGGTGGTGGCCAGCGGTCTCTTAAAGACTTTCTATCCTTACTACGAGATAAAGAACGATTCTCTGCTTACCTTAAAGCTAAGGGCAACCAAAGCCTCTCCCTGGAATGTGTCTCTTGGCGGAAATATCTCGTCATCATCTCTTAATCAGGGATTTTTAGGTATAACATACTCTTATCTTGCGCGTAATCCGTGGAAGATAGGCGCCGGAGTAAGCATGGGAAAATACTATAAAGGCGGATACGTTTCATGGCGTCACGATATTGGAGTGCGTCCGCTTGCCTATTATTCGGCCGAATTTACTGTGCATCAGTTTGATTATTATAACGGAAACCAGAACCTCTTTGCCTCAGACAAATTGCCGGGCAATGTACAGCAAATGGAGTATTTCGGGCGGGTGAACATTGCCACCCCTTTAATGATAAACCGCAACATATTGTTAAAATTTGGGCTGGTAGCCGGACGGGAATATTACAAATACTATCAGAACAACAATTATACTTCTAATGATTTGTGCGACAGAACCTATCTTACATTGGTTTCTCCAATGATAGGGATAGAACGTAATACTCAAAATTACTGGTTGTATCCTACCGAAGGAAAGAAGGAGCAGTTTGTGTTGAGGTACAATTATGCTCTTGAAACATTCAGACCGGGTACAACATCTTATGAAACAGAGGGCTTTAATAACAGACGCCATAACAAATATATGGCAAGAATCTATTCTGAGGCCTATTTTAATATTCTGCAATGGCTTAACGTAGGCTACATAGCAGACCTCACGGTCTCTACCGATAACAAACTCGAAAACTATATTTCTACACTGCTATACACACCGGCCTTTAGGCCTGTGCCGCATAACAATACAATAATAATGGATCGCTATAGGTCCAACTCTTATTTGGGCGTTGGAATTTCTCCTGTGATATTATTTACAAAAACACTATTTTTGCACACAAATGTATCATGGTTCCAACCTTACAAACATCTTGAAAGAGAAGAGGCCGGCAGATACAGGTATTCGGAGACTTTCCCGCGAGGTGCCTTTATAGCAAATGCGGCAGTTGTATGGCAATCGCCTATAGGACCTATATCATTTGCTACAACTTATTATGAGAAAGGAGAATACAAATGGTATCCGCAGCTTAATATAGGTTTTCTCCTCTTTAAGAAAGGTGCTTTGGAGTATTAGAACTATACAGTACTCTTAACGACTTAACCATATTGCTGACAAATGGCAAATGCAATAAAAAAATTAGCGGGTGAAACCGCCATATACGGACTCAGCACCATTCTTGCGCGAATGATTAATTTTCTGATTGTTCCGCTCTATACAAGGGTGCTTACAACCGAAAGTTACGGTGCATATACAGAGATAATGTCTTATATTGCTGTTTTGCAGGTTGTTCTTGTGTTGGGATTGGAAACGGGTTGTTTCAAGTTTGCAAATAATATACGTAATGGCATAAAAGAGGGAAAATATACTGCCGGCAATATTCCAAATCCCGAATCTCCGTTTTCTACTGCACTCTCGGCCATAGCAACAATCTCTCTCGTCTTTTTTGCGCTCATGTGGCTGTTTGCAGAGCCTATATCTCAAGCCATGGGGTACAAAGGCTATTCAAATATGATAATCTATACAGGTGCAATACTGGCTCTTGATTCGGTTACGGCAATACTTTTTGCCAGATTGCGCTACAGGCAGCAAGCCCTTAAATTTGCAATATTAAAAACAATAAAGATTGTCTCCGAACTCGGATTTAATCTGTTGCTCTTTCTCGTTTTGCCGGTGTGGCTTGCGTCTGATCCTAATGCCTTTCTGCTCAGATTTATCCCTGCCGTTCCTGATTTCTCATACATAATATTTGCCATATTTCTCAGCTGTATAATCTGCATGTTGCTCTTTATCCCGGATTTAATAAAGATAAAGTTTACACTTAACAGGAAGCTGCTCAAGCAGATGCTGGTATACTCGCTTCCGCTTATGATAGCAGGTTTGCCGGGCATTATAAATGAGAGTCTCGATAGAATCCTTTTCAGATTCTTTGCCCCGGAGCATACCCAATGGCGTTCAGATTTGGGAATCTATCAGGCGGCTGTAAAACTTGCCGTTATAATGAACCTTTTTGTGCAGATGTTCCGTTATGCGGCAGAACCGTTCTTCTTTGCCAGAGAAAAGGATAAAGGGTCCAAAGAGTTGTATGCCAAAGTTATGGAGTATTTTGTGGCATTCTGTATGCTTATCTTCCTTGGTATTCTCATGTATATGGATATAATAGGGCTCATTCTCGGACGCGATTTCAGGGGAGCATTAGATACTGTTCCGCTTATGTTGCTCTCTTATATGATAATAGGAGTACTGTTTAATGTCTCTATGTGGTATAAACTCAGCGGTCATACTAAATTTGCAATTAACATAACGTTTGCCGGTCTGCTTGTTACGGCAATAATAAACGTAACCCTTATGCCACTGCTTTCGTATTGGGCATCGGTATTGGCGCATGTGCTTAGCGGTGTTGCAATGTTGGCCTACAGTGTATATCTGGGGAACAAATATTACCCAATTCCCTACAACTGGAAGCGTATAGGCGGATACGTGCTTGCCGGAATACTTATATTCGTAGCATTCAGTTGCCTCGACAGATTGTTCTTTTTAAAACTGCATTTGGGAGATGGTGCTCTGTTTGCCGTAAGGATTGGCGTTGGAACGGTTGGCATATTCATATATATAATGTATGTCTTTCTTAAGAACAGGCATCTCATTAAGAAAACAGGTAAATCTTAGATGTTAAATATAGTACAATACAATATGAAAGTTAAAATAGTAAATAAATCGGTGTTTCCTGTACCGACATACGCAACAGGCCTGTCGGCAGGAATGGATTTGAAAGCAAATATAACGGAATCTGTAACCATAGACTCTTTGGAAAGGGCTATGATTCCTACCGGACTCTTTATAGAGTTGCCCCAAGGTTATGAGGCTCAGGTGAGACCGCGTAGCGGCCTTGCTGCAAAGTACGGCATTACCGTAGCCAATGCTCCGGGCACTATAGATGCCGATTACAGAGGGGAGATAAAGGTTATTTTAATAAATCTTTCTAAAGATAAGTTTGTGATAAACCCCGGAGAGCGCATTGCTCAGATGGTTGTTGCCAAGCATGAGAATGTAGAGTGGGAAGAGGTTGAGGTTTTGGGTGAGACCCAAAGGGGTGAAGGGGGCTTTGGCTCTACAGGCCGTTAATGGGCTTTATGTTATTATTATTTTAAAGATTAAAGAGTGCTAAATTAATTATATTCTCCTTCCTATGCAGGATGTTTTGATAAATATTACGGATAAGTGCATAAACTGCAGACGTTGTATAAAGGTGTGTCCTTCAAAGATTTTTATAGATAATCCTAATGGAGGTTCTCCTGTAACCCAAAATGAGCAGTCTTGTATAAAATGCGGACATTGTGTTGCCGCTTGTGCCGTAGGTGCAGTAAAACATAATTTGTTTGAGCAGAGTAAAATACATAAAATAGATTATTCTCAAATGCCTACACCGGAGCAGGTAATGCTGCTCTGCAAGGTAAGACGCACAAACAGGTCTTTTACAGATAAACCTGTTCCTCAGGAGCATATAGATATGATTTTGGAGGCGGCCCATAGGGCACCTACCGCAAGTAATATGCAGGAAATAGAGTTCTTGGTTATAACATCGCAACAAAAGATAAGGCAGGTACAGCAATATGTTATAGATGTATTCGGTTCTTTTGTAAAGAAATTGGAGAATCCGCTTCTTAAACCGCTTCTAAAGCATGTTATAGGTTCTGTTTACAGATATGTACCAATATTCTACAGAATGAAAGAGCAGTTTGAGCAGGGGAACGATTTGGTATTGAGAGGAGCACCGGCCTTGCTGCTTATTCATGCTCCAAAATCGTCGCGTTTTGCCGATGCAGACGCAAATCTTGCGTATCAGAATGCTTCGCTTATGGCCGAGAGCTTGGGAATAAGCCAATTGTACACAGGCTTTTTGTGTACTGCAATAAAAATGGGAAGAGGAAAATTTGAAAAAATGATTGGATTGCCGTCGGGCAGGAGTATAAAGGCAGGTATGGGTTTTGGCATTCCGGAGTTCAGATATCCTAATTATATAGATAAAAAAGAGTTGCAAGTTATTGTAGAGAAATGAATAATATAGAGATACCGCAACTGCATGAGATATTCCTTTCGTGCAGCGAAGTTTGTACCGACAGCCGTCGGGTTAAAGAGAACAGCCTGTTTTTTGCTCTGAAAGGGGAGAATTTTAACGGAAATGATTACGCATGTGCGGCATTGGAGAGTGGGGCGGCCTATTCTGTTATAGACAGTGTTCTGGTTTACCAAAATAATGAGCCTTTGCAACCAAGGTTAGTGCTTGTAGATAATGTGCTTGAGACCATGCAGCAGCTTGCACGATACAATAGGCTTCAATACAGGATTCCGGTTATTGCACTTACCGGAACTAACGGAAAAACCACAACCAAGGAGCTTATATCGGCAACATTAGCTACAAAATACAATGTTGTTTCTACTTTGGGAAACCTTAATAACCATATAGGAGTACCGCTTACATTGCTTAGAATAAATAAAGATACCCAGGTGGCTGTTATAGAGATGGGGGCAAGTGCTCCGGGTGAGATAAACACGTTGGTTAATATGGTGTGTCCGAGCTTTGGGCTTGTAACCAATGTGGGCAAGGCTCATCTGTTGGGGTTTGGTTCGTTTGATGGGGTTAAAAAGACCAAAGGAGAGCTGTACGATAATTTAGAAGAGCACAAAAAGATAGCATTTGTTAATACCGATAATCCTGTTCTTATGGAGATGTTGCGTGAGAGGCCTTCGCTGCATATCGTTCCATACGGTGTAAAGAGCAATTGTGCGCGTATTGTAGAAAACGAAGAGGGAAATCCTTTCCTTAAACTTGTTGTTCCCAATCCTTCCCTTACTGCCCAACCTGCAGAGATTGAGATAAAGACAAACCTGATAGGAGGTTATAATGCCGACAATGTTCTTGCTGCGTTGTGTGTCTCTTCTTATTTGGCCGTTCCTACAGCCGATGCTGTTGCTGCCATATCGGCCTATGTGCCATCGAACAACCGCTCGCAGATGACAAAGACCGGCCGCAATACCCTTATAATAGATGCCTACAATGCCAATCCAACAAGTATGGAGGCCTCTATAGGTAATTTTGCAGCTCTTAAGGCAGATGAAAAGGTATTGGTGCTTGGCGATATGCTTGAGCTTGGAGAAGACTCGGTAAAGGAGCATTGCAATATCATAAACTTTTTGGCTAAAGTGAATGCCCTACAGGTTTTTTTAGTGGGTGAGGAGTTTGGCAAGGCTGCAGGAGAGATGGTAAAGGAGAGGTGTAATCTGTTGGAAAACTTGCACATAGTCCTATTCCCCGATTCGCTCTCTTTGCACAAGTATTTTACAGAAGAGCCGCTTTGCGGAAAAACCGTGCTTATAAAGGGTTCGCGCGGCATACGGTTGGAGAGGATATTTGATGTGCTGTAAGCTGTAAAGAGTGTAGTGTTATAGATTATTCATCAAATTATTTTACTACTTATACTATGAAATGTTTTTTAAGATTCTGTGCAAAGATGCTGCTTGTTGCATGTATGGCAGCTCTGTTTGTTGCATGTAATTGCAATTCTTCAAAAAAATATTACAAGACAATACCGTCGGGTTTTGATGCTTTGTGCCAAAGGGCAATTGATGAATGGAAAGTTCCCGGTATGGCTGTGGCTGTTGTAAAAGATGGCGAAGTGGTTTTTCTAAAAGGTTTTGGCGAGGCCAGACTTGCCGATTCGCTTAACGGTGCAGTTCCGGTAACACCTCAGACCAAATTTGTTATAGCTTCTACTTCAAAGGCTCTTACGGGCGGTTTGCTGGCAACGGTCATGGATGATTATGATACAATAAAATGGGATGCCCCCGTTGTAAATTATCTTCCTGATTTTAAGCTATATGATAAATGGGCTACGGAAAATTTCCAGGTGCGTGACATTATGGTTCACAGAACAGGCTTTAAAAACTATGCCCTCGACGACCTTCCATTCTTTGGATACAACAGAGATGAGCTATATCATCTGTTTGCAGCGGTTCAACCCTCTTACAGTTTTAGAACAAAATATGCGTATAATAACGAAATGTACACCGTTGCCGCCAAGATTATAGAAAAATATACAGGAAAAAGTTGGGATGAGGCTATGGCAGAGAGAATATTCACTCCTCTTGAGATGAAAAACAGTACAACAGGAAATGTATCGTTCTATACTGCAGAAAACCTCGCACAAGGATACAGACTCAGAAAAGCCCAAGATAAAGATGAGATAGAGGTTGTTGCCCGTACCGATAAAGAAGATGCGTTTACATGGCTTTCTGCCGTTGCTCCTGCCGGATTTGTAATTTCAACAGCCGAGGATATGGCAAATTGGGTAAAAATGAACCTGGCTCACGGAGTGTTTAATGGCAAGGAGATAATTTCTCGAAAGAATCATGATATGCTGTTTTATCCGCAAACCATAACCTCTTGTGATTCTTCTCGTTTGTGCAATTATGCCCAGGGGTGGACCATTGAGCAGAATGACAGAGGACGTTATATACGTCATACTGGTCTCGCATACGGATATACAGCCCTTGTGGGAATGGTTCCGGCTCTTGATTTGGGTTTTGTATTCCTTACCAATAACGGAAGCAGCTCGGATGCGCAGTCGGCTATAGCCCGAGACCTTATAGAGATGTACTATGGTAATAACAGTTCTACATATTTTGACGAATATCTTGCCGAGTATAAAGAGGGACTCTTTAAGAGTAGCGAGGAGAAAAAAGAGGAGGTTGCACCTGTGGCTGCACTTGCAAACAGGGCATATATAGGCTCTTATTATAAAGATATTTTTGGAACAGCCGTGGTTTATGAGAGGAATGACTCGCTCTTTTTTAAATTAAAGAAGGTAGACAGCTATCTTGAGCACAAAAACGGAAATACATTTGTATTCAGAGTTCCCGGAGCAGGCAGATTTGACCTTACATTTACAACAAAAGCAGGCAGGGCAGAATCACTTACCTTTGATATAAACGACCCGATAGGTGATTTTGTGAGAAAGAGATAACTTTATAAAGTTGCTTTATCTGTTTGCAGATAAGCATATTATATAACATTTTCTCAATTGCTTTTGGTAATTATACTATCAATGAAGAAGGGCATACTTAGTAGGTAGTATGCTCTTCTTTATATTTTTTTGGAGATACTCCGGTATGTTTTTTAAAGAACTTTCCAAAGGAAGACTGGTCTGAAAAGTTGAGTATTTCGGCAACCTGTTGCAGCGTCATCTCCGGTTTGCGCAACAGAACTTTGGCCCTTGCTATAAGGTATCCTGCTATCCAGTGGTTGGCAGTTTTACCTGATACCTCCTTTAATATAAGTGAGAGGTATTGCACGCTTATACAGAGTTTGCCGGCATAAAAAGAGGGATTGTGCTCCGTATCGGCATGCTTTATAAGCAATTGGAGAAAATTCTGTATATAGGTCTTTTTTACAGAAGTTTCTGTTGGCGCAGCAGTATCACCGCCTATAAAAACGATATTTGCAGACTCTAAAATAAAGAGATAGAGAGTGCCTAAGATTAATTCTCTCTGTAATCTGTGGTTTGGCTGTTTTACATAGTACTCTATATGCAATATGCAGTTCTTGATTATATTGCACTCATTGCTGCTGAGTTTTTTATAAGGAGCTTTGTCTGAATGCAAAAGTTGGGCAATTGATACAGGCGGTTTCTTACCCAATATGGCTTCATCTAAAAAAGAGCGGTTGTTTATGAAAACATATCCCTTAAAATCGCAGGATGCTTCCATTTTTGTGAGTATCCTAAACGGATGGAGATATAGTATGGAGTCCGGTTTTATATTATACGATACATAGTCTAAGGAAATATCTAACTCTCCTGATGTTACAAGGATGGAGCACAATATGTTTTCACGGGATGTGGTTATAAATAATTCTTCTATTATGTTGTTGAATACATTTATATTATCCTGAGATATGCGTGCTATGGTAAGGTCGTTGCCAAAATGTTTGCAGCCCATTGCCTCTGCAAATTGTATTATAGAAAAATCAGAAATGCCGATGTTTTCCATTTCGTATGCTCTTTTTTATTGTATAATCCTGTTTTGGGGAGCGTAAAGTTACAATTATTATCAATACATATAGTGTTATGGAATATGAAAAGTGTTCTTATATGCTTTTGGATTATCTTATTTGGAGTATTTATATAGTTTTAGACCAAATATGTACGATTTAAACCAAAAGAGTTTCCTGCGTATTGCATCAAATTTGCACGCGAATTTGCCGGGCTTGGCAAGAGCTTGTATTAGTGATGAGAAACGAACGCATATTAGAGTATACTTTTAATGAGTTGGCAGTGCATGGATTCAAACATGCAAGTGTAGATAGTATTGCTTCAAAAATGCATATTTCTAAAAAGACAATATATGAATTGTTCGAAAATAAGGAAAAATTACTGTTGTCGGCTTTGAAATATAAAATTGGCAAAATTATTGAAGGGGTTTCCGACTTCTCTAAAGATGATAATGTGCTTTGCGGAATGATGCGCAGTGCAGTCTCTTTATTCAAGTTCTTTAGTTCGGTTTCTCCGGTGTTGTTTGAGGAGATGCAGTTGTGCCATGCGGCAAAGGAGTACTCCGATTCTGTGAAAGAGTTGCTTTTGGCAAATGGCAAGAGACATTTTTCGGAGGGAATAGAGGCCGGGTATCTGATAAAAGAGGCTGATTTTGAAATTGTGGGAAGATTGTTTGAATCTCAGGTTATGGCTATGAAAACGAGTGAGGGAGAGAAGTATACATCTGAGCAGATTTGCTTTTACAGCCTTTTAATAATCCTCAGAGGTGTATGTACCGATAAAGGAAGGTTGTTGTTAGATGAGATTGCATGCAGAGAGAGCGATGCAAGAAGTGAAGGACTATTTAATTGATAATATTAAAATTATAAAGATAATGATGAAACAAGTAATGAAAACTATTGTGGCTTTTGTGCTGCTTGCTGCGATTTCGGTTCCGTTGCAGGCACAAGACACTTTAAAGTTAACGCTTAAAGAGGCTTTGGATATAGCTTTGAGCGATAATCTTTCGGTAAAGGTTGCCGATATGGAGGTAAAAAGAACCGGATATGCTAAAAAGGGTACATACGCAGCTCTGTTCCCTCAGATAGATTTCAGTGCCAACTATCAGGGTGCTATAAAAAAACAGGTTATGGTAATGGGCGAGCAGTCCTTTGAAATAGGAAAAGACCATACATGGAGTACCGGATTTTCGTTGGGTATGCCGCTTGTTTCTGCTACTCTCTGGAAGAGCATTCAAATTACAGCCATTGATGTTGAACTTGCCGTTGAGAAGGCACGCTCTTCGCGTCAAGACCTTATTGACCAGGTTCAGCAGACATTCTACACTACATTGCTGGCAAAAGATTCTTACCTTGTTTACAAGGAGAATTACGAGAATGCCCTTGCCGATTATAATGATGTAAAAGAGAAATACGAGAACGGCCGTGTTGCCAAATACGATCTCATAAGGGCAGATGTTGCCTTGCAAAACGCAAAACCATCTATGTATGATGCAAAAAACAATATTGAGTTGTGCCTTTGGAAGTTAAAAGCTCTGTTAGGCGTAGATTTGGATATGAATATTGCCTGCGTTGGTTCTCTTGCCGATTACAGCGATCAGATGAAAGAGGTTGCCCTTAATTCTGAGGTATCTCTTACAGAAAACTCAACAATGAAGCAGTTGGAACTTCAGGATGAGATGCTGCATAAGACCTATCAGATGCAGCTTGCAAAATATTATCCGTCGTTGAATCTCTCATTGTCTTATCAGTGGATTGCAATGGAAGACAATCTTAAATTAAAGGATTACACATGGAATCCTTACTCTGTTGCAGGTTTATCTCTCACTATTCCTATATTTTCTGGCGGACAGAGATTTCATTCTGTAAAACAGACAAAAGTTCAGCGCGAGCAGTTGCAGTTGCAGAAAGAGAATACCGCACGTGAGCTTGAGGTTGCCGTACGTCAGTCGTTAAGTTCTATGGATACATACGTAAAACAGTTTGAAGCTGCCGAAAAAAATATAGAGGGAGCCGAGACAGGATACGATATTGCACAAAAGAGATACGACGTAGGAAGCGGCACATTGTTGGAGCTTCAGGATTCTCAATTAGCTCTTTTGCAGGCAAGACTAAATCTTAACCAGTCTGTATACAATTATCTTGTTGCCAAATCATCACTCGACAAGATATTGGGTGTAACCGGAAATAATGTGGTAGAGAACAAATAATCAGGAATATAAAAATAATATAATATGAGAAAAATGAACTTTTTTAAAATGTTGCTTGCTACAGCTGTGGTTACATCTGCCGTAGCATGTAAGAACAATGCCAATGAAGAGGCCGCTGCTGCAGAAAAAGAGGCCGCTGTGCAAGTTAAAGTAAAACAGTGCTTTGAGAGAGAAGTTGAACAGATTGAGTCTTTTACAGGAACAATAGAGGCCAATACTACCAATAATATCTCTCCTAAAATGGCATTGCGTATTGCCGATATTTTTGTTGAGGTTGGTGATAAGGTAAAGAAAGGCGACAAGCTCGCACAGATGGAGGCTGTAAATCTTGTTCAGGCAAGATTGCAGATGCAGAACGATTCTTTGGAATTTGTAAGAACCGACAATCTTTACAAGGCCGGCGGTGTTTCTAAAAGTGAATGGGATGAGAAAAAATTAAAATACAGCATCTCTGCTACAAACTATAGCAACTTGTTGGAGAATACTGTTTTGTTGAGTCCTATAACCGGTGTTGTAACCGCAAGAAATTATGATAAAGGCGACATGTTCAGTATGAGTTCTCCTCTTTTTACTGTAGAAGAGATTCGCCCTGTAAAACTTATGATAAACGCATCTGAAAAACTATTTACCAATATAAAGAAAGGTATGCCTGTAGATGTAAAACTTGATGTTTACGGTAATGAAACATTTAAAGGCGTTGTCTCTTTGGTTTACCCTACAATAGATCCTCAAACAAGAACATTCCCTGTTGAGGTAAAAATCCAGAACAGCGACGAGAGAGTACGTCCTGGTATGTTTGCAAGGGTTACATTTACATACGGTACTGCAAATCACGTTGTTGTGCCTGATATGGCAGTCGTAAAACTTACAGGTTCAGGCGATAGATTCGTGTATGTTGTAGAGAATAATAACGTGGTGTTCAAGAAAGTTGAATTGGGCAGAAGATTAGATACCGAGTATGAAATTGTAAGCGGCCTTAATTCAGGTGATAATGTCGTAATCGAGGGCCAGGTTCGTTTGACTAACGGAGCTGCGGTAGAGGTTATCAAATAACAACTAATTTAAGAAAGAGGATTTAAAAATGAGTTTATATCAATCAGCAGTAAAAAAACCGATTACTACCGCCCTCGTCTTTGTGGCTGTAGCCATTTTCGGTATTTTTTCTCTATCAAGGATTCCAATAGACCTGTATCCGGAGATAGACACCAACTCTATTATGGTGATGACGGCATACGAGGGTGCGAGTGCTTCCGATATAGAGAATAACGTTACCAAGCCGTTGGAGAATGCCCTTAACAGTGTTTCCGACCTAAAACATATTACATCTCAATCTAAAGAGAATATCTCAATTATTACTCTTGAGTTTGAATACGGTATAGATATAGACGTTGCAACCAACGATGTGCGTGATAAACTTGATATGGTTGAATCTGCACTTCCTGATGAGGTAGACAACCCTATTATCTTTAAGTTCGGTACAGATGATATTCCTATCATTTTGCTCTCCGTAACAGCAGAAGAGAGTACTACCGGTCTTTACAAGATTCTTGATGATAAAGTTGCCAATCCGCTTGCCCGTATCAGCGGAGTGGGTGCGGTTTCTGTATCTGGTTCTGCAAAACGTGAGATAAAAGTCTATTGCGACCCTTATAAACTTGAGGCATACAATCTTTCAATTGAGACTATAGCCTCTATTATAGGTGCAGAAAACAGAAATACTCCGGCTGGTAGTATAGATATAGGTTCGCATACCTATTCATTGCGTGTTCAGAAAGAGTTTGCCGATGCATCAGAGATGTTGGGCCTTGTTGTTGGAAGTTATAACGGTAAAACCGTATATCTGAAAGATGTTGCCCGTGTAGAGGACTCTTTGGAGGAGAGGGCACAGGAGACATTCAATAACCTTAAGAAGGGTGGTATGATTATTATACAGAAGCAATCAGGTGCCAACTCTGTACAGATTTCGGAGAAAGTACTTGAAAAACTTCCTGCAATTCAAGCCTCTTTGCCTTCTGATATAAAATTGGGACTTATTGTAGATACTTCTGATAACATTAGAAGAACAATAGACTCGTTGGTTGAGACCATTACAATCACATTCTTGTTGGTTATATTGGTTGTGTACGGCTTCTTGGGAAGATGGAGAGCTACTTTCATTATCATGCTTACCATCCCTGTTTCGTTGCTCGGATCTTTGATTTATCTGTTTGCTACCGGCAATACGCTTAATATCATATCGTTGTCGTCTTTGTCAATTGCAATTGGTATGGTGGTGGACGATGCTATTGTGGTGCTCGAGAATATTACAACGCATATAGAAAGGGGTAGCCGTCCTAAAGAGGCTGCGGTTCATGCTACAAATGAGGTGGCAATTTCGGTTGTTGCATCAACCCTTACAATGTTGGCCGTGTTCATGCCAATGACAATGATTACAGGTTTGAGCGGTGTGTTGTTCCGTCAGTTGGGATGGATTGTAAGTATCATTATGATTGTGTCTACTGTAGGTGCTCTTACCCTTATTCCTATGCTCTGTTCTCAGTTGTTGCGTCTTAACCCGCACATGGGTAAATTCCAGACTCTTATCTTTAAGCCTATAAACAGAGGTCTTGATGCTTTGGATGATGCATATGCAAAATTGTTGGGTTGGGCGGTTCATCACAGAAAGACGGTTATTATGTTAGGATTGGGTGTATTCTTTGGTGCAATCCTCATTTTGGGCCCTGTGTTAAAGACCGAGTTCTTCCCTTCTCAGGATAACGGACGTATCTCCATAAAAATACAGTTGCCTATAGGTACCCGTCAGGAGATTACAAGAGATTTGGCTCTTGAACTTGCAGAAAAATTCATGAAGGATTATCCTGAGATTGTTACATGTAACGTGACCGAGGGTATGGCCGATTCCGACAATACATTTGCCTCTATGCAGGATAACGGAACACACATCATGTCTTTTAATATATCGCTTACAGATATGGAGGAGCGTGATAGAGGATTGCTGCAGATTTGCGACCTTATGCGTAAAGATTTGGCAAATTATCCTATAATAAGAACGTTCCAGGTAATTGCCGGCGGACAGCAGGGCGGTATGTCGGGACAGGCATCTGCCGAGATTGAGATTTACGGTTATGACTTTGCTGCCACCGATAAGGTTGCACAGGAGATTACCAACCGCTTGAAATCTTACTCTCAGATAGACGAGGTATTTATAAGCAGAAATGAGTATTCTCCTGAGTATCAGGTAGATTTTGATAGAGAGAAATTGTCTATAAACGGCATAAATACCTCTACTGCATCGCAATATCTGAGAAACAGGATTAACGGTGCTTTGGCCTCTTATTACAGAGAGGATGGAGAGGAGTACGATATTACTGTAAGATATGCTCCGGAATTCCGTCAGTCTGTAGAGGATATAGAGAATATCCTTATCTATAACAATCAGGGTAAAGGTATAAGAGTGCGCGATTTAGGAGAGGTTAAAGAGATTCTTACACCTCCTACCATCGAACGTAAAGACCGTGAAAGGGTTGTTACCGTAACGGCCGTATGTCCTGATGGTATGGCACTTTCGGATATGGTTGCAATTGTGAACAAAGAGATGTCGGAGATAGAAATGCCGGGCGATTTGGCATGGGATCTTGGCGGTACATACGAAGACCAGCAGGAATCTTTTGCAGATTTGATTACACTTATGTTGCTTGTTGTTATACTCGTGTTCATTGTAATGGCTGCACAGTTTGAGTCTCTTACATATCCTTTTGTTATCATGTTCTCTATTCCGTTTGCCGTTGTAGGTGTGCTTATGGGATTGGTATTTACCGGAACTCCTATGGGTATTATGGCAATGGTGGGTCTGCTCATGTTGCTCGGTATTGTGGTTAAGAATGGTATTGTGCTTATAGACTATACTATCCTTTGCCGTGAAAGGGGAATGGGTGTATTGCTCTCTGTTGTAACAGCCGGTAAGTCTCGTTTGAGACCGGTGCTTATGACTACCCTCACTACCGTATTGGGTATGGTGCCAATGGCTGTAGGAACAGGTACAGGTTCTGAGATGTGGAGAAGTATGGGTATGACAGTTGCATGGGGTCTGTCTGTATCAACAGTAATTACTTTGGTTATTGTGCCTACATTATATGCGGTGTTTGCCGGAAACGGTATTAAGAAAACCCGCAAGAAATTGTCTAAAGAGTATAAAAAATAGAGAAATGAAAGCAGTATTTATATCATATAATCAGGCATATCATGCAGAGATTTTAGAGATAATGGGCAAGTGCGGCCTTAAAGGCTATACTTATTGGAATGAGACAAGGGGAAGAGGTTCTTTTACAGGAGAGCCTCACCTTGGTGACCATGCCTGGCCAACATTGAACGCAACTCTGCTCATTATGGCAAAAGATGAGCTGTTGCCTAAATTCAAGAAAGATCTTGATGCTCTCGATAAAAAATCGGAGGCAATGGGATTGAGATGCTTCACTTGGACTATTGACGAAGATTAGGCAGCTTTGCAGCTAAGGCTAAAGCTTGTGCAAATACTAATAGATACAGACCCTGAAAGTTGTTTTGATACGCTTTTGGGGTCTTTTTATATGTTATAATTCTCTGAATTGGCGCTTGCCTGTAAAGAAACAGAAAATTATGCTTCTGCGGTACGCCCCTGCAATATATTTTAGAAATGAGTTTGTATAGCTTATGCAGCGTGGAGATACAGAAATCTCCCTCTTCATTTGGCGGTAGTCGCAATGAGCTTTTAGAACGGCCTTAAAAAAAGAAAATTTGCCTTGGAGGATATATACTACGGCACTCAGCAGGTCTAAAAACATTCTTATAGAGATAAACATGCTGCGTCTTATGCCGGCCCTGCTGCTTCCCTCTTTGTACGGCAGATTTTTGTAGAGCATAAGCAGGTTATTGCGATAGTTGAGATACAACTTGCGCGGAGAATTGTTTGGAAGAGTTCCTCCACCTACGTGATAAACAACACTTTGTGGAACAACCCATACATGATGTCCCAATAGCTTGGCTCGCCAGCAAAAATCTATCTCCTCCATATGGGCAAAGAATTTTTCATCTAATCCGCCCAACTGTTTGTATATGCAGCTTCTTACAATCATACAAGCTCCGGAGGCCCAGAATATCTCCACAGGATTATTGTATTGCCCGTTATCTTCCTCTACATGAGATAATATGCGTCCTCTGCAAAACGGATAGCCGAACTTATCTATAAAGCCTCCGCATGCTCCTGCGTATTCAAAAACCTCTTTTGTAGATACGTAGAGGTTGCCTGCTGCATTAATAATTTCTTGGTGACGGGCTTCGCTCAATATTTTTGGCATACAGATTCCGGCTTCTGGCGTATTATCCATAAAATCGATTATGGCATCTAACCAGTTGGCAGAGACTCTTATGTCGGAGTTGAGCAATACGTAAAATTCGGTATCTATTTGTGCTAAGGCTCTGTTATATCCGCCTGTAAAACCGTAGTTGCGATCAAACTCAATGAGGTTTACATTTGGAAACTCCTCTTTGAGCATATTTACAGAACCGTCTGTTGAGCCATTGTCGGCAACATATATAATGCCCTTGTCCTTAGGAGTGTTCTCTATAAGCACCGGAAGATATTTCTTTAGAAAATCAATTCCATTCCAATTGAGTATTACTACAGCAGCTCTCATTTACAGTTTTATATTTTTACAGGCTTGTGTTTTTATAAATAGAAGGCGACTACAGTTGCAGCCGCCTTCCATTTGTTATTTATTGTTTAAATTATGCAGTTACTCTTTCTAACCACTTAACCATTCCAAGCATTACGCCCATAGAGACAAGACATACAGCAAGGAATACGCACCAGCATTGCCAGATTGGCCAAGCGTTGTACATTAGAGGGCCAATCCACAAAAGCAAGTTGCCGAGAGCTGTAGCGGTAAGCCACAAACCCTGACAAAGACCGAGAAGGTTCTTAGGAGCTACTTTTGATACAAATGACAATCCGAGAGGAGAGATGAACAACTCTGCAACGGTTAGGAAGAAGTAGGTAACAATCAGTACCCATGGGCCTGCTTTAAGACCCTCTTTTGCAGATGCAGCCATTCCTTTGAACTCTTCGGCAGAAGGATAACCCATGCAATATGAGTAAATTGCAAGGAATACAAATGCCAATCCTGCAATGAACATACCGTAAGCAATCTTTCTTGGGGTAGAAATTGCTTTGCCGTTTTTGGCAAGAGCACCAAATATGAACATAATGATTGGGGTAAGTACAATTACAAAGAACGGATTTACAGCCTGCCATATTTCCGGTGCAAGTTTAGAGGTATCTGCAAAGTCTCTTGCAAACAGCGACAACGAAGCACCGTTCTGGTGGAATGAGAACCAGAAGAATATAACGATTCCCAATACTGCAAACAGAGCATACATTCTTTGTTTGATTTCTTTAGCCATAGCTGATTTTTCCTCTGCAGAGTAGGTTACCGATGCGGTAGCCTCTTTTTTGGCAGGTGTAGGGAATATCTTTTTGGTAGCAATGAATATAACCAAAGATATTGCCATTGCTGCAACGGATGCTATGAATGAATAGTGGATACCTGTATTGAATACATCAAGATATTTTGTGCAGAAAGCAGAAAGGTCTGCTGCTGCCGAACCGCTTACGTTAAGAACAAGCTCGTTGAGGTTGGCAAGCTGATCTGCAGCCATATTTGCGCCTTCGCTAATGTATTTGTGACAAAGTGCAGGAAGGTCTGCATTATACATAAGTCCGTTGGTCTTTAGCCACCAGCTTCTAAGAAGAGGAGCTATGAATGGAGCGATAAGACCGCCTACATTTATAAATACGTAGAAAATCTGGAAGCCTGAGTCTCTTTTGTCTTTTGCAATAGCAAGCGCCTCAGGTCCTTTCTTTGCAGCGTCTGCCTCAAAGTTATCGTACATCTGGCCTACTATAGCCTGTAGATTACCTTTGAACAAACCGTTACCAAAGGCTATAAAGAAGAGTGCAATACAAGTTAGTGTAAGCAACCATGCTTTGTTGTCGGGAGTTGCAAGGATTGGCACAGAAAGAGCTACATAACCCAAGGCCATTATAATGAGGCCCGACATGATTGTACCTTTGTAGTTTCTGGTTCTGTCGGCAATAAGACCTCCAACCAAACTCAATACGTAAATTCCGGAATAGAAGAATGAGTAGATAAGAGTACCTTTCTCATCGCTCAATCCGAATTTTGAACATAGGAACAGCACAAGAACGGCGTTCATTATGTAGTAGCCGAAACGCTCTCCCATGTTACTAAGAGCCGCAGCAAGCAACCCTTTAGGATGATTTTTAAACATAGGTTAATAGTTTTTAAGATTAATATATTATTTGAACATTTGCATAAGTATGTATTTACGTATAAATAAACACATTTTACAAAGATATAAAAAAGCCTTAGTTTTCAAAAAAAATAATACCTTTGCAAGGCCTCGCAGTACATTAAAATGGTAAAAATAGTTTCATATATTGTATGGTATCTCATATACGCCTTCTCTCTTCTTCCGTTGAGGGTGCACTATTTTATATCAGATATTCTGTCGGGACTTCTTAGAAATGTTTTTTCTTACAGAAAATCTACAATTTACACCAATATCGCGCGCAGCTTTCCGGAGTTGTCTTATAAAGAGATAAACAGCATTGTAAAAGAGTATTACAGATATATGTGCGATATTATGGTTGAGAGTATCTGGCAGGTTTCGGCATCTCAGAAGCAGCTGTGCGGAATGGTAAAGACCCAAGGCGTGGAGTTGCTTGATTCTTTAGTAGCCGAATATGGTAAAGTTATGGTAGTTATGGGGCATAGAGGCAATTGGGAGATGGTTGGCCCGTTCTGTGGCGAAAAGGAGTTGAGAAGCAAGGAGAGTTTTGCAAACTATCCTATTACCGTTACCTATAAAAAAGCCCGCAGCCGTATATCTAATTTTCTGTTTGAAAAGATGCGTATGCACGAATATGAAAAATTTGGGAATACAGGGCATATAGTGGGTTCAAAACAGGTTCTCAGGCATGTTGCAAAGGGTGAGGGTAAGCATACATATCTCTTTATTGCAGACCAGTATCCGCGTTTGGGCGGTGTTCCTGTAAAATTTCTTAACCAGAATACATTTTTCTTTGAAGGGGCTGAGTTTATGGCCAGAAAACTCAATTTGCCTGTTGTATATCTTGATATGGCGCGTGAAAAGCGTGGTTGCTACAGAATAACCTTTTCTCTTATATGTAAAAATTCAAAAGAGAGCGGGCGTGGAGAGATTACTTTGGCCTATGCCGGGCTGCTCGAAAAGCATATTAAGGAGAATCCGTATAACTGGCTCTGGAGTCACAAACGCTGGAAGCGTGGATTTACACTGCAAGAACAGCAGGAGTGCAATGAATTGTGCGGTCGTGCATGAAAATTTAACAGTACATTGCATATAAAACATATACGGCACTGTTCTTTTTGTTTACTCTTTTTATTATCTTTGTTTGCCCTAACCCGGAGAGTCTCACGGATTGTTTGGGCTGTTTTGTAAAATGATAATAAAAGATTAAAAATGAAAGCAATCGGTTTTTTAATATGTTCTGTTGCATTGTTTGCAGGCTACAATTCAAATGCACAGATTCTTAACGGCGGGCAGTCTGCACCGTCCGGTGCTGTGGTATATTCATTGCCAAGCACAACCATAAGCCTTAAAGTTACTGCGGAGCATGAGTCCTTTGTTGCAGGGCCTTTTGCAAAATATGCACAGAAATATTTGGGTATAGATGCCAATACTGAGAGTGGAGATACTTATGTAATAAGTTCCATTGAAATGATTCCTTACATTGAGGCAGACCCTTCTGTAAGGGTTGCGGTAAATTTGGGAACATCAAAGAACGCATCTGCCAATTTCCTTAATTTCTGTTCACAAGGGCTTGTAATAACATCTGACAGCTATACAGGAAAACCGGCCAATTGGCGTTTCCCTTCGGTAGCAGGGGCGGAACAATTTGCCTCAAGTGGTGTAGCATCAAATCTCGACAACCGCACAACTACCCTGTATAAAACAGTAAAGACAGCTGCTGGTTTAGAAAAAGTGCCTGTGCAACAGACTCAGGTGGTAGAAAAAAGCATAGAGAAAAAGGCCGAAGAGACCGCGGCAATGATTTTCAGACTCCGTCAGAAGAGGCTCGACATTATAACAGGTGATACAGACGCTACATATAGCGGAGAGGCTATGGATGCGGCTATAAAGGAGATTACAAGATTGGAGCAGGAGTATTTGAGCCTGTTTACGGGAAAAAGCATAAAAGATAATCAGACTGTTGTTTTTGATGTAGTTCCAAAGGCCGATAATGCCAATCAGTTGTATATAGCTTTTAGAATCTCAGATACTCAGGGACTTGTTCCTGCAACCAATATGGGTGGCCGCCCTATTGTGCTTGAGTTGCAAAGTGAAGCAGGCGAAAAAGGGGCTTCGGAGGGCGTTTCTTCTGCATCCGGCAGAGTATATTACCGTACTCCGGCAACAATGCTTGCAAAAGTGATTGATGGCCAAAAAGTTTTGTTACAGGCAAGGATTCCTGTATATCAGTTGGGCGAAGTGCGTTCGTTCCCTGTTAATTTACCGGTTAAATAGTTAAAACACTTAAAATATTTGAATTTATGAGTACAATAGCAGAGTTGAATCCGCAGATAGTGTGGAAAAACTTTTATGAACTAACAAAAATTCCCCGTCCTTCAAAATTTGAGGGTGAGGCAGCAAAATATATTTGCGAATTTGGTAAGAAACTTGGTTTGGAATCTTTCCAGGACGAAATAGGCAACGTTATTATACGCAAACCTGCAACTCCGGGAATGGAAGACAGAATGGGTGTTATCCTTCAGGCTCACGTTGATATGGTTCCTCAAAAGAACAACGATGTTGAGCATGATTTTAAAAAAGACCCTATAAAACCGAGAATAGTTGGTGATATGGTTTATGCTACCGGTACCACTTTGGGTGCAGACAACGGATTGGGTTGCGCAGTTGCCATGTCGGTATTGGAATCAGACAATTTGAGTCATGGCCCTCTTGAGGTTCTTATTACAATAGACGAAGAGACCGGAATGACCGGAGCCCGCGCTCTAAAACCGGGTGTTTTAAAGGGTGATATTCTAATAAATCTTGATTCTGAGACAGAGGGCGAACTCTATGTGGGTTGTGCCGGCGGTCTCGATTGTTCTGCCGTATTCAATTATACCACAGAGGCTGTTCCTGCAGGTTATGTTGGCCGCAAACTTAATGTAAAAGGTCTTGTTGGCGGACACTCAGGAATGGATATAATCCTGTATCGTGCAAATGCAAACAAAGTTATGGCTCGCGCTCTTTTGCCTCTTGTAAAAGATTTGGGCGTAAAACTCATAAGCATTGAGGGTGGAAATATGCGCAATGCAATACCTCGTGAGGCTGAGGCTGTTATAGCTGTTCCTGCCGATAAAGCAGAGGCTGTTGCCGCAGCTGTTGCAAAAGTGGATGCCGAGATTAGAGTAGAATATGCTGCAACCGATAAAGATGCAAAAGTATATTTGGAGGATGCTCCTGTTGGCAGCCAGGCAATTTGCCAGAGCGTTGCTGTTGCTCTTTGCCGTGCATTGTACGTTTGCCCTAACGGTGTAGAGAGAATGAGTGATGCTATGCCGGGTTTGGTTGAGACCTCAAACAATATGGCAATTGTAAAATCGGAAAACGGTACTATTAAGGTACACTCTTTAATGAGAAGCTCTGTAGATACAGCAAAAGATGATTTGGCAGAAAAAATGCGTGCGGCATTTGAACTTGCCGGTGCAGAGGTTTCATTCACAGGTGGTTATTCCGGATGGGCTCCTAATATGGCTTCTCCAATTCTTAAAGAGATGAGAGCTGTTTACGATAAACTTTACGGCAAACAACCTGCTGTTATGGCTATTCATGCAGGTCTTGAGTGCGGTATATTGGGTGGAACATATCCAAATTGGGATATGGTATCATGTGGCCCTACAATCTTCTCTCCTCACTCTCCGGATGAGAGGGTAGAGATTGCATCTGTTGGCAAATGGTGGGAGTTTGTAAAAGAGGTACTCAAAGAGGCTCCTAAAAAATAACAGCCTGCATATCATTTGAAATTCATCTCCGGCTCTTGTTCCAAGAGTGCGGAGATTTTTCTTTTAAGACGGCTTTTGCGCACATAGATGTTTTGCGGAGTATCGTTGAGAATCACGCTTATTTCCTGAGGCGAGAATCCTGCATAAATAAGATTTAGCAGTTTAAAGTTTTCTTCCGGAATAGAGGGATAGTTTGCGCGAATCTTCTCCATAGCCCCGTTATTCTTTGCATTTACAACATTCTCTATAACCTCAAACATATCACGTCCAAAAGATTGCAAAGAGAGAAGCTGTTCAACTTTCTTTTGCAGTTTTTTTGAATATCCGAACTCATAATATGTACCTGCAAGCTCTCTTATTTCTGCAAAACGGTTCTCCAAAAGCTCTTTAAGCCTCTTCTCCTTCTCTATATGCATATCCAATTCTCCCAAAAGATTGTTCTTTGAGAGTTCTGCCTCATTTGCAACCGCAAGATATTCTTCTATCTGGTTATTCTTCTCCTTTAGCTTTTTGCGCCATGATACAATAACCCATACGAGACCGAGCAACAGAATAATTACCAAAAGAGAGTAGATTGCCAGCATGTATCTGTTCTGCTTTTTTATGTTTTCATTCTCAAGTTGTAACTGCCTGTTATAGTATAGTTGCTCTATCTCCTGAACAGAATTAGCCCTCTCCTGTTCCTCTATGGATTCCATTATTTCTGAGTACCTCTCTTTATAGGCAAGTGCCTCCTTGTAGTTGCCTTCGGCTTTTGCTATAGAAGACATGAGAGTTGCTATGCCGGCCTCCTCTACAGAGCCGAGTTTCTCGGAAGAAGATATATACAGGTTGGCAAACTCCCGAGCTTTTCTGATATTTCCGATGTCGAGATAGAGGCAAGATAAAAGAATATAATTGTTTTTTGGTGGAACACCGCCCGAGTGTACAGTGTAGATACTGTCGAGTTGCTTTAAAATAATAGGAGAGGGGGTTCCCAAAGAGAAGTCTATTCCTGCCATGGCAGTGGAGTATTGCAGTATGTTGCTGTTGTTGCCACCCTTACGTGCAAAATGCAACGCTCCGCTATAAGCCTTAAGAGCTTCATCATGTTTGTTGAGCGATTCATACCCTTGTGCAACTTTTCCCAAAATGTGCATAAGCTGGGTGTCATTGCCGTATTCCTCATAATATTCTGCGGCTTTAAGGTACATCTTTAGGGCACCTCCAAAATTCATCTTGCCGTGAAAAATATCACCCTTATACATATACATACGGGCAAGCAGCTCTTTGTAAGCCTCATTGCAGCCGTTTTTATCTTGTTGGGCCATCTCCTTGTACGCCCCTTCGGACTGAACATATTGCTCCATTGCCTTATATTGGTCTGACGCAATGTGATACATGCGCCCAAGATAAAAATGCGCAAGGAATTTACGGGAAAAAGTGCCGTGCTTGTCGAAATAGGCAACGGCCTCAATCATATCATCTTCGCCAATAAACGGAATGTTATTCTTCTCTAAAATGCGCTCATACAACAAAATAAATTCTGCACGCTGTCGCTGAGTGCCTATATTATTTATAGGTATAGAGCCTATAACAGACAAAGCGCTGTCGGGATACTGCTCAAGCAGAGATTCCGCCCTCTTTAAAAGTGCGTCTGTGGAGTTTTTGTTTGAACACGACAAATTTAAACAGATACAGACCGTAGCAATAAGTATTATTTTAACCCGACAAAAAAAACTATTCATACCGTTATAAAAAAGTCTCCAAAGTTAAGCACAAGATATTTAACCGCCAATTTTTTTAATCGCACACTTTTTTTAATTTTGTACGCCGTTTTATGCGTTTTGAACGGTGTTTTGGGCATTGTCCCTGCTATACCTAACTTAAACTTTCACCTTTTATGGAACTTGTTAAACCCGACAAAATTTTTACTAAAGACTTCTTTGTTACATACGCGTGGCTCTTGGGGGGCTGCTTTATTTTTGCACTCGGAAACATTCTCTTTGCAGAACCGTACGGATTCGCCCCCGGAGGAACTTATGGATTGTCTATAGTATTTCATCATTTATGGGGTTGGAGAACAGAGGTCTCGGCTCTTAGCATGGATATTCCTCTGCTTATAGTGGGTTTCCTGTTTTTAGGTGGAAAGTTTGGAGTAAAAACAATAATCTGCACACTTGTAATACCGGTGTTTATGAGTCTGATACATCATTTTTACGGATTCAGTGCACTTTTGGAGCCGGAAATTACAGCGCGTGAGCTGTTGCAGGAACAATTGCTTTCTGCTGTTTTTGGCGGTGTGGTTTATGGAATTGGATTGGGAATGATTTTCCGCTCAAAGGCAACATCGGGAGGAAGCGATATAATTGCAATGATTCTGCATAAATATACCCATGTATCATTGGGAACTCTGGTAATAATAGTAGATTGTACAATAACACTCACAACCGTATTGGCATTTGGAGACTGGAGACTGCCTATGTACTCTTGGATTCTGGTATTTATTGAGGGTAAAGTTATAGATATGGTGGTAGAGGGCGGTTCTAACCATAAAACCTTAATGATTGTATCTAAAGAGCCGGAAAAGATAAGGGAGTACATATTGGGAGAGATAAACCGTGGAGCAACTATTTTTGAAGCCAAGGGGGCATATACAGGTGAGCACAAGCAGGTGATATATACAATTCTTTCACTTAGAGAAATGATGGTGCTAAGGCATTATATTAAAAAAACAGACCCCGAAGCCTTCATAAATGTAATAGATTCAAAAGAAATTATAGGCAAAGGATTCAAGTCGCTTAATCAGGATTAGTATGTTTTAACAAGAATAGATTCTGCCTGTTTGGAATGTCTTGTTTTATCTTGTTATGCTCACTCTGTGGGTGTATCGTGTTTATTTTCAATGAGTTGCCGTATGGGGCAGCGTACGGCGGTGTAAGTATTTGATAATTAGATAGTTGTGTGAATGGCAAGAAAGTGTTGTTTTTTTATTTTTGCAATACGTTGTTTTTTAGCGTGTTGCATTACGGGCGTGCAAGGTTTTAACAGCCATTTTATTCTTTATTTTTATATTGTGACACTATCTTTGCAACATGAAAAATTGAGTAAAACAAATTATTAACCATCCGTATTTAAGCAAAAACAGGGCAGGCCATAAGGTGCTGCCCTGTTTTTGCTATTTAGAAAAAAATATATATCTTTGCAGCCCTTTTTAGGATAAATTATTTATTAATCATTTTTAACACGTTACGAGAAATGTTAAAACAGTACGAAACCGTTTTCATTGCAACTCCCGTTTTGTCTGAGGCTCAGATGAAGGAAGCGGTAGCCAAATATCTCGATCTTATTAAAGATAATGGTGGCGAAGTTGTATATGAGCAAGATTGGGGCTTGAGAAAACTCGCTTACCCAATTCAGAAAAAAACCACTGGTTTTTATTATCTTATTGAATTTAAGGCAGAGCCTGAGTTTATCAAAACTTTAGAGATTCAATACAGACGTGATGAGAGAATCATCAGATTTTTAACTTTTGCTATGGATAAGCATGCAGTTGCTTATGCAGAGAAAAGAAGAGCTAACCAAGCAGAACAAAAATAATTAAGGAGGTATTATCATGGCAAATCAAGTAAATAACGAAATCCGTTACCTTAACCCTCCTACAGTAGAGGTTAAAAAGAAAAAATACTGCCGTTTCAAAAAAGCAGGTATCAAATATGTAGATTACAAAGATGCAGAGTTCTTGAAGAGATTCCTTAACGAGCAGGGTAAAATCCTTCCTCGTCGTTTGACCGGAACTTCTTTGAAATTCCAGAAAAAAGTGTCTCAGGCTGTTAAAAGAGCAAGACATTTGGCATTGCTACCATATGTAACAGATTTATTGAAATAAGGAGGAGAGACAGTATGGAAATTATATTGAAACAAGACGTTCCTAACTTGGGACATAAAGACGATGTAGTAGTTGTAAAGAATGGCTATGCCACCAACTACCTTATTCCTCAAGGCTTTGCTATTATGGCAACTCCTTCTGCAAAAAAAGTACACGCAGAGAACTTGAGACAAAGAGCTCATAAAGAGGCTAAACTCAGAGCAGATGCAGAGGCACTTGCAGCAAAATTGGAAGGCGTACAGGTAACTGTTGCTACCAAAGTGAGCGCAACCGGCAAAATCTTCGGTTCTGTAAACAATATTCAGGTTGCTGAGGCTCTTGCAGCCAAAGGCTTTGAAATGGACAGAAGAAACATTACCATTGTTGGTGAAGATAAATTGCAGGAAGTTGGCGTTTATGATGCTGTAGTAAAATGCTACAAAGACATCAAAGCTACAATAAAAGTAGAAGTTGTTGCCGAGTAACATACAGGCGTACTGCTTTGTACAAACATAGAGAGGTCGGATTGGAATGATCCGGCCTCTTTTTCTATTATGCAATAATTGGCGGCGTATGAACTAAAGCAGAGTATTAGTGTTTTCATTTGTAAAAAGTAGAGAAATGAAAACGTTATTTATTGCCGTAGCTGTTGCTCTTTCTTGTATTGCCGGCAAAAGAATACAGATTGTTACAGATAATAGTGTAGACAATTTTATAGATTTTATAGACAACAAGAATAGTATTACTGCTATAGAGGGCGTATGGATTACGCAAAAAAGAGATTCAAAAATAGAAATCTCTATGGAGCAAGACAGCTCTTATAGCGGAAAACTTGTGTGGGTGGCTGCTCCATATAAAGAATTTACCGGAAAATATATTTTAAAAGGGATAAAATATAACAAATCCACAGGCAATTTTACCTGCCCGTGGATTTATGACCCAAAACTTAATGTTACTGCCAAAGGAACTGCCCGTATTAGTGGAGATACTCTCTATTTGCAAGCACACAAAGGCTTTTTTACAAAAAACGAGATATTCCTCAAAGAGTAATACGAGCTGCTATCTATTGGCGTAAATTGTTATTCTATTGAAAAACGGCACATTACGTTAATTGATATTGTGCTCTTGCTTATTTCGAGAGTTGGAATGCTCTCCTCTACAATACCGTCTGTTGCTACACTTTTTGCATTACGCAGTGAGAAATTGGCTGCGTATGGCTGTGCAAAGTTGTAATAGTTCTGTATGTATATTACCTTGCCGGCTTTGCTGCCAACTGCTTCTGCAAGAATTGCAGCATTTTCCTGTGCTTTTTTTGCTGCAGAGGCAAGAAGCTCGTCTTTCACCTGTTTTTCCAACTCCGGTGAAATAGCGGTTTTAGTTAGAGAAACATTTGATATGCCCAAATTGTTAAGAGCATCAAAAACAGCTGCAACCTCGTCGGCTGTAGAGACTTTAAGTGTATAAGACTTGGTTGCGAGTATGTTGTTCTTTTTTAGAAAATATTTCTTTAAGTCGCTGTTCATATCCTGCACGGTGAGGTTTTTAGCCACATCTATTTTAAGTTCCTGCAGAATCTTTATCATCTCTCTCTCCTTGGTTTCTATATAATCTTTTCCTTTCCCGTTCTGCTCATCTATTGTAATTCCTATATAAATGATATCCGGGGTAATCTGCTTTTCAACTCTTGCAGAAACCTCTATGCAATTTGTTTCCTGAGCATTCTGTGCAAACAGCATATTGCCTGCAAATATTGTTGCGACAATTGCAATAATTGTTAATGTAAATCTTTTCATACTCTATATTATTTTGATTTATATATACATCGTTCCCTAAAAAGCAAAAACAATGCCAGTGCATTTTTAGATAAATTTGTCAAAAACGGTAGGTATTTATATGTACTTTTGCAAAAGATACAATCTTAACAATACTATTATGGTAAAGAAATTTTTAATATCGGTAGTGGCGTTTGTGCTTTTTGCTTGGTCAATGTTTGCACAAATGGTTTTGCCGCAAGCCCCTTTGGCTTTGGATTCAACTGTGGTTTACGGTAAATTGGGTAACGGTTTTACTTATTACATTAAACACAATGCAAAACCTGCACAAAGAGCGGATTTCTATATTGTTACAAATGTAGGTGCTATTCAGGAGACTCCTGCACAGGACGGTCTCGCCCATTTTCTTGAACACATGTGTTTTAATGGCACAAAAAATTTCCCTGACAAGGGTATTATCTCGTATATGGAGAGCATTGGTGCAAAATTCGGCGAAAATATAAATGCCGGAACAGGAGTGGAGATGACCTCGTACATGCTCAATAATATTCCGGTTATAAGAGACGGTATAATAGACAGCTCCTTGCTTGTATTGCACGACTGGTCTGCTTTTGTAACAAACGATCCTAAAGAGATTGATAATGAGAGAGGTGTTATACTCGAAGAGAAGAGAACACGCAATACATATCAGTGGAGAGAGCGAAATTCTGCATTTGAAGCACTTTTTAAAGGCTCAAAATATGCAACTTGCAGCCTTATAGGTTCAGAAGAGAATCTAAAGACATTCAAGCCTGAAGAGTTGGTATCGTTCTATAAAACATGGTATCGCCCGGATATGCAGGCAATAATAGTGGTTGGAGATGTTGATGTAAAGAGTGTTGAAAACAAGATTAAAACACTGTTCGGACAGATTCCTGCCGCAGAGAACCCTAAGGCAAAAGATGTTATTCTTATTCCTGATAATCAAGATCCTATAGTGAGCGTATTTACAGATAAGGAGTATCCGTCTACAAGTGTGAGTGTATACTTTAAAAGCCAGCCGCTTCCTATAGAATATAGAGGATTGGGACTGTCGGCCCTTATGGATTTATATAAAGGTCTCATTTCGCTAATGCTTAATGAGCGTTTTACAGATATAACAACCCGTCCGGATGCTCCGTTCCTTAGTGCCGGCGGAGGTTTTGCTACTATGTGTGCAACAATGGAGTGTTTCTATGGCGAAGCTCAGGCAAAAGACGGAGAGTCTCTTGAGGCAATGAAGGCTCTTTATGTAGAGTTGGAAAGGGCTAAAAGATTTGGATTTACACAGGATGAGTTTGATAGGGCAAAGACAAAATTGCTCAGAAGCTACGAGAGGGCTGCAGAGAATGCTTCGTCTCGCCAGAACGGCCAGATTGTAAATAATTATATAGAGCATTTTATAAACGGTATTCCATTTACAGCTCCGGAGTATATGTACGGTGTTGTAAAAGGGTACTTCGATGCCGGTATGGTGGCTCTTGATAATGTAAACAAGATAATGAGTGAAGTTATTACCCCTTCAAATATGGTAGTGCTTTTGAGCGCACCGCAAAAAGACGGTCTTGTAAATCCAACAGAAGAGGAGTTGCTTGGTGCTATTACTGCTGCCAAATCTGAGGATATTAAACCGTTGGAGGGTGAGAGCGTGGATGTTCCGTTATTAGATGCAGAGGCATTGACAGGTTTTAATGTAAAATCTCGTGAGGAGGTAAAATTTGGTGCAGTAAAACTTGTTCTTGAAAACGGGATAGAGATATATGTAAAGCCAACCGACTTTAAAAAAGACGAGGTTGTTATAAAGACTGTTGGACTCGGTGGAAAATCAATTCTCGATACAGAGATGCTTCCTTCGTTTGAAATGAATGTTGCACAGGTGTTTACACAATACTCAGGAGTGTCTGATTTTCCGGTGGCAAAATTGCAGAAAATGCTAACAGGCAAGGCTGTGAGTGTATTGCCATACATAAGCTCTATTGAGCAAGGTGTGAGTGCATCGGGTTCTCCTAAAGATTTGGAGACAATGCTTCAGCTAATGTACCTGTATTATACAGCTCCGCGTTTTGAGGCAAATGAGATAGAAGTTGGTCTTAATCAGATAAAGGCCGTTTTGCCAAATATTCTCAAACAACCGAATTTCATTTTCCAGAACAGGCTTACCGAGACCTTATACGGCAACTCGCCGCGTGTGCCTGTGCTCTCAGAAGATATGATGAGTAAAGTTAGTGTAGAGAACTATAAAAAGGCATACGAAAAGCTCTTCTCCGATGCTGCCGGTGTAAAGGTTTATATTACCGGTAATGTAAATGTAGATGAGATTCTTCCTTTGTTGCAGAAATATATAGGTTCACTTCCTGTAAAATCGGCAGAGGGACTTATGTATAAAGATGATAACAGGAATATTGTAAAAGGAAATATAGAGAATGTTTTTGCTGTTCCTATGGAGGCTCCAAAAACTACTGTGGCTTTGATTTACAGCGGAGATATGAAATACAACCTTGAGAACAATATTCTTATGGAGTCTCTCAAATATATTCTTGACATGACTTACACAAAGACAATACGCGAGGATGAGGGTGGTACTTACGGTGTTGGTGTTATGGCCGAAGTAAACAACCGTCCTAACGAAGATTTTGTTCTGCTTGTAACATTTGATACAGAGTTGGCAAAATCTGAGAAACTTATACAACTTGCCATTGACGGTCTTAAGGATATTGCAGAAAACGGAGTAAGTGAAGAGTATGTTGCCAAAACCAAGGAGAATTTCCTTAAGGCATTTCCGGAGCAGCATATAAGAAACGGCTATTGGCTTGAGGTTCTTGATAAATATTACGGACAGAATTACGATTGCGATACAGAATTTGTATCTGTTGTAGAGAAATGCGTTAATTCGGCCAATATTCAAAGGATTGCCAAAGAGATTATAGCGCAGGGCAATATGATAAAATTTATTATGAATCCGCAGGAGTAGCTAACCGACGGTTGTATTAGAAATTATCTATACTGAGTAATACGCAGGAAGCGGTCTAAAGGAGCACGTTGGAGATTTACAGCCAATTTGCCCTTTTAGATCGCTTCCTGTTACATTATCGTAACATTTTGTTAATTGATATGTAATTATTGTTGATTTTCTTTGCGGTAGCGATAGAAATTTAACTTTAAAACATATATTGTGGAACCTATTTATTTGGTAATCGTATTAATTTTAGCAGTTTTGGCAGTATCGGATCTCATTGTTGGTGTATCTAATGATGCTGTTAATTTCTTGAACTCGGCAGTAGGCTCAAAAGCGGCTCCCCGTCGTGTTATTATGTGGGTGGCAACTGCCGGTATTATGGTTGGAGTACTTACATCAAGCGGAATGATGGAGGTGGCAAGAAGTGGAATCTTTCATCCCGGAATGTTCTCGTTTGAGCAGATAATGCTGCTGTTTTTGGCAGTAATGCTCACAGATATAATTCTGCTCGATGTATTTAATACATTAGGTCTGCCTACTTCAACAACAGTATCTCTTGTTTTTGAATTGTTGGGTGCAGCTGTATGCGTTGCACTGTTTAGTATATCGGCTTCTGATACGGCAACAATAGCAAATCTTCCTGACTATATAAATTCCGGAAAAGCACTTGGCATTATATCGGGTATTCTTGTTTCGGTTGTAATAGCGTTTGTGTGCGGTACGGTTGTAATGTATATTACCCGTTTGATTTTCTCATATAATTTCCATAGCAAAATGCGCGGAATAGGCTCTGTGTGGTGTGGAATAGCTCTTACGGCAATAACATACTTTGCTGTATTCAAAGGACTTAAAGATGCGCCTGTGATTCCGGAAGAGATAATGGACTACATAAACGAGAATATACAGGTCTGTGTGGCTGTTGCCTTTGTTTTCTGGACTCTGTTTATGATGATGCTTGCATTTCTTAAAGTGAATATCCTAAGAATTACCGTTTTAGCCGGAACATTCGCCCTTGCTCTTGCGTTTGCCGGGAACGACCTTGTAAACTTTATAGGCGTATTTATGGCAGGTTACGATTCTTACGAAATAGCGGCAGCTGCCGGTGATATAGGAATATATATGGACGGGCTTACAAAACCGGTACATGCAAATATATATATTCTGCTCGCATCAGGTCTTGTAATGGTTATAACCTTATGGTTCTCTAAAAAGGCCCGCAAAGTTACCGAAACCGAGGTAAATCTTGCAAAACAGGATTCAGGAAATGAGAATTTTGATTCTACGCCTGTTTCAAGGGCAATTGTCCGTCAGGCTCTTAATATTAATAAATGGTTTGTTAAAGTTACACCTGTAAAAGTAAAGGAGTTTATAGATAGCAGATTTAATCAGGATTTGATTGTTAAAGAGAAAGATGCAGCTCCTTTTGATTTGATAAGGGCAACCGTAAACCTTACTGTGGCGTCGCTTCTTATATCACTCGCAACCTCTCTAAAACTGCCTCTTTCTACAACATACGTTACATTTATGGTAGCAATGGGTAGCTCGCTTTCTGATAGGGCTTGGGGCAGAGAGAGTGCGGTTTACAGAATTACCGGAGTAATGACGGTTATTCTCGGCTGGTTTATAACTGCGTTTGTGGCTTTTGCAATATCTTTCTTTGTGGCAATGTTGCTTATGTGGGGAAGTTTCTATGCAATGATTGTACTTATTGTGGCTTGCTGTTGGATTCTTATTCACAATAATATTAAAAAGAAAAAATCTGATTTTGAGGCAAAAGAGGAGAAAATGGCAGGATTGTCTGTTTTAGACAGATGTACCAGTGAAATTATAGATTCTACAAAGCAGATTACGCTTATCTATAACGAAACACTCGAAGGGGTATTTACAGAAGATCGCAAATCTTTAAAGAAAATGCTGGCACAGGCTCGTGAGCTTCATGAACTGGCAAGCGCGCGCAAATATAACGTGGTTTCTACCTTGGAACTTCTTAAGGAGAACAATATAGAAACGGCCCATTATTATGTGCAAGTGGTTGATTATCTTAATGAAGTTACAAAGTCTATGTTGCAGATATGCAGGGCTACATTTGACCATATAGACAACAATCATGAGGGCTTTTCTGTTGAGCAGGCAGATGACCTGAGATTTGTAAATAAAAACATGAATGAGGTTTTTGACCGTGTAAACAGTATGTTGGGAAGCAATAGCTTTGATAGAATAGATGAAGTAATGGTTTTGCGCGACAGCATATTCGAGTGCCTTGCACAGGCTACAAAGAACCAGATAAAACGCAATAGCGAGAACAAGAACACTACCCGCAGCAGCGTACTTTATCTTAATATACTTACCGAGGATAAGATTATGGTGCTTCAATTGAGAAACCTTCTAAAGGCCCAGAAGTATTTTCTTGAGAATGATAAATAGCACCGGTGGAGGGCAACGTTAATTGATAAGTGTTTCATAAGTGTTGATTCATAGCACTTACGGCGGAGTGCAGGTGCAGTGGCCTATTTACAGGGGGTATAAGCCATTTGAAATATATCTATGCCAAAGAGTTGCGCAGATGCCACTGCCTGCTCGAGTATAGACGCCTGTATTCCTTCGTAAGTAACCCAGTTCTTGTTTTTTGAGAAGCAGTACATCTGTATAGGAATCCCCTCCGGTCCGGGTTGCAGATAGCGGACCATAAGCGTTAGCTCTTTATTTATTTGCGGATTTTTAAGAATCATTTTGAGCAGATACATCCTGTAAAGTTCGAGATTTGTAATCTGCTCTTTTTCTTTATCACCTAAGGGCATTTGTATATATTTTCTAAATTCCTCTATCTGCTGAGGAGTACAGAAACATACACTCCTGGCATCTATATTAAGGTTTACGGTTATTCTCCTGCCTGCAGATTCGTCCATGCCGCGCCAGTTCTGGAAAGAGGTATTTATAAGTGAGTATGTGGGGACGGTTACTATGGTATTGTCGAAATTCTGCACCTTTATGCTAATCAGATTTATATCTATTACAACACCGTTGGCCAAAGAGCCGCTTACAATAATCCAGTCGCCGGGGCGAAGCATATCGTTGTAGGAAAGCTGTATTCCGGCAACAAATCCTAAAATAGTGTCTTTAAAGATAAACGACAGTACTGCTGCAAATGCCCCCAATCCTGTAAGAAGCCCCATAGGTGATTTGTTTATTGCCGCGGCAATCATGATAATTGCCCCAATAAAATAGACCGCCATCTGCAATATCTGCATAAATCCTTTTATAGGACGCTGACGGTATTTGTCTTTCCTGCTTACTATATGGTAAACGGTATTTATGAGTCCGTTTATTATAGAAATACCGTATGCTACAATTGCAATTGCACATATTTTTAGCAGTATTACGAGCAGTTTTCCCTCATGTTTAAACATGTCGGGAAGAAACTGATATACAAACAGCAGAATTATTATATTTATAACCTTCTTTATTGTTGCATGTAGCTCTAAACGCCCCTTTTCTCCCAATTTAGAAGAGGTAAACAGCCTGTCTTTTACTAACCTTAGTATGAGCCTTAGAACAAGCCAGAAAACAATTGCACCGGCAATAAGAAAAATAATCTTTATATCTACGTAATCAAAAATTCTGTTTAGCATAACCGAACCGGTATTTGTATTCTCTTTTATTATTGAAAAATCGTCTTTGGCACTTTTAAACTGTGCGGATACATGATTTAAACAATGTTCTGTAAAATTTGTTATTTCAGAAAAAAGAAAAGGTATGAATAAGAAACAATTGGTTAAGGCACTTTCTTATAAAACAGGAATGACTCTGGCAGAGAGTAACAGATGCTTGGATGAAATATTGGGAATAATGACAAAAACTCTAAAGGACGGCAACGATGTTTTTTTAAGGGGATTTGGCTCGTTTATGATAAAAGAGCGCAAACCTCGCCGTACAATGAGTCTCAATACCAGGAAAATTATAACTATTCCTGCTAAAAAAGTGGTGAAATTCAGAACGAGGATTCTTGATTGAGCGGAGAGGTTGCAAAACGGGCGGAGCGTAATTTTGTTACATCCGCCCTTTTTGTTATGTTTGCGTTCTGCATGGCACTAATTGCCTGCATTTACTATTATGCTTGTACACGTTGTAATGTGGAAGTTCAAAGAGTTTGCCGAGGGGGCAACCCGTTTGGAAAATGCCGCAAAAATGAAAGAAAAACTCGAAGCATTGGTTGGCGTTGTTCCGCAATTGCTTTATGCCGAGGTTGGTATTGATTTTAAACATACCCCAATGAGCTATGATGCTGTTTTAATAAGCCATTTTAACAGCGAGGCCGATTTGGCTGCATATAAAGAGCATCCTGCACATGTTGAGGTAAGCAATTTTTGCAAAAAAATAAGAGAAAGCAGGGTCGTGGCCGACTATTGGAAATAGCGTAATAAAATGTGGCTGT
>CAZULV010000012.1:0-71943 GCA_964621625.1 uncultured Muribaculaceae bacterium | reverse complement strand
CGGCATTGGTCATTGCCAAATTCTTTCATATCTTTGCCGCGTTAAAACGCCGTTAAAGCGCGTAAAAAGAGAAGATCAATGTATAATATAAGCATTATAGGTGCAGGAAACGTTGCAACCCAATTTGCAATTGCCCTCCAGAGTGCTGGGCAAAATGTAGTTTGCGTATGTAACAGAAATATAGAAAAGGCAGAGCAGTTGTGCAGGGTTATAGGGAGATATAAAGGCAAAGCCATATATACATCTGATTATAACGCTATTCCAAAGTCTGATTTTGTATTTGTTGCAGTTTCAGATAGCTCAATAGCAAAAGTATTGGAGGAGATAAAACAGCCTTGCGAGTCGGCCATATATGTACACACAAGCGGTGCAACCTCTATTGATGTATTCAAAGAGAATCCTTCCATTGCAAATTACGGGGTCTTCTACCCTCTCATGACTTTGAGCAAAAACAAGAATATAGATATTAGAATGGTTCCGTTTCTGCTTGAGGCGTCAAGCAAACAGGTAGAAGGCAAATTGGCAGAACTTGTAAAATCATTGAAGGCCGAGTATAATATATGCAACTCGCAAAAGAGGTTAAAGATGCATACGGCTGCTGTATTCACAACAAATTTTGTAAACTACATGCTTACAATGGCATACGAGATTGCAAATCCAGATTTTACATTTCTTCTCCCTTCGGCCATAGAAGCGGTAAGAAAAGCATTCCTGCATACCCCTATGAAAGCGCAAACAGGTCCGGCTCTAAGGAGAGATATGGAGACCATGCAAAAGCACCTGCAGCTTCTTGATATATGCGGATATAGAGAACATGCCGAGATATACAAAAAATTGTCGGAATGTATAATGGAAAGATATTCAGAAAACAGATAGATTTATATAGCGATTATGAGCAATTATAAAGTTAAACTACACAAAATAAAGGCGTTTGCATACGATGTAGACGGTGTTTTTACAGATGGAGGAGTTCTGGCCACAGATAGTGGGGATTTGCTCAGGACTTTTGATTCAAAAGACGGATTTGGAGTAAGAATGACTGTTTTAAAAGGCTACCCTACTGCAATAATCACCGGTGGAAGTTCCGAATCTGTAAGAAAGAGGTTTAGAGGCATAGGAGTTCCGCAAGAGGATATTTATCTTAAGAGCCGTAACAAAGTTCCTGATTTTTACGACTTCTGCAAACGTCATGGTCTTGAACCCGAAGAGGTAGCTTTTGTTGGAGACGATCTGCCCGATATCCCTATACTCAAAGTATGCGGCCTTGCGGTTTGCCCTGCCGATGCAGTTGCCGAGGTAAAAGAGGTATGCGACTATGTGTCAATGTATAATGGAGGTAAAGGATGTGTAAGGGATTTAATAGAGCAGGTTCTTAAAATCAATGGAGACTGGGTATTTGACCCTGTGGCATATTCCGGATAAAGCATTATGGAAGTGTTAAAAGACAAAAAAATTATTCTTGGCTCGGCCTCTCCGCGCAGGAAAGAGTTAATGCAGGGTCTCGATATTGAGTTTACCATAGATACCAAAAACTCGTTTAAGGAGGTATATCCTGATAATATTGATATACAAAGCGTTCCCGAGTTTTTGGCCAAAGGAAAATCCCACGGCTTTCACAGAGTTCTCGAATCAGACGAGATACTTATAACTGCCGATACAATGGTTCTGTGTAACGGTACTATCTTGGGCAAGCCAAAAGACAAGGCAGATGCCATGCGTATGCTCAAAATGTTGCAAGGCAACAGACATACTGTAATTACAGGTGTGTGCATACGCAACCATAATGCAGAAACCTCTTTTTCGGCAGCAACAGAGGTATATTTTAACAAGCTGTCGGATAATGAATTGGAATACTATTTAGAACACTATAAGCCATACGACAAGGCCGGAGCATACGGAGTTCAGGAGTGGATCGGGTATGTTGGAATAAACAGAATAGAGGGCTCGTACTACAATGTAATGGGGCTTCCGGTACAGCGTCTTTATGTTGAGCTCTACAGATTTATAAAAGATTCACATTGCAATCTTTAATTGCAACCAAACCATTGTCTGCCATATCGCGCAGCACATCAGTATAGAGTTTATAACGGTCGGCAGCAAATGCAGAAATGTCATTTAACGTTGCATGGCCGTTTTTGCTTTGCAGATACCTCGTAATATCAAGCGCCGCCTCTTTTCTTGCTTTTTCTCCCGACAGCCTGTTTTTTCTCTCTATACACACATCGCACACACCGCAATCACCCGATACTTTCTGCCCGAAATACTCGATAAGCTGCCTGCTACGGCACTCGCTGTTATTCTCCACAAAGGAAATCACGCTCTCCATCCTCTTTTTAAACATCTCCTTGCGCTCATCATAACGTTTTTGCGAAAGATAAAAATTGCTCTCTACCAAACGCTCATAGTTCATTATCATAAGCGGAGTCCTCACTCGCGGAATATATTTGATTATCTTCATGCGTGAAAGTGTAATGAGCTTCTCCCTCACTCCTGCTTCACTGTCTGTTGTTACCCTGGCAATATACGCCTCGTCAATTGGAGTAACTTTAGAAAAAAGGGCAGTATACATGCGTAGCAACGATTTTATAAAACTGTCGAGAGTAACATTTCCAAGCTGTACTTTATAAAGTTCGTCGCGGTTTACAATAAACATTATTTTGGATGGATTGTCTATCTCATCTGTAAGCTCCCAATACCCCTCCTGCTCAATATATTTTATTGCATAATAGGCCGCTACTGCATTAAGAGAAAATTTACGTGCAAACTCCTGTAGATTAAACTTGTTTACGCTTTCACGCCCTGCTTCATAAGGAATCTGCAGATATATAAAAACTTTCTGGTATATATCTTTTATATACTCTACCGACGGATACGAGATATTATGTATACTTCTTAATCTCCTAAGATCAGAACTGTTCCACAACAGAGTAGTATAAGAGCGGTTGCCATCTCTACCGGCACGTCCGGCCTCCTGAAAATAGGCCTCTAAAGACTCCGGCAGCTCAAAATGTATTACAAATCGCACATCCGGCTTATCTATTCCCATGCCAAAAGCATTGGTAGCCACTATTATACGAGTGATATTATTTTTCCAATTGTCTTGTTTTAGAGAACGCATCTCCTTGCTCAATCCTGCATGATAAAAATCGGCTGAAAATCCGTTGGCAGTGAGGAACGATGCAATCTCCTCGCTCTTTTTACGCTCCCTTACGTAAATAATTCCGGTTCCGGCAACAGCGTTGCAGATACGAAGGATATGTCCATATTTATCTTCTGTATTTCTTGCCACATAAGACAGATTAGGTCTTTCAAACCCCGAAGAAATTACATTGTGCTCCCCAAATCCGAGCTTCTCTACAATATCATTTGCAACGGCAACTGTTGCTGTTGCGGTGAGTGCAATAATAGGAACATTACCTACGGTCTCTTTAATGTTTTTAATCTCTAAGTAAGCAGGTCTGAAGTCATACCCCCATTGCGATATGCAGTGAGCCTCATCTACAACCAGAAAATTTACATTCATTTTGGCTGCCCGGCTCTTGAAAAGAGGTGTTTGCAAACGCTCCGGAGAGACATAAAGAAACTTATAATCTCCGTAAATGGCATTATCGAGCGCAATATCTATCTGTTGGTATCCCATACCAGAATAGACAGCCAACGCCTTTATCCCCCTCTTGTTTAAATTCTGTACCTGATCCTTTATAAGGGCAATAAGCGGAGATACTACCAAACAGATTCCATCACGTGCCATGGCAGGAACCTGAAAACATAACGATTTTCCCCCTCCTGTTGGCATAAGGGCAAGAGTATCCTTCCCCGACAGAGCCGACTCTATAATCTCTCTCTGTCCGGTTCTGAATGAATCATATCCCCAAAACTCTCTAAGAATCCTATCAATCATACGCGCGCTCCAAACGTGCGAATTTAGCAAAAACTGCCATTCTGACAATAATTATATTCTACTTTTCCAAAATATCGCAAACAGGCTTGTCGTGGCTCAATATTTGTTCACGATTTATTGCGCCGCAAATCTGAAAATTTTCTATCTTTGCGGCCGATCTTAAGGGATATATTATAAGATATAAATTTCAAAAAAACAGATTATGTCAAAAATTGATTTAAGCAAGTACGGTATTACCGGAGCAAAAGAGGTTCTTTACAATCCTTCTTACGAAACATTGTACAAAGAGGAGACTGCAGAAGGCCTTACCGGTTATGATGTTGGACAAGTAACAGAGCTTGGCGCCGTTAATGTAATGACCGGCGTTTATACAGGCCGTTCTCCAAAAGACAAGTTCTTTGTGATGGATGAAACCTCAAAAGATACTATCTGGTGGACTTCTGAAGAGTATAAAAATGACAACAAACCTGTTTCTAAAGAGACTTGGGCTGAGTTAAAGAAACTTGCAGAGAAAGAGCTTTCTAACAAGAAACTTTACGTAATGGATACATTCTGCGGTGCAAACGAGAATACAAGACTCAAAGTACGCTTCATTATGGAAGTTGCATGGCAGGCTCACTTTGTAAAGAATATGTTTATCCGCCCTACAGAGGAGGAGCTTGCAAATTATGGCGAGCCTGATTTTGTAGTATTGAATGCTTCTAAGGCTAAAGTTGAGAACTACAAAGAGTTGGGTCTAAACTCAGAGACTGCAGTTGTATTTAATCTTACAGAGAAAATGCAGGTTATCATAAACACATGGTATGGCGGTGAGATGAAGAAAGGAATGTTCTCATACATGAACTACCTTCTTCCTTTGAAAGGCATTGCCTCTATGCACTGTTCTGCAAATACCAACAAACAGGGTGAGACTGCAATATTCTTTGGCCTGTCGGGTACCGGTAAGACTACCCTTTCAACCGACCCTAAACGTGAGTTGATTGGTGACGATGAGCATGGCTGGGATGATGACGGTATCTTCAATTTTGAAGGCGGTTGCTATGCAAAGGTTATCAATTTGAGCAAAGAGGCTGAGCCGGATATCTACAATGCAATAAGAAGAGATGCACTTTTGGAAAACGTTACTGTTGATGCAAACGGCAAAATCGATTTTGCAGATAAGAGCGTAACCGAGAATACCCGTGTTTCTTATCCTATTTACCATATAGAGAACATTGTAAAACCTGTTTCAAAGGCTCCTGCTGCAAAGAAAGTTATTTTCCTTTCTGCAGATGCATTCGGAGTTCTTCCTCCGGTTTCTATCCTTACTCCTGAGCAGACCAAATATTATTTCTTGTCGGGATTTACTGCTAAACTTGCAGGTACAGAGCGCGGCATTACAGAGCCTACTCCTACATTCTCTGCATGCTTTGGTGCTGCATTCCTCTCACTTCACCCTACAAAATATGGTGAGGAGCTCGTTAAGAGAATGGAAAAATCAGGTGCTACTGCATACCTTGTAAATACAGGTTGGAACGGAACAGGAAAACGTATCTCAATTAAAGATACCCGCGGAATTATTGATGCTATCCTCGACGGCTCAATTGATAAAGCTCCTACTAAATCAATTCCTTACTTTAACTTTACAGTTCCTACAGAGCTTCCGGGCGTAGATTCTAAGATTCTTGATCCAAGAGATACTTACGCAAGCCCTGCACAATGGGACGAAAAAGCTAAAGATCTTGCCGGCAGATTCATTAAGAACTTTAACAAGTTCACCGGTAACGAGGCAGGAAAAGCACTTGTAGCTGCAGGTCCGCAACTATAGTAAGCTGAGATACTTTTTAGAGTATTATATTAAGGGCATCCTTACCGGATGCTCTTTTTTTATGGAATAGGCTACAGTATATTTGAACAGAACGGGCATTTTGCTAAATTTGCTCTTTGTAATTTTTTTGATTTATGTCGGCCAATTCCAATTCATTACTGAGACACAAGACTATAGATGCATGTTTGCGAGACACGCAAAACAAATATACTTTGTTGGACCTTATAAATGCCTGTACAAAAGCTCTTAAAGAGAAAAACGGTAAAACAGAAAAAGGCAAATGCAAGGTATCGCTAAGGACCGTACAACTTGATATACAGTTTATGCGTAACAAACAGTACGGATATGGTGCGCCTATAGAGGTATATGAGCAGAAATATTACAGATATAAAGACAAATCGTACAGCATAGACAAATCCGGAGTAAAAAAAGAGAGTATGGAGAATCTTCATGAGGCGGTGGAAATATTAAAGCAATATGCAACATTCAAGGGATTTGAACAGATTAGAAATATAGTAAATGTTCTTAACGGAGAGATTATCTCTAAAATGAGTAACAAAAAGTCTGTAATTTCTTACGAGAAACGCAAAAATCCGCTCGGACTTGAGTATTTCGATACAATTCACGATGCAATTATACACAAAAAAGCACTTTGCATAGGGTACTACTCTTCGCGTTCCAACAATATAATGCAAATTATCTTTTACCCCATGTACTTGAAAGAGTATAGAGGCCGCTGGTATGCACTAGGGTATAAAGACGGACTTAATGGCGTATATAAATTGCCTATAGATAGGATTATGGATTTTTCATACTCAATACTGCCTTTTCCCGAGGAACTTACATTTGATGAAAATAGTTACTTTAATGATATAATAGGTGTTACACGGCTTACCGGAGATGTGTGCGAAATAACATTTTTGGTAAAAAACAGACTTGCACCGTTTATAAAGCTAAACCCACTGCACCATTCACAGACTCTGTGTGAATGCAGGGAAAACGGAGATATGGTATTTTCTATAAATATAATTCCAAACAGGGAGTTTTTTGCCATAATCTATGAAAACCAACCTTATATCCAGATTATTTCGCCGCGCGATATTGGAGTTCAGGCCAATAGTGCCCTACTTGATATTGTGGATGAATTGCCGGACTATACAAGGCCCGATAAATCGGCAGAAAACAGTGCTGCAACCGATGATTGGGACGATGGATTCAATCTGTTCTCCAATCTATGATATAACATTAAATAACCATATATAAATCATTATGGACCAGCCAAAAATAGAGCGGCTTCTGCGGCTTATGAAACTGCTTACAGCAAACAACAGATATACAATAGATGACCTTGCCTGCAAGTTAGATATGTCGCCAAGAACCGTTTACAGGTATATAGATACGTTCAGAGAAGCAGGATTTGTTGTAAAGAAAAACGGGAATTATATAAAGCTCGACAAAAAATCTCCGTATTTTAAAGAGATTTCACAACTTGTACACTTTACAGATGAAGAGGCGCATATACTCAAAAGTGCAATAGAGAGCATAGACGAAAACAATATAATAAAACAGAATCTCAAGAATAAACTATATAGCGTTTATGATTACAAGATTTTGGCAGAGTGTGTTACCAAGGGAAGCAATGCCAAAAATGTAAATAATCTCACCGAGGCCATAACAGAAGAGAAGCAGGTACTCCTTAAAAATTACAGTTCTGCCCACAGCAAGCATATCTCAGACAGAATAATAGAACCGTACGAATTTACCGCCAACTATATACAGGTATGGGGATATGAACCGGAAAGCGGAGAAAACAAGATGTTTAAAATCTCCCGTATAGGAGAAGTGCAGATACTCCACAATGATTGGCAAAATAGAGAAAAACACCGCTCTGCATACATGGATATATTTAGGATAAGCAGTTTTGAGCAGTTGCCTATAGAATTGGAATTAGGATTAAGGGCAGCCTCACTTTTGATAGAAGAGTATCCGCTATCTGAAAAATTCCTAAAAAAATTATCTGACAGCAGCTATTTACTACAGACAAATGTATGTAGTTACGAAGGCATCGGGCGTTTCGTGCTCGGATTATTAGACGACATTACAGTATTGGGGCCAAGCGGATTCATTGACTTTCTCAGAGCTCGAATAGATAAAAACTTTTCAAAAATTTATTTTCACGACAAATAACAGAATTTACAGGCGCATATTATAACACATATAATCAATGTGTTATAATATTTATCTAATCTAAATATTTAGATACTTTTCTACAATTTCTCACACTCACGCCACACCTTTCATATAATTTGCACTGTTGCAAAAATATTATTGCAGATTAAGCCTTTCATATATCGAAAGTATAAATGCAGATAATATCAGTTATTATTCTAAATTATAATTATTTAAGATATATACATACAAATTTACACTAATCCAAATTTTAATAGATTTGTATTATAAACCCTGCAAACTATCCCAAACTGCATAATATAGATTTCTCTTGCAAGAGTTTTACTATCTTTTGCCTATATTTGTGCCGCAAGAGAAATAGCTATGGAAGAAAGGAAAAACATGCCTATAGTTGCTTTTATTTATGATTTCGACGGCACACTGTCGCCCGGAAATATGCAAGAGTATTCGTTTATAGGTGCAATCGGCAAAGAAAAAGAGGAGTTTTGGGCAGAGACTGCTGTTATGGCCAGGGATCAGGATTCTGATAATGTACTGGTATATATGCTTCTGATGCTTGAAAAAGCAAAGGAGATGGGGCTTTCAATAAGAAAAGAGAGCTTTAGAGACTACGGCAAATCTGTAGAACTGTTTAAAGGTGTAAAACAGTGGTTTAAAAGGATTAACGAATTTGGCCTCAGCCATGGTGTGCAAATTGAGCATTACATAAATTCATCAGGAACAAAGGAGATTATAGAGGGTACGGCCATTGCCGGAGAGTTTAAGAATATTTTTGCCTGCTCTTATTATTACGACAAGAACGGAGATGCAATATGGCCGGCCGCTGCGGTAAATTACACAAACAAAACACAATTTCTGTTTAAGATAAACAAAGGAATATTCAGTATAAGTGATGCCGTAAAGATAAATGAGTCTGTTCCAGAAGATGAAAAACGGGTATCCTTTAACAATATGGTCTATTTTGGAGATGGAGAGACCGATGTGCCATGTATGAAGCTCATAAAGCAGTTAGGAGGAACATCAATTGCCGTGTATGAACCCGGAAATTCAAAGAAACAGAGTATTGCTCGTCGCCTTATGAGACAAGACCGCGTAAACTATTTTTGCGAGGCCAATTACACAGAAGGCGGTAAATTAGACAATTTAGTAAAAGCTATTATATGTAAAATAAAAGCAGATGAAGATCTGCAGGAATTTAAAAAGGAGTGTATATGTCAATCAGCAGAGTAGCAGTATATTTAGGCTCAAAAACAGGTAATTCGCCTATGTTTGTGGAGTGTGCTTTTGAATTGGGCAAACAGCTTGCCCAAAACGGCATAGGTATTGTGTATGGAGGTACAAATATTGGAACAATGAATGCCCTTGCAAACGGTGCAACATCTGTGGGAGGTAATATAACAGGTGTTATTCCCGAAATGTTTGTAAACAAAAGTTTTACTTACGATAACCTAACAAAACTAATTGTAACAAAAGATATTAAAGAGAGAAAACAGATAATGGAAGAGCTGAGCGATGCTGCCATTATCATGCCGGGAGGATACGGCACAATGGACGAATTGTTTGAGTATGCAGTAAATAACCAGCTCGGGCAACTGAACCGTCCTATCATTGTTTTTAATACAGACGGATTCTATACGCCAATCATAAGTCTGCTCGACAATATGGAGAAAACAGGATTCCTTCCATCTGAATTAAGAAGCATGTTCATATTCTGCAACTCCGTAAAAGAAATAGTCAAACAACTGCAATAACTTACAACTCAGATAGGCATAATTTTAGTATATTTGCAGTTCATTTAAAATTTAGATAAAATGACATTAATAAAATCCATTTCCGGAATCAGGGGCACTATCGGTGGCGAAACAGGTAATGCCCTCACCCCTATTGATATAGTAAAATTTACAGCGGCATATTCTGCCGAATTGAGAAGACGTATTCCGGGCAAAGACAAGTACAAAGTTGTTGTTGGAAGAGACGCAAGAATATCAGGACAGATGGTAGAGTCGATTGTGTGCGGAACATTGATGTCTTGCGGAATCGACGTTATAAATGCAGGGCTTGCCTCTACTCCCACTACAGAGATGGCCGTTATTTTTGAAAAAGCCGACGGCGGTATAATTCTTACCGCATCACATAATCCCAAACAATGGAATGCACTCAAGCTCCTTAACGAAAGAGGCGAGTTTCTTAATGCTACTGAGGGAGAAGCTCTGCTCAAAGTTGCAGAAAAGGAAGAGTTTGCTTTCTATGATGTGGACTCGCTCGGAAGCATAGAGTATAAAGATTTTACAGATGCACACATAAATGCCGTACTCAACGATCCGCTTGTTGATGTTGAAGCTATTAAGGCAAAGGGCTTTAAGGTTGTATTGGATGCCGTAAACTCCGTTGGCGGATGCACAATGCCTCAGTTGCTTGAAAAACTCGGAGTGGAGTGCGTTAAAATAAATTGCACGCCTAACGGACAGTTCAAACATAATCCTGAGCCGCTGCCAGAAAATCTTACAGAACTGAGCAGTACCGTTGTTGCAGAAAAGGCCGATTTGGGAATATCCGTAGATCCCGATGTAGATCGTTTGGCTCTTATCTGTGAAGACGGCAATGCATTTGGAGAAGAGTACACATTGGTTTCTGTAGCCGATTATGTGCTAAGTAACAATCTTGGAAATACAGTTTCAAACCTCTCATCTTCGAGGGCATTGAAAGATATTACAGAGGCTAAAGGGGTATCTCATTTTTCGGCTGCTGTAGGCGAGGTTAATGTTACAACCAAAATGCGTGAAGTGGGGGCTGTTATAGGTGGAGAAGGAAACGGAGGCGTAATTTATCCAAATCTTCATTACGGACGAGACGCATATATAGGCATAGCATTGTTCCTTAGCAATTTGGCGCATAAAGGAGTTAAAGCGTCTGAGTTAAGAAAGACATATCCGTCTTACTTTATTTCAAAAAACAAGATAGCTTTATCCGATAAGTCTCTTATAGATAAGATTCTAAAGACAATAAAAGAGAAATACTCTCATGAAAGGGTTACCGATATAGACGGAGTAAAGATTGATTTTGATGCCAAAAAGACTTGGGTTCATTTGAGAAAATCAAATACCGAACCTATAATAAGGATCTATTCAGAGGCCTCTACAATAGAGGAGGCAGACAATCTGGCTCAGACCATAATAAATGAGATTAACTCTATTATAGAATAAATTAACGCAGACAATGTTTTCATTTAGAACAACGCCGCTTGATTTACAGCCCGATCTCATACTCAAAGGGGGAAAGATTGCCATTTTGTGCAACTCTACAGCCTGGCATCCCGAAACAGGAGAGTATATATTTGAGACCTATGCCAAGAAAGGCAATCTTAAAAGGGTATTTATTCCTGAACACGGACTTTTTGGCGAGCTTCAGGACCAGGTTAAATTAGATGCCACAGATGCTTACAGCAATATATGCAAAGATGTTGAGTTTGTATCTCTGTACGGTAATTCAGAAGAATCGCTATCGGCATCTGTAAATATGCTTGAGGATATTGATGCCCTTATAATAGAATTACAAGATGTAGGATGCAGATATTATACATATATAAGTACGGTGTTTAACCTGTTCAAGGTGCTAAAAAACAACAACATATCACCGGCAGTATATATTATAGACAGAGCAAATCCTGCAGGCCGTCAGGTAGAAGGTACAATGTTGCGTGCCGGTTACCGCTCCTTCATTGGAGTTGAAGGCATTCCCCACCGTCATGGCCTTACAATTGGAGAGCTTGCATATTATCTTTATAATGAAATTAATGCAAAATTTCCTCTTCATATAATTTCGTATAAGGCATCGCTTGGCAATAAGGACTTGCTGCCATGGAGCATTCCTCCTTCACCTAATTTTCCGGGACTTTTTACAGCTCACTTCTACAGCGGGCAGTGTCTTTGGGAAGGTACAAATGTGAGTGAAGGCCGTGGAACCACACGTCCGTTTGAGTTGTTTGGCGCACCGTTTATGGAAGAACTTATAGGGTATAACGGCAAAAACGGATATGAGAACTGGAATGACCCTACAAATCCTATATATGATGAGGGTGCATTTATAAGGTGGATGAAATTCATTCCAACTTTTCACAAATATAAAGATGAGTGCTGTTTTGGATTTCAACTGCTGCTAAACCCCAATATGCAGTATCACGCGCTGGCACATAATTTGAGGATAATGAGATTCTTGCATGACAATTGCAGCGGTTTTGCTTTCAGACCTGGAAAATATGAGGCCGGAAATGACAAAACTGCAATTGAATTGTTATTGGGAGACAAAGAACTTATAGACTTTGTAGAGGGCAACGGTAGTTGGAAAGATATTAAAGAGCATATTAAAATAGAGGAGCAAAAGTGGATACGAAAAAGTAAAAAGGCTCTTTTATATGAAGAAGAACAGCTCTACAGAATAAAATAGACAATAGTTACAATTAATTAAGGGAGATATGATATGGCAAATCCGGTTTTGAATAACACTACTTTCAGAAGGGTAGCCGCTGCTAATCCGAGCGGTGTAATGACTGTAAAAGGTACTATTACAAAAGCATTTTTATTGTTGCTTATGGTAATGGCTGCAGGTGCATATACCTGGAAAATATATTACGAATCAATAAATCCTGCCTCTGTAAACGGATGGATGTTAGGAGGTCTTATTGTTGGATTTATATCGGCAATGGTTATAAGTTTTAAACCTAATACTGCACCGTTCCTCTCCCCTATATATGCCGCGGCAGAGGGTCTTTTTCTTGGTGCAATATCGGCAAGATATAACCATGTTTTTGCAGAAACAGCACCCAATATTGTAGCTAACGCATTTATACTCACCCTTCTGTGTGCGTTTATAATGCTTACAGTATATAGAACAGGCCTTATAAAGGTAAACGGTACTTTTATGAAAGTACTGAGTGTTTCGCTCATTACCATTTTGGTATTCTATATAGGAAGCTGGCTGCTTACATTGTTTGGTGTTGATGTTTCTCTATTGCACGGAAGCACTCCGATGAGCATTGGAATAAGCTGTATTATTACAGGCGTTGCTGCATTCAGCCTTTTGAGTGATTATCATTTTATAGAACAGGCATCAATGGCCGGTGCTCCAAAACAGTTGGAATGGTACGGAGCTTTTGGACTAATGGTAACGCTTGTATGGCTATATCTTGAGATTCTCAAACTTTTGGCCAAGCTTAACAGCCGCGATTAATGTAATGTATTGGCACGCAAAGTGCTGTTTTGGATAAAAATAAGGGGTTCTAAGGCAAACTGTGGGGATTTTATTTTGACAAATGAAATAAATTGCTAACTTTGCACCCGAATCGATTAAACGTTTAATTTAATTTTTACTAAAATGAAAAAAGGTATTCATCCCGAAACCTACCGTCTTGTAGCTTTCAAGGATATGTCTAACGAGAATGTTTTTATCACACGTTCTTGTGTAAACTCAAAAGAGACAATTGATATTGATGGTGTTACTTACCCGCTTATCAAATTGGAGATTTCTAACACATCTCACCCATTCTACACAGGTAAGATGAAATTGGTTGACACAGCAGGTCGTGTTGATAAATTCTACCAACGTTACAAAAAGAAATAATTGCGTAATTACGCAAGTCTTAAACGGCTGGCCTATCAAAGGTCGGCCGTTTTGTTTTAAAAAGCTTGTCATATTAATAACATATTATCTCTATTTTCCTTACTTTTGCATGAATATTTCTGTTAAATTGCGGTTTTACAGAAAATGGAAAAATGTTATACAAATAATAGTTATTAGTATTATGAAAAAGTTTAATTATTTGGTAAATTATATGCAATTAGCTGTAGTTGCATTTGCATTGGTTGCCACCTCATGCAGTGATGACGACCCTATTATCAAGCCCGATGAACCAAAAACAGCAAATCCATCTTTCTATATAACAGATCCGGATAAATTGGCTATGATACGCTCCATGGATGATGTAGACGGAACAGGCCGGCTGTATACAATCAACTATACAGAAGATTATATGTTAGATAAAGTATTAAAATCCGGATACACAGAGACAAATCAGCTCTTTGCATATATAGCCTCTTTGCTTTTTGATAAGATGCCTACAAAAGCAACAGATGTGGCGTTTGGTGCAGGGTGCAGCGCATTTGCAGTACCTAATGCTCAAAGTAACGGCTTTCTAATGGGGCGTAATTACGATTTCAGACATTTTTCAAAAGATGGAAAAAGCTATGTTCCAACCTCTGCCATTCTTGTATATACCGCACCTGAAGGGAGAAAGAAGTCTATTTCTATGGTAGACGGATTAAACTTCGGCTACAATCAAGGATTTTACACAAATGACACAACCGATCTTTCGCTTATGATGGGACTTCCTTATGCAGCTCTCGACGGCATAAATGAAGACGGATTTGCCATAGGAGTATTAGCTCTAAATGAAAATCAGACCAATCAGGAGACAGGAAAACCAAAAATAGGAACTACTGTTGCAATCCGATTGCTTTTAGACAGTGCCTCCACAGTAAAAGATGCCATAGATATATTGAGCAGATACGATATGGATATGCGCGGCAACGGCCGTAGCAATTACCACTATTTTATGGCCGATGCAAAAGGATACTATGCAATTGTAGAGTATACATATCCAAAAGGCGACACTATTCCAAGAGTTATGGAGGTTTTATGGAAAAATGACACTTTGCGTTGCGTTACAAACTTTTACGTTTCGCCAACTATGGTTGGAACAACCGACGGATGGGGCTCAAAACATGGCAGGGATCGCTATGATACATTAAGAACAAACCTGCTCTTAAATAAATATGCATTAACAGAGAATGATGCAATGAATTTACTCAAAAAAGTATCGCAACCGCCAACAGAAGAGCTAACATCTCAAACCCAATGGTCTTCTCTATACAATCTTACAGAGAAAACCTTAAAACTCTCTATTTTACGCGAATATGGAAAAGAATATAACTTTAGCGTAGAATAGCTTATTGGCCTTTGCTCTTATGGAAAAAGTAAAAGAAACTATTGTCTCCCTTGCCGGCGAGTATAACAGAGAGGAGTTCTTTAAGGGAGACCCTATTATATTTCCAAAACACTTTGCACGGTTGCTCAACGGAAAAGAGGGAATATTTCAAGAGCCGGAAACTCTGACCATTAAGGATTCTGTTACTCTTGCAGATGTGGAGATTGCAGCAATAGTGGCGGCTCATCTTGCGTGGGGACGCAGAGATATGATTATACGTGATTGCAAAAGGGCTATGAGCGAGATGAAATGGAGACCGTTAGAATATGTAATGTCTGGAAAATATAAAAACGACAATACAAGCCTGCACCGTACAATAAAATGGAGCGAATTTGCAAGGATATGCGATAATCTCAGAGAGTTCTATTTAAAAAACAATTCGCTTGAGATTTTAAGTGCAGAGAGGATAAGAGTAGAAATCTTTTCCCAAAAGAGCAATCCCAAGGCGGCAAATAAAAAGATCCACATGTTCCGTCGTTGGATGGTACGCAACGACGGAATTGTTGATTTGGGCTTATGGAAAAATACATCACCCGCCTCTCTCATAATTCCTTTGGATGTACATGTTCACCGGAGTGCAAAAAATCTTGGCATTACCACCCGTAACAGTGCCGATTTAACTACGGCCGAAGAGATTACAGGATTTTTGCGCACTATTTTTCCGGAAGATCCCTGTATGGGAGACTTTGCCCTGTTTGCATATGCGGCAACAGAAAGAGAGCGGGCAGAAAGAAAAATTCATAAAAATATATAACTGATAGAAACAAATTGTAGTATGGGCATAAAGAGGATATTTTTTACAGCAGCATTTGTCTCTTTGTCGCTTTTGGCATTGGCACAAATTAAAATGAACGAAGCAACTCTAAATTCCGGAATAGAATTCTCTACCGATTTTGAATCCGGCTCCCTGGATAGCGTAAGTATAAAGAGTATGATTATGGTATCTGCACAGATGCAGACTCCGTATGAAATGGTGGAATTTGATCTATTTTCGCGTCTCGATCCACCTAACCCTGCAGACCCCAATCTTCCGTCGAGTGCAAGATGGTATTTTTTTAAGATGAAGGGGGTTAAAAACAAGGTGGTACGTATAAATATGCACAATTCAGATACCCGCAGGCCGTTTTATTCTTATAATGGAGAGAATTATACGAGATTTACCCAAGAGGAATGTGCCGAGAAGAACAGTATAACCAAGAGATATGAAAATGATTCTGTTTTTATAGCCTATTTTATACCGTATCCTCAAAGCTATCTCAATAACCGCATAAACGACTGGAGCAAACGAAATTGCGTAAAAATCACAAGCATAGGAACAAGTGAAATGGGGCGTAATATGCCGCTTCTTTCAATTACAGACTATACCGTTGCCGATAAAGCAAAGAAGACTGTATATATTCACGGGCGCATACATACAAGCGAAGCCCCTGCAAGTTGGCATCTCGACAATATGATTGAATATCTGTCGGGCGATACACAATATGCAAAGGATTTAAGAAGAGGAACAATATTCTATATACTTCCATTTACCAATCCCGACGGCGTGCAAGAGGGAATGTCTCGCTCAAATTCAACAGGAATAAACTTAGAGGTAAACTGGAATTATTCAGATTCGCTCACAGCCAAGGAGATAAAAAATATAAAATCATTGCTTAATACTCTCACTTCCAATGGCAAGCATTTGGATTTGGTTCTTAACATGCACTCTCAAAGTCTTAATCAGGTAACATATTGGGTACACAATGCAGAGAGTACATCTGCCGAATATTACAAAAATCAGATGCTGTTTGCCAATCTTACAATAAACGATAATCCGTATTTTCGCAAAGACGACCTTAAGTTTTCCAAGCACTCGTCTAAATATGTAGAGGGCTGGTTCTGGGATAATTTTAAAGGAAAAACAATAGCAATTACCTTTGAAACCCCTTACACTTTCTATAATAATAAACCCGACGGAGAATGGGTTTCATTAGAGAATCTAAAAGCACAGGCACTTAACAGCATATATGCAATAGGCGATTATCTGCAAATTCCTTCGGAAGAGCGTATTATTGTAAAAGAGCCTTCAACTGGTAAAAAATTCAGAAAATCAACAGACCTGCAACATATCTATTACGGAGACTCGTACCTTACTGCAAAAGAATACGGAGCAAAGGTAAAATACCGTATAAAATCATTACAGGCCGGAAAATATGACATATACAAATGGAATACCGGAAAAAATGAAACAGTAAGCCCGCAAGGTATAAACGAATGGATTAAGATAGGCAGCTGCGAGCAGCCTCAAACCGGAAAATTCGTATATGAATACAACGCTGTAGGTCCTGGAGATAAAGCAGATAATATTTTACTTATTAAACAGGAATAACGGCTTAAATATATATGTACAACAAATATCTGGACCTGTTTGGAGTTACACAGGCCCACTTACAAAAACTAATAAATATTGCATTGGAAGAGGGTGGTGATTATGCCGACCTCTTCTTTGAGCATACCATAAGCAATGAACTTGCATTAAGAGACAATCAGGTAAATGCAGCCGGCTCACATATAGATTATGGTGTTGGAATAAGGGTAATCTGTTCTGACCAGACAGGATATGCCTATTCTGAGACTACTTCAATGCCACAAATGGAGAGGGCAGCACGCACAGCTGCAAAAATAGCGGCAAAAGCAAGGGCAGAAAGATATGTTGCACCGGAAAATGTGACCCTACTAAAAGGAAATGACTTCTACCCTATTTGCAAAGGTTGGGAAGAGACATCTGTAACAGACAAAATCCCCTATCTCGAAAAGCTGAATCAATTGATGTTCGATAAAGACAACAGGGTTATAAAAGTGGTTGCACGAATCTCCGATTCTCTTACTAAAGTTTTATTTTTTAACTCATTAGGAGAAACGTACGTAGATTCACGTCCAATGGTCTCTGTTATCTGCAACTGTATAATGCAGCAAAACGAAAGAATCGAGAGCGGAGGCAGCTCCCGCAGTTACAGAGCAGGATTTGAAATTATAAATGATGCCCTTATTGAGGAAATGGCAGCAGAGGCAATAGAAAAGACTTCATTTCTTTTTAACGCATCACAGCCCAAAGGAGGAGAAATGCAGGTGGTAATGGGTAGCGGCAGCTCAGGGATACTATTGCACGAAGCTGTAGGCCACGCTTTTGAAGCCGATTTTAACAGAAAAAAAACATCTATCTTCTCCAACAAAATGGGTAAAAGAATCTGCGGTAATGGTATAAGTATAATTGACGACGGTACAATTTTAGGAAACCGCGGTGCTGTAAATTATGACGACGAAGGTGTGCCGGGCCAAAAGACATATTTGGTAAAAGACGGAATACTTAATTCTTATTTGCACGACAGGATAAGTGCCGGATATTATGGAACAGCACCAACCGGCAACGGACGCAGGGAATCTTTCAGGTATATGCCAATACCAAGAATGCGTGCAACATATATGGAAAGCGGCAATGCAACCGAACAGGAACTTATAGCCTCTGTAAAAAAGGGAATTTTTGTAGACAATTTTTCTAACGGACAGGTACAGATTGGGGCAGGCGATTTTACATTTTTTGTAAAGAGCGGTTATCTGATTGAGGACGGGCATCTTACGCAACCTGTTAAAGATGTGAATATTATAGGAAACGGTCCTCAAGTACTTAAAGATATTATTGCCGTGGCAAACAACAACCGTATAGACAACGGCACATGGACATGCGGCAAAGAGCAATATTGTCCTGTATCATGCGGCATGCCGAGCGTTCTCATAAATAAACTTACTGTAGGAGGTTCTAATGAATAGCAATATACTCAATAACGCACAGGAGTTGGAAGCTGCAAAATTCGCGCTCTCTTCGGCCCTTAAAAATGGAGCAAACGCAGCACGTGTAACCCTTAACATGGGTTTGCAGAATTCATTCTCCGTTCTCGACGGCAAATTGGACAAACTGCAAATGTCCAACGATTGCTCCTTGTACATACAGCTCTACTATAAAAACAGATACGGAGTATTCTCAACAAACAGAATGGACAAAGAGGAGCTTGCCATGTTTATAAAGGAATCACTTGCTGCAGCATCATTGCTTGCAGAAGACAAATGCCGTACATTACCACATAAATCTCTATATTACAATCCATTGAATAATTCTAACGCTCCAACCGCAGATTTAGAGCAGTTCGACGATACTGTAATCTCTATGGATTCAGATATAAAAAAGGAGATAGCCTTTAATGCCTATAGGGAGATTGAAGGAAAAAGCAGCAAACTTGTCTCTGCCACAACCGAATATGGAGACTACATAGATTATATGTATATGACGGATTCGCAAGGATTTGAGGGAGAAAGCCTCCAGTCCGGATATACTTTGAGTGCAGAATGTTCGGTAAAGGGGCGTTCCGATGCAAGACCTGAGGCATGGTGGTACGACAGTTCTCTCAGTTTTAACACATTACAGAGAGAAGGAATAGGAAGTACTGCGCTTGAAAGGGCTTTGGCAAAGCTGTCGCCCAAAAAGATAAAAAGCGGAAAATACAGAATGGTAGTAGAGAACAGCTGTGCAAGCCGTCTGTTCTCTCCTATAATATCTGCCCTTAACGGAGAGAGCATACAGCAAAAGAATTCGTTTTTATTGGGCAAGCTCGGAGAGACTCTTTTTCCTGAGCATCTTAATATAATAGACAGGCCACACCTTAAAGGAATGAGCGGCTCACGCTATTTTGATGCGGAAGGAATTGCCACAAAAGAGATGGATATTATAGAAAACGGCAGAATAAACACGTATTTCATAAATACATATTACGCCAACAAAATGGGTGTAAATGCTACAATAGAGGGACCTTCTGTTCCAATGTTTTCTAACCGTAACTACAAAAGCGAATATAAATCACTCTCGCTATGCCAATTGCTTGAAAATATGGATGACTGCATCTTTGTAACAGGATTTAACGGCGGAAACTGCAACGGCACAACCGGAGATTTTTCTTACGGAGTAGAGGGATTCCTTGTTAAAAACGGAAAAATTCTGCACCCTATAAGGGAGATGAATATTACAGGAAACATGATTTCATTATGGAATACATTCTTATGTTCGGCAGACGATGCCAGAAAATGTACAAGATGGCAGATTCCATCTTTAGCTTTTGAAGCTACAGATTTTACAGGACTATAAAACTTATTTGTGTATACATTATATCTAAACATTTAAAATATGGAAAACATAAAGAAACCATCCCTCTTTCTGGCTATATTGCCGGTAATTGTCTTAGTGGCGGTAATAACCGTAGGGGTTCATCTGTTTGGCGACGAATTAACCTCCGGACCGTCTCAGATTGCATTAATAACAGCGGCAATAACAGGCGCACTTATAGCAATGTACTATCTAAAAGTACCATGGGAAAAACTCGAAGAGGGAATACTCGATAATCTTAGTAAAACAGGCAGTGCAATATTCATTCTGCTTATGATAGGTGCTCTAACTGCCTCATGGACATTATCTGGAGTTGTTCCAACTCTCATATATTACGGCTTAAAAATAATTAATCCGTCTATATTTCTCCTTGTAATATTCATGTTTACCAGCATAATATCAATTATGGCCGGCAGTTCATGGACCACAATAGGAACTATAGGCGTGGCAATGCTCAGTGCCGGTGAAATATTGGGATTTAATGTAGGATGGCTTGCTGGAGCAATTATCTCTGGAGCATATCTTGGTGATAAAATATCGCCCTTGTCTGATACTACCAACCTGTCTGCAAGTATTTCAGGGGTAGATTTATACAAACATATAAAATATATGCTTGTTACCAATATTCCCACATTTATAATTACAGCAATAATATTTGCGGTTGCAGGATTTTTTGTTCCTGTAAATTCGCAACTCGATGTAGATGAGCAGTGTATGCAGATTGCCCAAACGTTCAATATCTCATTATGGCTTCTGCTTATACCTGCATTTACAATATTCTTAATTTACAAAAAGCAATCACCATTTATAACGCTCTTCCTTTCGGCAATTGTGGGCACTATTGTAACACTTTTTGCTCAACCGGAGATTGTTGCCCAGATTTCTCCATACGGAGCAGACGATACTTTTACATATATTTACGTACCGCTCAAGATGCTCTCGTCTAAAGTAAATATAGAGACAGGCAATGAAATGCTCAACGGCCTGGCATCTACAAGCGGAATGAGCGGAATGATGAATACAATATGGCTTATATTGTGCGTTGTGGCATTTGGAGGAATTATGGAGGCCGGCGGATATATAAATACCGTAACCGAGAGAATGATAAAATATATGAAGAGCGCAACATCACTTGTGGCCTCTACAATAGGTACATGTATATTTTTTAATCTGTCGCTGTCGGACCAATATATGTCTATACTTATTCCGGGAAAAATGTTTTCAAAGGCATTTGAGGATAACGGTTACAAGCCTGAGCTTCTGAGCCGTTCGTTACAGGATTCTGCAACAGTCACTTCTGTGCTTATACCATGGAATACTTGCGGTGTAGCACAGTCTACAGTTCTTGGTGTACCTACACTTGTATACCTGCCTTATTGCTTTTTTAACATACTGTCTCCTATAATCTCGATAATTATTACAGCCATAGGGTATAAAGTAGTAAAATCTGTTAAAAAAGGATAAAATACTTGCTATAATCAAAAAAATGAGGCACATTTGCACACGCAAAATCTGCAAATAAGAGTAAAAAGCATAAACACACAAAACATTATACGAAAATGGAAATAGAATTGAATAAAGTTGTTTCGTTATCATACACATTAGAGGTAGATGGCGATATCATTGAAACAGTAACTGCAGAAAAACCTATGCAGTTTATTTTTGGTACCGGCTATCTTCTTCCAAAATTTGAAGAAAATATAAAGGGCAAAAAGGTTGGAGATACATTCGATTTCGTTCTTGACGCACCTGATGCTTACGGCAACACAAACGAAGAGGCAATTGTAGAGCTGCCTAAAAAGATATTTGAAGTAGACGGAAAAATTCAGGAAAACGTACTTTATGTTGGCAATGTATTGCCTATGATGGACTCGGAGGGAAACAGACTCAACGGAACAATAGATGAGGTTAAAGAGGATACTGTTATAATGAATTTCAATCACCCTTTGGCCGGAGCTTCGTTGCATTTCAGCGGAAAAGTAGAGGCAATCAGAGAAGCTACAGAAACCGAGCTTACAAACGGTCTTTTTAATGAAAAAGTACAGCATTCTTGTGGCGACGGTTGCGGCTCAGACTGCTCATCATGCGGTTGTGGCGGTTGCCATTAAAATTTGAAATTGATAACAATAGGGTGTTTTACCCTTCAAAAACAGGGAGACGGTCGTTGCCGACCGTCTCTTTTTATTTTAAATTTAATTTGACTTTCGGGACAATTTATAAGAAGAAAATGCCTATATTTGCATCCCGTATTAAGAGAAAAATTTATGAAATTTGGTTTTGATAACGGGAAATATCTAAAGATACAATCTGAACAGATTAAAAAAAGAATTGCCATTTTCGGCGACAAACTTTACCTTGAATTTGGAGGAAAATTATTTGATGACAATCACGCCAGCCGTGTGTTGCCCGGTTTTATGCCCGACAGCAAGCTGCAAATGTTGATGCAGCTTAAGGATGAGGCAGAAATCCTTATGGTAATAAGCGCAATAGATATAGAGAAAAACAAGGTAAGAGGCGATCTTGGCATTACATACGACGAAGATGTACTGCGTTTAAGTGCAGAATTTGAAAATGTAGGCCTGTATGTAAGCAGTGTTGTTATTACACATTATAACGGACAGTCGAGTGCCGATGCCTACAGACTCCGTTTGGAGAGATTGGGAATAAAAGTATATTATCACTATACAATTGACGGCTACCCAAACAATGTTGCCCTTATAGATTCCGATGACGGATTTGGCAAAAATGATTATGTAGAGACCACACGTCCGTTGGTAATCGTAACAGCACCCGGTCCGGGAAGCGGAAAAATGGCGGTGTGTCTAAGCCAGTTGTATCATGAAAATAAAAGAGGCATAAAGGCTGGATATGCAAAATTTGAGACATTCCCTGTTTGGAATCTGTCTCTTAAACACCCTGTAAATATGGCATACGAGGCTGCAACAGCAGACCTTAACGATATTAACATGATTGATCCGTTTCATCTTGAGGCTTACGGAAACATATCTGTAAACTACAACAGAGACATTGAGATTTTTCCGGTGTTAAATGCCCTGTTTGAGGGAATTTATGGAGAAAGTCCATATAAATCGCCAACAGATATGGGTGTAAACATGATAGGCTTCTGCATGAGCGATGAACAGGTATGCTGCGAAGCTGCCAAAGAGGAGATTATAAGAAGATACTATTATGCTCTGTGCAATCTTGCAGAAAAGGGTAATAACGAGAATGAAGTGAATAAAATATCGCTTATCCTAAAACAGGCAAAACTTACTACCGAATATAGAAAAACCACCGTTGCAGCAAAAGAGAGAAGAGACCTCGAAGGAGTTCCAGCAGCAGCCATAGAGTTAGAAGACGGAACAATAATAACATCACGCACAAGCTCTTTATTGGGTCCGAGTGCTGCACTTATTTTAAATGCAACAAAATATCTGGCAGGCATTCCTCACTATATAAAGCTGATTCCCGAAGAGATGATTGCCCCTATACAGAAAACAAAGGTACATTATCTGCAAGGAAACAATCCTCGTTTGCACACAGACGAAGTGCTTGTAGCAATCTCTATGCTCAGTAATCAGGATGAAAATTGTCGCAAGGCAATAGACCAGCTTCCAAAACTCAAAGGATGCCAGGTACATTCAACCGTAATGCTAAGCGAGGTAGACAGAAAAATATTCAAGAAACTGGGGGTAGGACTAACCTGCGACCCTGTTAAAAAGATAAAGTAATCCTCTTGGCCACATTTATTCCGTCGAGAGCAGAAGATACTATTCCGCCTGCATACCCTGCCCCTTCTCCGCAAGGATACATCCCTTCCAAAGAGATATGTTGCAATGTCTCCGGATTGCGGGGTATGCGCACCGGTGACGATGTGCGGGATTCAACCGCAAGCAGCAGCGCATTTGAGGTGTAATATCCCTTCATTTTTTTGCTGAATTCGCCAAAAGCCTTGCGCAGGCGATTGGCCACAAAAGGAGGCAACAACTCATGTAACGGTGCAGATACAACACCCGGAGCGTATGAGGTTTTTGGAAGAGATTTTGAAATACGTCCGTTTACAAAATCATCTAACCTCTGAGCCGGAGCCTTTATACTGCCCGAGAACTCAAACATCTTTTTCTCTACATCCTGTTGGAATCTGAGTACCTGCAATGCTCCGTATTTTGCATATTCCGGTACATCTTCAGGTTCAACAGAAACCACAATTCCGGCATTTGCCCATTGCGAATTACGCATTGAATTGCTCATTCCGTTAAGCACGGTTTCTCCTGCAGAAGTTGCTGCAGGAACTAAAATTCCGCCCGGACACATGCAGAAAGAAAAGACACCTCTGCCGTCGGCCTGACATACAAGTGAATACTCTGCGGCCGGCAATCCCGGAGCATATTTACCTCTATATTGTATCTCATTTATGAGCTTTTGAGGATGCTCAGCCCTCACTCCCAATGCAAATCCTTTTGCCTCTATATCCCAATTTTTACGGCTGAATAATTCATATACATCACGGGCAGAATGTCCTGTTGCAAGAATAACATCAGGAGCTTTAAAACATTTTAAATCAACATCTTCCACCCCCGACAACTCTTTTACAGAATCGCGGCACACTACACTCCATATACCATCTTTGCGTTCAAAATCAACGGCATGAGTATTAAAATGTACCTCACCTCCATGCTCTATTATACAGTTTCGTATATTTTCAATTATTCGCGGCAACCTGTCGCTTCCTATATGGGCATGAGACTCTATAAGGATAGAAGGCTCTGCGCCAAACTTTACGAACTGATGCAAGACCTCGCGTATATCGCCGCGCTTGTTTGAGCGGGTATATAGTTTGCCATCTGAAAAAGTACCTGCCCCACCCTCTCCAAAACAGTAGTTTGAATTGGGGTCAACAATACCGTTACGCGAGAGTTTTGCCATATCAAATTTTCTTGCATGCACATCCTTTCCGCGCTCAACTATAATAGGCTTTTTCCCGCTCTGAAGCAGTGTAAGTGCCGCAAAAAGTCCGGCAGGACCGGCCCCTATTATAATTACGGTATCTTTTATCTCCCGTCCTGCCACATTTTTATACTCAGGAACAGAGTATTTTTCTAATAGTGGCTCATCTCCGGAGGTTATCTTTACCCTATATCTGTACAGCACATCGCGACCACGCGCATCCAAAGATTTTTTTACAATCTCATGACTCGTAATCCTGCCTGCAGCAATACCGGCCTTACGAGCAACAGCAGATAAAATCTCGGAGTTTGAAGGTGATTTTGAAGCATTAAAGGCTACTTCTATCTCTTTCATCTGTAAACTAACTTGTTAAAGTATGTTATTTCATATCGGCGGCACGCGAAATAGGAGCAACATCCACATCGCAAGTAAGTCCTTTGCGGAATTTGCACAAACCGCTCATGGCAATCATGGCCGCATTGTCTGTAGTAAATTTGAATTCAGGAACAAATGTGTTCCATCCGCGTTTTTTACCCTCAAACTCTATACGGTTGCGCAAGCCTGAGTTTGCAGAAACTCCACCGCCCAAAGTAATTGTGGTAATACCTGTTTGCTTTACAGCCTTAATAAGTTTATCTAACAAAATATCTATAAGGTGTTTTTGAAAAGAGGCGCAAATATCTGCTTTATTCTCTTCTATAAAATTCTCATTTTCTTTAAGACTGTCGCGCAGAAAATAGAGTAAAGAGGTTTTTATACCGCTAAAACTGTAATTAAGATCTGCAATATGTGGTTTGGCAAATTTGAATCTGGTCTCATCTCCCTCTTTAGCCAGCCGGTCTACAATAGGTCCCCCCGGATAACCAAGTCCCATCATCTTTGCACATTTGTCAAAAGCCTCTCCTACTGCATCATCTATTGTGTGTCCGATAACCTCAAAATTAAGATAATCGGTAACTTTTACAATCTGAGTATGTCCTCCGGAAACAAGCAGAGCCAAAAACGGAAATTCCGGAGAACGGTTCTCCTTGCCTTCCTGTTTAATAAAATGCGAAAGGATATGGCCCTGAAGATGATTTACCTCTACCAAAGGCTTGTCTAATGCCAAAGAGAGTCCTTTGGCAAACGAAGTTCCTACAAGTAACGACCCCAAAAGGCCCGGACCTCTTGTAAATGCAATTGCGTCTATCTCCTCAAGCTTTACTCCGGCCTGCTTTACAGCCTGATCTACAACCGGAAGTATATTTATCTGATGTGCACGCGATGCAAGTTCAGGAATAACACCACCATAATTACGATGAACATCCTGGCTTGCCATTACGTTAGAAAGCAGATATTCATCCCTGAGTATTGCGGCAGAAGTATCGTCGCACGAAGATTCAATACCTAAAATTAAATAACTCATACAGATGTTAAATTTTTTACAAATCTACTCAGATTTTTAATTAATTTTGCTATTTAAAATGCATTTATACCACAAATTTATCGGAACTTTAAAAAAAATAGCGGTACGCACACTGCTCGTACTTATCTCGGTTCAGGTTGCAGTATACATTGCGTTGCAGTTTCCGGCAATGCAAACGTTTATTGTACAAAAGATTGTAAACACAGTCTCCGGTAAAATAAACGGAAAAATAAATGTTGGCAAGGTATATATAGTATTCTTTAATAAAATCATACTCAAAGACGTTTCTATAGTATCGGAAGATAAATCTCCTTTGCTCGACTCTCTAAAGAAAAATTTTAACCAGAGCGATACCCTTTTGAGTTGCAAGAAGCTCTCGATATCTATTCACGCTGCAAACCTGCTTAAGATGCAGATAAACCTTAAGAGTATAAATATAGAGAATGGAGTATTTAATCTGCAGAATGAGGGAGGAGTTGGAAACACCAATCTTTCAAGGATATTTAAGATAGATAAAGAGCGGCCAAAAGATACAGTTTCAAAGGGATTTCCCGTAAATCTTATTGCCAACACACTCAAAATAAAGGATTTTAGATTTTCATTAAACAATCCCGACAAATATATAGATAAAGGAGACAGCATAATAAATTTTTCTAATCTCAACATTTCTGATATTAATGTAAATATAAATAATGTAAGGGTTGAGAGAGATACGCTGTTTGGAATTATAAAGAATATATCAGGCAAGGATATAAGCGGTTACAAGATTGCAGGTCTGAGCGGAAATCTTGAAATAAGCGCAAAAGAGGCCATAATAAAGAATATGCGGCTGGCCGACAACTATTCTACCGTAAATGCCCGCTACTTTTATATGCGGTACAATTCATCAAAGGATTTGGGCGATTTTGTAAAACTTGTGAAGTTGGGTATAGACCTTAATGAAGCGTTCTTTAGTTTTAAAACAATAGGCAGAATAGCACCCAAAATGGCAAACAGCACATTGGGAATGTTTATTTCGGGCGAGATAAACGGAACAATCAACGATTTAAGGAGCAAGATGTTAGAGGTTACATCCGAATCAGGAAAAACTTTCCTGCAACTAAAATGCAAACTAACAGGACTTCCGGATATTTACCAAACAATGTCTGTTGTAGATATATTGAATTGTTATACAACAACTTCTGACATTTCAAATATAATAGCATCTGTAAACGGTACTGCAGCCTCTCCATTTTTAAAAAAGCTGTCGCCACATATACGATATAACTTTAAAGGTACTCTTGCCGGACTGCCCCACGATTTTGTTGCACATGGCAGAATCTCATCGGATATAGGCAGTGCAAATTTGGATATACTGCTCAAAAACGATACAAGAAGAGAGGGATTTCTTATTCAGGGAAATGTAGGAAGTCGCAATTTTAATATAGGACGGCTGATTTCAAACAATATTTTGGGAGAAGTGAGTATGAATGCAGCCCTGTCGGTACTTGTAAATAAAGAGAGGGGGCAGGAAATATCTATAGACAGCATTAGAGTTGCAAAATTGGGATTTAACGGATACGATTATTCAAATATCTATGCAATAGGCAAATACGACAACAGTAAATTTGACGGCCGTATAATATGTCACGACCCTAATTTGGATTTTATTTTTCAAGGGCTCTTTTCGTTTAACAAAAATAAAACCAATAAATATAATTATTACGCAGATATTCCTTATGCCAACCTCTCGGCACTTAATATAGACAAGCGAGACAGTATCTCTATTGTAAAAGCCAGAACCATTGCTAATTACACCTCCGATTCCAACGGAAATATTGTAGGAAACATTAATATACTTAACACTACCTATACAAACAGCAAAGGGAATTTTAATATTGGTGCAATAAAACTTGCATCGCAGGCGGCCGACAGTAATTATACGGCAGTGCTTACGGCGCCTTTTGTAAATGCATCGTATAATGCAACTATTCCTTTTTCGGAGTTTATCAATAAGACCATTGCCCTAACTGCCTATAACTATGCAGACAACCTGTTTGTAAACAAAGATGAAAAGGCAGAAAAAAGGAACGAAAAATATAAGGCTCTTCTCAAGCAGCACGACAGTTGCGAACTTAAGGTTACAACATTTAACACAAACTCTATATGCGAGCTTCTGTTCCCGGGCTCTTATATTCAGGATAGCACAACCGTTATAACAAGTATAGATAAAGCAAACAATTTTAATCTGCAGCTGCAATCGGGAAGGATTGCTGCAAAACAAAACTATCTGAAGGGATTAAAATTAGATGTAAACAACAGAGACTCTTTACTGAGCATAAATCTGCTGAGCGATAACATACGAATAGCCGGCATGAGATTAGACAGCTCGGCCCTACATGTAAAAGGACGTGACAATTTCCTTGATGCCGCTTTTGGATTCAGGAACGATTCTACCGAAAACAATTACGCATTTTTAGATGCAGGAATAAGATTTTTAAAAGATACTGTAAAAATAGGTATAAGTAATAATTCGTTCATTACTCTAAAAGGTGGAAAATGGGGATTCAGTCCATCTGAAATAGAGCTTTCTGACAGCTCTATAGTGGTAAACGGATTTGAACTCAGAAACGATAACCAGTATTTTACCGCAAACGGATTAATCTCTTCCAACAAAAGGGATTCGCTTGCTGTAAGCCTTAACAATTTTGACATAAAGATTTTTAATCTTTTCCTTAACAAACCATTTAATGTAGAGGGTTGCTTCTCGGGAAGAGCCTATTTATCAACATATTCCGGATTAACCAATATATTTTTGGATTTAAACGGCGATTCTGTATCTGTTTATAACACGCCTGTGGGAGTAATGAAGATAATGAGCAAATGGTACAACCCGCAAGAGCGGTTTAACCTGCTTCTCAGCACAAAGCTCAACGGAAAATCAAACCTCATGATTACAGGATACTATAAGCCGCAAAACAATTATCTCAGCCTTAATGGCTCGTTAGATGAACTTTCGGTGGCTTATTTTGAGCCTTTCCTCTCGTCTGTAATATCAAAGACTAATGGTACGTTTTCAGGAATTCTAAGATTGCACGGGCCTATAAACAAGCTCTCTTTGGAGGGCGACAACTGTATGTTCAATAATTTTGGATTTATAGTAAATTATACCCGTGTGCCTTACACTCTAAACGGAAATGTCTCTTTAAATGAATCAGGAATAGAGGCCAAAGAGCTTATTGTTACAGACAGCTATGGCAACAGCGGACGCGTAACGGGCGGGTTAAAATATCATTATTTTAAGAATCCGCAGATAGATGCACGCATAGACTTTGGCAATTTGCAATGCCTGCAAACCAGAGAGAGTGATAATGAAGCCTTTTACGGCAATGCCTTTGCAACCGGTTCTTTCGGTATAAAAGGACCGTTCGATAACCTTAAACTTAATATTAATGTTACCCCTAATCGTAATACTGCACTGCACATTCCGTTAAGTTCAAGTGCTACAGCTACACAAACGAATCTTCTCACATTCAAGGATTCCCGCAACAGCACCTATATAGACCCATACGATACGCTCATGCTTGCCAACAAAAAAATCAAGACAGAATCCCGCATGCAGGTAAAACTGAGGGCAAATATGAACCCCAATGCCGATATGTTCATTGAGATAAACAAATCTTTGGGAGATGTGATAAAGGCAAACGGAAGCGGTCTTGTTAATCTTGATATAGCGCCATACAAAGATGTATTTGATATTTTTGGCGACTATAACATAAATCAGGGTAATTATAAGTTCGTACTGTCGGGATTTGGATTTGCAGCCAAAGATTTTATAATACAGCCGGGCGGAACAATCCACTTTAACGGGGCAATAGAGAATACAACCATAAATCTTACTGCAATTTACAAGGTAAAGACTGCAATAAATACACTTATTGCAGATACGAGTGCCGTAAGTACCCGACGCACTGTTAATTGCGAAATAGGAATGAGCGGCAATCTTATGAATCCTGAGCTTACATTTAATATAGATATTCCAGATTTAGACCCTACAACAAAGGTTAGAGTAGAGAGCGCACTAAATACAGAAGGCAAGATCCAGAAACAGTTTGCAGCACTGCTCATTTCGGGCGGATTCCTGCCTGATGAGCAATCCGGTATTACCAATAACTCTACCATACTCTATTCTAACGTGTCGGAAATGCTGAGCAACCAGATAAACAACATATTCCAACAATTGGGTATACCGTTAGATTTGGGATTCAACTATCAACCGGGAGAAAAAGGCACAACAGACATATTTGACGTAGCTGTCTCTACCCAGCTGTTTAACAACAGGTTGCTTATAAACGGAAATATAGGCAACGACCCTTATGCCTCAAATACAAGCAACAGGGGAGTTATAGGTAATGTTGACGTTGAATATAAATTGGATAAAAGCGGACGTTTGCGTATGGCGGTATTTTCACATGCTGCAGACCAATATTCAAATTATCTCGACAATAGCCAACGAAGCGGTATAGGCGTAAGCTATCAGCAGGAATTTAACAAACTGCGCGATATCTTTAAGAAGAAGAGCAAAGAGCAGAAAGAATATGACAAGAGGATGAAAGCCCTCAAACGCGAAGAGCGCAAGAAAAAACAGAATAAAGAGAAAACAGAAGAAAAAACAGAGGTTACGGCAATGTAACCTCTGTAATTTTTCCTATCTGTTCTTTATTGTAAGGCCGCTCCACCTTTATATAATTGCCGGTATAACCATACATCATCCCCCCTTTTTGAGTAGACTCAAACAGAACCTGCTGCTCAGTGCCAGAATATCGGTTGCAATATGCCGCATGAAGTTCGTCGCTTAATTGTGTAAGTGCCTCTACCCTTGCGGTTTTTACACACTCCTTAACCTGCTCCGGCATAACGGCTGCATCGGTATTGCTTCTACGCGAATACGGGAAAACGTGTATAAATGCAGGTTTTATATTCTCTTTTAGAAAATTGTATGTTTGGGCAAAATCATCATCGCTTTCACCTGGAAAACCTACAATCACATCTATTCCAAAGAAAACATCCCCCATAATATCCCTTATCATAGAGATTTTTTCATAAAACATAGATGTATTGTAGCGACGGCGCATTTTTGCAAGTATTTTGTCGCAACCGCTCTGCAGCGGAATATGAAAATGAGGCTGGAATTTGGTGCCGCTTGCAATCCAACGTATAATCTCCTCATTAAGCAAATTAGGCTCTATCGACGATATTCTGTAACGCTCTATTCCCTCTACATTATCAAGCGCCTTTAACAAATCAATGAACTTTTCTCCTGTAGTACGCCCGAAATCTCCGGTGTTCACCCCCGTAAGCACAACCTCTTTAATTCCCTTTGCAGCTATCTTCTCTGCCTCTTTTACCAGAATATCTATACTAAGATTGCGGCTCTTTCCCCGGGCCAAAGGGATTGTGCAGTAAGAACAGCGATAATCGCATCCGTCTTGTACTTTAAGAAAAGAGCGAGTTCTTTCACCCTGCGAAAATGCCGGGAAAATACTTTTTACCTCAGAAATTGCACATGAGTAAGAAAAAGCACCGCCCGATTTTGCCGGAATTTCATTAACCAACTGAAAAACATCGCCCTTACGATCTGCTCCCACAACAAGGCTTACCCCCTCTATATCCAGAATCTCCTGCGGTTTAAGCTGGGCATAACAACCTGTTACGGCAATTATAGCCTCTGGATTCTGTTTATGCAGCTTACGTATAAAATTACGGCATTTTTTGTCGGCATGTTCGGTAACCGAGCATGTATTTATAACATAAATATCGGCAGGTCTGTTCTGCGCAACACGCTCGTAACCGGCTTCAACGAACTGCTGTGCAATGGTAGAAGTTTCTGAAAAATTAAGTTTACACCCCAAAGTAACAAAAGCGACTGTTCTATTTTGCATACCAATAAAATAACAAGCCAATAAAATTAAGATATTTTTCCTGCGGCAGGCATATTCATTACAACCCTCGAAGCCCCTACCCGTCCGCCTAAAGGTGGATTTAATTTATCTATTCTAACCTGAGCATTAACCACTTGCGGAAACTTTACCTTTACGCTTTTGAGAATCCTTCCGGCAACATGCTCCAAAAGATGAGAAGGTATCTCCATCTCCGTTTTTATAATATTGTACAACTCCTGATAATTTAAGGCATCCTCAATATTATCCGTTTCCGACGGTATTGTGCAATCACACTCCGCCCAAAAATTCACGATGAATCTGTTTCCTATCACCTGTTCTTCGTTAAAGCATCCATGATGCGCAAAGAACTCCATATCAACCAATTCTACTCTATCCATAATATTATACTGTAATCTGTCAGGCTAACAATAAAAACACACAAGGTCTCTTGCCTATTTGAGGAACATGCTTTTTCCACTGAGCAACAGTCATTGTCTTTATAAACTGTGTAGGCAGGGTAATATCTGCAGCAACACAAATTCTGCTGTTGGGAGCACATACAGCCAACAAATCGGCCATGAGCGAATCATTCCTATATGGTGTTTCTATAATTATCTGACTCTGCTTAAGTTGAGCCGACACTTTTTCTATAGTGCGTATTTTGGCTCTTCGTTCTTCCTGTTTTACAGGTAGATAACCTGTAAAAGCAAAACATTGTCCGTTGAGTCCGCTTGCCATGAGGGCCAACATAAGCGAAGAGGGACCGGTAAGAGGTCGTACCTCAATGTCGTTTTTATGTGCAAGCTCTACTAAATATGCACCGGGATCTGCCACTGCGGGCAATCCTGCCTCTGATATTAAACCAATATCGTTGCCATCTTTTAGAATCTGTATATATTCCTCTATCTGCCGAGCAGGAGTATGCTCGTTAAGTTCATACATATTAAGTTCGGCAATCTTCCCCTTAAGGCCCGCCTTTGAGAGATACCGCCTTACAGTTCTAAGTTCCTCTACTACAAAATAGCGTAACTTTGGCAGTAAGTCAAGCACAGCAGAAGGAATTACTTCCGACGGTTCATTTTCTCCCAACGGAGAAGGTATAAGATAAAGAATTCCGCTCATCAGAACAATCCGTTAATATTTTGTTAAACAAAAATCCAGGGCGCAAAGGTAGCTATTTTTTTCTACCTTTGCAGCATAGTAACAGCAAGTTCCAATCTTATAAAAACGGTGTGATTTATGAACAGACTTACATTCTTGGGAACAGGTACATCTCAGGGAGTTCCAATGATAGGGTGCAATTGCCATATATGTCAATCCAATGATTTAAAAGACAAAAGATTGAGAACATCGGCCCTTATTGAGGTTGGAGAACTTAAAATTACAATAGACTGCGGTCCTGATTTTAGGCAACAGATGCTCCGCGAACAGATAAAAGATATAGATGCTGTTATGCTCACACATCAGCATAAAGACCATACAGGTGGTTTGGATGATATAAGGGCGTTCAATTATTTCCGTAAGAAAAGAGACGAAAAAGAGGAAGACACAGCATTTCATATTTATGCAGAAACACGTGTACAACAGGGACTTAAAATGGAGTATTCATACGCTTTTGAAGAGATGAAATACCCAGGAGTTCCTGATTTTAAACTCATAACCATAGACGAAAATAAATTTTCAATTACAAAGAAAGACTGCACATTAGAGATAGTTCCAATTAGGGTAATGCACTACAAACTTCCCATTTTAGGATTCAGGATTGGAAATCTTGCCTACATAACAGACGGAAGCCATATTCCGGAGAGCGAATTTGAAAAGCTCAAGAATTTAGATGTACTTATAATAAATACCGTAAGGCATGAGAAGCACATTTCACATTTTTCACTGCCGGAGGCATTGGATATAATCAGGCGTGTTGGAGCTCCGAGAAACTACCTGACACATCTTTCTCATCAGATAGGAACACATGCTCAACTCACGGCTGAATTAGAGGCTCAATTTCCGGCATCTGCACCGGCAACTGTATGCGATTCTGGGAATTTACAGAGAGACTCTGTTTACGGCAACTGCAACCAGAGGGTATATGCCGCCTATGATGGATTAAAGATTGAATTTTAAAGACTCACCCGATAGATAGTGAAAGGTGCGGGTACAAAAAAAGGGTAAGCTTGATATATCGCACCGCTACAACCACATACCCTTGCTGCCTTCCGGCCCTGGGGGAGTTCTGCAGGAGCTGGTCGTATATGACTTACCCGACTGCAAAGGTAAGCATTTTTAAATAAAAAACAACAAGGCTCTGCTATTTTTTGTACTTTTGCACTCTTTAAAATTGATTTATAATAAAAAAACACTATTATATATGCCTTTACAAAATTCGCAACCGGAAATGCCGGCCGGAAGTACACAACCGCAAACAGAGTTCAAGCCGCTTAATATTGCAGTAGGCCTTTCAGGAGGTGTAGATTCGAGCGTTGCAGCACTGCTGCTTAAACAGGCAGGACACAACGTAATTGCGCTCTTTATGCAGAACTGGCACGATACTACAGGCACACTCCATGGAGACTGTGAATGGGAAGAGGATAAAGTTGTGGCAGAAATGGTTGCTAAAAAGATAGGCATTCCATTCCATTTTGTAGATTTAAGTGCAACATATAGGAAAAGGGTTGTAGACTATATGTTCAGCGAATATGAAAAAGGGCGCACTCCAAATCCCGACGTGCTTTGTAACAGAGAGATAAAGTTTGACGCATTTCTTCAGTGCGCTTTGGAACTTGGCGTTGATTATGTTGCAACCGGACACTACTGCAAAAAGGATGAGTTTGTAAATGATAAAGGGGAAACCATATACAGGATTTTAGCAGGCGATGACAAAAACAAAGATCAAAGCTATTTTCTCTGCCAACTCTCTCAGCAACAGCTCTCAAAGGCCCTGTTTCCAATAGGCGGCATAGATAAACCTTTAGTAAGGAAGATAGCTAAAGAGGCCGGTCTTCCAAGTGCAGAGAAAAAAGACTCACAAGGTATATGTTTTGTTGGTAAGGTTGATTTGCCTGTTTTCTTGCAACAAAAACTCAAGCCCAAAGAGGGTAATGTTGTTGAAATTTTTGCAACAGAACAAGAGAGAGCTCCATATACGCAAGCCGCACTTAAAGCCGGAGAAACAGTTGCAGATGCTATCGGACAGGAGAAACAGATGCTTGCAGAGAGCATTCCTGCATACTCGCACAACGAGCTTGAAATTCTGTCGGCCCCTAAAATATATAAACCGGCAGATGGAAAAATTATAGGAAAACATATTGGAGCACAATTTTATACAATAGGCCAGCGCAAAGGGTTGAATATTGGCGGACATAAAGAGAGTATATTTATCATATCCACCGATATTGATAATAATACAATTTATGTTGGCGAAGGGCATTCTCATCCGGGATTATACCGCAAAGGTCTTAAAATAGATAATTCCGAAGTACATTGGATTAGAGAAGATTTGGCAATGAAAGACGGAGAGGCCCGCCGCTATTTGGTACGCATACGCTACAGGCAACCGCTCCAAGAGGCTGTTCTTTATAAACACCCCGACGGATTATACATTGTTTTTGATAAACCGCAAAGAGGAATCTCGGCCGGACAATTTGCAGCCTGGTACACATACGGCGAAGAGGAAATGATTGGCAGCGGCGTTATATAGAATTGTTGTATCGCAAACTGTTTGTGGCAACATTACCCCACAACATATTCTACCTATTGTGCGGCATCTTCTATGTTGTCGAATGCGAAAGGAAGCAAATCACCAACAGAATCAAACACTTGTACCCGTGTAGAACTTCCAACCACAACCTTTAGCGGAGCACCGTTTCTGGTTTGAGACTCCCATAGTACCTGACGGCATGCACCGCAAGGATATGTAAGACGCGGAGTGAGTTTTCCGTTTGCTTTGGCCGCAACCGCTATGGCTGTTATGTTTTCTTGCGGATATTTTGCATGCGCATAAAAAACAGCAGTACGTTCTGCGCACAAACCAGAAGGATAAGCTGCATTTTCCTGATTGGCCGCAGATATAATCTCTCCATTTGTCATTAGCACTGCCGCTCCAACATTAAAGCAGGAATATGGAGCATAAGAGCCTGCTGTTGCCTCAATGGCCCTTTCCAATAATTCTTTTAGAGGTTGCTCCAATTCACAAATTGAAGAGTATTCGGCATAATTGATTGTAACATTCTTTTTCTCCATAATCTTACTGCAATATTTATTTTACAAGGCAGGCAAAATTAGTAAATTTGCGGCTCAATTTACACCATATGATGAATTTTTCGTATAATAACAGCACAAAATACCATATTGCAAAACGTATTGCCGCTTTTTTGTATATAAACATACTTATATGCGCAAATGTTTTTGCCCAGAACCTCACTCGCGAACAATATATAGCAAAGTATAAAGATTTAGCAATCCGACAAATGAATCAGTACGGAATTCCTGCAAGTATTATTCTGGCCCAAGGGTGTTTGGAATCTGGAAACGGAAATTCGAGACTTGCGGTTAAGGCCAATAATCACTTTGGAATCAAGTGTCATAACTGGACCGGAAAACGTATATATCATAACGACGACAAACGAGGCGAATGCTTTAGAAAATATAATTCTCCGGACGATTCATTTAAAGACCATTCCGAATTTTTAAAAAACGGAAAGCGTTACCGCTCTCTGTTTGATTTAAAAAGAACAGATTACAAAGCATGGGCACACGGGCTCAAGGCTGCCGGATATGCAACCAATCCGCAATATGCAAAAATGCTTATTGATATTATAGAAAAACACTCCTTATATAAATACGACAGCAATATATCATCTTATAGAGAGGCCAAGAGGGTAAACCGAGAGAAGGCTGCTATTGAAAAACAGAACAGAAAAGCCGAAAAAGCTGCAAAACGGGCAGAACGCAAGGCTGCAAGAAAAGCAAAAAAGGCAAACGACTCCTCATCTGCACCTGTTATTGCAGAGATATATGCCGGTGATAATGTAAAATTGCCGTCTGAAAATCCTGCAACAGCCAACGCCTCAGTTGCTGTTCCGCTACAAAACAGCCAGTTGTACAAATATTCATTAGATAGACAGATTTTTACATGCAACGGTGTTCCATATATAATTGCAACAGGAAACGAAAGCTACTCTTCTTTGGCAAAAGAGTATAATCTTTTTAAAAGAGAATTATTAAATTTTAACGACTTAAGGCAGGAACGCCCAATTGTATCAGGTACAATGATTTATATAAAGAAGAAAAAGAAAAAAGGCGAAAATGCAGCATACGTTGTACAGGATGGAGAAACCATGTACAGCATTTCTCAGAAATTGGGTATAAGGCTCATGAGCCTGTATGAACTTAACAATATGTCTTACGGAACAGAGGCAGAACAGGGAAAAATATTGAATCTGCAATAACAGCGCACATTATTGCAATAACAGCGCACATTATTGCAATAACAGCACACATTATAGAGAACCGATGAAAAACAAAAACAACATATATATAGTATTGGGAATTGCCTGCATCTTAATTCTCGCTGTTGCGGCATTTGCCATAAATAGGTATTTTACAGACTATAAAGAGAATGTATCTGAAAATTTTCATCTGTACATTACACCGGAAATGTCGTACTGTAACCTGCTGGATACTTTAGAGGGCAAATTGCGCAACATACGCTCCTTCGAGAGATGTTTCAAACGTGAAAATCCTCATGGAACACTATCCGTAGGGCACTACTATATAAAAAAAGGAATGCATAACAAAGCGATTTCCCGAACAATCTCAAACGGATGGCAAACCCCCGTAAGACTTACATTATCAGGAAATATAAGAGGTATAGAGAAACTGTGCAGCATTGCAGGCAAACGGCTGATGTGCGACTCGGCAACATTCTCAAACTATCTTAACGCCCCACAGACTGCAGAAGAGTACGGATTTACAAAAGAAACATTTGCCTCTATGTTCATACCAGATACGTATGAGCTATATTGGAGTTGCACTCCTCAAAAATTTGCAGAAAAAATGCACAAGGAGTATGTAAAATTCTGGAACTCACAAAGAGCAGAAAAAGCAAAACAAATAGGGCTTTCCCCTATTGAGGTATCGGTTCTTGCCTCTATCGTATGCGAAGAGAGCAACTATGCTCCGGAGCTTTCAACCATAGCAGGAGTATATATGAACCGTTTGAAAAAGGGTATGAACTTAGAAGCCGACCCTACTGTTAAATACGCTCTCGGCGACCCAGGAATAAAACGGATACTATACAAGCACCTGAAAGTTGATTCTCCATATAATACATACATACACAATGGATTGCCTCCAGGACCAATTACAATACCAAGCAAAAGCGGAATAGATGCAGTTCTCAATTATGCGCAACATAACTATCTCTATTTTTGCGCAAATGCCAAATTAAACGGCACTCACGAATTTGCCCGTACACTCTCAGAGCACAACAGAAACGCCATAGCATATCAATCTGCAATAAACAAGCTAAAAATAAAATAGAATTTAAAAGTGTAATGTTGCCAAAAAAGGGTAACGGTATAATAGCAAAAAAGCGGGCCTCATACCAGGCCCGCTTTATATAGAAAGACGTTGCTCTCTATTCATCTATTCTATCTCCATTAGACTTATACCATAGAGTCTGCAACAGTGTAAACTCGGTATTTGCTTTCACTTTAATCTTGCAACCGTATTTTTTGCACCATTTGCGGCGTATACTTGTAAACAGACCTCTGTTCAGATAACCGTCAAGAATCGGATTTACCTCTAAAATGAAGGATTTTATATCTTTCTCTTTTACATAATATGCCAGTTGCCTCTCCAATGTTTCATCTACAAGAATACTTGATGAAATCTCCCCCGTACCATGGCACATAGGACATTTTTCGTTTACTTTTATCTCTGTAGCCGGTCTTACACGTTGACGTGTAATCTGCATGAGCCCGAATCTGGTTAAAGGAAGTACATTATGCTTGGCTCTATCGCCGGATAGCAGCATCTGCATGTGTTTATATAGCTTGACCTTATTCTCACTGTTTTCCATATCTATAAAGTCAACTATGATTATACCTCCCATATCCCTCAGTCTCAATTGTCTTGCAATCTCATCGGCAGCATGGATATTCACTTCAAATGAATTCTGCTCCTGATCTACACCGTTCTTTGCCCTTATTCCGCTATTGACATCAACCACATGCAAGGCTTCGGTGTGTTCTATCACTATATAGGCACCCTGTTTTATAGGTACCACTTTTCCGAATGAGCCTTTTATCTGTTTTGTAACATCAAAATAGTCAAAAATAGGAACGTCTCCGTTATACAGTTTTACAATTTTTTCCTGCTCAGGTGCTATGGTTGAGATATAGTCTATAGCTTCGTGATATACAGACTCGTCATTTACGTGAATATTTGAAAACGAATCATTGAGGAGATCCCTCAGTATTGTAGTTGTTCGACTGTTTTCTGTAAATAACAATTGAGGTGGCTTGCTGTTTACAATCTTGGCACACCCCTCTTCCCATTTTTTTATAAGCAACTTTAATTCGGCATCCAATACAGCAGCTTTTTTGCCCTCGGCAGCCGTTCTTATAATAACACCGTAATTTTTAGGCAGGATACTGTAAACCAACCGTTCAAGTCTTCTCTTCTCTTCCTTAGAAGAAATCTTCTGCGATACATTAACTTTGTCGGCAAAAGGCAACAGTACAATGTTTCTTCCGGCTATGGAAATCTCTGCCGTAAGGCGTGAACCTTTTGTAGAAATAGGCTCCTTTACTATCTGAACAATAATAGGTTGCCCCGGTTCAAGCACATCGGCAATCTTACCCTCTTTTTCAAGGATGGGACCGATCATTATATTAGAGTAGAAAGTTCTCAAATCCCTATTGGGATTTACCTGTTTGACGAAATAATCAAAGGCCCTGAAATTAAGACCCAAATCCAGATAATGGATAAAAGCGTCTTTATCATCTCCTATATCAACGAATGCGGCATTAAGCGCAGGCATAACCTTCTTCACTTTACCCACATATACATCGCCGACAGAAAATGAACCGTTATTCTGTTCCTTGTTAAGTTCCGCCAACCTGTGATTTTCCAACAGAGCTATTGAAATCTCCGTTGAGCTGACATCAATTATCAGATCTTTCTCCATCTATTTAAAAATAAATAATCTAAAGCAGAAGTGCTCTGCTTTAGATTAGACACTCAAAGACAAGACTACTTACGTTTCTTATGTCTGTTCTTACGTAAACGTTTCTTACGTTTATGCGTAGCCATCTTATGTCTCTTTCTTTTCTTTCCGCTTGGCATAATGTTAAGAATTATAATGTTTTAAATAGCCCTGATTATTTTACGTTGCTTTTAACCTTGTTCATGAAAACCTTAGCAGGTTTGAATGAAGGGATATTGTGCTCAGGAATAATAAGGGTAGTATTTTTTGAAATGTTTCTGGCTGTTTTTTTGGCGCGTTTCTTAACGATAAAGCTACCGAAACCACGAAGATATACATTTTTATTTTTTGCCAACGAATCCTTTACGCTATCCATAAAAGACTCTACAACGTTCTGTACGGCAATCTTTTCCATACCGGTTGCTTTTGCAACCTCATTAACGATATCTGCTTTAGTCATAATATAAAAATTAAAAGGTTAGTTATTTTTTAAGGGGAGCAAAAATACGGCTTTTTTTTAATTATCACAATGATTATCAAAAAAAAAAGCATTTTTTTCACATTTTTTAAGACTGTACATGCTATCTGCATAAAAATACACCTATTTATATATAAAATACCGCTTTTAAAAGGTTTTGGCATAGAGATTGACTAATTACCGAATCTCGCTATTTACGCTATAATAGCAGGTTTATACTGACAAATTGACACAACATAAATATGAAGATTCCAAAAATATTTTTAAATCCCATTGAGGGTGGAGAGGTGAATATTTTACCGGTTATGAACATAGAGAGCAGTTCTAATCTCGATGAGATAGATCTTCCTCAGACATTACCTATACTTGCCTTACGCAACGCCGTTATTTTTCCCGGCACGGTACTGCCAATAACCGTAAGCAGAGAGAAATCGCTCAAACTTGTAAAGACAATATACAAATCAACAAGAGTAATAGGTACTGCAACACAGAAAGATATAAAGGTAGAAGATCCGCAATTGAAAGATTTGTATAAAGTGGGCACATCTGCAAAAATCCTAAAAATCATAGAGATGCCCGACGGAGGTGTTACAATTATACTCCAAGGAATCAAGAAGTTTAATCTTAAGGAAATTATTGCAACCGAGCCATACCTGTTAGGTACGGTTGAGTATATAGAAGACAAATTGCCGGAAAAGAACGACACCGACATGGAGGCCGTGACCGATGCAATAAAAGATGCAGCTCTCCATATACTTAAATTATCCCCTCACATGCCGCAGGAAACAGGTTTTGCTATAAAGAACATTGAAGGTGGAGAATTTCTTGTAAACTTCATTTCATCGGGACTTGAATCGGAAGATCCTGCAGAGAAGATGAGTCTGCTCAAAGAAGACAACGTTAAGAAAAGAGCATACAAACTGCTTGAAATACTTGACAGACAGATTGAAATACTCAAAATCAAAGACGATATACAGCAGAAAGTAAAATCGGAAATAGACCAGCAGCAACGAGAATACTACTTGAACAACCAGCTCAAGACCATTCAAGAGGAGCTTGGCATGAACGGAAACGGAGAAGATGTTTCTGAGCTGTTAGAAAAAGCGGCAGACAAAAAATGGCCGGATTACGCTGCAAAATGTTTTGAGAAGGAGATTAAGAGATTAGAAAAGACAAACCCAAACACTCCAGAATACGGTATTCAGTTGAATTACTGCGAATTTCTTGTAGAACTGCCTTGGGATAATATTTCAAAAGACAATCTCGATTTAAAGCACGCCCAACAGGTATTGGATAAAGACCATTTTGGTCTTGAAACTGTAAAGGAGAGAATCATAGAGTACCTTGCCGTTCTCAAATTGAGAGGAGATATGAAATCACCTATAATATGTCTGTACGGCCCTCCGGGTGTTGGAAAGACCTCTTTGGGAAAATCTATTGCCAAAGCATTAGGTAGAAGTTACGGAAGAATCTCTTTGGGAGGCCTGCATGACGAATCGGAGATTAGAGGTCACAGGAGAACTTACATAGGGGCTATGTCGGGTCGTATTATGGATACAATTAGAAAGGCCGGTTATTCAAACCCTGTGATAGTGTTGGACGAGATAGATAAAGTCAGTTCAGACTATAAAGGAGATCCTGCTTCGGCTTTATTAGAAGTTCTTGATCCGGAACAGAATACAACATTCCATGACAACTATCTGGATATAGATTATGATTTGTCTAAAGTTCTGTTTATTACCACTGCCAACAATATAAGTGCAATTCATCCTGCGCTTAAAGACAGAATGGAGATGATTCCTGTAAGCGGCTATCTTGCAGAAGAGAAATATCATATAGCCAAAGATTATCTAATACCAAAACAGACAGAGCTTCACGGTCTTGCTCCAGAGCAGTTCAAACTTAACAAAGCTGCAATAAGCACTATTATAGATGAATATACAAGGGAGTCCGGTGTAAGAAATCTCGACAAACAAATTGCAAAATTGGCCCGCAATACCGCAAAAAAGATAGCATTGGAAGAGGAATTGCCTGCCTTAATAACCTCAAAAGAGGTAAAAAGCGTACTCGGATTGCCTACAAACATGCACGACATACAGAAGGGCAACGAGGCTCCGGGAGTTGTTACAGGTTTGGCATGGACAGAGATGGGTGGTGAAATACTCTTTGTGGAGTGCAGTTTGAGCGAAGGAAAAGGGGTACTTACCACTACCGGTAATTTGGGAGATGTAATGAAAGAATCTGTGATGATTGCATACCAATATATAAAGGCTCATGCCGGTCTGCTTGGAATAGATGCAGAGGAGTTCCAGAAAAAAGATGTGCATATTCACGTTCCCGAAGGGGCAATTCCCAAAGACGGACCTTCGGCAGGAATTACAATGGTAAGCGCAATGGCTTCGGCCTTTAAAAACAAAAAGGTAAAAAGCGCATTGGCCATGACCGGAGAGATGACATTAAGAGGCAAGGTGCTTCCGGTTGGCGGAATAAAGGAGAAGATTTTAGCAGCCAAACGGGCAGGCATAAAGAGCATTGTACTGTCGGCAGAAAATGAGAAAGATATAAATGATATAAAAGAGATTTATATAAAAGGACTTGAGTTCAGGTATGTAAATACCATGCAGGATGTTCTGGAATTTATATTCTAATTTTTACGGCCATGGAGGTAAAGATTCAACAGGAGTGGAAGGAGATTCTTAAGAGCGAATTTGAGAAAGATTATTTTAGAGGTATAGCAGAATATCTGCACAGAGAAAAAAGGGAGGGAAAAGTTATTTATCCTCCCGGTTCTCTGATATTCAATGCTTTTGAACTCACACCTCCAAGTAACGTAAAAGTTGTGATTATAGGGCAGGATCCGTATCATGGTCCAAATCAGGCTCACGGACTCTCCTTCTCTGTTCCAAATGGAGTAACCCCTCCCCCATCTCTTAAAAACATATACAAGGAGATTGAATCAGACTTGGGAATAACGCTCAATAAGAACGGCAATCTTGAGGCATGGGCAAAGCAGGGAGTATTTCTCCTTAATGCAGTACTTACTGTAAGAGCTTCTGAACCTGCATCTCACAGCAATATAGGCTGGGATAAATTTACAGATAGTGTAATAAAGACAATATCCGATAATTACAAAGGTGTTGTATTTATGCTTTGGGGCAATTATGCCAAGAGCAAACGCGCGCTTATAGATAAAAGCAAACATTTGGTTCTGGAGGCAGCACACCCCTCTCCTCTTGCCAGAGGGGCATTCTTTGGCTGCAGACATTTTTCTCAATGTAACAATTACCTGATTTCAAACGGCAAAACGCCAATCGACTGGAGTTTGTAGAGACAACCTCTCAACTCTCTCTGTAAAAGCACGGCTAATATCAAAAAATTAGCTAATTTTACCACAAATTTAATTGATATGCGTACAGCTATTTTTCCAGGGTCTTTTGACCCTTTTACAGTAGGACATTACGATGTACTCGAATCGGCCCTCAAACTGTTTGATAAAGTGATTATTGCAGTTGGCTACAATACAACCAAAAAAGGTGGCTATTTTGAGCCGGCCATAAGGGTAAAAATCATAGAGGAGGCTACAAGACACCTTGAGAACGTAGAAGTTTGCACATATACAGATCTTACGATAAACCTTTGTCGTAAATTAGGTGTAAAATATATAATAAGGGGATTGAGAACCACAACTGATTTTGAATTGGAAAGTGTTATTTCGCAAGCCAATAAAAAGATGGCTCCGGATATTACAACCATTTTTATACCGGCAAGCCAGGAGTTCTCATTTATATCTTCTACTGTTGTAAGAGATGTGCTTATACATGGAGGAGACGCCACTTTGTTTATACCGAAAGGTGTTGACATAGACAAATATAACAAATTATAAATGAGAGCTATAAAGAAAATAGGAGCAGCAATTGCATTGGTGCTCTTTTGTTGTATATCATTATACGCAAAAGAGGGCTATAAGATTACGCTACAGATAAAAGACAGTACAGGCACTCCGTTTTCTGATAAATCTAATGGCTATAAAACAGCTACTCTCTCTTTATTAAACTGGAATGGGAATACACTCATTGATTCTGTTTCCATTTCGCCAAAAGGATATTTTGTTTTTGTCGGGAAAAAGAGCCTTGAACCAGGAGAATATGCAATTAAATGGAACGGAACTCCTGTTGAGCTGTTTATATCCAACAAAGAATACACAAAAGAAAACCTGCAGATAACCAATGGAATAATCAAACATCTGCAAGGCTCTCACGAAAACGGGCATTTCACACGTTTTCAAAACCTTATAAATCACGGCTGGAAAAAGCTGAACAATACGGCACAGCTTGTAGAAATAATAGACAGTACCGCCGGAGTATTAAAAAGCGAGCTTCCCAATTCGCTTTTTACGCTAATGTTGCATGGATATACAAATCAAGATAATGATTCTGTCTACAAATATTTTAAGGACACTCGGATAAAGAATACCAAATTTGGCAAAAAACTGCTTACAGATTTTTTTACATCAATAGAGTATAACAGTAACGACACTGTGATAAGCCGCATAGAGAGGCTCATAGAGTCGGCTTCCGATTCTCTCAAACCATCAATCGCAACCGAAGCATTCAGATATTTCTGCAAGCCCAAAATCATGGGGCAAGAGAGCGTAGCCTGCCATATAGCAGAAAATTATTTTATGAACAAGAAATTGCCTGCTGATAAGTCTGCCATATTTGAGATGAATACATTTGTTATGCTCAACAAAAATTCATTATTGGGAATGCAGGCACAAGAACTCCGTATGCAGGACACCTTGGGAGTATACCAATCTCTGCACGAGCTTGAATCCTTTGGAGAATACACTATAATACTTTTTTATACCGACGACTGCAGAACCTGCAAAACAGAGACTCCCAAATTAGTTGATTTTGTGAATGAATACAGCATGGGAGTCATAAATGTGTATGCAATATATACTCAAGATTCAAAAGAGAGGTGGAAAAAGTATATAGATGAAAACTTTTATCTCTACAATTCCTTTGTAAACTGGGTAAATGTCTGGGACCCCGATGTTGAGAGCGGTTTTCATCTGCTGTACAATGTAATCTCCACTCCGCAAATTTACCTTACAGATAAAAACGGTACTATAATAGGTCGCGGGCTTAATACAGAGTCACTTAAAGAGCTTATACAACGCATGAAAGAGGAACAAGCCTCTATACGCAAGTTTTTGGATAGCTATTTGGGCAAATATGGCAATACCAACGATACAGCGGCAATAAAAGAGAGTATTGATCTGCTGTACGAGAAGAGCAAAAAAGACAAATCTGTATTCAAAGATATATTTGCAGAGCTGTATTACTATTTAAAAAATTCACAATCAGTTGTAATGAAGGAATTTGCAGTATATGTGGCCGACAGATATATTGCCAAAGAGCCGCAACTGTGGGACGGGTCGGTATTTGCAGAGAAAATCCTTAAAGAACTTGATGGCCTTAAAAAGAACATGCCGGGGGAGATTGCCGCAGACTTAAATCTCAAAGATTTAAATGACAACACTATAAATATTTATAGTATACCAGGCAAATTTAAAATTCTCTATTTCTACAATACCGGATGCAGTTTGTGTAATCCGATAACAAAAGAGCTTTCAAAGCTATATGCAGAGTATTCCGGCAAAAATGGAGAAACTGCCTTTATTGCCATAAACACAGGAACCGATAAAGATGAGTGGAAGAAGTTTGTACATGAAAAAGGAGATAAGGGATGGATAAATCTGTCGGGACATGAAAATGTAATGGAAATTTACGGAAAATATTATTGGGAAGAGCTTCCCTGCATATATTTGTTAGATAAAGAGAATAGAGTAATTGTAAGAAATGTTTCCCCTTGGGGATTAAAAAATATAATTGAACCACTATGATAACAGGCAAATACAAGGTTTTTTATCAAGAACTTAATACAATAATTCCCAAAGAGAGATTATTGCATGATGCTTTAAGCACATTGGCTTTTGGAACCGACGCATCATTCTATAGACTTGTCCCAAAATTAGTTGTAAGGGCGTTTAATGAGAAAGAGATAGAATTTATAATGAAAACGGCCTGGAAAATGGACATTCCTGTAACATTCAGGGCTGCCGGAACATCATTGAGCGGACAAGCTATTTCTGATTCTGTTCTGGTTATTGCTTCGCACGGATTCAAGGATTATGAAATCATTGACAACGGCCTTAAAATAAGGCTACAGCCCGGAATTCGAGGAGTATATGCCAACAAATACCTTTCTAAATACGGAAGAAAGATTGGTCCAGATCCTGCATCTATAGATTCTGCCATGATTGGTGGAATTGCAGCAAATAATGCAAGCGGAATGTGTTGCGGCACAAGCGAAAATTCATATAAAACAATTGCCGACATAAGAGTGATTCTTGCCGACGGAACTCTACTCGATACGGCCGACGAAAAATCCCGCAGCGAATTTGCAGAGTCTCACCGCAATCTTTTAGAGAAGTTAGAGGATATTTCTAAAAGGATAAACGAAGATGCGCAATTAAAGACAAGAATAGAGAAGAAATACAAAATAAAAAATACGACCGGATATAGCCTTAATGCCTTTGTAGATTATTCAAACGGCTTTGATATATTAAAACATTTGATTATAGGCTCAGAAGGAACACTCGCCTTTATTGCCGGAATAACCTACAATACGGTAATAAACAACAAACATAAGGCATTGGCCCTTACAATTTACCCGACAATAAAGGATGCATGTGAAGTTGTGCAAATTCTTAAAGGACAACCTGTATCTGCAGTTGAACTTATAGACAGGGCCAGCATACGCTCGGTAGAAAACGCAGAGGGTATTCCACAATTCCTCAAAACCGTATCGGAAGGGGCTTGCGGATTGCTTATAGAGGCCACGGCAGAGAATGATGAGGCTCTTAATAAAAAAGTTACAGAGATAGAAAAGAGCATTGAGTCTATAAAGGCAGAGCTACCTTACAGCTTCACAAAAGATGCAAAAGAGCAGGCTAAATTGTGGAAAATAAGAAAAGAGTGTCTTCCAACAATTGCCGGTATGAGAAAAACAGGTACTACTGCAATTATTGAGGATGTATGCTTTCCTGTTCCGCAACTTGCAGATGCCACTATGAATCTGAGAAAGGTATTTCATGAGAACGGTTACGATGACGCGGTAATATTCGGACACGCACTTGCGGGAAATCTGCACTTTATGTTCAACCAAGACTTTACAACTCCGTCGGAAGTAGAAAGATATAAAAAATTCATGGATGATGTTGCAAACATGGTTGTTGCAAAATATGACGGTTCTTTAAAGGCAGAGCACGGTACAGGCCGTAATATGGCACCGTTTGTAGAGCTTGAATGGGGCGAGCAGGCATACGCTCTTATGAAAGAGGTTAAAAAGCTCTTTGACCCTAAAGGAATACTCAATCCGGGAGTTATACTTACATCAAATAAAAATGCACATATAGAGAACCTTAAACCGTGTCCGGATACAAATGAGATTGTAAACAAATGTATGGAGTGCGGTTTTTGCGAAGGCACATGTGTTGCAGAGGGGCTTACGCTTTCGCCAAGGCAGAGAGTGGCTGCATTCAGAGAAATGGAGAGACTCAGAAAATCTTTGGAAGCTCCGCATATTGCAGCCGAAATGCAGAAACAATATAGATATTGGGGAGACGAAACATGTGCTACAGACAGCTTGTGTGCAAGAGTGTGTCCTGTAAAAGTTGATACCGGCAAGCTGATAAAGACTTTAAGACATGCCGGACACTCCGAGAAAGCCGAGAGAAATGCAGTTAAGATAGCCTCTAATATGGATAAAGTTACAGCAGGCATGCGTGTAGGGCTGAATGCTGCATACGGTTTAAGACTCCTGTTTGGCAAAAATCTGTTTGGAGCTATGGCAAGAGGCACACGAACTCTGAGCGGAAATCTTATACCATTATGGAACGAATATTTTCCAAAAGGAGCGCATAAAATTAAGGCAGAAGAGTGCACAGGCTCGGAGAGCACCTCTAAAGACAAGGTCGTATATTTTCCTTCGTGCATTACAAGAAGCATGGGAGTAACAAAGAGCTACTCAAATGAGCTTGAAATAACAAAACTCACCGAGAAACTGCTAAAGAAGGCCGGATATGAGGTAATTTACCCTCAAAATTTAAACAAGTTGTGTTGCGGAATGGCATTTTCGAGCAAAGGATATGTAGAGGCAGGCAAGAAGGCTTCTGACGAGTTGCAGGCCGCACTTATAAAGGCTTCGGAGAATGGGAAATATCCAATCTTATGCGATATGAGTCCATGCCTGTACACTATGCACACAAATATGGATGATACCATTAAGCTGTATGAGCCGGCAGAATTTATTACAAAATATATTGTTCCACGTCTTAATATTACCCCTGTAGATGAAAAGGTTGCCGTATTTGCAGTATGCTCTTCAAAGAAAATGGGAGTAGATAACATGCTGTACGATCTTGCAAAGTTATGTGCCAAAGAGGTTGTTGTAATAGAGAGCAATTGTTGCGGATTTGCAGGAGACAGAGGATTTACTCATCCCGAATTGAATACTCACGGATTAAGGCATCTGAAAGAACAGACAAATGGAACAACAGATGGCAGCGGTAAACCATGCACTACCGGTTATGCAACAAGCCGCACTTGCGAAATAGGATTATCGCGTAACAGCGGTATAACATTTAAATCGATACTTTATCTGCTCGACAAAGCCGGCAGCGCCAAATAATACACCGTTGCCCATTAAAATAAAGCTAAAGAGTTTTGGAACATTTTTATCCATTTTAAGCCCTCTGCCGTAACGGCAAGAGGGTTTAATTTTGCATCGTAAAAAATGAGATGCAAAGATGAAAGATTTTTTCAGCATAATAGATGAAGATGTTTATGTCTCTGAAAATATAGAGGCACTATACAAGCTATACAACGGCAATTTTGAAAATAAACCTATCTCCATAATACTGTGTATACAAGGAGAACTAACTATTAAAAAGGGAATTAAAGCACATACTGTAAAACCAAATCAGATTATGCTTTACTTGCCGGACCAATCAGGCCTGAAGAGTTACAGCACCTCTCCCGATTTCAAAGGCCGCATAATGTGTCTGAGCGATCGCCTTCTCATAGAAAACTTTAATATGGAGAATAATCTGTGGGAAAAGTCATTTCAAATAAATGAAAATCCTGTGATAAGTATAAATGAAGATGTTGCACACCTTTTTGAACATTATGGCAAACTCATTCATTTGCGCATGGTATATAAAGAGCGCATGTATCATAAAGAGGTTATAACAACACTGCTAAAAGCCCTTGTTTATGAGCTTTTCTGCGAAATAAGCTGCAATATAGAGACACCCGGAAAACACCTTCTTAAGCAGGGAGATATTCTGTTTAAAAAGTTCATAACGCTTCTCTCTTCTACTCAGGTAAAACCGCGTATGGTTACATGGTATGCACAACAGTTATGCGTAACCCCAAAATACCTTTCAACCACATGCAAGAATGTAAGCGGAAAAACAGCAAATACATGGATTAACCAATTTGTAATAAAGGATATAAGCAATCTATTACAGTATTCCGACAAATCTATAAAAGAGATATCGGAGTATCTCGACTTTCCTAATCTGTCGTTCTTTGGGAAATATGTAAAAGCCCATATAGGATATTCGCCTAAGGAATACAGACGCTATCTTAAAGAGAGCAATTAAAAGGAAAGATGTTGCGCTTTACAGCAATCCCTATATTTTATCTTACGGCAGTATACCTGTTACCAATATAACGAACAACAGCCATAAGCGCAAATAGACAGAACATAAATACGGCAAGACGTCCTATTATATCACCGTACTTAACAAATACGGTGATTTTGTTATTTAGGGCAAGTTCTCCATTAAGATATGCAGGTTTCCACCACTCTGTACAGGCTGTTATCTCGCCTCTCTGGTTTATGAATGCAGAAATTCCTGTATTTGCGCTACGTGCAATGCTGCGACGCGTCTCTATAGCTCTTAGACTTGCATACGAGAGATGCTGACGGTATCCCGGCGTATCTCCCCACCAGCCGTCGTTGGTTATTATACTCATTACATGCGCACCTTTGAGTATATACTCTCTGTAATAATCACCGTAAACAGACTCATAACATATTGCCGTTCCTATCTTTACAGAATCAGATGTAGTAAATACCTCCCTATCCTGCTGCGGAGCATAGCTTCCCATAGCGCCTCCGAGGTCTATGGCAAAACGGCTCATAAAATTGAATAATCTCTTATAAGGTGTACTCTCCACCAAAACTACCAATTTTGATTTATGATAAAATCGTGGCTTGCCTTTGATATCTATAAACACAGCGGAATTGCTGCGGTCGAACCAGAGATTATTATCCTGTATATAGCGGGCGGTTGCTGTAGGCGGAATATTTGCCTTGTTCTCTGCTCTAAAAGCATAGTCATAATATATGGTATCTGTTATTGCTCCCAATATAAAACTCACTTGATTATGTTTATCTTTTAAAGATACTGTACTGTCGAGGTCTCCGGTAAAACTGTTACAACTACGTACAAAATTATAAATATGCATAAAATTGCGGTTTGCCAGCGGATTGTTTTCCAATACAAGAGGAGGTCTTGAGATAAAAGACTCAGGAGCAACAACCAATACAGGTTCATCCTTAATCTCAGACAACGCCTCTTTGGCAAGATTAATCAATACAGTATTCTGCTCATGCTGACTCATGCCATAAAATTTGTCGGTATACGGGTCTATATTTGGCTGTAATACAACAAACTGTCTGGTTCCACGTCCTGCAGATGGCTCATATTGCGTTTCTTTATATGTATAAAACATTATATGTGAAACAATTACAGGCAAAAGCACCAATAATGCCAACGATATTCCTGAGACTATTTTCTGTCGCTTTGTTAAAGATAAAAAATTATAGATAAATCTAAATAACAGTATATTAACCAATAATATCCATAATGAGCCACCCAAAACTCCCGTATATTCATACCATTGTATGTTTTTTATTGAGGTAGAAAAGGCATTGCCTAAAACAAGCCATGGCCATGAAACTTCCCACTCAAAATAGATATGCTCCCAGGCTAACCATGTTATAATAAGAAACAGATAGGGAAGAAAACCTTGCGATATAGTGCGCATTTTGCGAAAAAGCCAGAATACGATTGACATCTGCAGCGCATTTAGAACTACCGCAGCAATCATTCCCGGCACGGTGGCATTATATATCCAATAAGTGGTTGCTAAATTCCATAAAAAGAAACAGATGTAATACCGTATAAAAAAATATTTTATTTTGTTTTCAAAGGCAATCTGCTCTGCCGCCAAAAGCGGAAGAAAAGCTATAAGCGATAAAAGGCCAAGGTGCGGAGACAAAAACGGCAACGAAAGAAGAGCCGAAGATGTTATAACCAAAAGCCAAACCTGTTTTGATTTAAAGGAATATTTAATGGAAATATCTTTGCTGTTTGCGAACATATTTTTATTCTTTGTAGACATATCTTTACTCTTTACTACTGTACATCTTTCCAGTATTGACTATTTTTATTACTTTTGCCGTTTATCCGAACAAAGATAGAAAATTTCTAAAGAAGAAAATATTTAAAGAAGAGCTATGTTAGTTACGTTGCTTAAAGGATTCATAGTTGGACTCGGGGCCTCAATTCCATTGGGACCATTGGGAGTTCTTTGTGTACAGAAGACTCTGAGCAAAGGGCGTAACTCAGGACTATTCACTGGTTTGGGAGCTTCTGTATCTGATACTTTTTATGCAGGAATTTCCCTTATAGGACTCTCTTTCGTAGAAAACTTTATTTCTGCCAACCGCGCACCGGTTATGCTTATAGGCGGCATAATAATCATACTTATAGGACTTAAAGTATACACAACCAATCCAATAAAGCAGATACGCCAAAAGCATGCGCACAAGCATCACTTAGAGGATTTTATTGAAGCTCTTATTATGACAATAACAAATCCCGGAGCTATTTTTCTTATTTTGGGTCTTTTTGCCGCTGTTGGCATAAATTCAGGAGACAAAACAGAAAACATTTCGGTTATAACCATATTGTGGGGAGTATTCTTGGGCACCGTAACATGGTGGTTCACACTTACTACCACCATTAATGTGTTCAGAAAAAAATTCAGGCTCAAACAGCTTATAATGATTAACCGCGTTGCCGGAATAATCATTGCCGTACTTGGAATAATATCTGCCTGCGACGGAATAGTAAAATTAATTTCTGGTAAACTGCTAAATTAAAGCCATTTACCAGATTATTTTCCGATTGAATAATACTCAAAGCCCAACTCTTTCATTTCCGAAGGTGTATATATATTACGTCCGTCTACAATAACGTTACCCTTCATACACTCTCTTATACGCTCCCAGTTTGGTACTCTAAACTGCTTCCATTCTGTAACCAGCGCAATTGCATCTGCACCTTGGGCCGCATCATAGATATTTGAGGCATAATACACAGAATCATGCAGATAATGCGCCTTGGCTTCTGACATGGCAATAGGATCAAAAGCGCGGACAATAGCACCGGCCTCATTAAGCAAGTTTATTACAACAACCGATGGGGCTTCACGCATATCATCTGTTTCAGGCTTGAATGACAATCCCCAAACTGCAATTACCTTTCCTTTAAGATTTTCGCCAAAAGCCTTTTTAAGTTTCTCATATACAATCCTTTTCTGAGCATTATTTACTCTCTCCACAGCACTTATCACCTCCATATCCAATCCGTTCTCCTCCCCTGTTTTTATAAGTGCTTTAACATCTTTGGGAAAGCAAGAACCGCCATATCCGCATCCAGGATAGAGAAATTTACTTCCTATTCTGGTATCGGAGGCTATACCTGCCCTTACTTTATCTATATTTGCCCCTGTAGCCTCACACAATCGGGCCATCTCATTCATAAAGGAGATTCTTGTGGCCAACATTGCATTAGCTGCATATTTTGTCATTTCGGCAGAGAGTATGTCCATTATTATAACCCGATAGTTATTAAGTTGGAACGGACGATAAATGCGCTCCATAAGCTCTCTTGCCTGCTGCGAATCAACTCCTACTACAATTCTGTCGGGACTCATAAAGTCTTTTATGGCAGAGCCTTCCTTAAGAAATTCTGGATTTGATGCCACATCAAAAGGAATAGACACACCCCTGAGTGCAAGTTCCTCTTCTACAGCCTGTTTTACTCTATTTGCCGTACCAATTGGAACAGTACTTTTTGTAACAAGAAGTGTATATTTTGTTATAAGACGTCCAAATGTGCGGGCAACATTCAACACATATCTCAAATCTGCACTACCATCTTCTCCCGGAGGTGTTCCCACAGCAATAAACACAGCATCGCACTCATTTATACAGCTCTCTAAGGAGGTAGAAAAATGCAGACGACCGTCGGACATGTTCTTTTGAACAATTTCATCCAATCCAGGTTCATATATAGGAATTACTCCATTATTCAGATTATTGATTTTTTCCTCATTTACATCTATGCAAGTAACATTTATACCCATTTCGGAAAAGCATGAACCCGAAACCAGACCCACATAACCTGTACCTACGATTGCTATATTCATATTGCGCTGCTGCTTAATTGTTTTGTTATAAAACTATAAAATGCATCAAGAAAAATTAACGCATCAAGAGGGCAAAGTTACAAATTATCCGCAAAAAAGATTATCTTTGCACCTCTTTCTACGGGGATGTTTTGGTTTTGACATCAGATTAACCGGAAAGTAAGCATGCCGAGAGTTGGAGGCCAGGCTCGTAAATCCCAACCTTCAAGCCTATAGATGGCAATAACAACTATGCACTCGCTGCGTAATTAAGCAGAGCTTAATCGCTTAATCGCTCCGGCCAAGGCTGCCGCAGCGACGAGTATCCCGCCGGTTCTTTAAGCCTGCTATGAATCGTGCAAATGGGGTATCATTAAAGCAGGATGCCGGTGCAGACTTCTCTAAAGCATCGTAAGACTCAGAGGATAAGATTCAGGTGGCCCGTTTGCCGGCAGCCTGTTTCCTACAATCAAAGGCAAAATAAGCATGTAGAAAGCTTTGTGGTGGTTTGCTTGGACGGCGGTTCGAGTCCGCCCATCTCCACAAAATAACTCTAATGGTATTTTATTATAACATACTTTATAGAGTGGAATTAGCGTTATTCCGGCCCAATCGGGTATTTATGGCTTACTTGGATAAGCCATATTTTGTTTTATAAGTTTAATATTCGTAAATAATAAATATGAATCTTCATATTTTAATTGTGCGTTTATTAAAAAAGTTATTACCTTTGCGGCCGTTATGAAAAAAAGCAACCACATATCAAAATTTAACGCTATCAATTGGCGTGTCCGATGCAGTCTCTCTGCTGTGGTTACTTTTTGTGTCCGACGATAAGGACTAAAAAGCCTTTTCACAGGTTATCCTGTCCACACTTTACTAAAAAGCCTTGCGCTTTTTCAATAAAAAACAATTCAGTTATAAATATTATCAGGTCGTGTGCCTGTTCACATTTAAATTATTATCTGTAGAATGAAGATAAATATTTATGTGGCGAACGAATCCCACGTAAAATATGCAGAGCAAATCTGCGAATTGGTGTACATTTCTGCACAGGAAAGGGGAACCGGTATTGCAAAAAGAAGTCCGGAATATGTTAAAGAGAAAATGAGAGACGGTAAAGCCGTTATAGCTTTGGCCGAAGATGGTACTTTTGCAGGATATTCCTATATAGAGACATGGAGCCATACCAAATTTGTTGCAAATTCAGGTCTTATCATTGCGCATCAGTTTAGAAAAACCGGTCTTGCAAGAAAGATTAAGCAGAAGATTTTTGAACTTTCAAGGAAAATGTATCCTTATGCAAAAATATTTAGCATAACTACAGGACTTGCAGTTATGAAAATAAATTCTGATTTGGGATACAGGCCTGTACCATTCTCCGAACTTACTACAGATGAGGAGTTTTGGAAAGGCTGTCAGGGCTGCAGGAATTTTGATATTCTTGAAAGGAACAATTATAAAATGTGCCTGTGTACCGCCCTGCTTTACGACCCTACAAAAGAGAAGGCCAAATACAACTTTCCGCCACTGCTCGCAATGGTAGGAAAAGGTGTTGCTTTTCCGTTTAAGACAATTAACAAAACCCTGCACTATATAGGGCACAAGGTTAACAATAACAGTAAATAAAATTTTAAAATAATAATATCATGAAACAAAAAGTTGTTCTTGCATTCAGCGGAGGTTTGGATACCTCTTTTTGCGTACCTTATTTAAAAAACGAAAAAGGCCTTGAAGTTCACACCGTTATGGTTAACACCGGTGGTTTTACAGCCGAAGAGGCAAAAAAAATCGAGGAGCGTGCACTTAATCTTGGCGCAGCTTCACACAGAACAATAGACGCTGTTGATACATATTATAATAAAGGTATCAAATATCTTATTTTTGGAAATGTACTCAAAAATGCAACATATCCGCTTTCTGTAAGCTCAGAAAGAGTTTTTCAGGCTTTGGAAGTACTCAATCTCGTTAAGGAATTAGGTGCAGAGTATGTGGCACACGGAAGTACCGGAGCCGGTAATGACCAAGTGCGTTTTGATCTTGTATTTGAGGTTCTTGCACCTGAAGTTAAGATTCTTGCACCTATCCGCGAACTGGCATTGAGCCGCAAGGAGGAGATTGACTATCTTGTAAAACACGGCTTTAACTTTAGCTGGGAGAAATCAAAATACTCAATCAATCAAGGCATATGGGGTACAAGCATAGGTGGAGTAGAGACTCTCTCTTCCGATGGCTATCTTCCGGAAGAGGCATATCTGCACCATGTAGAGAAGACAGAAGAAGAGAAAGTTTCCATTGAGTTTTACAAAGGAGAACCTGTTGCCCTTAACGGTAAAAAGATGTCGCCGGTAGAGCTTATAAGAGAATTGGCAGATATTGCAAACAAATATGGTGTGGGCAGAGACATTCACATTGGAGATACCATTATAGGAATAAAAGGTCGCGTAGGTTTTGAGGCAGCTGCTCCGCTTATTATAATTAAGGCTCATCATCTTCTCGAAAAACACGTTCTTACCAAAAATCAGCTCAACTGGAAAGACCAGATTGCCAATTTCTATGGCCAGATGATGCACGAGGCACAATATCTTGAACCGGTAATGAAAGATATGGAGGCATTCCTCGACAGTACCCAGCAGAGCGTTTGCGGAACTGTTGATATACTGCTTAAACCTTACAACTTCTTTGTTTTGGGCTGTAGAAGCGAATTTGACATGATGAGCTCTAAATTTGGAGAGTACGGAGAGATTAACAAATCGTACACAGGAAGAGATGTTGTGGGATTCACCAAAGTACTTGCAAATCCTCTGAAAATCTATTACTCATTGCATAATGAGAAAGAGAACAAATAATTTAATCTCACTAATTCAATTACCACAAATTACCATAACCATACAAATTGTATAAATTATGATAAAAGCGGCCATAGCAGGAGCAACAGGATACACAGCCGGTGAACTTATAAGAATACTTCTTAATCATCCGCAGGTTGAGATTGAGTCTGTTTTGAGCACAACATCTGTAGGAAAGAGCGTATGCGATGTTCACAGAGACTTGATTGGCGAAACAGATTTAAAGTTTACAGACAAGGTAATTGCTCCAGATGTTGTATTTCTGTGCTTGGGACACGGTCTGTCGCGCGAATTTCTCGACAAGACCCCTCTCCCGGAAAAATGCAAAATCGTTGATTTGGGAAACGACTTTAGATTAGAGCCTGAATATAAAGGCAAAAACTTCATATATGGTCTTACAGACACTTTCAAAGAGGAAATTCTCAAGGCTGATTATATTGCCAATCCGGGATGTTTTGCAACAGCAATACAGACAGCCGTTGTTCCATTGGCCAAAGCCGGGATTTTGGATTCAGAAGTGCATGTTACGGCCATTACAGGCTCTACAGGTGCTGGGAAAAAGCCGGGAGAAACCACACATTTTAGCTATAGAGACAATAATTTATCTATTTACAAACTATTTACCCACCAGCATCTTGGAGAGATAAAGCGTACTCTCTCTCGTTTGCTTGGCAAAGAGGCCCCTCAAGTAAATTTTGTACCTATGAGAGGTGATTTTCCTCGCGGAATATTTGCCAGCATATATACAAAATGGAATGGATACAAGGCAGCAGACGGTTCTTTGAGAGATTCACAAGAGGATGCAGTTGCACTGTATAATGAATACTACAAAGAGTCTCCTTTTGTATTTGTTTCTGACAAAGGGATAAGCCTTAAAGAGGTTGTAAACACCAATAAAATATTGTTGCACATAGAATTGCACGACGGCTATATTCATATCTCATCTATTATAGACAACCTTGTAAAGGGTGCGAGCGGACAGGCCGTTGAAAATATGAACCTCATTTTTGGTCTGGAACAGACTACAGGTCTTAAACTAAAACCGAGTGCATTTTAAAAACTGTTTGAATTATTATGAAATTGTTTGATGTATATCCTCTTTGGAATATAGAACCTGTTAAAGGCGAAGGTTGCAAAATTATAGACAAAGAGGGGACTGAATATATAGATTTATATGGAGGCCATGCCGTTATAAGCATTGGACACTGCCATCCTGTATATACGCAAATGCTTAAAGAGCAGACAGACAGATTAGGATTTTACTCTAATGCCGTACAGAATTCGTTGCAGAGAGAAGTTGCAGAGAGATTGGGAGAGATTTGCGGCTATCCTGATTATAATCTGTTTTTATGTAATTCCGGTGCAGAAGCTAATGAAAATGCCTTTAAATTAGCCTCTTTCCATACAGGAAGAAAGAAAATTCTTGCAGTGGGAAAAGCCTTTCACGGAAGGACTTCGGGTGCAGTAGAGGCTACCGATAATCCTAAGATTCAGGCAGAATTCAACAAGAACAACAATGTAACATTTGTTCCGTTGAACAACCTTGAAGCTGCCGCAAAAGAGTTGGAAACCAAGGAGTATGCAGCTATGGTTATAGAGGGCATTCAGGGAGTTGCAGGTATTTTTGTTCCTAATGATGAGTATCTTAAAGGCATAAGAAAACTTTGCAATGCTACAGACACTCTGCTTATTTTAGATGAGATACAGTCCGGCTACGGAAGAACAGGCAAATTTTTTGCTCACCAATATAGCGGAATTGAAGCCGATATAATTACAGTTGCAAAGGGAATAGGAAACGGATTCCCGCTGTCGGGAGTTATAATTTCTCCAAAAATAAAGGCAACATACGGGATGCTCGGTACAACATTCGGAGGTAATCATCTTGCATGTACGGCTGCTATTGCAGTTCTTAAAGTTATTAAATCGGAAAATCTTATTGAGAACGCTGCCAATATTGGCGAGTATATAATAAACAGGCTCAAAGGAAATAAGGCCATAAAGGAATTGCGTGGAAAAGGCCTTATGATTGGAATAGAGCTTAACGAAGGCTACTCAGATTTGCGCAACAGATTGTTGTTTGAGAAACACATCTTTACAGGAGGCGCAGGTGCTAATGTAATACGCCTGTTACCACCGCTTTGCATAGACAAAGCCACTGCCGATAAATTTATAGATGCCTTTAACGATTTGAGCAACAATAAATAGCTTATACCCTACAAGGATATATTATGAGAAATTTTATTACAGTAAACGATATTGGGAATTTGCAGGAGGCTCTGCAAAAAGCAAAATATGTTAAAGAAAATCCTTATGCCGACTCTATGTTGGGAAAGAACAAGACAATGTTGCTTATTTTCTTTAACTCAAGCCTGCGCACAAGATTAAGTACCCAAAAAGCGGCACTTAACCTTGGAATGAATGTAATTGTTCTGGATATCAATCAGGGGGCATGGAAATTAGAGACAGAAAGAGGGGTTGTAATGGATGGAGATAAACCTGAGCACATTTTAGAGGCTATTCCGGTAATGGGTTCGTACTGCGACATTATTGGTGTGCGCTCTTTTGCCCAGTTTATAAGCAAAGAAGATGACTATTCAGAAAAAATCCTTAATCAATTCATTAAATTTTCCGGCAAGCCGGTTATAAGCATGGAAGCGGCTACACGTCACCCTCTGCAGAGTTTTGCAGACCTTATAACCATAGAGGAGTACAAGAAAGTTGAGCGTCCTAAAGTTGTATTGAGTTGGGCACCACATCCTAAATCACTGCCGCAAGCTGTTCCAAACTCATTTGTAGAGTGGATGAAAGCTGCAAATTACGAGGTGGTCATCACTCATCCTAAAGGTTATGAATTAGATCCATCTTTTACCGACGGATGTAAAATAGAGTACGACCAGGAAAAGGCTTTTGCCGGAGCTCATTTCATATACGGAAAAAACTGGAGTGCATTTAACGATGCCGATTATGGAAAGATTCTGAGTACAGACAGAAGCTGGACTATTGATTCTAAGAAAATGGCACTTACAGATAACGGATATTTCATGCACTGCCTTCCGGTAAGAAGAAATATGATTGTTACCGACGATGTAATTGAGAGTGAACGCTCTTTGGTTATACCGGAAGCTGCAAACAGAGTTGTTTCGGCTCAAACAGTAATTAAAGAGATACTTTTAGGACTGCAATAAAAACATTAATATGAAGAACGTTACAATTATAAAAATAGGAGGAAATATTGTAGACAAGCCTGATGCTCTGCAATATTTCTTAGGCAATCTGCATAAATTTGAAGGGCCTAAAGTACTTATACACGGAGGAGGGGCTATTGCAACTCAGCTCTCTTCTAAATTAGGACTTGAGGTAAAGATGCACAATGGCCGAAGAATTACCGATTATGAGACTCTAAAACTTGTAACTATGGTATATGCCGGCCTTATTAACAAACAGATAGTGGCGTCGCTGCAAAAAATAGGCTGTAATGCCTTGGGGCTTTCCGGGGCAGATGGAGATTGCGTACCTGCAACAAAACGTCCTGCCAATCCTATTGACTGGGGATATGTTGGAGATGTAGATCCGTTAAAAATAAATACATCCCTGCTGACATCTTTGCTCGGAAGAGGAATAACCCCTGTATTTTGCGCCATTACACACGACTGCAACGGCTCGCTACTTAATACCAACGCAGATACAATGGCTTCGAGCATAGCTATTGCACTGTCAAAAGAGTATTCTACCAGACTTATATATTGTTTTGAGAAAGACGGTGTTCTGGCAAATCCGGATGATAACGACTCGGTTATTCCGCTTATTACCAAAAACAGCTACAAGCAACTGCTTGAAGAGAAAAAAGTTGTAGGTGGAATGATTCCAAAACTTGACAACGCTTTTGCCGCTCTCGAAAACGGAGTAAGCGAAGTAATTATAAAGCATGCCGACAATCTTTTGATAAAAAAGGAGACTCTACTTAAAATATAGTTTACACATTTTATGACAGAATTAATGGATACCGGCAATCTTACTGAGAATGCATGTTTATTGCTAAAAAAAATAATAAGCATTCCGTCATGCACATTCGACGAGGCGAATGTTGCCGATTATCTATATGAATATCTGCAGAATATAAGCAGAGCTGCAAGCAATGTCTTTAAAGTTATACGCATAGCAAACAATATTGTTGCAATACCGTCGGGTTACAATAAAAATAATGCTACATTAATGCTTAATGCCCACATAGATACCGTTAAACCGGCGGAAAGCTACACTATAAATCCTTTTGAAGCAATTGAAAAAGAGGGAATTATATACGGATTAGGAAGCAATGACGATGGAGCAAGCGTAGTTGCCCTTACCCAGGCTTTTATTTACAGCAATGCAGATACAGAGGATAACCTGCCCTATAAAGACTCGTCGGGGCTTAATGTAATATTGGTTCTTAGCGCAGAAGAGGAACGTTCCGGATGCAACGGCATAAGCAAAGTGCTGGAAGATTTGCCTCTATATGGTGTATCTGTTGATTTTGCTATTATAGGAGAGCCAACCGGAATGAAAGCGGCAGTTGCCGAAAGAGGGTTGCTTGTTATAGACGGAACAGCCAAAGGAGCGAGCGGACATGCAGCAAGGGATGAAGGGGAAAATGCTCTGTACAAAGCCATTGAGGATATAAATATTCTCAGAAATTACAGGTTTACAAAAAAATCTCCATTAATGGGAGATGTAAAACTTACTGTTACACAGATTAATGCCGGAACAGTTCATAATGTTGTACCAGACAAGTGCACGTTTGTTGTGGATATACGCCCTACAGAGCAATATACCAATGCAGAGATTCTTGAACTTCTGCAAAATGTAACAAGCAGTGAACTTGTTGCGCGTAATCTTAAAAACAGAAGTTCTGCAACGCCACAATCTCATGAACTTATACATGCAGTAAAAACATGCGGAATTGAAACGTTCATCTCCCCTACTACATCTGATTGGATGCGTCTGGGCAGTATTCCTGCAATAAAGATTGGTCCGGGAGACTCTGCAAGAAGCCATAAGGCCGACGAATTTATACATATAGCTGAGATAGAAAAGGGCATTGCAATATATATAAAACTTATAGAAACCATTAAATTAACACGCAGTTTAAAATCACAAGAATAATATGGGAACACTATGGAGCAAGGGTGTACAAGCCACCCGCCTTGTAGAAGAATTCACTGTAGGAAACGACAGGGTATTGGATATGAGATTGGCAAAATTTGACGTATTGGGGTCAAAGGCGCATATAAAAATGCTGAGCGAAATAGGACTGTTGGAGAAGGAGGAGCAGAAGAGGCTGCAAGAGGGTTTGGATACAATCATGGAGGAGATAAAGAGCGGTGATTTTAAATTGAACGATGATGTTGAGGATATACACTCACAAGTTGAGTTTCTATTAACAAACAGATTAGGCGAAATAGGAAAAAAGATACATTCCGGAAGATCGAGAAATGACCAGGTATTGGTTGATATAAAGTTATTCCTCAAAGAAGAGATAGAGATTTTCAGAGATGAAATTATAGAACTGTTTAATGTTCTGCAGAATTTAAGCGAAAAATACAAAAATGTATTGTTGCCTGGCTATACTCATGCGCAAATTGCAATGCCATCCTCTTTTGGAATGTGGTTTGGAGCATATGCAGAGGCGCTGGTAGATGATATGCACATGCTAAAGGGGGCATATAATGTAATAAACCAGAATCCGTTAGGCTCTGCTGCAGGCTATGGAAGTTCTTTTCCGCTCGACAGAGAATTAACCACAGAATTATTAGGATTTAAAACATTGAATTACAATTCTGTTGCGGCACAATTGAGTAGAGGCAAAAGCGAAAAGGCTGTTGCAGCGGCTTTGGGTCAGGTAGCTCTTACACTAAACAAATTGGCTGCAGATTGCTGTATGTATATGTGTCCTAATTTTGGATTTATCTCGTTTCCTGATGAATTTACTACAGGCTCAAGCATAATGCCGCATAAGAAGAATCCGGATGTTTGGGAAATATTAAGGGGAAAATGCAACAGAATAGAGAGTCTGCCAAATGAGATAAGCCTTATGACTACAAATATGGCTCACGGATACCACAGAGATTATCAACTGCTTAAAGATGTTCTGTTTCCCGGATTGGAGCTTATGCACCAATGTCTGTTCATGGCAAAATATATGTTGGAAAACGTGAGAATAAACGAGCATATAGTAGAAGATAAAAAATACGAATATATGTTTACCGTAGAGGAGGTAAACAAACGTGTTTTAGAGGGAATGCCGTTTAGAGAGGCCTATAGAAGCGTAGGTATTGAGGCAAACGAAGGCAAGTTCCATTATTCCGGCTTTGACAACGGTATACCGTCTGTAGAAAAATTGAATCATACCCATAAAGGAAGTATAGGTAATCTGTGCAACAAGGAGATTAAAGCCAAAATGGAGGAGGCTTCATTCTAAATATAAGTTGTACTATTTTTTAAAGAGCTGCTCTATTTTTTGAGCAGCTCTATTTTTATTGTCAAAAGTTGTCAAAAATGCAGCGTTTCTTTGCATTGTTTTAATAAATGATGTTTAACAGAAACTTCTATTGCAGTTTTTAATATTTTAAGAATATGAATGACATACTTTTGAACATTATCGGATGCGGCTCTATAGCGGCAATGTTATTTTCTATCTGTGTTATGTGGCATAATATAGACAAGCAACTCTCTCTTATAGAGAAAACATCAACCACAGAGAAGTCCTCAATAGAAAAAAACAAGCAAAAGACAGTGAACATAAAAAACGCTGCCAAAAGAGAAAGTAAAAGAAATACCTGCACCGGTATAAGAACAGCAGGGCACAGCTTTAGAAAATCACCCGAGCTATATTACATCTCTTCCAAGGCGTAATCTACAGCAAGGTTAAGCAGTCTGTTAAACTGCATACATGTTTTAAATCTTTCGGAGACATACTCCAATAAGACATCGTTTCCTGCAAACAAAATATCGTGCTTAAGAGGGGTGCCTATTGAAAAGTCTTTATGTTTTAGAAGCTCATGCCAACGCTCTTGAGCATATTCAAAGCCGCGTGGAACTTTTTTAAGAACGTTGTATGTATCAAGTTCAAAACCTTTTGCCAAAGATATTGCATCTAAAAAAGAGTCTCCATTTACAGATATTTCGTCTCTGAGACTTTGTACTACTTTTGGCTGAGGGCAATACAATCCGGAAGCAAGAAGAGTGTTTCCAAGGAATCTGTTTTCTAAATCATTCGGCTTTTCTGTTGGCTCTACATGAAAATAATACCCTGCGTACGGTGATTTTTTTCCTTTACGACAAATATATGCACCTATATGCGTTTTATATGGCATTTTGTTTTTGCTAAACCTTGTATCTCTGTAAATTCTGTATGTACAATCTTTTACAGAAAGGGCAGAATCCTTTATATCGTCGTCCCATGATTCTATACGGGCAATAAGCTGCTCCGTAAAATTGTTGAAAATTATTTGAGCTTCTATATACTCCTGCTTATGTAAATTAAACCATTCTCTATTATTGTTATCTTTCAACCTTATGAGAAATTCATATACGTGCTTCATCTCTCTGTAGTGCGTTTTTAAGGTATTATCATCCGATTTTCCTCAAAAGTAAAAAAATAACCGTAAATTTGTACGCTTGGAAATTATAAATTTTACTTGATAGTTTACAACTGCAAATATATTTAACGCTTATGTTACATTGTTTCAATATATTTTTACTTATAATGACTGTTATTGCAGTGATTGTTTTTGTGTCACTGTTTTTTGTAACAGCCGGTTACGGTAAATTTGCCACAAAAAAATGGGGTCCGGCCATAAATAACAAAATTGGCTGGATAATAATGGAGGCTCCTGTATTTATTATAATGACAATCTTGTGGTTATGCAGCAGCCGTACTTTTGAGCCTGTACTTGTTATAATGTTTGGAATCTTTCAGATACACTATTTCCAACGCTCTTTTATTTTTCCATTTCTGCTCAAAGGCAAAAGCAAAATGCCACTCTCCATTATACTTATGGGGGCAGTATTCAACACGCTTAACGGAATTATGCAGGGTGGATGGCTTTTTTACATTTCACCGTCGGGATATTATACTACAGAATGGCTCATATCACCGCAGTTTATTATAGGAACGGCAATATTTATTGCAGGTTTTGTTATAAATATAAATTCCGACAGCATTATAAGAAATTTGCGCAAACCAGGAGACTCCAAACACTATTTACCTAAGGGTGGACTATATAATTATGTAACATCGGCCAATTATTTTGGAGAAATATTGGAGTGGATTGGCTTTGCTGTACTTACATGGAGCTTGTCGGGTGCAGTTTTTGCATTATGGACTATTGCCAACCTTGTTCCAAGAGCAAATACAATTTATAAAAAATACAAAGAAGAATTCGGGTTGCAGATGCAGGGTCGCAATCTTAAACGTATAATTCCTTACATATATTAGTACAATTATGGAATCTATCCTATTCACTCCGGGAAAACTCGGACCTCTTACAATAAGAAACAGAACGATACGCTCTGCCGCTTTTGAAAATATGGCTCATAACAATAACCCTTCGCAAATGCTTCTCGATTACCACAGAAGTGTTGCTGCCGGAGGAGTTGGAATGACGACATTGGCTTATGCTTCGGTTACACAGAGCGGACTCTCTTTTGCAGACCAACTATGGCTAAGACCTGAAATTATTGGCGGATTGAGAGAAATTACAGATGCAATACATAAAGAGGGGGCAGCAGCCTCTATTCAGATAGGCCATTGCGGAAATATGAGCCATCGGGCAATCACAAAGTGTCTTCCGGTATCGGCGTCTACAGGATTTAACCTATACTCCCCCACTTTTCACAGAAAACTTTCTGAGAAAGAGATGATTGAAATGGCAAAATCTTTTGGCAATGCTGTAAACCTTGCAAGAGAAGCCGGTTTTGATTGCGTGGAGGTACATGCCGGACACGGATACCTTATAAGCCAGTTCTTGTCTCCATATACCAACAAAAGAAGAGACGAATATGGCGGATGCCTTAAGAACCGTATGAAGTTTATGCAAATGTGTATGAATGAGGTTATGGAGGCTGCCTCTACAGATATGGCTATTGTTGCAAAAACCAATATGCGCGATGGTTTTAAGGGGGGAAATGATATTGAAGAGGGTATAGAGATTGCCAAGGAGCTTAAAAATCTGGGAGTTCATGGTCTGGTACTCAGCGGAGGCTTTGTGAGCAAGGCTCCTATGTATGTAATGCGTGGTGCAATGCCTATAAAGACGCTTACACATTATATGAATCTGTGGTGGCTCAAATACGGAGTAAAATTTGCGGGCAGTTTTATGATACCTACCGTTCCGTTTAAAGAGGCATACTTTTTAGAAGATGCCTTAAAGTTCAGAGAGGCAATTCCGGATATTCCATTGATATATGTTGGCGGCCTTGTATCCCGCAATAACATTGATAATGTACTAAATAAAGGTTTTGAATTTGTGCAGATGGGCCGCGCGCTGCTAAACAATCCGTCATTTGTAAATGATATGAAACAGGGAGTTGAGCGTTGCAATTGCAAACACTCAAATTACTGTATAGGCAGGATGTATTCTAAAGAGATGGCATGCCACCAGAGAATACAGGAAGATATTCCAATAAAGTTAAAACAGGAAATTGAAAAATTGGAAAAACGATGGGAAGAGACAACCGCAACGAAATAACGGCAAGAGCAAACGGAAAAACAGCATTGGTTACCGGTGCAAGTTCAGGAATGGGGCTTCATTATGCAGCTCAACTTGCAGGGTATGGCTATAATGTTATCCTTGTAAGCAATCAGGCAGAACAGATAAAAGAGGCGGCACATAAAATTGCCGGAAAATACAATTGTGTTTGCATTGATGAGGCTGAGAAGACAGTTGATAATATTGAGAAATCGGAAGAGGAAAAGAGAAAAGAGAGCAGCTCAGAACACTCTATTAAGCAATGGATTACCGGAATATACAAAGATTTATCTGATCCTCATGCCGCAGAAGAGCTATTTGTTTTTTGCCAGAAAAACTCAATAGAAGTTGAAGTGCTTATAAATAATGCCGGTATATTTTTCTTTAAAGATATTATAGACTGTAATATTAATAAAGTTGCTACAATAATAAATCTGCACGTCTATACATCTACTATGCTATGCCGGTTGTTTGGCGAGAAAATGAGGGAGCGCAAAAGAGGATATATATTGAATATGTCTTCTATCTCTGTACATACTCCATATCCGGCAATATCTCTATACACTGCAACAAAGAGCTATATACGAACCATGACAAAGGCTTTCAGGCTTGAGATGAAGGAGTTTGGAGTAAGGGTAATGGTTGTATCTCCTGGGGCGGTAGCCACAGATTTGTATAATCTTCCGGCCAACTTGCAGCAATTAGGAATAAGACTTGGAGTAATTTACCGTCCGGAAAAACTGGTTGGCAAAGCTCTTAAAAAACTGTTTTACACAAACAAAAAAGAGTTTGTACCGGGTGCTGTAAATCATCTTTTTAAACCGATTTATTCGCTTCTACCGGAATGGTTCAAAATGTGGGCTCGTAAAAAGACTGCACGTTTTAAGAATAAATAACTTGTATACAGGCACTTGTAAAGTAATATATGATAATGCAAATGGGTGAACAAAAGACGGCTGTAATTACAGGAGCAACGGGAGGTATTGGAAAAGTTGTTTGCAAATACCTGATAGATAATGGATACAAAATTCTTGCAGCATGCAGGTCTCATGAAAAAGGTGAATTGATGCGTAATGAACTATGCAACTCTTCAAACAGTGACAACCTTGTATTTATACCGCTTAATCTTAAATCTTTTGCATCGGTAAAAAAATTCTGTAGTTCTGTTATAGAAATCATAAATGAAACAGAGGGTAAAATAAATCTGCTTATAAACAATGCCGGAATGATTGCGCCGGTTTACGAGGTAACGGAAGACGGTTATGAAAGTTCTATGCAGGTAAATTATCTTTCTGCCAAATTAATTACAGAAACTTTGCTTCCGCATATTCGCGGCAAAATCATAAATACCGTATCCTGTACAATAACAAGCGGTTCAATGCAAAAAATTGTTAAAGAGCCTGTTGCATATAACAAAAAAGAGAGCAGTATTAAAAGTCTTAAGTTTTACAGCAATTCAAAGTTAATGCTTGCTCTTTATACCATACAGTTGCATCGCACTCTCATAGACAATAAAGATATTCAGGTTTACGGTATAGACCCTGGAATAGTGAATACCGGCATTATAACCATGCACAGATGGTATGATTTTTTGGCCGATATATTTTTTAGGCCATTCATCAAGACTCCTGAGCAGGGAGCCTTGCCTGTTATAATGGCTATAGAGTATAGTCCAAACGCTGCAACACATTCAAAAGATAATAAAGGGCCTCTCCTATTCATTGGTAAAAAGATAAAATTTTTTCCAAAAAAAATATTGAAAATAGATTTTTTACAATAAGCTATCTATTAAAAGCGTAAATTTTACGTTTTTGTATATTTGTTTCATATTCATTTACTATCTTGCAACATCTTTTATAACAAGATGTAACATAAAATTTAAACTATGAAACGTGTTAGCTTAATAAATGTAATTGCAGACATGAAGATATTGTGTCTTGCAGTGCTCTTTTCTTTGTTTATTGTTGGCTGTTCCTCTTCGTCCGATGAGTTTATAGGACCTAAAGACCCCTCTAAAATAACCTTGAAAATGAACAAGAGTGAGGTTTCTCTTGAATATCTGCAGAGGGATACACTGCTTGTAAACGGTGTTGACACGTCTCAGGTGAAATGGTATGTGGCAGAAGGTGACTCTTGCGTTACAATGCTCGGCAATGTTGTGATTGCACGGAGAAAAGGAACGGCAAAAATAATGGCTAAGGCCGGTGAAGAGTGGGGCGAGGTAAAGGTAAACGTAACTACGGAGAATTATGTACCTGTTGAGCGGATAATAGTAGATGTAAATGGCAAGCAGTATAAGATAGGAGACATAAAACGTATCATGGAAGAAGATACCGTGTTCGTGGATCCTACTTTGGATAATTACGGCTATCTGCCTGGGTTTGTAACAGGTGATACGGTAATGAGCTATACTGCAGAAAAGATGCATGTAAAGGTGGTTGGTTATGAACCGGCAAACGCCACATACCCGGTGGCCTATTCAATGAATTTTACTGACAGGATTGGCGGATATTTCAACTACGGTATCTGGGGTATGAGATACGGTGCAAGTGCGAATGGTTATTGTAACGAGTGGGTATTTGATATCCATGCTATTAGAAACCTTCTTAAGGCAGACAATGTTGACGAAATGACATTCAGCGGAAAATTGACCGAATTATCGGGTTTTACATTCAGAAGTTTATATTGCCAAAGTGATTATCCGAATAATGTTAGTCGTCGACTGTCGTTGTTTTTGGAACTTTGGCCGAGAGATTTGGAAAAAACTCAGTATGATATTACCGAGATAGGAAGAGTGAAAGAAGAACTGCAAAAAAGCTGGCCAAGGAAAAAATACCTTGACGAGTTGGAATATAGGTTGGTGTTTGAGAATATGTCCGATCCTTTTTATATAAATGGTTCGGATGATCGTGATATTTACTTAAAAGCTGGTGAAACCAGACAATTGGTAGTCGAGCGTGCACTTGAAGAGTTTTCAGGGAAAGAGTGGTTTTCATGGTCGGAAGAAATTCATAAATCTGATTTGCCGCGTTATCTTGAGGGGTACAATCCCCTCAAGATAACCTCAGACGGTATAGTATCGCTTGATACTGCATTTACAGAGTTTATAGATAATTATAATGACAGATGGAATAGCGCTTATGTGGGGGCCTTGTGCGTCAGGGCTGATCCGAAAGCCAATGCCGACGCTTATAACAAAATATTGCAAGACCCGTGGAAAGATGATTTGATGCACAAGTTTTATTGGCGGGAGAATGAGGCCTTTTCCATATATGGCAATTATCGTGATTATTGTCGGTTTTTTGTCTATTGGGTAAGATAACGAGCAGCATGAGCCGCTGAGTAGAAAGACTCGATTGTTAACAGGACAAATGTTTGGTTGAAGAAATTTGGAGGGAGCGTCAGGAAACGAAATAGGGTGTAACTCATTGAGCCACCTCCTATATTCCTAATTCCAAAATTAAGTAATAGATAATGTATGTTGCAAGAAATTCAATTTATACTATATAATCTTCCGGATGAAGATGGAAAGGTACAAGTAATCATCAAAGATGAAACACTTTGGTGTACACAGAAGGCTATGGCACAACTATTTGATGTGGGTATACCTGCCATCAGTAAGCACTTGAAGAACATATTTAAGGAGGGAGAACTCAATGAAACAGTGGTTGTTTCCAAAATGGAAATAACCACTCAACATGGAGCTATCGAGGGCAAAACTCAACAAAAAGAGACTAAATTCTATTCTCTGGATGCTATCATCTCTGTTGGTTATCGTGTAAATTCGTCAAAGGCTACACATTTTCGTATTTGGGCCACGAAGATTCTTAAAGAGTTTATAAAGAAAGGGTTCGTTCTTGATGATGAACGTCTAAAGCAAGGTGAAACAGCTTTCGGAGTTGATTACTTCCGAGAATTGCTTGAGAGGGTACGTTCTATCCGTGCAAGTGAGCGCCGTATATGGCAGCAAATAACGGATATATATGCTGAGTGCAGTATTGATTATGATAAGAATTCCCCAACGACTCATGACTTCTATGCGATGATTCAGAACCGTTTTCACTATGCTATTATGGGGCAGACCGCTGCTGAAATTATATATTATAAAGCAGATCACACAAAAGAAAATATGGGGCTTGCCACATGGAAAAATTCTCCTGATGGGCGTATATTGAAGTCTGATGTTACTGTTGCTAAGAATTATCTACAGGAAAAAGAGATACGTCAGTTAGAACGTACCGTGACTGGATATTTCGATTATATAGAAGACCTTATAGAACGAGAGAATACTTTTAATATGAAACAGTTCTCTGATAGCGTAAACGAGTTCCTTTCCTTTCGTCGCTATCAAATACTCCCGAACAAGGGACATATTTCTGCTGCCCAAGCAAAGGTAAAAGCAGAACAGGAGTATGAAATATTTAATCGTACTCAAATTATTGATTCTGATTTTGACAAACATATCAGAAAATTGTTGGAAAGAGATTCTGGGGAGTTATAGTAATCAAACCGGAGGTTTCATTTGACAAAGTAATGATGCTAATCAGTAAGTTCGATGTACACATATTATTGTAGCCACTAACCATGTGCCATCAACCACATTGAGCCACAAGACATAAATATCGCTTAATCGATAAAGGTAAAGCATTACTCAAATAACTAAAG
>CAZULV010000011.1:0-72485 GCA_964621625.1 uncultured Muribaculaceae bacterium | reverse complement strand
TACTAATCTCTAAAATATCGCTATAATTTACAAATCTATAAGCACTTATCTTTTTGTCTAAGCGCCACTTTTTGCATCATTACCATTTATTCATTACCAATTCAAGTATGGATTCTGAAAACTATTCCAACCCCTTTTGCTCCAATTTATTAAAAAACAGTATCTTTGCACTATGAAACAGGATATTGAGATACTAAAGGCTGGCAACACAGGTGATATTTTTAGGGATGCACAGAATATCATCGAGCAGACACGTAATTACGCCTATCAAGCAGTAAATGTGGCTATGGTGCAGCGTAATTGGTTGTTAGGTAAGCGTATTGCCGATGAAGAATTGCAGGGCGAGAATAGAGCCGAGTATGGCAAGGAAATTATTAAACGACTTGCCGACTATCTTACAAGCCTTTATGGTAAGGGATTCACAAAGAGCAATCTATATCAGTTTGTTCAGTTTTACAAGTTCTTCCCTGAGATTTTCCACGCAGTGAGTGGAAAATCTCAAATCCTATCTTGGACGCATTACCGTAATCTATTGCGAGTAACTGATAAAAGGGCAAGAGATTGGTATCTTAACGAGTCTATAAATGAGGTGTGGAGTGCAAGAACACTTGATAGGAATATTGCTTCTCAATACTACTATCGTTTATTGCAATCACAGAACAAGTCGGTGGTAAAAGCCGAAATGGAACAAATTACCGCTCCGTACCAACATGATAAATTGGAGTTTATCAAGAATCCTGTTGTCGCAGAGTTCTTGGGATTATCGCCAAATTCCGACTTTTCAGAGACCAAATTGGAATCGTCTATCATTACCCACATCCAAAAGTTCGTGATGGAATTAGGAAAGGGATATGCATTTGTCGCTCGTCAGCAGCATATCAAGACTGATATGGGCGATTATTTCATAGATTTGGTTTTTTACAACTACATTCTCAAATGCTTCTTATTGATAGATCTTAAAGCATCAAGAATTACCCATCAGGATGTCGGGCAAATGGATATGTATGTGAGAATGTACGACCAATTGAAACGAACAGAGGGTGATAATCCAACAATCGGATTGATTCTTTGTTCTGAGACAAGTGAGGATATGGCTCGTTACTCTGTGCTTCACGATAATGAACGCTTGTTTCAAGCACGATATTTAACCTATCTACCATCGATAGACCAGTTAAAAGAAGAGATCGAACTGCAAAAAGAGATATTCAGATTGCAACAAGAAAACAGCACTCCCGAAGAATAATCAATCGGAAGTGTTTTTGTATATGCAAAAAAACAAGGACGACTTTATTCTATTTGAGAAAAATGTTATACCTCTGTCATACAAGAATTATTTGAGAGTATTGCTACCGCAAACAGTAGAAATTCGCACGATTCCCAAATCGTTACCTCGCTCTTTTCAAAATAACTTCAAATGTTTATTCTTCAAACGATTATATCAAATCGATGAAATATTAAAATATAAATAACTAAATAACAATTAAAGGCTCTCATTACACATAGATTATACCTGGCAAGAAAATGTAAACTCACTGAGAGATTTACATTATTTCGTTCCATTGAATGGCATAATAACAAGAGCGATTACACCTCATTTGTACGATATTACATTGGAGTTATATTAAAAGGATACAATGAGTTCCAAGACAGAATAGGACATATGAAATATCACAAGTTCTCCAAGGCTGATAGAGTAAAGGCGGTGTTTGAGAAAAAGCTCGGTGTGATAAAAAATCAGACATAGCCACACTTTGTCCCGATATTATCGAAATAACCATTGAACGTACTTTGAATGAGTTATTGGAGGCTGGTTTTATATAGAAGGTCGGCAAAGGACGGGCTACTGGCTATTGAGTATAGGGTTTACCGCCTGACCTTATAGACACCATAACACACTTTATTTATTGTTTGTTTTGCAATAAAGTTGCTGCTACTTTTTTAATTGGTGCACGAGCTTTCTCTCGAATTTGCAAAGAATTGAGGAGTTATATATTTAAAATTTGCGGGGAATCAGGGATTTTGCCATTTAAAATTTACGGGGAACTAAAAAATGTTACTATCTTTGCGGTTCCTATAACTACAAATTGTTAATTTTAACGCAAATACAATTATATGGCAACTACAGCTGATTTTAAAAACGGTTTATACTTCAATTACAATGGTAAACCTTGCAAATTAATTTATTTCCAACACGTTAAACCGGGAAAAGGTCCTGCTTTCGTAAAGACCAAATTTAAAAATCTCGAAAACGGAAAGACTTTGGAGAACACTTTCTCTGCCGGTGAGAGAATTGAGATTATCACTGTTGAAAGAAGACCTTACCAATTCCTTTATAAAGATGAAGACGGTTATAACTTCATGCACTCAGAGACTTTTGACCAGATTCATCTCGATAATGACTTTGTTGAAAACGCAGACCTTATGAAAGAGGGTCAGGCTGTTGAAATGATGTTCCTTGCAGACGAAGAGAGATGTCTTACTTGCGAGCTTCCTCAGTTTGTTGAATTGGAAGTTACCTACACAGAGCCTGCTGTAAAAGGTGATACTGCCTCTACAAATGCCCAGAAAGAGGCAACTTTGGAGACCGGTGCCATAATCATGGTTCCTCTGTTTATACAGCAAGGTGAGAAGATTAGGGTAAAGACAGAAGACCGTTCATACGGAGAGCGTGTAAAATAATATTACACGACTCGTTATATAATAGAATATAACAGACATACTATACAGAGTCTTACAACTTATGAAAAAACTATTTGTAATCATATTGTCCATGTGCGCGTTAGTCGGATGTGGACAATTTGCTAATAACTCAGTCATTAGCACAGAAAAGATAGACAAACTCATTAAAGACGGAGAGTTTGCCGTTGCAGAAAATGCAATAAAGATAAAGATTGCCACAGAGCCTCTGAGTGACGAAGAGGTTTATGATTTGAATTTCCGTATAGATCTTATGAATCGCATACGGAAAGATTTTAACAAAACCGATTCTACAGTAATGGCTTATGTAAAGGAGCGTTATCCCGATGTTACCCCTGAAGAGATTGCAAAATGGGAGGCAGAAGGTGCTTTGGAGTGCAAAAACATAGACGGAGATAAAAAATATTTCTGGAATGCTGCACGCAATCTGTTTAGAATAAGCAAAGAGGCGCAATCAAAACAGAAAGGGATACAAGGACGCCAGTCCGATGGCCTTGATGTTTTCTTGAGCGAGTATCTGCCAAAAGTTACAAAAACAGCAGGAAAGGCATACAACAAAGAGGGCAAAGCGGTTATGCCTATTACAATGAAGTTGCGCTATACCATAACTGTTCCTGCAGGAGAGGTTCCGGAGGGAGAAATGATTAGGGTATGGATGCCTTATCCGAGAAACAACGAGAAGCACAAGAATATAAAACTGCTCTCCACATCACAGCCGGAATACATAATATCTCCGGAAAGCTATGCCCATAAGAGCATATATATGGAGAAACCGGCAGTAAAGGACAGTGCGGCAACATTTAGCTATGAATTGAGTTATACATCTTATAATAAGTGGTTTAAATTTGACCCTCATAAAGATATAAAACCGTACGACACCCTTAGCAGCCTATACAAGAAATACACCTCAGAGAGAGAAACTCACGTTATTTTTACAGAAGACATAAAACGTATTACCGACAGCATTGTAGGAAACGAACAGAATCCTTACCTAAAGAGTGTGAGAATTTTTGACTATATAGGCAAGACATATCCGTGGGCAAGTGCAAGAGAATACTCTACAATAGAGAATATTCCGCAATATGTAATAGACAACAAACACGGCGACTGCGGACAGGTTGGCCTGCTCTTTATAACAATGGCAAGATATGCCGGCATTCCTGCAAAATGGCAGAGCGGCTGGATGCTGCATCCTGGCGATGTAAATCTCCACGACTGGGCAGAGGCCTACTACGAAGGCATAGGCTGGGTTCCTGTAGATCCGTCATTCGGACATATTTATGATGCTGCATATCTTAAAGATGCAGAAAACGAAGAACAGGGACGTAAGGCTGCCGAGGCTAATGACGATGTATATCACTTCTATACTCGCGGTTTGGATGCTTACAGATATATTGTAAATGACGACTATTCAAGCGATTTATATCCGGCAAAGACCTATCCTCGCAGCGAAACGGTAGATTTCCAGAGAGGAGAGGTAGAGTGGAAAGGCGGAAACCTCTATTTCGGACGTTGGAGATACAAAATGGAGGTTCTTGAATACATATATTAGTATTCTCTTTACAGATTTTACAATCCAATGGTATGAAAGATGCACAGCATATTTATATAGATGAATTTTCTTCTGAACAAGACCGGGTTTTGGCATGGTTAGAGCGTCAGACTAATTTGCGCACAAACCATGCACGTATGCTGTGCGGTGCAGCCGTTGGAAAACTGTTGGAATTTATAAGCGGTATGATAGCCCCCGATAACATTCTTGAATTGGGGGCATTTACCGGTTATTCGTCTATCTGTCTTGCAAGAGGTCTTAAAGAGGGAGGTCACCTTGATTCCATTGAAATAAATGACGAACTCGAAGATCTTATAACAGAAGCTCACGAAAAAGCGGGGCTCAAAGATAAAATCACCCTTCATATAGGCGATGCAAAGGAGATAATAAGCTCATTAGGCAAGCAATACGACCTTGTATTCATTGATGCAAACAAACGCGAATACTGCGAATATTACAATACTGTATTTGAGTTTGTAAAGCCCGGAGGATACATCTTGGCCGATAATGTATTATGGGACGGCAAGGTTTTCTCATCTCCTGTTCCGCAAGATGCCCAGACTCAGGGAATATACAAGTTTAACGAGATGGTAAAAAAAGACCCGCGCGTTGAGAATGTAATAATTCCGCTACGCGACGGGTTAAATCTTATCCGAAAAAAAGGGTAATGTTGCCCAAAAAGGGCCGTATAGGCTTACTCTTCACCCTCTCTTTTGTGCAATACAGCTTTACGCAATTCAAAGTTCTGGCCTAAATACTTTTTACGCACTTCCGGATTATTGGCAAGCATCTCCGCAGTTCCGCTCTCCAATATATTTCCCTCGTACAAAAGATACGCTCTATCGGTAATTGCCAAAGTCTCATGCACATTATGGTCTGTAATTATAATACCTATATTTTTGGTCTTAAGTTTTGCAATAATATGCTGTATATCCTCCACTGCAATAGGGTCTACACCTGCAAACGGCTCATCAAGCAGAATAAATTTAGGATCAATGGCCAAAGCCCTGGCAATCTCACACCTTCTTCTTTCTCCTCCCGACAGCTGAATACCAAAACTTTTACGCACTTTCTGCAATCCGAACTCCTGAATAAGACTCTCCAACTTCTCCATACGCTGCTCCTTAGTCATATCAGACAACTCCATAACAGACAATATATTATTTTCTACGCTCATTTTCCTGAATACAGAAGCCTCCTGAGCCAGATAACCCAATCCCTTTTGCGCTCTCCTATACATAGGCAAATCTGTAATCTCCTCATCATCAAGAAAAATCTTCCCGCTATTAGGTTTTATAAGTCCGGTAATCATGTAGAAACTCGTAGTCTTTCCTGCGCCGTTAGGCCCTAAAAGACCAACAATCTCTCCCTGATCCACCTCTATTGATACACCTTTAACTACGGTTCTCATGCCGTATTTCTTTACTAAATCGGTACAATATAAACGCATACTCCAACGTGTATATTTAAAATCTCTATAATCAATTATTTAATATCCAAATCCAAATCCTTGTACAAGGCTTTAAACTCGGGATAAGTCTTAAGCAAAAAATCTGCCTTTTCGTGAGGCATATACATTTTTTTCTCCTCAACTGCAATCTCCTTTACCTTTACAACTAATTTAATGCTTCTGTTCTCCAGTTCATCCTGCAGGAATTTTGTAAGATTAAGAATAGAATTCTTCTCAATCCACACTTTCTGCGCACTGTTGCTCACATTAAATACAATTGTATGCCCGTCATCCTCTATAATAGGTTCTGACTGTTTAATGGCAGACCCGAGACGTGGATATGCAGTCTGGCTCTCTCCCATTTTATGCCAGGCTACACGCAATCGCTCCATAGTTATCTCCTTATCTTCTCCAGCCCTAACCACCTCAGTCACAGATACTGCCGCTGTTGCTTCCCGAGCCCTTTTCATAATTCCTTTTATTGAAAGTCCGCCCGACGGCTGTACAGATGCAGCAGTTTGCCCAACATCCGATTTTGGCTCCGGTTTGAGTTCGGATTTGTGTTCAGGCTTTAACTCTGATTTTAACTCAATGTTTGGCTCTGGTTTAAGCACCGATGTATGTTCGGCAGTACGTTCTGCCTGAGCTTGTTCTAATTTGTGTTCAGGCTGAGCCTGTTCCAATCTACGTTCAGGAGTCTCTTCTGGTTTACGCTCCGGAGCATGTTGCAATGGTGCAGCAGAGGTAGCAGATTCACGAGACTGTACAGCGGCCACTGCAGGCTGCACCTGACTCTGCCGTGCTTGGGCAGGCTCCGCAGCAACAGGTTGCTCTACCTGCGGTTTACACATCTGAGCAAGCCTTACCAACAGAAACTCTACCAAAAGCCTCTGGTTATTACTCAAACGATAATCGGCCTCACACTTAACACTGCTTGCAAGAGCATCATACAGAAATTTAAAACCGCAACGGCTGCTTTGACCCTTATATTTTTCTACCAGCGTAGGGGCCATTTCAAGCAACTTTAATGTAGAACTGTCTTTGCATACAAGCAAATTACGAAGATGTCTGCTAAGTCCGCCTATAAAATAGAGGGCATTGAACCCTTTTGAGAGCACTTCGTCAAACAACAACAATGATTTTGCAAAATTGCCCGACAAAGAGCACTCTATAAGATTAAAATAGTAATCGTAATCAAGAACATTCAGATTCTTTATAACTGCCCCGTACTCCACATTTGTACCGCAAAATGCAACCGTTTGATCAAACAGGGTAAGAGCGTCACGCATTGCACCATCGGCCTTTTGGGCAATAACATGCAACGAGTCGGAATCTATAGAAATTCCCTCCTTTGCAGCAATCTCAGAGAGATTCTTTACTATATCCTCTATTGAGATACGGTTAAAATCGTATGTCTGGCAACGCGACAATATTGTAGGCAGAATCTTATGCTTTTCTGTTGTGGCCAATATAAATATGGCATGTGCCGGCGGCTCTTCAAGTGTCTTTAGAAAAGCATTAAAAGCAGCAGACGAAAGCATGTGCACCTCGTCTATTATATAAACGCTATATTTTCCTATCTGGGGAGGAATCCTCACTTTTTCTGTAAGCAGACGGATATCATCTACAGAGTTATTTGAAGCAGCATCCAACTCATGAATGCAGTACGAACGGCCTTCTGCAAACGATTTACATGATTCGCACTCGCCGCACGGTTCCAAATCTTCTGAAGGATTGAGACAGTTGATTGTTTTTGCAAAAATTCTTGCAGTGCTTGTCTTGCCCACTCCACGAGGACCGCAGAACAGATACGCATGAGCCAACTGGTCTCTTTTTATGGAATTTTTAAGAGTTGTGGCTATGCTCTCCTGCCCTACCAAAGAGAGAAAATTATTCGGCCTGTATTTGCGTGCCGATACAATAAATTTTTCCATATACCGCAAAAGTAAGAATTATTTCTAATTTTGCACCTCAAATAAATTTACAGCATTATGAAAAAGAAGCTCATTGGGTTTATAATTATAACATTATCAATTATTTTTACAACCTCTGCCATATCTGCCCAGTCTAAAATATTTTCAAAGAAAGAAAATCTTAGAGATATAGGAGAAAAGACTCTCATGGTTGTAATAGAAAACAATTCATTGATTGATTTATCGTTAAAGGAGGCTGTTAAAAAGACATGGGATTTGGGAGATTACAAATTTTGTAACACAGAAGACTTTGAAAAGATAAAGGCCGACACCTCCTACTATTTTCTTATAAGGGTAAAGGGACAATTTAAGAGAGAGAATGACCCGTCAATGGAATTTATCACCATTCTAAAGGGCGGACCTGATGCCGCAATGGGCATAGACAAAATGTATGAAGTATTGTCGCTCCCGTTTCAGGCTTTAGACGACGGCAACGACTATATCCTTCCGTTTATAGAGACCTATATGCAAATCTTTAAGACACATATAAAGAGAGTACAGGAGAAGAAGATTGCAGCCACAATAGGAATAAGCTGGTACTCAAACAGATTAGCAGAAATAGGCGAAAGAACGATAATGATTAATGAGAATGATTTGTCGGAACTTATTAATGCAGAAGAGGTTGAAAAGATGCTTAAAGACAACGGGCAGGCTGTTAGCGAAGATGATATAGAGGAGGCTGTAGAGAAAAAACTCAGTAAAACATTAGTTTCTATATGTATTGCTCCGCAAGAGCCTCAGGTGGGTTCATATTGCTATAAAATGCTTGTAGGTGCAGATGATAATGAACTCTACTACTATAGAAAACAAAAAATTACCGACAAAGCGCCAAAAGGATTTTTGCCCGAAGATGTAAAAAAAATAGGAATTCCATTCACTTTTTAGAAACAGTCTTGATATATGACAATAAAGTTTGCCTGTAAAAAGGTAAGTTCTCCTGTTGCATACTGCGCACTAAGCGTAAAAACAGGTACAAGATACGAAGAACCGCAATATAACGGATTAGCCCATCTTATTGAGCACATGCTCTTTAAAGGAACTGCCAAACGTACATCAAACAGCATAAACAGAGTACTTGAAAATGAAGGCGGTGAGTTAAATGCATACACCACAAAAGAGGAGATAGTTCTCTACTCAACCGTATTGAGAGAAGACTTGTCAAAGGCAATAGATCTTATCTCAGAATTGGCCCTCACCTCTATTTTCCCGACAAAAGAGCTTGAAAAAGAGTTAGATGTAATTTATGACGAAATAATCTCATACAAAGACTCCCCGTCTGAATCCATTTATGACCACTTTGAAACACTGTTATTTAAAGGGCATCCGTTGGAAAAACCTATTCTTGGCGAAAAAAAGACACTGCGTAAAATAGACAGCGCAATTCTAAAGGAGTTCCTCAATACCAACTTTAAACCTCACAACATGTTCTTTACCGTTGTGGGAGATATTCAGGAGAAGGAGCTGCAGAAGATGGTGCAAAAAAGCATAAGCAAGTATTACAAATTTGCACAAGAAACAGAGCAGCCGACAGCAGAGCAACAAAAAGCCGAAACAGATATAGTATGCGCTTTGGCCGTACACGAAGAGCAGATAAACAGCTCAGACTATAAAACAGACTATACAGAAGACGATAAAGAAGAGAGCCTCTCCAAAGGCAATACAACAAGCAATACAACCAACGATAATGTAGGCAAAGACAATGCAGCCAACTACAAGAACAGCAACAATTCACTCGAGATAGGAAATTGCTTTGCCATAGAGGTTGCAAAACGCAATCATCAGGCACACTGCATTATAGGATGTTCTGCATATTCTTATTACGACGGTTGGAAGCGCACAGCTTTAGCCTTGCTTACAAATATTTTGGGAGGACCGGCATCCGGCTCGCGCCTGAATATGACGCTTAGAGAAAAACATGCGCTTGTGTATAACATTGATGCCAGTTACACCCCTTATTCCGACACAGGAATATTTTCTATCTATTTTGGGTGCGACAAATCTCTGCTCGAAAAATGCAAGGAGCTTGTATATAGCCAATTGGAAAAGATAGTATCATCTCCTCTTTCTGAGCGTGAACTCAAAAACGCCAAGAAACAGTTTCTCGGGCAATTGTTCATATCTCAGGATAATGCAGAGGCCCAATGCCTTGCCATGGGAAAATCGCTTTTAGTATATGAACGTATATATCCGTTTGAACAGACTAAAATGCAGATAAACAGCATCACCTCGGCCCAGCTGCAACAGGTTGCCAGGGAGATACTTAACAGAAACCGCCTATCGGAACTTGTGTATAAATAGCAAAGAGAAAGAGACTGTATCTTCTGTGTATAATTGCATTTACCGTACTTTTGGAATTGCGATATTGCTATTTGTGTAGTACTACCGTTATTGCCTTATTTATCGCAATCTTTACAATATCTCTAACACCCGCTGTACATATTTTAATGTGGCGAGACTGTCCATTTCGTTTTTGGCAGCGGAGCATGTTGCTCTAAAAGCATCCATATTTGACCGGCTTACAGGTTCAACCGAAGGACTTTCTAACTTAAGAGGGTCTACAGGCGTTCCGTTTTTCCATACTCTAAAATCGAGATGAGGGCCTGTAGAAGCACCTGTACTTCCAACATACCCTATAATCTGCCCCTGTTTTACCCTATCACCCTTCTTAAGGCCTTTGGCATAACGGCTCAAATGCAGATATGCAGTGGTATACACCGAGTTATGCCGTATCTTTACAGTGTTTCCGCCTCCGCCGCCCCAGCCTTTGCTTATTACAACTCCGTCTCCTATAGACATTACCGGGGTACCGGCAGGTGCTGCATAATCCACACCTGTATGCGGACGATACACCTTATACACAGGATGTTTTCTACGGTATGTAAATTTTGAACTTATGCGTTTAAACTGCAATGGAGCTTTAAGAAAAGCCTTTCTCAAACTCTCTCCCTCCTCATTCCAATAAACATTACTCTTTTGACCATCTGTAAACATTACAGATGTGTATACTTTTCCTCCATGCGTAAACTCACAATAACGGATATTATCCACATCTATAAAATCTCCGTTATAGGAAAGTTCATCGTAAACTACTTTAAACGAGTCTCCCTTTTGTAGAGCAAAAAAATCAATGGTCCACGCATAAATATCAGAAAGTTTCAGTGCCAAAACCGGAGAAGCACCGGCTTGGGAGACATCATTCCACAAAGAGGTACTTACCTTTACCTCGGTGTACTTTTTCTCCACTAAAATCTCTTTATCAATAATTTTTGCATAAACACTGTCTTTAAGACCAAACAACACATGAGACATTGCATCCTTTTCATACACAAAATAGGCAGCATCGGCCTTACCGCCCAATGAGTCTTTTTCAAAGAAAAATTCATAGCTGTTGCCAACCCTTATCTTGCGTATGTCAAACACCTCTTTGCTCGCTTCTATTATTTTTTGAAGCATATTGTTATCTACCCCCGCAGAATACATTATATCTCCAAAAAAATCGCCTTTGCCAACACTCCCCTCCTCTATCAAATAACGCTCTACCGGCAAACCGTATTTTGTCTCCACAGCCAACTCCTCTTCCTGTATTTCATCTTTTATATTATTATCTGTATTACAAGATATTACACTCGCACATACAACCAAAACGAGCAATAATCCAATACTTGTCTTCTTTATTTTTTTCATGTTAAAAAAACGTTTTTTCTGTTTTTGCGGGATAAAGTTAACACTATAAGTTAAGATGTTGATAAATTTGTGGAAAAAAATGTAATAAAATGTAACTTTTTGGAAAAAGTTTACGTAATTTTGCATCATCCGTAAGAATATGATTTTTAAATGAAAAAATTTATAGGCGAACATACTGTAAAAATCGACGACAAGGAGCGTATGGTATTTCCTTCGCCGTTCAAATCTCTTTTTGACGAAGGAGAGCGACTTCTGTTTGTCATAAAGAAAGATTTGTATACCAATTGTCTGCAGATGTTTACTTACGACGAGTGGGAAAAGGAGTCTGAGCAGGTTAAGGCGCGTTTGAATTTTTTCAATGAAGAGCATGCTAAATTCTGGAGAGATTACATGAGAAACCGTGCCATTGTTGAACCCGACGGAAAATTGGGCAGAATCTCTATTCCAAAAAATCTGCTGCAAAGCGTAGGTATAGAGAGGGCACGCGGAGTGAGAGAGGTTGTTTTTGCAGGAAACGACCACAAAATAGAAATCTGGGCAAAAGAGGAATACGAGGCCCAGGCAATGCCGCAGTCCGATTTTGTATCACTTGCAAAGAAAATATTGGGATAATGGAGTCTGTATATCATATTCCGGTTTTATTAGATGAAAGCGTGTCTGCTCTAAACATAAAGAGCAACGGCATTTATGCCGATGCCACTTTTGGCGGCGGAGGACATAGCAGGGAGATATTGCGCAGATTGGGACCCGACGGAAAACTCATCTCGTTTGATAAAGACACCGACGCCATAAAAAATGCCCACGACGACAAAAGGCTTATTCTCGTACACAATAATTTTAGATTCATAGAAAATTTTGTACACTACAACGGATTAGGGCAGATAGACGGTGTTTTAGCAGATTTGGGTGTGTCGTCTCACCAGTTCGATAGCGGAGAACGCGGATTCTCTTTCCGTTTTGACGCCCCATTAGATATGAGGATGAACAGATTAGCGCAAAAAAACGCGGCAGATATCGTAAACGGATACACACAAGAAGAGCTTGTGCGGATATTCAAGATATATGGAGAGATTGAGAAACCTCACAGGGCTGCCGAGCTTATCTGTTCGGCAAGAAGCCGAAAAGCCATAGAGACAACCGGAGAGCTGAGCAAGGCGGTGGAGAAAATGTACAACACAAACACCGAGCATAAATTTTTGGCAAAACTCTATCAGGCTCTGCGTATTGAGGTTAATATGGAGATGCAGGCTCTTGAAGATTTTTTAAAGGGGGCATTGGCAGTATTAAAGCCGGGCGGAATATTGTCTGTAATAACCTACCATTCATTAGAAGACCGTATGGTAAAGAACTTTATGAAAACCGGCAACACTGCAGGAGAGACAAAAAAAGATTTTTACGGCAAGATTGAGACCCCTTTTGAGATTATTACAAGAAAACCGATTGTTCCGCAAGAGGAGGAAATAAGCAGAAATACCCGCAGCAGAAGTGCAAAGCTAAGGGTTGCGGCAAAGATTTAGCAATATTTTAGTATTACAGATAGCAACATAAATTATGGCAAAACAGAAAGAAAATATGGAGAACGGATTCAACTTCACTTCCGATGTACTCGGAGGTCAGTTTCTTTCTCGCATGAAAACAACCGGACAATGGTTGTTTATTCTATATCTGTTCCTGCTCGTAATTATATATATCAGCATAAATTTAAAAGTGGCAGACACCAAGCTCACACAACGCCAGAATCAAAGGGAGCTCAAAAATCTGAAAGCAGACTACACCAGCAAAATGGCCAGACTACAGAACCAGAGCAAACAGGGAGAGATTGAGCTGAGGCTTGCCGCAACCGGTTCAAAAGTGCAGAGGCCAAAACACCCTGCAAAATATGTAGAACTTCCGCGATAGATTTGCCAACACGGCATCCACCGCCTTAACAACTGATTTTATGAACGATATATTTAAAAGGATTGCAGTTATATATAAATTATTCATTCTGGTAGCCCTTGTGGTTATTGGAAAGATATTTTATATGCAATTTATAAATCCTACAAAAATCAGTTCCGAGGATATAATCAGAAGGGTAGAGCCTATCGAGCCAAACCGTGGCGATATACTTGCCTGCGACGGCAGAGCCTTGGCCACCTCAATTCCATATTATCAGGTAAGGATGGATTGCGTTGTTCCAAATAAGGACACCTTTAATACGTATATAGACGAATTGTCTAAAAAACTGTCGGATCTCTTTAAAAACAAAAGCGCCGCAGCCTATAAGAAGGAGCTTAAAAACGCAAGGGCCAACAATAAACGCTACCTCAGATTAGGCAATAGATTGGTGGATTATTCTGAGTTGGAAACAATAAAGAAATTCCCTATTCTAAGGCTCGGAGTCAATAAGGGGGGTATAATAACAATACAGACAAACAGAAGGAGTAATCCGTATGGAAGGCTGGCCTACAGAACAATAGGCTTTATAAATACAGAAGGTACAGGTGTTGGAATAGAGGGCAGCTGCGATTACTATCTTAAAGGTACTCCCGGACAGCAGGTTGTTCAGAGAATGCTTGGCGGAGAGTGGATTCCTGTAAACGGAACAGAGAGAGTTGAGGCACAAGACGGATACGACATACAGACCACCATAGATATAGATATTCAAGAAGTTGCAGAACGAGCCCTTAAAGAGCAGCTTATGAAGTCTAATAACGACATAGAAGGTGCTACTGCACTGGTTATGGAGGTAGAAACAGGAGCCATAAGGGCTATTGCAAACATGAAAAAAGATGGCAGAGGCGGTTTTGATGAGAGCTATAATTATGCTATAGGCGATGCTACCGAACCTGGTTCTGTTTTTAAGTTAGTGACATTGGTTTCGCTTTTAGAAGACGGTTACGTTACCCTTAACACTCCTATAAGTACAGGTAACGGCAGATGGACATACGGCGGACACACATATTCCGACACCCACCCGATAGGAGAAGTTACCGTACAGAAAGCGTTTGAACAGTCATCAAACGTTGCATTTGCAAAATTGGCGGTAGAGCACTACGGAAATAACGAAAGAGCTTATACCGACAGAATACAGAGCATGAAGATTGGAGAGCGTTTCAATCTTGATATACAAGGAGAAGGCAGATCTGTTATTTATACCCCAGATGATGCGATGTGGTCAAGAACAAGCCTCTCCTCAATGGCTATAGGATATGCAGCGTTAGTAACCCCTCTGCATACCCTTACTTTTTATAATGCCATTGCCAATAACGGCAAAATGATGAAGCCTTATTTTATAGACAATTACCAACTCAACGGCGAAATTGTAAAGAAATTTGAGCCACAGGAAATAAGCGGAAGCATCTGTTCTAAAAACACTGCAAAGACCGCACAAAAAGCATTAAGAAGTGTTGTAGAGCATGGTACGGGTAGGATTCATGTAAATTCAAAGGATTTTCAAATCTCGGGAAAGACAGGCACTTCGCGTATTGCTTTTGCAAGCAAAGACGGCAAGAGGGCTGTATATGAGCAGAACGGATACAGAAGATACCAGGCCTCTTTCTGCGGATTTTATCCGTCTGACAATCCAAAATATTCTGCAATAGTGGTAATCTATTCCGGCAAGACAAGAGGTAATTTTTATGGAGCGAGTCAGGCCGGTCCTATATTTAAAAAGATTGCAGAGTATATATATACCACTTCGCCCGATTGGGAGAGAACTTTGGATGGAAAAGGAAACAAAGCCAGCGGTGTTCCACATGTATCAAAAGGCAAGACAGAGATGCAGAAAATCATTATGTCGGAACTTGATATAAACGGAACAGAGAACCTCAAAAAGTTTGTTCCGCAAGGCTGGGTAGAATTTAAAAAGGATTCTACACAACTTGTAGCGCAAAAATATCCTGTAATTACAGATTCGCTTGTTAATGTTGTGGATATGGGATTGAAAGATGCCCTATACCTGCTGGAGAATCAGGGATACAGAGTAAAATTCAGCGGATACGGGCGGGTTGTAAAACAGACACCTGCTGCAGGGAGCAAGGTTGCTGCAAAATCGGTTATTAACTTACAATTGTCGGGTAATGAAATTGATTGAATTATTGAACGGAGTAGAGTGCGTAGGCAATTGCCCTAACCGGAACAGGGAGATTCCGGCCATATATGCAGATTCCCGCAAATGCACACCGGGGAGCATGTTTATTGCCGTTAAAGGGGCCGAATCAGACGGCCACAACTATATAGGGGCCGCAATAAAGAATGGTGCAGAGAGTGTTGTGTGTACCGATATTCCTTTAGAGTATGCAGAAAGCGGTGTTGAGTTTATACAGGTAAAGGAGAGCCGCAAGGCGGTTGCCCAAATTGCAGGCAATTTTTACGGACATCCGTCGGGTTGTCTTAAATTGATTGGTGTTACAGGAACAAACGGAAAGACCTCTATTGCAACGCTTTTATATAGGCTTTTTACACAATTGGGATATTGCTGCGGACTTCTCTCTACTATTGCAAATTATATTGGCGAGAGGCGTTATGAGACGGAGAACACCACTCCGGGTCCTGTAGAGCTTAACGAATTGCTGTACAAAATGACACAGGCGGGATGTGAGTATTGTTTTATGGAGGTAAGTTCACATGCTATAGATCAGAAACGCATAGAGGGGTTAGAGTACACGGGCGGGATTTTTACCAACCTTACCCATGACCATTTGGATTACCACAAGACTTTTGCAAATTACCTCAACTGCAAGAAGAGCTTTTTTGATACGCTTGGCAAAGAGGCTTTTGCACTTGTGAATGCCGATGACCGAAATGGTGATGTAATGGTTCAGAACACAAAGGCTCAGGTGTACAGATATGCCTGCAAAAGTGCAGCAAATTTCAACACAAAAATAATTGAACGAACCATAGAGGGCATGCTGCTTAAAATAAACGGCCGCGAGGTTTGGTGTCGTTTTATAGGAGATTATAATGCAGCCAATCTTACGGCTGTATATGGTGCAGCCCTGTTGCTTGGAGCTAAAGAGGATGAGACCATACGCATTATGAGCACACTCACCTCTGTAGCAGGCAGGTTGGAGTATTTTAAAGGACCGGATGATATTATTGCCGCAGTGGATTATGCCCATACACCTGATGCTCTTGAAAATGTACTAAAGACGCTAAAGGAACTTCAGCCGGCAGGTGGAATTACATGCGTATTTGGTTGCGGAGGAAACAGAGATAAAAGCAAAAGACCAGAAATGGGAGAAATTGCCGGCAAGTATGCAAACAGGGTTATAGTAACTTCCGATAATCCGCGCAACGAACAGCCGGAAGAGATTATAAAGGATATAAAAGGGGGAATGGATTTAAAGATGCGGGCAAAATCTCTCTTTATAACAGACAGGGCCGAGGCTATAAGAACCGCATTGCTTACCTCTGTTCCGGGAGCTATAATATTGGTTGCCGGAAAAGGGCATGAAGACTACCAGATTATAAAGGGTGTAAAACACCATTTTAATGACAAAGAGATTATTCTGCAGACATTTGAGCAGATGAACCAATTAAAGTAACAGTTTAAAAGATATTAGAGCACAATGTTATACCATTTATTTGAATATCTGCAACAGAGCGGAATAGATTTTCCGGGAGTAGGACTCATGAAGTATATCTCTTTCAGAGCCCTGCTTGCTACTATGACTGCACTTCTTTGCGGTCTCTATCTTGGTCCTAAGATTATAAGGATGCTACAGAAAAAGCAGATAGGAGAAGAGATAAGGAATCTCGGGCTCGAAGGCCAGATGCAGAAAAAGGGAACACCCACAATGGGAGGAATAATTATATTGCTCTCTATCCTCATTCCGGCTCTTTTATTTGGCAATCTCACCAATGTATATGTGATATTGCTCATAATAACCACAATATGGCTCGGTCTCATAGGACTTCTCGACGACGGAATAAAAGTATTCAAGAAGAATAAAGACGGATTAAACGGAAAGTATAAGATAATAGGTCAGGTAACATTAGGAGTTATAGTAGGTATTACGCTCTGCTTTAGCGAGCAGGTTACAGTGAGAGTAAAGGCCTCTCCGCAAGCGAGTGCAAGTGTTATCACCAATAATAATTCCATTATAGATAACACTTACGAATCAGAAAACGATATAATAATAGAAGAGCACACAGAAGACAAGAATATCCTATATTTCAGAGACATAAAGAGTACTCAAACAAATATTCCCTTTATAAAGGACAATCAGTTCGACTATGCTTGGCTTACTCCTCTTAATGGCAGAGCGGGTGATATTGCAGGATGGGTTATCTACATACTTGTTATAATATTCATAATAACCGCTGTTTCCAATGGAACCAATCTTACCGACGGAATGGATGGACTTGCCACAGGAACATCGGCTATTATAGGAACCACAATAGGAATATTGGCATATCTTTCGGGAAACTCTATATATGCCTCTTATCTTAACACCATGTACATACCCAACAGCGGAGAGGTTGTAATATTTATGGCGGCATTTATAGGTGCGCTCATAGGATTTCTCTGGTATAACACATATCCGGCCCAGATTTTTATGGGCGATACCGGAAGTCTGGCCTTGGGAGGAATAATAGCTGTTGCAGCAATAATTATAAGGAAAGAGCTTCTTATTCCTATACTTTGCGGTATTTTCTTTGTTGAGAGCCTCTCGGTAATTATGCAGAGGGTCTACTTTAAATACACCAAAAAGAAATATGGCGAAGGACGGAGAATATTCAAGATGAGTCCGTTGCATCACCACTTCCAAAAAGAGGGAGTGCCGGCTCTTATTCAGATTCCAAAGAAGCCTATACCCGAAGCTAAAATAGTTGTACGCTTTTGGATTGTTACAATCCTGTTGTGTGCATTAACAATAATAACATTAAAAATACGGTAGTCATGCAGAGAATTGTTATACTCGGTGGCGGAGAGAGCGGAGCGGGTTCCGCTGTTCTTGCAAAAGTTAAAGGATTTGATGTTTTTCTAAGCGACAATGGCACAATTAAGGAGGATTCAAAGGAACTTTTGCGTAAATACGATATTCCTTTTGAAGAGGGCGGACATGTTAAAGAGCATATCCTTAATGCCAACGAGGTTATAAAGAGCCCGGGCATTCCGGATAATGCGCCTCTTATTAAAGAGATAAAGGCAAAAGGCATAAACGTTATTTCTGAGATTGAGTTTGCAGGAAGATACGATAAAGCCAAGAAAATCTGCATTACAGGCAGCAATGGCAAAACCACAACTACATCCCTAATCTATTTTATGCTAAAGAATGCAGGATTGAATGTAGGCTTGGCGGGTAATATAGGACAGAGTTACGCCTATCAGGTAGCAACAGAAAGCTACGACTATTACGTATTGGAATTGAGCAGTTTTCAATTAGACGGAATGTATGACTTTAAGGCCGATATTGCAATATTGATGAATATCACACCTGATCATCTCGACAGGTATGACTTTAACATGCAGAACTACATTAATTCAAAATTCAGGATTACCCGCAACATGAATGAAGAGGATTGCTTTGTATTCTGCGCAGATGACCCTATAACCGTTACAGAACTCGAAAAGATTGTACTCAAAGCCCAGATGCTTCCGTTCAGCCAGGAGAAAGAGGTTAAAGAGGGTGCTTGCATTAAGGGAGACAGCATGCATGTTTCGTACAAGAATGATGATTACGACATTTACCTCCGAGAACTTGCATTAGAAGGCAGACACAATATATACAACTCAATGGCTGCTGCCATTACAGCAAAAGCCATGAAGATAGACAACAAGCAGATACGCAACAGCCTTATGAATTTTAAGGGGGTTGAACACCGTATGGAAAAAGTGCTTAAGATAAAGGATGTTCTGTATATAAACGACTCAAAGGCTACCAATGTAAACTCATCGTGGTATGCACTTGAGAGCATGAAGACTCCGGTTGTATGGATTGCAGGAGGAAAGGATAAAGGAAACGATTATGAACCGTTGTATCAATTGGTAAAGGACAAAGTGCATACACTCATCTGCATGGGACTGCACAACGAGAAACTGCACGAATGTTTTGGAGACAAGGTAGATAATATGGTTGATGCACTGTCGGCAAAAGAGGCAGTTGAACTGGCCTATAAATATGCACGTCCGGGAGATACAGTGCTACTCTCCCCTGCATGTGCAAGTTTTGATTTGTTTAAGAGTTATGAAGACAGAGGTCGCCGGTTTAAAGCGGCTGTAAGGGAGCTTTAGAATTATGGGGCTTACAGAGAATACAGATAGACAAGAGGCTATAATCAATAAGTTGCATGGCGACAAAGTGATTTGGATAATAGTTTTTCTATTATCACTTATCTCTATTGCGCTAATCTATTCGGCGAGTAGTTCGTTGGCATTCAAGGACGGAGGTACTAATTTCGCCTATATGATAGCCCAGTGCAAGTTTGTGATTATGGGGCTTGTAGTTCTCTATATATGCTCAAAAATCCCATTAGGAGTGTACAGAGCTTTTACTTTACCTATATTTATAATTAGCATAATACTGCTTGGTTTAACCCTCACTCCGTTAGGTAAGGAGATTAACGGAGCAAAAAGGTGGATTGAGTTAGGACCTCTAAGTTTCCAACCGGCCGAACTTGTAAAAATAACCATAATACTATATTTAGCAAGAGCTTTGGAAATGTGGAAGTTAGATACATTTAAAGAGTTCTTTATAAAAATAATAATGCCTATAGGTGTTGTGTGCGTACTCAATATGATTGGTAGCGTATCTACAACAATAATAATAGGCGGTTTGAGCTTTATAGTACTTTTTATAGCAGGAGTAAAGTGGTCTTATCTTGGCAAGACTGTGGGAATAGGAATAGCCTCGCTAATTGTTATTATTCTAATAAACATTAGTATAAATAAAATATTTGATGTAGACCTGTTTCCTCGTTTCTCCACAGCCACAAGCCGTATAGAGAAATACTTTGTAAAGGAAGATATTAACAAAGAAGACTCTGCCGAGGAGAAACAGAAAAAGGCCGACGAGACTTTTCAGGCCGATATGGCCAAGATTGCAATATCATCGGTTGGTGTATTGGGCAAAGGCCCGGGAAACAGCACCCAACGCTATGTATTGCCTCACTCCTATTCAGATTTTATATATACTACAATAATAGAAGAATACGGCCTTTTGGGCGGAGTTTTTGTGCTTATGCTCTATTTATGGCTCTTGTACAGATGCGTAATGTTGGTAAAAAACTGCTCAAAAACATTTACAGCAATAACAGTTGGCGGTCTCGGACTAATGATTACCATTCAGGCGGGACTTCATATTCTCGTAAATACCGGTATACTTCCGGTTACAGGGCATACATTGCCATTAGTGAGTCGTGGAGGAACATCGTTTATAATATTCAGTGCCGCTTTTGGTATAATTCTCTCCGTAAGCCGTACAATAGATACAGACTCTGCAAAGAGAGAAGAATTGGAGAGAGAGCGTATTGAGAAAGAGGCAAAAGAACAGGAAGAGAAAAAGAAGATTGCACAAGAGCAGCAGACAAAAGAGTTGGAAAGTGCGGCAGAAGAGAACAAAACATCTAAAACAGAAGAGGCAAAACAGAAAAAGAGACAGGGATATAGAGGTAGCGAGGAGATTGTATTGCACGAAATTATAGATAAGAAAACCGGAGAATTCAAATAATATAGTTATGAATACCGACAGATTAAAAGTAATAATAAGCGGAGGAGGAACCGGAGGTCATATATTTCCGGCAATATCGATTGCCAACGCAATTAAAGAGGCAGAACCCAATGCGGAAATTCTATTTGTAGGGGCCGAAGGGCGTATGGAAATGGAGAAAGTTCCTGCAGCCGGATACAATATAAAGGGCATTCCGGCACAAGGTCTCAAGAGGCCTCTTTATAGTCTGTCAAATATAAAAGTGGCATTAAGCTATTTAAAGTGCCGAGCCATGGCCAAAAAGATTATCAGGGATTTTGAGCCGGATATTGTTGTTGGAGTAGGCGGCTATGCAAGTGCGGCAATAGTTGGTGCAGCATCACAGATGCGAATACCTGTTCTTTTGCAGGAGCAGAACTCTTTTGCAGGACTCGTAAACAGAAAAAACGGCAAATATGCCAATAGGATATGCGTTGCCTATGAAGGGATGGAGAGATTTTTTCCTAAAGAGCTTATAATGCTTACAGGAAATCCTATCCGTAAAGATATTGGAGAGGCAACCCAACAGCTTAAAGAGGAGGGTTACAGGTATTACAACCTCGCCCCCGGCAAAAAGACCGTATTTGTTGTAGGAGGAAGTTTGGGATGCAGAACTCTCAATGAGTGTATGCAACAGGAGCTTTCAAAGGGGGGACTTTTCTCGGAAAGCAGAGAGAATGGCTGTCAGGTTATATGGCAGTGCGGTAAATTTTATAAAGACGAGACCGACAGGTTTATGAGAGGAATCAACAACAGCAACGTCTTTTATTCCGACTTCATAAAGAGAATGGATTTGGCGTATGCCGTTGCAGATGTGGTTGTAAGCCGAGCCGGAGCAGGAACAATATCTGAACTGTGCGCAGCAGGCAAATGTACGGTTTTTGTGCCATCGCCTGTAGTTGCAGAGGATCATCAGACCCACAATGCCATGGCATTGGTAAAAAAGGATGCGGCTCTTATGGTTAAAGATGCCGAGGCCAAAGAGAAGCTCTTTGAGTGTATCGGAGGGCTTTTAGACAACAAGCAGGAGATAGAGAAATTTGAAAAGAATATTCTTACAATGGCCAGGCCGGATGCGGCGCGTGTAATTGCCGCGGAGTGCATTAAATTGGCAAAAACAGTTAAATAGCAGAGATGAAGAGTGTATATTTTATAGGAATAGGCGGAATAGGAATGAGCGCAATAGCCCGCTATTACAAACATGCGGGATATAACGTGAGCGGATACGACAAAACCGAGTCAAAACTCACCAGGGCATTGGAAGCCGAGGGTATCTCCGTGCATTATACAGATGACACGTCTTTTATTCCAAAGAATATTGATGAGACTTTGGTTATATACACCCCCGCCGTACCTAAAGATATGGGAGAGCTTGTATATGTAATGGAGCACGGATACCGAACCGTAAAACGTTCAAGAGCTTTGGGAGAAATTGCAGCAGAGTGCACATGCCTTGCAATAGCCGGCACTCACGGAAAAACCACAACAAGCACGCTTCTTGCCCACATATATACAAACTCAGGCACCGGATGTTCTGCCTTCTTGGGTGGAATATCAAAGAATTATCATACAAATCTGTTATTGAGCAAGAATCCGGTAATAGTTGCCGAGGCCGATGAATTTGACCGTTCATTCCTTCAGCTCTACCCGGAGATTGCAGTTATAACTTCTACCGATGCAGACCACCTCGATATTTACGGCGATACCGGCACAATACGCAAGGCTTTTGCCGATTTTGCATCACAGATAAAGCCGCACGGATACCTTATAATGAAGAAGGGAATCTCTCTCTCTTTGCAGGATGTAAAGGCAAAGATATTCACTTATGCACTATACGAGCAGGCAGATTTCTGTGCTTCCGATATAGAAATTCTGCAGGGGGGCTATTTTAAGTTTAATTTGCACCATCCGTCGGGAATAATAGAGGATTGTGTAATGGGTGTTCCGGGATGGATTAATGCAGAAAATGCCATTGCAGCCTCGGCATGCGCCCTTTTAGGAGGTGTTGCTCCTGAAAAGATAAAACATGCCTTAAAAAATTTCTGCGGAGTTGAGAGAAGGCTCGATATACATCTTAACACACCGCAAGTTGCATACATAGATGACTATGCGCACCACCCAAAAGAGCTCTCTTCTGCAATAGGTTCAATAAGGAATATGTTTCCGGGACGCAAAATATGCGGAATATTCCAACCGCATCTTTATACTCGCACACGCGATTTTGCAGACGATTTTGCTCATAGTCTTAGCGCATTGGACGAGCTTATCCTCCTCGACATATACCCGGCAAGGGAATTGCCTATAGAGGGGGTTACATCAAAAATAATCTTTGATAAAGTAACCATAGATAACAAGATACAGATAAATAAAGAAAACCTGATGGATTACCTTAAAGACAGGGATATAGACATACTCGTAACATTTGGAGCCGGTGATATAGACCGTCTTATAGGACCTATAGAAAAGATGCTTGCAGAAAGAAATGTTTAAAAAGATTCTCACATATACCGGATGGTCTCTCCTGATTCTTACTTTGGGAGCCTACTTCTTCTTTGCCGCAAGATTGCACAATGCAGCAAAGGATAAGGAGGTATGCAAACATATATCTGTAAGGCTGCTCGACAGTGCGCAGAATAAATTTGTAACCAAATCAGAAGTGATTGACATTATAGAGGAATTTGGAGGACAACCATTAGGGAAGAGGAGAATCGATATAGATTTGGGCAATATAGAGAACCTGCTCAACAGGAGAAGTGCCATAAAAGAGTCGCAGGTTAGCATAACCAGAAACGGTGTATTATCTGTAGACGTTACACAACGCAAACCATTGTTGCGTATCCAGACAGAAAACGGCGGCTTTTATGTAGACAGAACAGGATATATATTTCCGTTGGTAAAAAGTTTTTCCTCTTATGTGCCTATTGTAACAGGACATATTCCAATTATAATAAATGCCGAGCACCGCGGAAAGATACTCGAAGATGGAGATGATTGGATTGGGCAGATAATAAAATTAGGCGTATTCATAGAGGAAAATCCATTCTGGAATGCAATGATAGAGCAGATATATGTAGAGAATAACGGAGATATAATACTTTGCCCAAAAGTGGGTAACCAACATATAATAATAGGAGATCTCAGCAACATAGAATCAAAATTCGACAGATTGCTGGCATTCTATAAAAACATTGCCCCTTATGAGGGATGGAACAGATACTCCGCAGTAAATCTAAAATATAAAAATCAGATAATCTGCAAATTAAACAAGGATAAAAAGAAAAATAAACAACAGTAAAATATAGCAATTGACATATAACAACACAGCCATGAAAAACCTTATAGCAGCCATCGATTTAGGAACTACAAAAGTAGTTTGTGCAGTTGGAGAAAAGACCACCAACGGCATAAAGATAATTGCTCACAGCTCGGCTCCGTCAAAAGGGGTTATGAGAGGAGAAGTTATAAACATTCAACATGTACTCGACTCTATGTTGCCCGTACTACGCAATGTTGAGAATGCAATAGGATACAAGCTCAAAGAAGTTTTTGTAGGCATAGCCGGACAGAATATACGTTGTGCCTCAAGTGCCACACAGATAACCCGCAAAGACCCGGAAGAGCTTATTACCCAAGAAGAAATAGACTCAATGACATCGAGTGTTTACGGCACATATATGCAAAATGGCGAAAAGGTTCTACATGTTATTCCACAGTCATACAATATAGATGACTATATGGGTATTACAGAGCCTGTAGGAATGATGGGACAGCAGATTAACGCAAACTTCAAGCTCTTTATAGGAAAGAGCAACTCTGCACAGTTCAGTAATAATGTAATAAACAGAGCGGGACTTAAAGTGCGCGAAATAGTATTGGAGCCGCTTGCCTCTGCAAAAGCCGTACTTACAGACGAAGAGCGCGAGGTTGGAGTTGCAATGCTTGATATAGGAGGCGGAACATCGGATTTGCTTATTATCCAGGATAATATTATAAGACATGCTGCTGTTATTCCGTTTGGCGGAAATTCTGTAACAGAAGATATACGCATGGGCTGCAGCGTATCTTCTAAACATGCAGAACAGCTTAAAGTACAACATGGTACATGTTTTAGCGCATACGCACCTAAAAAGACAATAGTAATCCCTGGAATAGGCGGAAGAGAGAGCCGCGAAATCTCATTTGGAGTATTGTCTGGAATTATAGAGGCACGTATGTCGGAGATATTTGAGGCTGTAGATTATGAGATAGAGAGATCCGGATTCAAGAATATGCTCCAGGCAGGACTCGTAATTACCGGCGGAAGCTCGCAAATGTTAAATATATGCCAGCTGGCAAACGCGGTAACAGGTCTTGAAACCCGCGTTGCATATCCGCAGGAGAGTATTACGTCAGACTCTTTAAATGATGTGTTTGCACCGTCTCAGTCTACTGTTGTAGGATTAATCCTTCAGGGATTTGAAAAGGTCATGCGCGGAGAGAAGATAGATACCGGTTCTGAAATAAATTATGGCAATATATTTGAGAATACAGAAGAGCAACAATCTGTAGAAGCAGAAGTTACGGTTGAAGCGGATGCAGATAAAACTGCAAAGCAGACCCCGGCAGAAAAGGCAGGCAAAAGCCGCGTATCTTTCTGGGAAAGAATAACCAACACCTTCAACACAAACAATATGTTTAACAGTCAAGATAATCAGGCATAATTATGATGAGTATTTTTTCAGACAATAATGCAACTCCGGTTCCTACCGATTGGACCGAAGCCAAATCCATCATAAAGGTTATTGGAGTAGGTGGAGGAGGATGTAACGCTGTTACCGAGATGTTCCGGCAAAAGATTCAGGATATTGAATTTGTAATTTGCAATACCGACAAGCAATCTCTTAACATAAGCGATGTTCCAATAAAAATATGTTTAGGAGAAAAAGGCTTGGGTGCCGGATGTATACCTGATAACGGAAGGCGTGCCGCTCTCAACAGCATAGATCAGATAGAGAAACTTCTCAGTGACGACTCAGAAATGGTATTCATTACCGCAGGAATGGGCGGAGGCACCGGAACGGGAGCATCTCCTGTAATTGCCGAGATTGCAAAAAAAATGGGCAAACTCACTGTAGGTGTTGTTACCATTCCGTTTAGAGACGAAGGCAAAGAGTTTCTCAAGAGAGCTGTACTCGGCATAAAAGAGCTTAAAAAGCATGTAGACAGCCTTATTATAATAGATAACCAGAAACTCTACAAAGTCTATGGAGACCTTAACATCTATGAGGCATTCCCAAAAGTAGATGAGGTATTGTGCAATGCCGTAAAAAGTATATCGGAGCTTATAACCAAACCTGGACAACTGAACATAGACTTTGCAGATATAAAAATGACACTCAAAGACAGTGGAATGGCCTTGATAGGAACAGGTACTGCAAAAGGACCCGACAGAATAGCCAAATCTGTTGAGATGGCATTTGAATCACCGCTTTTGAGCGACTGTGATTTAAAAACAGCCAAAGGAGTTCTTGTTAATATAACATCGTCTAAAGAGCATGCTCCAAAAATGAGCGAATTTGCCCAAATATTGGAGATTGTAAATAATTTTACAGGTAACGCCTCTTCATTCAAGAGAGGTACGGCTATAAATTCAGAACTTGGAGAGAATATAAACGTTACTGTTATAGCAACAGGTTTTGAAATTAACGGACTGCCTCAATTAGATATAGAGGAGGATAACGACAGAATAATTATAGGAAATGTTTATGGCGGCTCAGATGCGATTCCGCAACATGTAACCCGCATAAATATTCCTGGAATAAGTGATAATTACGACTACGACACTAAAAACAGTGACGACAAAGTGACGCTTACCCCTCAAGAGGAAGACCAGGAGGAGGTTTATGTTCAAAAAGAAGAAGCCTCCCATGTAAAACCTTATCAATCATATAAAAGAGGCCCGGGCAAGCCTGTTCTTATTCTTGAAAACGGAGACGATATAGTAAAATTAGAGACACAACCTGCTTACTTAAGACGTAACCGCAAAATTCAGGAGGAGCTCGAAACAACACGACAGCACGAAGAGCAACCGGCCGGAAATATGAAGATAGAGGAGATTAACGGTTCGCAGCACTTGAGCAGCAACAACAGCTTTTTGCACCAGACTCAAGACTGATAATAATTTTTAATACCGGATGAACGAATTGTTTATCATATTATTCCTTATAATTCTTAACGGAGTTTTGTCGATGTCTGAAATCGCACTCATCTCCGTAAGGAAGAGCTATCTCTCCAACGAAATAAAGAGAGGCAGCAAGGCTGCCAAAAAAGCCCTTGAACTGGCAGAAGAACCTGATAAGTTTCTCTCCACAGTACAGATAGGAATAACTATTATAGGCATTCTCACAGGTCTCTATTCCGGAAGCGTACTTGCAGAATATTTTGCCGTATTTCTCAAAGGAATAGGCATTTCTGAGCAATACGCCCATGCAACGGCCCAATCTGCGATTGTTGTAGCCGTAACTTATCTCACACTTGTATTTGGCGAGCTTCTTCCAAAGAGGATTGGAATGAGCGCGGCTAACAGTACTGCCAAAATTGTATCCCGCCCTATGTATTGGCTTTCGGTAGCGGCAACTCCTTTTGTATGGATACTTTCCAAAAGCACTGCCGCAATATTCGGATTGCTTAATCTCAAAGAAGATAACAACAAGGTAACCGAAGAGGAGATAAAGTCAATGGTTGAAGAGGGGACTAAAGATGGAGAGGTTCAGGAAGTGGAACAGGATATTGTAGAACGAGTATTCATGCTCGGAGACCTGCGCATAAGTTCTATAATGACACACCGCTCAAATGTTACCGCCCTCGATGTAAACATGAGCAGAGACGAATTGCGCCGCACATTAGAGGAGCAACTCTACGAAAGCTATCCGGTAATAGACAGGACTTTTGATAAAATCTTGGGAGTTGTAACACTCAAAGATTTGATATTCAAAATATATGAAGATGATTTTTCATTAAGTAAGGTAATTCGTCCGGCAGTATATTTTCATGAGAACATGAGCGTATACAAAGCTCTTGAAGAGATGAAGTCTCAGCATATAAGCAAAGCCTTGATATGCGATGAGTTCGGGAGCTGTCAGGGTATGATTACATTAAGGGATATTTTAGAGGGATTGGTAGGAAGCATAGATGGCGCGGCAGAGCAGCCGGATATAATAAAGAGGGCCGACAATAACGGCTATCTGGTAGACGGGCACTGCCCAATATATGACTTTCTACAATATTTTGAACGTGAAGAGCTTTATACACAAGGCAATTACAATACAGTAGGCGGCCTTGTGCTCGAAGTTCTTGAACATATTCCAAAACAGGGTGAAATTCTCCTGTGGGAGGGTTTCAAGTTTGAAATTATAGACATGGACGGCGTGAGGATAGATAAAATTCTTGTTACCGCTCCGGAGAGTGTTAATTGATAATTAATTATTAAAAGAGAATATTATGACAGAGAGAAAAAGACGAGTAAGATTTGCTCCGAGTCCTACAGGGCCGCTTCACATGGGCGGAGTAAGGACCGCTTTATATAACTATCTGTATGCCAAGCAGGCAGGTGGAGATTTTATTCTAAGAATAGAAGATACAGACTCTCAGAGATTTGTTCCAGGAGCAGAAAAATATATCATAGAATCGTTAAAATGGTGCGGAATTTATCCCGATGAAGGTGTTGATGCACAAGGAAATGTTGTAGAGACTCCATCTGAAAAGCATCCGCATGCACCATACAGGCAATCGCAGCGCAAACCCATATATAGGGCATACGCAGAGGAGCTTGTAAAAAACGGATTCGCATACTATGCTTTTGATTCTGCTCAAGAACTCGATGCAAAAAGAAAAGAGGCAGAGGCCAACAAAAGCACTTTCATATACAATTACCAGACCCGCAAAGAGCTTAGAAACTCTCTTACGCTTAATGCAGAAGAGGTTAAAGAGTTGCTTGCCACAACAAACAACTGGACTATAAGATTTAAAAATCCTGAAAACCGAGTTGTTAAAATGGACGATCTTATACGCGGCCATATAGAGATGAACACCAACACATTAGACGACAAAGTATTATGGAAGGCAGCCGACGAACTGCCAACCTATCACCTTGCAAATATTGTAGACGACCATCTCATGGAGATTACCGAGGTTATCAGAGGCGAAGAGTGGCTGCCTTCTCTCCCGCTCCATTACCTGCTTTATGAGGCTTTCGGCTGGCAAGAGACACAACCTCGCTTTGCACACCTCTCTCTTCTTCTAAAACCCGACGGCAAGGGCAAACTAAGCAAACGAGACGGAGACCGTTTAGGATTTCCGGTTTTCCCACTCAAATGGGTAAACGCAGAGGGAGAAGTTTCGAGAGGCTACCGCGAAGATGGATACTATCCTGAGGCATTTGTAAATATGCTTGCTCTTTTAGGATGGAATCCCGGCACAGAGCAGGAACTGTTTACTTTGGAGGAGTTGATTGGAGCTTTCTCTTTAGAAAGAGTAATCAAATCAGGTGCTAAATTCAATCCCGACAAAGCAAAATGGTTTAACCAGGAGTATTTGAGAAAGCAAACTCCACAGGCTTTGGCTACACAATTTGCAGAAATTCTTGCAGAACAGGGAATAGTTGTAGAAAAAGGAGTATCTCTGTCTAACGACTTTGCAAACCGCAAATTCTCGTTCAATTACGTAGAACAGTTATGCGCACTTATAAAGGAACGCGCCCATTTTGTAAAGGATTTTTGGGATATAAGCCACTATTTCTTTATTGCACCTGAGAGTTATGCGCAAAAGGATGTTTCAAAATTCTGCACGCCAGAAAATATAGAAAACATAAAGAAAGTACAGGCTTTCATAGAGTCTATGCAGATAACCGACATTAATTCCACTGAGGCTCAGGTAGAGGATTACAATGCGGTTGCACAGGACAAAGAGGCTGCTGTTCATAATATAGAAGAGAGCCTTACCGGTTACATAAAGGAGAATGAGTGGAAAATGGGAGCAATAATGAACACCTTGCGTCTGTTCTTTGTTGGCGAAGCCAAAGGCCTGGGAATAGCCGATATAATCTATTTCCTTGGAAAAGAGGAGACTCTCGGCAGAATCTCAAAAGCCCTTAAAAGCATAGAGTAAAGAGCTACACCACAAGCACTTAAAAGAATAGGTAATGTTACCAAAAACAGTTGGTAAGATTACCTATTCTTTTAAGATAATTCTCTACATCTGCTTTCCTGTATGCTTTAGTAACTGCTGTTGCCACTTCCATGCACTGAGCAGAATCTCTTCCAAAGGCGTATCTGCCCACCATCCAAGTTCCCGACAGGCCTTGTCGGCATTTGCATAAGAAACAACAATATCACCCTCACGCCTGTCTGCAATCTTATAATTAAGCTTTATTCCTGTTGCACTCATAAAAGCTTTTACAAGCTCCAGCACCGATACGCCCGAGCCTGTTCCAATATTGAATACATCCCATTTTATACTGCTTGCAAGCATTCTCTCTATTGCCTTTACATGCGCTTTGGCAAGATCTACCACATAAATGAAATCCCTTATACAAGAGCCGTCGGGAGTATTATAATCATTGCCAAAAACGTTAAGGCACTCCCTCATTCCCGCAGCCGTCTGGGTTATATATGGAACTATATTCTGCGGAACACCATGCGAATACTCCCCTATTTTGGCACTCGGATGCGCTCCTATAGGGTTAAAATATCTCAAAGAGGTTACATGCAGATTATCATACGCCTTTACGCTATCCTGCAATATCTCTTCGCAAATCAGTTTTGTGCGTCCGTAAGGAGAAGTTGCCGGCTGCAGAGGTGTGGTTTCCAATATAGGTAAAGCCTCTTCAGGCACTTGACCGTAAACCGCGGCCGACGAAGAGAAAACAATATTGGCCAACATTGCCCTCTCTTTCATAAGCCTTACCAGATTAATAAGGCTGCGCAAATTATTATCATAATACTCCAACGGAGTACCAAAACTCTCATTAACAACTTTATATGCCGCAAAATGCACAGCAGCAACAATATCATCGTATTTTTTAAATACAGTCTCAAAAGCATTGTAATCTGTGCAATCCGCCTCTACAAAATCAATTTTGCGACCAATAATATCTGCAATACCATCTAACACAGCAGGAGAAGAGGCGCAAAAATTATCTACGCCAACAATATCGTACCCGGCCTGCACCAACTCAACTATAGTATGCGAACCTATATAGCCGGCTGCCCCTGTTATCAATATCCGTTTCTTGCTCACACTTTCAAATATTACAATATTACTGCGCTATAAATCTGTACACAATCTCGCCAATCTGCCTTTCCGGAGCACTTGCGGAGGCTCTGAAGCGACTCCTTTTTGCAGCATCAACCGCCGCCCTTATAATACAACCGTCGGACGAAGTAGAAGTGCTCTCAATAACAGCAGCATCAACCACATACCCTTTTCTGTTAACGGTAATACGCACGCTCACATCGCCACCTCCATAACATTTATAAACCGGAACAGGTAAAGACTGGGCCTTGCGACCATCTAACGTATAAGAAATTACAGAAGGGCCTTTATAGGTCTCTGCCTTCTTGCTGTTATCGTTACGTGAAGGGTCTGCAACATCATCACTTCCCTGTTCAAGCAGAGCCTGACGGCGTGATTCGTCGAGTTTACGCTGCAATTCACGCGCCTCTTCATACACCTGAGAGGGATTCTTATGCCTGTCATCCCTCAAATTTCTGCCACTGCTACGGTCTACGGCAACATTTCTATAAGAAGAACCCGACGGAGCTCTGCCGGCCAGCAAATCTTCTACCTCCTGCTGCGCCTTAACTTTAATCTCCTCAACCTTAACCCTCTGCTCCATCTCCTCCAATCCGGTAAAATCCAAAACGAAAGCAGTCTCCTCCGCAACAATGTTATTTATTGTAGTGGCGAGCAGGATTATAATTACAACTAAATGAAACACTACCGTTGAATAAAATCCAATCCTGCGCTCCTTGGTATTGAGCACTTTCGTATATATGAATTCCCTTATTTTTCTGAACATGTCTCCTTTAATGCCTTCTCTATAATGGCATGCAGCATATCTATAGCCACTTGATTATGACCTCCTTGCGGAATTATAATATCGGCATACCGCTTGCTCGGCTCTATAAACTGCAAGTGCATTGGCTTTACGGTCTGCTCATATCTGCGCAACACCCAATCTACGGTCTTTCCCCTCTCCACAATATCGCGGGCAATTACACGAGAAAGGCGGTCATCTGCATCTGCATCTACAAAAACCTTAACATCCAACATATCCCTCAACTTCTCACATGTAAAAATAAGAATACCTTCAACTATAATTATGTGAGCAGGTTTTACAGGAACAGTCTCGGTTTTTGAACGGGAACATGTTACATAAGAATAAACAGGCTGCTCTATAGAGTGTCCGCTTTTAAGAGCCTTTATATGTTCGTTAAGATAGTCAAAATCTATAGAATCTGGATGGTCAAAATTATGCACAGCCTTCTCCTCTTCTGTAAGATGACTGCTATCTTTATAATACGCATCCTGAGGAATTACGGCAAAATCCTCATCTCTGAGCAATTCTTTTAACTTGCTAACTACAGTGGTCTTTCCGGAGCCTGTACCTCCTGCTATTCCTATTATAAGCATATTGGGTAGTATTATATTTTAAAATTCTGCAGATTTTGGTGTACGAGGGAATGGAATAACATCCCTTATATTAGCCATCCCGGTTACAAACAGCAACAGACGCTCAAATCCAAGGCCGAATCCGCTATGAGGAGCTGTTCCAAAACGGCGGGTATCTATATACCACCACAAATTGCGTGTATCCATTTGCAGTTCGGCAATTCTGGCCTCCAATTTTTCGAGACTCGCCTCACGCTCCGAACCACCTATTATCTCACCGATTTTAGGGAAGAGCACATCCATTGCACGCACAGTTTTACCATCCTCATTCTGCTTCATGTAGAATGCCTTTATATCTTTAGGGTAATCTGTAAGGATAACCGGTTTCTTAAAGTGTTTCTCTACAAGGTATCTTTCATGCTCGCTCTGCAAATCTATACCCCAACCCACAGGGTACTCAAACTTAACGCCACTCTCTTCAAGAATCTTAACGCCCTCTGTATATGTAAGCCTTACAAACTCTGTCTCCACTACCCCCTGCAGACGCGATATAAGCTCCTTATCAAACATATCATTCAAGAATTTGAGGTCATCCATGCAATTGTCAAGCGCATATTTTACAAGATATTTTATAAAATCCTCGGCAAGATCCATATTGTCTGTAATATCATTGAATGCAACCTCAGGCTCTACCATCCAGAACTCGGCAAGATGACGCGGAGTATTTGAATTTTCGGCTCGGAATGTAGGACCGAATGTATAAATGCTGCCTAAAGCCATTGCGCCAAGCTCACCTTCGAGCTGACCGCTTACTGTAAGAGAGGTCTGACGGCCAAAAAAATCTTGTGAGAAATCAACATCTCCCTCTTTTGTTTTAGGTACGTTATTCAAGTCCATAGTGGTTACCTGAAACATTGCACCTGCACCCTCGCAATCAGAAGCTGTAATAAGAGGAGTATGCAAATAACAGAATCCTTTTGAATTAAAATAGTTATGTATTGCAAAAGCCATTGCATGCCTTATTCTCAATACACATCCGAAAGTATTTGTACGCGGTCTCAAATGAGCGATTTCACGCAAGAACTCCATGCTGTGACCCTTCTTCTGCAAAGGATAGGTCTCAGGATCTGCCTTTCCGTATATCTCTATCTCCTTTGCCTGAATTTCAACACTCTGACCTTTACCCATAGACTCAACCAAAGAGCCTTTTACAGCAATACACGCTCCTGTAGTTATATCTTTCAACAACTCTTCCGAGAAATTGGCTGTATCGCAAACTATTTGTATATTATTTACAGAAGAACCGTCATTCAACGCAATGAATGCCACATTCTTGTTACCTCTTTTTGTTCTTACCCAACCTTTTGCCAAGACTTCACTACCTGGAGCCTCTTTCAGTAAACAGGATACCGTCTTTCTTTTAATTTCGCTCATAATTTAAAAATCTAAATTTTTTAGGCACTGCCTTTAATTCAAAGACAGCTTACTAATTGCAACTCGCAAAAATACAAAGAAGAGTGCTATTTAACAACACTCTTCCCGTTTTTAAATACTCTTTTATCTAACCTTACAGCTACTTTACATACCCGGCTATAGCATTGCTCCAGATTTCGTAGCCCTCTTTCTTAAGATGAAGACCGTCTGCCGTAATGTTTGGATTTAAATTCTCTGTTCCCTCTTCGAGAAAGAGCGGATACAGATTTATAAATGTAATCTTATGCCTCTTGGCCATCTTCTCCAACTCTGCATTTATAAGAGCAACCATATAGGTTTTACCATTCAGATTTTTATACCTTTTAAAACTTTCGTTAAACGGAAGCATGCTCTGCAGATAAATCTTTGTCTTTGGAGATTTCTCTTTAATACTGCACAGCACATTCTCTATACGTGCAACAATGGTATCTACCGAGAGATTATGACTTACATCATTGGCTCCGCATAAAAAGAACAATTTATACGGCTGTCCGGGTGTTATCTGTTCAAGTCTGTCGGCAATGCCCTCTGCAGTATCTCCCACAATACCCCTATTGCGTATTGCTCCACCTTTTTTCTTTAGTTTGGCCTCGGTTTTAGGGAAATAACTGCTCCAATCACCCCCCTCTGTAAGGCTATCGCCCAAAAGTACAATATCATACTTGGTAATAGGTGTCTCTTGTTCAAACAGAGCATAACGTTCATAATAATGCTCAGAGTACTTCTTCTCCTGTGCAAACATTGTAAGTGATAAAAACAGGCTTAAAGCCAATAAAAATATCTTTTTCATAAATAAAATATATTAATACCAGAGAATTTCAGACGGTCCGCTTTCATTCCGGCATCTGTCTATGATTGTAACACAATACTTGCATCCGGCCCCATGTTCCGGATTCTCCTCTATAACATTATACTCGCATTTATCCGTAATCTTCTTTATATACTTTGGATTGGCCATATTGGCGGTATTTGCCTCAACACCATTAGGAAAACAGTAAACCACGTAAAACAGGGCTTTCTGCATAGGATCTTCGGCCTGGGCACTGCTCTGACTCCATCTTATGATTCTGCCATCTTTACAAATATGCTCCACCGCCTTAGGTGCTTTTGAATCCAAACCCTTATATGCAGGCACAAGTGCCGGATATTTCTGATACTTTGCAATAAGACTGTCTGCAATATTACAATTATTGCGCACTATCGACCATCCCGGCCACCACACATTTCCATGCACATTAGGCAACTGCCTTACAAGCTGCATCTTTCTGGCCATCTGGGTTGTTTTAGGATTCTTTAAATCTTTCTCCTTAAACGTAGAAATATTCTGTCCTACATACAGATGTCCTTTTGGCGTATTATTATTCCACCACTTTATAAGCACCTCATAATCAGCCTTAGGATGTCCTATTTTCCAATAAATCTGCGGAACATTATAATCTATGTACCCCTTTTTTACCCAAAGCGGCACATCGGCAAAAAGTTGCTCATAATTAGAAAGGCCATCGGTATCGCTGCCGCTGCCGTCGGGAGTATCTTTTTTATTTCTGTGAATACCAAACGGACTTATGCCAAATCTCACCCACGGTTTTATTGATTTTATGCAATCCGACAGCTCTTTTATAAGCAGCGTTACATTATATCTGCGCCAATCGCCTTTCTGTTCAGCCTTAGAGAAACCTTGTCCAGGACCGTATTCACGGAATGCTGCTTCATCATCAAACTCTTCTCCCTCAATAGGATAAGGATAAAAATAATCATCAAAATGAATTGCATCCACATCATAACGGCTCACTATATCAGAAATTACGCTAACCGCATGCTCACGTGAAGCCGGTTCTCCGGGATTAAAATAGAGCTGCTTGCCGTGTTTTACAAAAATTTTGGGATTCTTAAAATAGAGGTGATTATTACTTAACTCATCATCCTCTTCCAAGGTTACCCTATAAGGATTACACCAAGCATGCAGTTCCATTCCTCGTTTATGGCTCTCCTCTATCATAAATTGCAGAGGGTCCCAATAAGGATTCGGAGCCTTACCCTGAACTCCTGTAAGATAACGGCTCCATGGCTCTATATCAGAAGCATAAAAGGCATCGGCCGTTGGCCTCACCTGAAAAATCACAGCATTACATCCCGACAGTTCAAGAGAATCCAAAGTCTTGAGCAACATCTGCTGCACAGCCTCTGTTGTCATGGTTGCAATTGTTTTATTGCCAACAATGTGCAGCCATGCTCCTCTAAACTCATGCTTGGGATATAGCGTATACTTTTCTGCTGCAATACCGCATACCGAGCCTACATACAGACAGGTTAGCAATACTGCAGCAGTTATAATTTTTTTTATAAAATTCATAAACATATATTACCAGGCAATTCCCATAGATTCAATAATTCTCTTAGGAATATCTGTATTGTCCATTCTGCCGGCAAATTTTCCACTGCCTGCACCAACTGCAAATACAGGAACTGCGCCACCGGTATGTGAACTTGTGGTCCAACCAATCTTGGCAGCCTTTGAAAGCGAATCTGCAGGCATCTGCTCCATATAGTTATCAACATTCTTATCCTCTTTAGATGCAGAAACCGCCTTTTGCGGAACAAGGGTCAAATCAAATGTATAACCTTTTGTTCTACCTAATGTTACACCTCCTGTTTCATGGTCGGCAGTTACAACAATAAGAGTTTCATCCGGATGTTTAAGATAAAAATTGTATGCAACCTTTATAGCTTCGTCAAAATCAATTGTTTCATGAATGGTATTTGTAATATCATTTGCATGTGCGGCCCAATCTATCTGTCCGCCCTCGGCCATAATAAAGAAACCTTTCTCATTATCAAGCACCTCTATTGCACTCTCTACAACCTCTGCAAGGCTCAAATCGTTCTCCTCACGTACAAAAGCATAAGGCAATATATCGGCAGACTTCTCTTTTTCCTGGAAATAGATTATCTTCTCTGCATCCTTTTTCTTTGCAGCAAAATCCTCTTTACCAAATGCTACAACATATCCGTTCTCAGCAACTATATCGTAGATAGGTTTTCTATCTCCCTGTTTTTTAAGGCCTCCGAATCCACCGCCGCCAAAGAATTCAAAACCGGTCTCAGGCAATTGGGTTGCAATTGTATAATAATCGCTGCGTGCTGCCGAGTGTGCATAAAAAGCACCCGGAGTAGCATGGTCTATAGTAACGGTTGTCATAATACCCACTTTGTAGCCGGCATCATGAATCTTATACGAAATACTCTCCAGATTAGAAGAATCCGGAGCCATGCCCAACATTCCGTTCTTGGTCTTTGCACCAGTAGACAATGCTGTTCCTGCTGCAGAAGAACATGTTATCATATTGCTGGCAGAGTAGGTTGTAGCCATACCCATTACAGGAAATTGGGTAAAGCACAAAGGTTCACTTCCTATTTTGCCATCTTGCACAGCATTATAGGCCTCAGTCAAAGCTACATGAGAGAATCCCATACCGTCACCTATAAAGTAAAATACATATTTGGCCTTCTTGTCTTGCTTACAGCCGCAAGACGCAAATACAAACAGAGCTGCCAAGACCAATGACATTGCTCTTAATGAAAACTGTTTCATAAAAACTTATATTTATTTGATTTAAAACATTATAAAAGCTTTATACATTGTATAAAAGCAACATCAAAGGTACAAAAAAAAAGGCAACCGAAAACGGTTGCCTCAAATATCTGCTACACGGTATTAGTTTCCGCTCGGAGAACCCTGGTTTGCAGAGTACATGATTTTAAGTGCAGAACAACGTCTCAACTCTTGTTTAACGTCGGTAATAATACCCATACGAACATTTTCGTCAGCTTTAATTACAACTGTCATGAATGTTCTGTCTGCTTCACTCAAATTCTCACGTTCAGCTGCGATAAAGTCACGGATATCATCTTTAGACTTAAATGAATCGTTCAACTGAATACGTGCCTCTGTACCAAACTCTGCCTGTTTAGAAAGAACAGGAGTACCTATGTTTATGTAAGACGCCAAATCCTTTCTTTCCAACTTTGCAATCTCAGATGCCTGTGGAAGTTTTACGGATACAAGCGCGGTCTCGTCTCTCAACTGTGTTGTTGCCATAAAGAAGAACAGCAACATGAATACGATATCAGGAAGAGATGAGGTTGACATTGGTGGAACCTCTTTTTTACCACCTCTACTAAATTTTGCCATATATTATATCCTCCTAATTATCTACGTTTACTAACATCTTTTGGCTCGGCCTCCGAAATACTCTGCGGGATAGCATCACGAACAATTTTCTGTTTGTCTTCATCCAATGCATTATATTTCTTGCCGTAATTCTTCACTGCAAAATCGTCACGAATTTCGTTAAATGCCTTTACAAGCTCATTCTGAACCTGCAGATAAGACTTATAACTTGTTCCGCGGTCATTCTGCAATGATACAACACCTTTAGAAACCGGATACTGGCCAAATCCTTCAATCTCTTTCATCTCCTTTTCAGGAAGATTATCAAGATTCATCGGATTGGTTACGAATTCTACAATCTTGTCCTTAATCTCAGAAATCTCCATGATCTGACCTCCTGCGATAATTCTATCGTTTGAGTTAATCTTCACCTGGATGATATTTCTACGGTTAACTTTTACATCCTCTTGTTTCTGATTCTCATCAGGCATAGGGGGCAAACGACGCTGAAGACCTTTATCGGAATTCATTGTTGTTGTAGTCAACCAAAAGATTAGTAGCAAGAACGCAATATCGGCCGATGATGAGGCGTTGATACCTTCTGCATTTCTTTTAATTGCCATAATCTAATTGTGTTATATCTGAATTACTATTTATTATAAACCTTACTGATAAATGAGCCAAGGAAGATAGCAGCTACTGCAATAACAAATAGAATTCCAGTAAGAATCAATCCGGCATCAGTGTATTTCCAAGTTGCTTCGGTTGCTTCAACTCTACTGCCCTCAACGGCTGCACCGTTTGCACACAGATATGAAACAACGCAAAGAACAGCAATTAGGCCAACTTTAACTATCATGCCTTTCTTGCCTTTACCATCGCTGAAGAACAAAGGCAGCAATACCGCAGCTACCAATGCAACGCAAGAAAGTACAATAGACCAGTTAATGATGGCTGTTACCATACCGTCTGAATATCCTGAGCCATAGAAAATAACGGCAAGGATAGCAGAGGCTACAAGTAACAATATTGATACATATTTAATATATTTCATTGTATAAATTATTTTTTAACGTATTTAACAACCATATCAACCAAAGAGATAGAAGCGTCTTCCATTGAAAGAACGATGCTGTCGATCTTAGCTACGATATAGTTATAGAAGAATTGAAGAATCATTGCAACGATCAAACCACCTACGGTTGTAATCAACGCAACTTTCATACCGCCGGCAACGATGTTAGGAGAGATATCACCTGCAACCTCGATAGCGTCGAATGCAGCAATCATACCAAGCACTGTTCCCAAGAATCCCAATGAAGGAGAGGTTGTGATGAACAATTGAATCCAAGAAAGACCGTTCTCCAACTGAGACATCTGAACGCCACCGTAAGAAACAACAGCTTTCTCAACTACGTCTACGCCTTGATCTGCACGGCTAAGACCTTGATAGAAAATACTTGCAACAGGACCACGAGTATTGCGGCAAACCTCTTTAGCAGCCTCTACGCCACCGTTTTTAAGAGCTTCCTCTACGTTTGCTAACAATTTTGAAGTGTTTGTGGTAGCCAAGCTAAGGTAAATGATTCTCTCAATAGCGAGAGCCAAACCAAAGATAAGACACAAAAGGATTGCACCCATAAAGCCAGCACCACCTTCGATGAATTTAGCTTTTAGTTGTTGGTACACTGGAACATCTGATTGACCTGCAAGCAATTCTGCAGCAGAATCTTGAGCAAATGCAAAATCAGCAGCAATAGCTACAAGGCCAAACACTGCCAAAGTCATGAAAACTTTTTTCATAAATTTTTGAGTAATTAAAATATTAAACAATGTATTTAAATAGTTATAGTTATTGTATTGCTACATAAAATATCGCGCAAGGTACATAAAATATTTTAAATAGAGCAATTATAATGATATTTCTCCCCTTAAATTTTTAACCAACCTGCATTTAACACGCATGTTATCAACTTCTTGCCCTAATAAAAAAAATAATTTTGCCAACGCGGCCTCAAAGGTTGAATCATAGCCGCTTATAACACCGGCATTCTTTAGCGCAACACCTGTTGCATAAGCATCCATATCTACGCTTCCTGCCTGACACTGAGTAACATTAAGAACTATCAGGCCCTTATCTACAGCCCTTTTCACAGTGTTTACAAACTGTGCTCTTGTAGGTGCATTGCCTGAGCCGAATGTCTCTAATATAATTCCCCTTATTCCTTTGGTATCTATAACAGCATCCATAACCTCTTGTGTAATACCGGGAAACACTTTAAGAACAGCAACTCTGTTATCGAGATTTTTATTTACCCTGAGCGGACGTCCCCACTCATTAGGGTATCTTATGTACGACGTATTGTATTTTATATGTATTCCAACTTCTGCCAAAACGGGATAATTTGCAGAACGGAATGCTCTAAAGTTTTCTGCATTGTATTTTGTGGTACGGTTACCTCTGTAAAGGTAGCTTTCAAAATAGATACACACTTCAGGAACCATAGCACGTCCGTCTTCCCTTCTCGCCGATGCTATCTCAATAGAGGAGATCAGATTCTCCTTGCCGTCGGTCCTTAACATACCTATTGGCAACTGACTTCCTGTAAACACAACAGGTTTTTCAAGATCTTCGAGCATAAAACTTACCGCAGAGGCGGAATAAGACATTGTATCTGTTCCGTGCAGAACAACAAAGCCGTCATATTTTTCGTAATTCTTCTGTATAAGTTCAACCAATTCTACCCAGAATTGTGGCACAACATCAGATGAATCTATCAGAGGATTAAATGAATACGAATCTATTCTGCATCCGAACTTCTTAAGTTCCGGCACCTCTTCCTCTATCTGGTCAAAATTAAACGGAACAAGAGCCAAGGTATCGGCATCCTGCTTCATCCCTATTGTACCACCGGTATAAATAAGCAAAATCGCTCTGTTTTTCATGTTACAAATTTATAGTGCTAAATATATAAACTGCCTCTTATCTGTTAATATCCAATCCAAATAATTCTGCAGCATTGGCTGTTGTTATATGCGCAACCTCTTCCAACGTGCAACCCTTTATCTGTGCAACCTTCTCTGCAATAATCTTAACATATGTGCTTTCGTTGCGCTTTCCTCTAAAAGGCACAGGCGTAAGCCAAGGTGCATCTGTCTCAAGCAGAATATCCTCTAACGGAATCTTCTCCAACACTTTTGCAATTCCAGCGTTCTTATATGTAACCACCCCTCCTATTCCAATCTTTATATTGCCATATTTTTTAAGACGTAAATATGTTTCGTAACTGCCCGAATAAGCATGAAATACCCCCTTTATATCCACTCCCGACAGATTTTCAAGCACCTCAAACACCTCCTCAATACCCTCCCTCACATGCACTATAACAGGCAGGTTATACTCATTCGCCAACAATATCTGCTCTGCAAAAACAATCTTCTGCTCATTCATGAACTCCCTGCTCCAATAACCATCTATACCAATCTCACCAACAGCCACATACCTTTCAAAAATATCATCACAAGCCGCTGTATCAGAGACTGGAGACTTACCGTTTCTCTCTTTCAGCCTCTCCTTTACAAAATCCAACTCCTCCTTCCAGTTTACTCCAACAGAGGTAGGATGCAGACCGGCAGCCTCCTTTACAAAGCCCCTGTATTTTTTTGCAACAGACGTTTGCCTCGTATAATTTGCCATATCAATGGCAGGAAATATACAATACTCTACTCCCGCAGCCCTCACTCTGTCAAAAGTCTCTTCCAAATCTGTATCAAAAGCCTCATCGTAAAGATGGGTATGAGTATCTATAAATTTACAGCAATGCATATCGGTTACCTTTTTTCACAGTTATAATACCTTCAAGTTCAAGCGAAAGCAGAATAGAGGCCACCTCATTAAATTCCAATCCCGTATCTCTGCATAGAGTCTCAATATCCACAGCCGAACCAAGTTTTAAAGATAGCAATATTTTTTCCTTTTTATCATCTTCGTACAAAAATAAATCGGGCTGCATATTTGCAGGTCTTTCGCATGCAGCACTCAATCCCATTGAGAATTTTACGCTCTCCGGCATATATATCTGAGCCATATTTTTAGAAATAAGATAATTACACCCATAAGAATTGGTGTCTCCAATACGTCCCGGCACCGCATACACGTCTCTTCCATAAGAATTTGCAAGCTCGGCAGTAATCATTGCTCCCCCCTTTATCCTGCTCTCTATGATTATAAGCGAGCCGGCCATTCCCGCAATAATCCTGTTTCTCTTTACAAACTGCCACCGCCGCACCCCTGTTCCTGGTCTGAACTCAGTAATAAGTCCCCCTTTTTCAAGCATCCTTTTTGCCATATCCCTGTGTGCCGACGGATAAATCATATCTATACCGCAAGGGAGCACTCCAACGGTTGGCAAATCGGCATCAAGGGCCGCTTTATGGGCACAGGCATCTATTCCAAATGCCATTCCGCTTATAATTGAAACATTATCACCTGTAAATGAACATACTATACTTTTACATATTTGCCTTCCATAGGAAGAGGCCATGCGTGTACCGGCTACAGCTATAGGCACTGCCGCATTCAAATTGGCATTCCCGATATAGAATAAAACGGAAGGGGCATCATTACACTCTTTAAGCATCACAGGGTATCGTTCCGATGTTATATCCAACACCTCAACGCCTTTGCTTTTTGCCCATTCTACATCTTTGCGGCACCCCTCTAACAATTCGGCATCGCACAATTTATCCGCAACATTTGGCCTGTTACGGAACAACTCCCCCAACTCCTTTTTTGAAAGCGAAAAAAGATAACCAGGCTCCCTGTTTTCCAGCAACTCTCTGCACACAACCGGCTCATACCTGAATATATGCGACAATGCGCATATATAAACCAAATCATCCATAACAAACTACATAAAACCCCGGCTAACTTAATGTAGACCGGGGTAAAAAAACAATTTATACGGATAATTTTTTTCTTTATATCGTAAATTTACCTATTTGCACTCCTTGCATTTTAGATTACAAGCATGGCGTCTCCGTATGTGCCAAACGAATAACCCTCCTTAAGTGCAACCTTATAGGCATTCATAACATTATCAAAGCCGCCAAATGCTGCAACCGACATGAGCATTGTAGAAGACGGAAGATGAAAATTGGTTACAAGTGCATCAGGAATAGCAAAATCGTATGGAGGGAATATAAATTTATTTGTCCAACCCTCAAACGGTTTTACCTCATTTCTTGTAGTTACAGGGGTCTCCAATGCTCTTACAACAGTTATTCCAACTGCAAAAACTTTATGCCCCGATGCTTTTGTTGAGTTTATCTTATTGGCAGTCTCTTCTGTGATTAACATCTGCTCAGAATCCATTTTGTGTTTAGACAAATCCTCAACATCAACTGTTCTAAAATGCCCCAAGCCCATGTGCAAAGTTAGGAATGCGCTATCTATACCCTTAATCTCCATTCGTTTAAATAGTTCACGACTAAAGTGCAAACCTGCAGCAGGAGTTGCAACAGCACCCTCATTCCTTGCAAAAATTGTATGGAAACGCTCAAAATCTATCTCTTCAGGCTTTGTCCTTATCCATTTTGGAACAGGAATATTTCCAACACTAAAAAGAGTCTCTCTAAACTCTTCGTATGAACCGTCATAAAGGAATCTGAGCGTACGGCCTCTCGATGTTGTGTTGTCTATTACCTCAGCAACAAGAGAATCATCTTCGCCAAAGTAAAGTTTGTTTCCTATCCTTATCTTTCTTGCCGGATCTACAAGCACATCCCACAAACGTTGCTCTCTATTGAGTTCGCGCAACAGGAATACCTCTATATCTGCACCGGTTTTCTCCTTATTTCCGTAAAGGCGTGCAGGAAAAACTTTTGTATCGTTAAAAACGAATACATCACCCTCATCGGTGTAATTGATAATGTCTTTAAATACCTTGTGCTCAATCTCTCCGGTATCTTTGTGAAGTACCATCAGCTTTGACTCGTCCCTATATTTTGCAGGATATTTGGCTATCTGCTCCATTGTTAAAGGGAAGTTGAATTGTGATAATTTCATCTCTTTTATGAAGTTAAATTGATAAAAAACGCCCTTTATACGAAAAAAAACGAAAAAAGTTTCATTTTTTCGTTTTTTCTACAAAATTTTTGCAACATCTTCCATCGAGAGGGAGTTTCCAACCATAAACTTTCCCGAGACACTCCTTGTGAGACCGGTAAGATGCCCCCCGCTATCGAGCGCCGCTCCAATATCACGGGCAAGCGAACGGATATAAGTTCCTTTGCTGCATTTTACTCTAATCACAAGCACTGGTAACTTAAAATCAACAATCTCCAAATCGTATATAGTTATACGGGCAGGTTTCATTACAACCTCTTCTCCCGCCCTGGCCTTTTCATAAGCCCGTGTTCCATCTATCAGTTTTGCAGAAAATACAGGAGGAATCTGGTCCTGCTCTCCTATCATTCCTTCAAGAACCTTTTTAACAGCCTCTAATGTTATATGCTCATAAGGATAAACCGCATCTATCTCCTTTTCAAGGTCGTACGAAGGAGTTGTTGCGCCAAGTGTTATCTCTGCAATGTACTCTTTTGCCTGAGCCTGCAGAGCCTCGGCCTGTTTGGTAGCCTTTCCTATGCATATAAGCAGAACACCTGTTGCCAAAGGATCAAGTGTGCCGGCATGTCCTACTTTTATATTTTTCTTATGAAAATATTTCTGAGCCAAAAACTTAATCTTACGCACGGCATCTGCCGATGTCCATTTTAAAGGTTTATCCAGGGGAATCACTATTCCCCCGGGATAATCCTCTATATTATGAGAGAGCTCCTGCAAAGCCCCTTTTTGCAATACCAAATACTCTTCTGCCATTAATCTGCTATTCTAACTATTTACAAGCTATCTTCTCAACTCTTCTTTGATGCCTTCCACCTTCAAAATCAGAAGTGAGATAGGTTTTTACAATTTTTTTTGCCAAATCAGCCGAAATAAAGCGTGCAGGCAGAGAGAGAATATTTGCATCGTTATGCTGTCTTGCAAGTGCGGCAAGCTCCTCTGTCCAACACAATGCAGCCCTAATACCTTTATGCTTATTCACTGTCATGCTTATACCGTTACCCGAGCCGCAAATTGCAATTCCGCAACACAATGTTCCGTTTTCAACAGCCTCGGCAAGAGGATGCGCCACATCGGGATAATCCATACTCTCAGTAGAATGAGTTCCAAAATCCTTTACTTGATAGCCCATATCCTCCAACATAGGCTTTAAAGTCTCTTTCAATTCATAACCGGCATGGTCTGCCGCTATTCCTATAAGTTTCATATTGTATAAAGTTTAAGTGTTCTATTTATCTTTTCCGTTAATAATTGTCTGTATAACGTTATCCGTTCTCAATATATAAGGATAGAAAGCATCATCATCCAAAACAGAATACCTGCCGAACAACCCCTTTATCTGAGTAATTATAAACTCTTTGGAACGCTCCCATTCTCCACTCTTTGGCGTTACGCCGTTCTCTCTTGCGTATGAAAGAAAACCCGCTTCAAAATCTATAGACGATACAAGGTCTTCCAATTGCCCGAATGTCTTTACCTCTCTAAGCTGCAATCTGTAGGTATCGGCTAACTTTATACTGTATTTTACTTGCAAACTTTTACGGTTTACCGCCACAAGAAAATCTGTAACTCCGGCAGTATCTATAGGAACAAATATATCCGGAATAATTCCACCTCCTCCATATACGATCTTTCCTCCCGGTGTTACAAATTTAAGAGAGTCGTTCCGTTTTATACTATCTGCCACAGTCATTTCTCCATGCTGGTATCGCTCCAATATATCATACTGATAATCATCTGAATATGGCTTTTGGATGCATCTTCCGGTAGGTGTATAGAAACGTGCCACCGTAAGCCTTATTCCTGATTTGTCAGAAAAATATATAGGTTCCTGAACAAGTCCTTTACCATAAGAGCGACGCCCTACAATTGTTCCACGGTCGTTATCCTGCATAGCTCCCGCAAAAATCTCGCTCGACGAAGCTGAGTTTTCGTTTAGCAAAACATAGAGATTAACACTCTGCAACTTGCCGTTTCCATCTGCAAAGAAATCCTGACGGTTGCGGTGCAGCCCCTCCATATACACAATAAGTTTCTTTTTTGCCAAAAACTCATTTGAAAGCAGTAACGCCTGATCGAGATAGCCGCCGGTATTATCGCGCAAATCAAATACGAGACTCTTCATTCCGCTACCGTCCAACTTCTCTATAGCCTTAACAAACTCTGTATAGCTTGTTTTTGCAAACTTTGACAGTTTTATATATCCCAAAGTATCGTTAAGCATAAGAGCAACGTCAACACTATTAACCGGTATTTTGTCGCGTTTTATACTAAAAGGCACAAGCTCGTTTAGGTTATCTCTCTTTACCTCAACTTTAACCATAGACCCTTTAGGACCTTTAAGTCTCTTTATTATAGAGTCCTGCGGCATCTTAACACCTGCAATATTTACCCCGTCTACACTCACAATACGGTCTCCCGACAGTAATCCTGCCCTCTCCGAAGGTCCCCCCGGAATAACGCTTATAACTATTACAGTATCGTTTGGAACATTAAACTGTATGCCTATCCCGCTAAAGTTTCCTTCTAAAGATTCCTCCGCCACTTCGAGCTCTTCCGGCGGAAGATATACAGAGTGAGGGTCGAGATTCTGCATTACAGAAGGAAGCGTTTTCTCTACAATATCTTTATAATCGATAGAATCCACATAATGCCGCTCTATCTGATCCAAAATAAGCAACAGTTTATCCCATTTATGGTTATCTACATCTATGGTTCTCCGCTCAGGTCTGCCGCATATCTTAAGCAACATAAATCCCATAAGAACCAACACCATAAAGGGCAATGCCTTTCTTAATCTCTCAATAAAATCTTTCATTGCAATTACAAAATACGGTTAAATAGGTTTGCCGTAATTATTCCAGTTCTCCGGCCTCAATCTGCAATATCTCTATTCCGGCACGCTCCATAAGCTCAAGACCGTCGGTAATTCTGTATGAATCTCTATAAACAACACGTTTTATCCCCGACTGTATTATAAGTTTGGCGCACTCCACACAAGGCGCGGCAGTTACATACAGGGTAGCCCCATCGCTACTGTTATTCGATTTGGCCACTTTTGTAATAGCATTAGCCTCGGCATGAAGCACATACGGCTTGGTTATTCCATTTTCGTCTTCACACACATTCTCAAATCCGCATGGAGTTCCGTTATATCCGTCGGAAATAATCATTCTGTCCTTTACTATAAGCGCTCCCACCTTGCGTCTTTGGCAATACGAATTATTCGCCCATACCCCCGCCATCATAAGATAGCTTTTATCAAACTGTAACTGTTTGTCCATACAAATATTATTGATACATATAACGTTTGATACTCTTCTTAGGGGTCTTTTCAAACTCCTCAGGCATTATCCTAACAGAGGCAATCTTTGAATAATTAGGCATATCAACATTTACCAAAGCAATATTCTCTTCCATTTTCTTCTGCAAAGCAATCTCGTCAAGATTATCTTTTTCGGCCGAATCCATATCGGGATATACAAGGGCAACCAATTTTCCGCCCTCATCAATCACCAATGATTCAACAACATAAGGCATATTATTTATTGCACTCTCTATCTCCTCAGGATATATATTTTGCCCCGACGGACCAAGTATCATACTCTTGCATCTACCTTTTATAAAGAGGTAACCATCAGAATCTATTATTCCCATATCTCCTGTACGCATCCATCCGTCGCTTGTAAATGACTCGGCCGTAGCCTCCTCATTCTTATAATATCCCAACATTGTATTGGCTCCGCGAACCTGTATCTCACCAGGTATATTGCCCGGATCTTCTGAAGCAATTCTTATCTCCATTCTTGGAGCAGCTTTTCCGCATGAGAAAAGTTTGGTATTATCCCATGCCGCGTATGCTATGATAGGGGCACACTCTGTCATTCCATACCCTACGGTATAAGGAAAGCCTATTTTATTAAAGAACTCATCAGCCTCTTTATTAAAGGCAGCTCCTCCCACTATTATTTCATAGAAGTTTCCGCCAAAAGTCTTTATAAGTTCATCTTTTATCTTGTTCTGTATCTTCTGGTCTATTACCGGAAGTTTTAGAAGAACTTTTACGCTCGTCTTATTTAGTATAGGTTGCAACTTCTGTTTGTAAATCTTCTCGATTATAAGCGGAACAGATATAATAATATCAGGCTTTATGGTTGCAAACGCCTCCATAATGATTTTAGGACTCGGGATACGTGTAAGGAAATGAACATGAGCACCAACCGACATCTCAAACAAAAATTCAAACATCATTCCATACATGTGCGCTGTAGGCAGCATAGATACGATATTGGATTTATTGCTTATGTTCGGAACAACCTCTTTTGCAAAGAGTACGTTAGAAATCAAAGCCCTGTACGGAATCATTACACCCTTTGAGAAACCGGATGTTCCTGACGTATAGTTTATCATGGCCAGCTCTTCCGGTGATTCTTCTTCGTAATACGATATATTATCCGGTGTAAAGTTCTTTGGATACTTTTTACCAAACAGCTCGTTAAGATGCTCTCTTGTATCTATAATCTGCTCTCTTGTAGCATAGAGGAGAGAAAAATCATCTATCTGAATAATAGCCTCCAAATCAGGCATCTCTGTCTCAGACAATGTTTCCCATACCATTTTACCAACAAACAATATACGGCTGTCGGAATGGTTTACTATATGATGCACATTGCCGGGTTTAAACTCATGCAGAATAGGAACAGGAACAGCTCCGTATGTTATACAGGCAAGGAATACCACACCCCAATTGGCCTGATTTCTCGAACATATTGAGATTTTATCCCCTTTCTTTACTCCGCAAATCTTAAAAATTATATGCAACTTCTCTATTCTTCTTGCAACATCTCTATAATGCAATGTTATGCCTTTATAATCAGATAAGGCAGGACAGTTCCAGTTCTTTTTGAAACTCTCCTCCAGCATTTTGTTTAGTGAAACATTTGTAATCATATTCTTACTATTGTTTATTTAAAGTTCTGAAGCTCGCAAAGATGCGAATACAGTCCTTTTGCTTTTATCAAATCGGTGTGTCTGCCACGTTCTATTATCTCTCCTTTCTGCAATACTACAATTTCGTCGGCATTCTGGATTGTAGACAATCGGTGCGCAATCACTATAGAAGTTCTGTTTTTCATGAGATTGGTTAAAGCATCCTGCACAAGTCTCTCGCTCTCTGTATCAAGAGCAGAGGTTGCCTCATCCAGAATAAGTATAGGTGGATTCTTTAACACCGCACGTGCAATTGCAAGACGCTGCCTTTGTCCGCCCGACAATTTTGCCCCCCTGTCTCCTATATTGGTATCGTAACCATCTTCCATTTCAATTATAAAATTATGGGCATTGGCCACCTTTGCTGCATTTATTACATCCTCTTTTGTAACATTTTCCATACCGAATGTAATATTGTTATAGACAGTATCGTTAAACAGAATAGCCTCTTGGGTAACAATTCCCATAAGAGAGATAAGGCTCTCCATTTTATAATCGCGGATATTTACACCATCTACAAGAATCTCACCCTCTGCAACATCATAGAAACGCGGAAGCAGATCGGCCATTGTAGATTTTCCTCCACCCGACGGTCCTACTATAGCAACCGTCTTTCCTTTTGGTATAGAGAGATTTATATTTTTTAGCACAGGCTCGCTACCGTATGCAAAACTAACACCCTTAAACTCCACACTCTCTTTAAATTCTGTTATCTCCTTTGCATCCTCTCTCTCTTTTATAGGATTATCCACATCCAATATAGCAAACAGTCTGTTACCTGATACAATTCCTCGTTGAATGCTCGCATAAGCTGTAGAAATAGCCTTTGCAGGCTCCAATACTCTCCAGTAGAAACTTATATACACAACAAACTCAGGAATACCCATACCAAGCTCTCCGTGAAACTGAAGCCAGCCGCCATAAAACAGCACTGCAGCGGCAACCGATATACCCAAAAATTCAGATAGAGGAGAGGCTACATCATAGCGGTACGACATGGCCCTTGTACTCTGCTTATGCAATTCGTTGGTATGCTCAAATGCCTCATTAACATATTTGTGTGCATTAAAAGCCTTTATTATACGTATACCGGAAACCGCCTCTTCAAAATGACTAACTATACGTGCCATAAGAGCCTGGGTTGTAGATGCTTTACGCTTTAAAGAGCGGCTTATGCGTCCAATTACTATTGCCGAGAACGGCAGAGTGAGCAGTGTTACCAACGTAAGACGAGGCGACATATAGAACAATCCGGCCAAAAAGCCTATCATAAGTAGAGGCTCCCTAAACAGAATATGAATACTGTTTGCAACACCGTTCTGCACCTCTGTAACATCATTTGAAATACAAGAAAGAATCTCTCCCTTCTTTTGCTCGTTAAAATATCCCACATTAAGGCTCGAAATCTTATTGAACAGTGCCCTGCGTATATTCTGCATTATGTAGGTTCTCATATTAATGAGTACCCTGTATGAAAAATAACGAGTGAGATTAGATAAGAACGAAGTTGCTATAATTATAAGGCATACAAACATAAGTGCCTTTAAAGGACCGCTCGCATTCATTATCTGGGTAAGATAATATCTGAACACATCCTGAAAATACTCTGCTGTAAGAGCAAACTGAGGCAATGTCAATTGCTGTGTAACATTTCCCGGCTCAAACAGCACGGTGAGCAACGGCCCTATAAGCGCGTAATTTACAACACCAAATATTACCGACAGTATCGACAATATTAAAAATCCGGGCCAAAAACGGCTGAAAGGCCTTGCGTATGACAATAGTCTTTTAAATGATTCCATAACTACTTATCTTCCTCAAAATCTATATATTCACCTATATTTTTATCTATAACTTTCTCTTTTTCCACTCCTTTTTCTACAGTAACCGTCCCCTCCTGCGCCCTCTTTTGTCTCATCTGCGGCTCCTCTTTTATCCATGGGCCGTCCTTTATTTTACGTTTAACATACCAAGTCAATAAAATAGGGAAAAGGCGTTTTAAAACCCAGCCTATTCCCAAAAATATTATCAAAAATGTGAGTATAAATTCCATAATGCCCTACAGTTTTTTTGTTTTGCCTGAAGCAAGATCAACAATAAACTCCTTTCCGTCAAGCCCGGTTACTTTAATCTCACTCCCCTCTACCGCAACAACCTTACTATCCGGAGCAATAGCCCTTTTCTTATCTTTTATAACCACCTCCCGGCCGTCAGTATTATAAATTCTCAACCTGTATACGGTTTTCAAAAATAGATATTTTTTACCATTTACGCTCTTGAGCACAGGTAATTCCTTTACAAACTCGGGAACATTTATAATAATGCCTTTCCCAATATTCTCTCTGTCAAGTCTGTATATTGCAATAGAATTATCCTCATTCAATACACAGAAAGAGTAATTTTTGTCGTTATTAATATCAATAGCTTCAGGGCCATAAACCACCCTCTGAGGCAATGTTATAGGAAAACCCTTAACACTTCTGCCCAATCTGTCTATAAGATGCAATTTATCTCCGGCAACAAGAAGCATCTGCAACTTGCCGTTTTTAAAGAAATCCACCTGAGCAACAGCGCCACACAACTTGCCCTCAAACGGAATAGTCCACACACCCTTGCGTTTACCGTTAAGCATACGCAACTTGCCGTTTGGCAACTGCTCAAGATAACATTTTCCGCCTGTCTTAAAATCTTTAAGTTCAAACGAACTATTATCTATAACAATTGTACTATCTACATAAATTACCGGAGTCAGTTCCTCTCTTGGTTTAGGCTCAGGCAGTTTAGGCATCCGCACAGCATAGATACCGGCATCGGCACTAATTACATCACCAACATTGCCAATATTCACCGTTACAAATCCAAAATTCTTATAATCAATACTTTTAGCAATCATATTTCTGTAATACGGTTTAACTATATTCAAAACCGAATCACGTCCTTGCTGTAAATTTGCAATAATCTTTACAACACCCTCACTCTTGAGAAAATCAGAGGCTTTTGTCTGCTCTAAATAATACTCCAAGTTGGTATAATTCGCATTACCCGATGCAAAATCAGACACAATATCTTTTGGTCCTATAACCTGCCATCCGTCGAGTTTACAATATGCCTCTTCGTTGCAATGAGAAAACGCCTCACCCAAAACAGACTCTATATAGCCTTTGTAAATATATGGATGTACTTCTATTTCACGCTCTTTATCAATCACACTCGACACCATTTCGGCAAATCCGAAAGAGCCCTTTTCCTTCACGAATGTAAGCCACTCATAACGCTCTCCAAACTTGCAATAAGCAGCCACAACTTCCTCTATTTTAAGCGAATCGCAAACATATTCCAATGGCGTTATTTTATCCTTTATTCCAACAATATGTTGTTTATAAGTATAACCCGACAGCTTTTTATGTACTTCGAGAAACAGCAAATAAGAATCTGTTAAACATTTTAAATCTGAGAGCGAAAGACTTACAGCAAAAACCGTTTCGGCAGGAAGTATCTTTCCCATAGAACTTTTGGCCGGAGTCTGCCCGTAAAATACCGACGAATTATACTTCTCTTCTTTATTGTCTTTTAATTTGCCGGCAAGCCCAAGCACTCCATCCTCAACCTTTAAATCAAAGGAACTCCACGAGGCAAATCTCAAAAAGAAATCGGAATACTTTAAGAAATCGCGCATCATTACTCCCGAAAAGAATTTACCAATCTGATGATGGTTTACATAGAGCGCATTTTTACCGTTATGGCTCAAAAGAAGTTCATTAAACTCGGCATTATCAAGTATAGAAGTTTCATTATCAAGATGTCTGATAGAACTTTCTATAAGATAAGAAGAGGTGCTCGCTATTATAAAATTATCATAACAAGCAACATAAAGAGCATTATCATAAACGTAAATATCGGTATTGTTATACCTCTTTTTGCGCTCCTTTAAAAAAGGCAACAGAGATTTACCATTGTTTTTTTCCTTGAGCAAAGGGGATATATCTACAGAGAGTAATAACGACACATCATTTTTAGAGGAGTAGTGCAAAGAATACAGAGAGGCGCACTCCCCTGCTCCCGAAACATCTGAGAGCTTCTTTCCAAAATCTACCAATATATGATTTTTGTCTATCAACCCGTATGCAAACGAAACGGTATCCTCCGCCAATGCCCTTATATTCTTTAAAGCTCCAACATCGGCCAACATTACGGCATCGCTTGGCACAGCCATAAACACCTTGCTGCCAACACTCTCATCTCCCGCATGATTTCCTTCAGAGGGAGAAAAAAGCCTTACTATAAATACTGCTATAACAGCTATCAGCAACAGAGCACATACCGAGCCGTAAAGCACTAATTTTCTATTATTCATCTTTTGCAAAAAACATATTATCTCATAGACTATGCCCACAATACCAACCGCACATATCCGCCAAACAAAACTGCAAAGATAGGAAAAACGTATATAACTCAGATACGCAAACTAACTAAAAATTCGCCAAAAATGCTATTATAGATAATACCTAAACAATCCAAATTAGAAAACAAACAAGACCGACTCTAAAGACAAGAACAGAATCCTGATTCTTTCCAGAGTCGGTCTTAAAGTATTAAGCGAATGGACTTACCATTCAGCTATGTTGTTAGAACGGCAAATCACCCTCATCGTCGCCGTCACTTCCTGCTCCTATAAACGGATCAGAAGCTACCGCAGCAGAAGCTCCACCAAAGCCATCGGCAGAAGCACCGGCAGAGGCTTCATTTGTCTCTCGCTGAATTTTCCAAGCCCTTACGTCTGTATACCAACGACCGTTAAATTCGCGAGACTCTATATTCACAGAAACAACCAATGTTTCACCGGCTTTATATCCCTCAAGCTCGGCAACTTTATCATTTCCCCACACATTCATACATATCTTTCTCGGATACGTCTCTATGGTCTCAACAATAAAATCCTGCTTGCACCACGGGCCTCTTGCACTGTTTCCGTTCTGAACAGACAATTTATTTAGCAACTTGCACTTTATCTCTATTGCCATACTGTTATTTCTCCTCTTTAGGAACTGCTTTATAAACTTTTACGAGTTCCACATCAAAAAACAAAGTTGAGAAAGCCGGCAAATTAGGTCCCATTGCGCGAGGGCCGTAACCCAACTCATAAGGAATCCACAATTTTATTTTTCCACCTTCGCCAACAAGTTGCATACCCTCTGTCCAACCTTTTATAACGGCATTGAGCGGGAATTTAACAGTCTCACCTCTCTCTCTTGATGAATCGAATACAGTTCCGTCGAGCAATTCTCCTGTATAATGAACCTCAACAGTATCCTCTGGTGTAGCCATTGACTCACTGTTTCCAGCCTCTACAATCTGGTACTGCAAACCGCTATCTGTAGTCTTCACACCCTCTTTAGCTCCATTCTTTGCAAAGAAATCGGCCTGCTCCTGCTCTCTCTTTCTTTCTACCGCAATCTGAGCTTTCATCATATAGCCTTGAATAATACGGCTAATATCCTCTTCTGCTATTTTAAGTTTTGAATCGTTAAGCACATCATGCATAGCTCTGTTTACCTCCGAGAAATTAAGACCATCCATGTTGGATTGTTTAATCATATTTCCAAAAGACATTCCAACTGCATAACTAACAGAGTCCATCTGGCTTTTTGTAATCCCGGGCAATCTTTTAGAAGAGCCGTTACTGCATGAAGCCATAAGCAATGCGCCTAAAGCGCAGAATGATAACATTTTTAGTACTTTCATAATATCTTAATTATAATTTATTTCCAAATTTATCTCAAGCAGATTTGCGGCATGTTAGTGCAATTGCTGCAAGTCCGAGCATTGCTGCAAGAGAAGAGGTTCCCAAAATTGTTGCCTTACCCAAATTAATAAGCTCAACATCCTTAAATGCAAGCGAATCTATGAATATAGACATTGTAAAACCTATTCCGGCAATCATTCCCAAAGCCCATATCTGCTTCCATTTTGTACCACACGGCAACTCAGCCACTTTTAGTTTTACAGAAAGCAGGCTAAACAGAAATATCCCTATAGGCTTACCAAAAAGCAGGCCAAAGAATATACCGGTAGCAACCGGCGGCACAGGCGAACTGAACGAATCAAGAGAGATAGCCACTCCCGAATTAGCCAATGCAAACAGCGGCATTATAAAGAATGTTACCCATGGATGCAAAGTAGATTCAAACTTGTGCATAAGAGGATTAATCTCTCGCACATGCCTGTCCATCTGATGTATTATATTTTGCTGCTGCGGATTTGCAAGCACCTCTATCTCACTATTACTCACAGACTTAAACTTATTAAGCAAATATTTTATCCTCACACCGAACTTAACCTCATTTATAACCGTTCTCGACGGTATTGTCATTGCAAGAATAACACCAGAAATGGTTGCATGTATTCCGGATTGCAGGATAAGCCACCAAAGCAATATTCCCGGAATGATATAAAGGAGCAGATTTCTTACCTTGTTTCTGTTAAGAATGTACAGGAACATGGTAACCAAAGCGGCATAGAACAGCATATCAAGATGCAAAGCATGTGTAGGATAGAATATGGCAAGAACTACAATTGCCCCTAAATCATCTACAATAGCCAATGCAGTAAGGAACACTTTAAGCCCCACAGGAACACGTTTTCCCAAGAGTGAGAGAATGCCCAATGCAAAAGCAATATCGGTTGCCATAGGTATTCCCCAACCGTGAGCAGAAGGAGTTCCATTGTTAAATATCGAGTATATGATTGCAGGAACAATCATACCTCCGATTGCTGCAAAAATAGGCAGTGCGGCATGTTTGAATGAAGAGAGCTCTCCAACAAGCATCTCTCTTTTTATCTCTAAGCCAACCACAAAAAAGAACACAGCCATAAGGCCGTCATTTATCCAATGCTCTATCTTCATGGTAAGCGAGAAACTGCCAACTGTTATACCGGCATCCTGTTTCCAAAGTTCATGAAAAAAATCCAATCCCGGCACATTAGCGCAAATAAGTGATACAATCGCACAAATAAGCAGTAATATTCCTCCAACCGATTCGTTATGTAAAAACTGATTAAAAAAATTACGAGCCTCTAAAGTCATTGCGGCCCTGTTTCTCTGGAGCTTCATCTGCCGTATTTTTAGGTTAGGTTTCTATTGATTCTTTAAATTAGCTTGCAAATATAAGCAAAGTTTAAATAATAATCGCACACCAACATTAGCATCCCACTCATCATTTTCGCCCGGTGCCACTTCGCATAAATCAAAGCCGATTAACGTTTTACCCGAATCTTTCAGTTTTTCGAGCAGATAATCCGCCTCCCTAAAAGACATGCCTCCCGGCACAGGAGTTCCTGTATGCGGACACAACTCCGGAGACAGACCGTCTATATCAAAACTTATATACACTCTCTGCGGCAATGCCGAGATTATCTCATCGCATATTCCATCCCAACTTTTGCCATTAAATTTCATTGAATGCAACTTTTTATCTGTAAATGATACAACCTTACCGCCACCGTTCATAATCTCGCTCTCGTCGCTGCAAAAATCCCTCACTGCAACCTGACAGATTTTTGAAACTTGAGGTATCTTGTTTAGCACATTGTACATTATGGATGCATGAGAATACTCAAATCCCTCATAAGCATTGCGCAAATCGGCATGGGCATCTATATGCAATACTCCAAAATCATCATACTTCTTTGCCAACGCCTTAATATAACCGAAAGGGACACTATGCTCACCGCCAATAAGCCCCACAGTTTTTCCCTTTGATAGCAAATCAGATGTTACACTCTCTACATACTCGTTCAATCTGCACGATGCAGCATTAACCTCGTCTATTTTCTCTTTAAGGTCTTTACCGTCGCCCCCTTTTTCGAGCTCGCCAATAACCTCTTCGGCTATTTTACGGGCATGGCTGTTGAGCTTATATAGATTCTCATCTATAGGAAGTGTTCCTATTCCTGCCTCCCATGCACGAGGAACAGACTCATCAAACAAATCAACCTGCAAAGAGGCATCAAGCATTGCTTGAGGACCCTGAGAAGTTCCTGCTGCATAAGATGTTGTTACATCCCACGGAACAGAAACCAATACTATATCACTCTCTTCTGCAGAGTACGGCAAACCATAAAAATTTCCGTTTGCCACGCCTATATCGTTAGGATTGAATTTCTCCATTATATAATGTGTATTTTCTATAATAACCAATAAAATCCCCTACACAATTCCTTCACGCAAAATATCATGTATATGAATAAGACCTACATATTTGCCTCCATCGAGCACGACAACAGATGTAATCTTGTTCTTTTCCATAATATTAAAAGCCTTTACGGCCAATTCAGAAACCTCTATTGTCTTTGGATTGCGGCTCATAATATCCTTAGACACCAACGACTCAAAAGGTATCCCCTTCTCAACCATACGGCGCACATCGCCGTCGGTAATTATTCCCAACAAATTTTCGTTGCTATCCAAAACAACGGTAGCCCCCAATCTGTTTTGCGAAATATTAAATATAGTATTAGGTATAGTTTCATTCTCCTTTACGCACGGCCTCACCTGCGAGTCTATAAGATCTCCCACAGTAAGATAGAGACGCTTGCCAAGAGAGCCTCCCGGATGATATTTTGCAAAATCTTCTTGTGAGAATCCACGCATTTTAAGAAGACATACGGCAAGAGCATCTCCCATAACCAACTGGGTTGTAGTACTTGATGTTGGAGCAAGATTATTAGGACATGCCTCTGCATCTACTGTTGCCCTTAATATATAATCGGAATGCTTGGCCAGATATGAATCTATATTCGATACCATTGCCACAAGTTTGTTGCCCATACGGTTGATAAGCGGCACCAGTACTTTTATCTCCGGAGTGTTTCCGCTTTTTGAGATACACATTACAACATCATCGGCCTGTATTATGCCCAAATCGCCATGAATAGCATCTGCTGCGTGCATAAAAATGGCAGGAGTTCCTGTTGAATTAAGAGTTGCAACAATCTTCTGCCCTATAATCGCGCTTTTACCAATACCGGTTATAATTAATCTTCCTTTTGAATTATATACAAGGTTTATGATTTCTACAAATTCTTCGTTTATGTAAGGTTTAAGATTATTAACAGCTTGCGCCTCTTTATCTATTACCCCCACAGCCAGTTCCATTAAATTTTTTTGAGAAATTTCCATAAAAATTTTGTTTAAAATAAACTAATAGGTAACTTAGTAGCACAAAGATAAGAATTTTATCCACACCACCATTTATTATTGATATGAATATAACATCAGAAATCTTGCACCAAAAATTGAAGGATTTTTTTGGTTTTGATTCATTCAAAGGAGAGCAAGAGGCTATTATAAAATATTTGATAGAGGGTAACAGCGCATTTGTACTTATGCCTACAGGCGGTGGAAAATCGTTGTGCTATCAGTTGCCTGCCCTGCTCATGGAGGGAACGGCTATTGTAATATCACCACTGATTGCGCTCATGAAAAATCAGGTAGATGCAATCAGAGGTTTTGTAAATAATCAGGAGGGGATAGCACACTTCCTTAATTCTTCTCTAAATAAGGCTCAAACCCAAGAGGTAAGGGATAATTTATTGTCGGGAGTTACAAAATTGCTGTATGTAGCCCCTGAATCACTTACAAAAGAGGAAAACATACAGCTTCTGCAAAAGATAAAGATTTCTTTCTATGCGGTAGACGAAGCTCACTGTATTTCTGAATGGGGACACGATTTCCGTCCGGAATACAGAAAAATACACCCAATAGTTGAAGAGATTGGCAAAGCTCCTATAATAGCACTTACGGCAACTGCAACGCCAAAGGTGCAACAGGATATCCAAAAGAATTTAGGCATGGCCAACGCAAGGGTGTTTAAATCTTCATTCAACAGAAAGAACCTCTATTACGAGGTAAGGCCAAAGGTTAATACCGAGCGTGAAATAATAAAATTCATAAAGAACAACGAGGGTAAGTCTGGCATAATATATTGTTTGAGCAGAAAGAAGGTAGAAGAGCTGTCGGAACTGCTTAATGTAAACGGAATAAAGGCCGTTCCATATCATGCGGGACTCGATTCAAGCACAAGGGCAACCAATCAAGACAAATTCCTTATGGAAGAAGTTGATGTTGTTGTTGCAACTATTGCTTTTGGAATGGGTATAGATAAACCTGACGTTCGCTTTGTAATACACTATAACATTCCAAAAAGCCTTGAGGGGTATTATCAGGAGACAGGACGTGCGGGCCGAGATGGCGGAGAGGGCCAGTGCATTGCATTCTACAGCTATAAGGATATACAGAAACTCGAAAAATTCATGCAGAGCAAGCCTCTTGCAGAACAAGAGATTGGTAAACAACTGCTTAACGATACCGTTGCTTATGCCGAATCCAATACTTGCCGCAGAAAAAGCCTGTTAAACTATTTTGGAGAAGTTTACGAAGATGATAATTGCGGAAATTGTGATAATTGCCTGTATCCCAAAAAGCAATTCGAGGGCAAAGAGTACCTGAGCATTGTAATTGAATTAATCTCGGGAATGAAGGAAAATTTCAAGGCAGACCATCTGGCCAACATTCTTGGAGGTGTAAGTAACTCAATTATAAAATCATACCATCACAATAAATTAGAGCAGTTTGGCATTATGCCCGACAAGGATGCAAAATTCTGGTTAGCAGTAATAAGACAAGCCGTTGTAATGCAATTCCTATACAAGGATGTAGAAAAATACGGTCTTATTTCTGTTACAGAGAAAGGTCTTGCATTTTATAAAGAACCTTACTCCGTGATGCTCACAGAAGATCGCGAATTTGCAGAAACAGATGATGATGACGATGTTGCAACAATGGCAAGCGGCAAACATCATGGTCCGGGAGCCGGAGACGAAGCGTTGCTAAGCATGCTTAAGGATGTTAGGCAGTCTCTCTCCAAGAAGCTCAAACTTCCGCCGTTTGTAATCTTTGCAGATCCCTCTTTGGAAGATATGTCTATAATGTATCCTACAACAATAGACGAACTCAAGAATTGTCAAGGTGTAGGAGAAGGAAAAGCAAAAAAATTCGGAAAAGAGTTCTTACAACTCATTGCCACCTATGTAGAGGAGAACGATATTATAAAGCCAACAGAGTTTGTGGTAAAATCTGTAGCCAACAAGTCTCTTAACAAGGTTTATATTATACAGAGCATAGACCGCCGCTTGCCGCTGGACGAAATTGCCGATGCCAAAAATATGGAGATAGACCAATTGTATGATGAGTTGGAGGCCATTGTAAATTCCGGAACAAGAATAAATATAGACTATTACATACGTCAGATAGTAGACGACGATAAAGTAGACGACATTTATGACTACTTTAAAGAGGAAGCCACTTCCGATTCCGTAAACGAAGCCCTAAAAGCATTAGGTCCGGATTACACAGAAGAAGAGGTGCGGCTTATAAGAATAAAATTCCTCTCGGAATTAGGCAACTAAACGAGAGTGTAAATAAAGGGTATAATTACCAAATAAAGAGTAATGGAGCAAAAAGCGGTGCTTTTTGCTCCATTATTGAATAAGGTATTCTATGAAATTAATAATTTCTTTACTAAACGCTCTTTCGTTTACAGCCTCTACTATAAAAACATTAATAAATTACAAACACTTACACAGCATTCTCCATTTTTCTAATTTTTTATCAAAATAAATGGCATTTGCGTTTGAAGTTGATGGTAAAGTATAAAAACGGATATCCTCCCTTATATCTTCTTCTTTAAAATAATCAGCAAACATTTTGGCCGATTTTTTACCGTTAAATATGACACAAGAAATAGAGGGATATTTTTTAAGGAATCCCGGAATATCATTAGCTTTTAATGTATTCTCCTCAATATTATTATCGGAACTGCCCAATCTCACTCCGGAATGAATACAATCCCACAAGGCAATTCCCAATGATGTAATATATTCCCTATTATCTTGCCCATTATCCCTTTTAGGAAATAGTTCATTTATTATTTTCCAAAAAGAATTCTTGCTTACATTAGAATAATATGCTTGGGCCTTCAATGACACATTACTTGGCATAGTTCCCAAAATAAGCACTTTAGGTTCTTCTCCAACCCATGGAGATAATGAAACTTTATAATTTTCATTATTTAAAACTAATTCGCTCATATAAACTCTATTATTTAAATACAAAAAAACAGTTTTTACGATAGTATTTCTAATACAAAATCTTTACCCAGTCTAATAATGATATTTTTATCTTTTGCCAGCGATTTAAATTTTAAATCTTCATCAAGTACCTTCTTTAGATCACGTGCAACAGCCGAGTCCTTTTTTTCAGGCACAACAGCATTATTAATTTCTAATCTAAATCCAAATCCACTACCTTTTCTACCATTTATTGATGCCATTTTAAATAACCGAGGATTCATTTGAATACTGTTATATCCGCCATTTGCTATTTTTTCGAGAATTTTTGGCAGTGCCGCCTTCCAAATACTTACATATAAATCTTTTCCCATACTTATATAATTTTAGGTTAAGTTGCAAACAATCATGTTTTTACAAAAAGAAAGTGTGAGGCTCATCTGTTTATTTGATGATAGGCTTTTATTGCGGGGTATTTGAAACACTTTCTATTGCCGCAAATATAAGCCATCATAACGCCAAAACATGACGCCGTAAAAAAACTTTATATTTTTATAGAAATTTTTGCTCAATAAATCTATAACAACCTTACTTTTTGTTCCTTTCCAACGCCTCTTGCCATACCTTATTTACTCTTTCTCTAAGGTGTTGCGGTGCTATTACCTCTACCGAGCGGCTGCGCGAAAGAATATCCATCACAAAATCGTTTGTTATGCGCAGATTTAATTTTATTGTAAGACTGTCGGGAGTTTCAGATATTATCTGCTGGGTATGATGCAATGGAAGTGTTTTTATAAATGCTCCGTCGAGCGAATCATACTTTAAAATTATCTCCTCTACAGGATCGTCGGGGTTATTCCAAATGCCGTAACTTTCGCGGAACAAAGCAGGTATATCTAACGAGCGGTTACGTGCAAAATGCCTATCACAGTGTACTATAAGCGAAGAGATTCTGTCTATTCCAAATACTTTTAGAATGCCTTTATCATCGTATCCGGCAAGATACCACCGCTGTTGCGACTCTTTAAGAAAGTAAGGTTCAACAACTTTATGCACAATTTTTCCGTCGTGTCTCACAAGTTTATAGTCAAATTCAATCGGATGAGATTTTTCAACGGCCCTGAGCAAATCATATATATCTATTTCAAATGTACCCCTGCGATACTCAGGCATAACATATTTTTGCAATACACTGCCGGCATCTATAGAGGAAAGCAGTTCAAAATTAACAAACAACGCTTCAAACTCCTTTCCGCGGCATCCGTAATCGTCTATATAATAACCATCAGGGCGTTTATAGGCAATCTTTATCCCAAACAGCTCGTAAATAGTATCAAAATCACGCTGGATAGTGCGCAACGAACAGCCTGTATACGATCCTGATCTTATATACAATTCATCCTGCACAAAATTAATAAGTTCTTCAGATGGAACGCAATGCGATGAACTTAATTTACTTAGTATAACAGATAACCTTTTTATGGGATTATTTTTTGCCATTCTATCTCTTTATCTCGTCCCCAATATGTAAGTTGCTTCTTTGCATACCGGCGGGAATTACGTTTTATAAGTTCAACAGCTTTATCAAAAGAGATATTCCCGTCTATATAATCAAAAATCTCCTTATAACCAACAGTTTGCAGAGCCGGCATATCTCTATATGGCAACAAGCTTTCAACCTCGTTGAGCAATCCGTTTTCAATCATTATATCAACCCTGCGATTTATTCTCTCATACAACTCCTCACGCTCCCTTACAAGGCCTATTTTCTTTATTGCAAACGGACGTTCCTTTTTTGAATTCTGTCTCCAGTCCGAATACTTGCGTCCTGTTTGCAGCGTAACTTCAACAGCACGTACAACTCTTTGCCTGTTAGATAAATCTATAACCTCATAAGAAGCCGGATCTATCTCTTTAAGCCGCTCTACCAAAGAGGCAAGTCCCTGTGGCTCAGACGCAATTGCGCTCAATTCCTCCCTCAGCTTCATATCTGCCGGCGGAAAATCATCGAGTCCGTTGCAAAGCGCATCTATATAAAGTCCCGAACCTCCTGCCATAACAAGTTTTTTATGACTTTTAAAAAGCTCTTCCAATAGCGCAAGAGCCTCTATTTCATATCTTCCGGCCGTATAATAATCTGTAACAGAATGAGAAAATATAAAATAATGCTTCACCCTCTCCAACTGTTCTGCAGAGGGTGGAGCAGTTCCTATTTTCATTTCTCTAAAAACCTGACGGGAATCGCATGAAATAACCGGAGAACCGTACTCTAACGCCAGATCTATTGCATAATCGGTCTTGCCAACACCGGTAGGGCCCAAAACAATTACAAGTTCCGGTCTGTCCATGGCATATTATCAGATATACTCCTCTCCTTCCGGAAGTTCCTCTTCATCAATGGCGCTCTCATCCCCGCCGTCATCAACAGGATCTACAAACTGGTCAAAATCGTCGTACCCTTTGGCAAATTGTTCCGGATTGCGCCCTTTTTCTGCAGTAAGACGCGGATATGAGGCACGCGGAGAGCTTTCAACTTCACCATCTAATGTGAGTTTTATGCATCTGTCCTTTTTAAGGTCAAACACATATAGTATATGTATCTCTTTTTTTGCAATTGTATCATCTATTGTAACACTGTCCATAGAGCCGTCGCCCATATCAAAAAGGCCGTATTCGCTTCTCTCTCTTTCTGCAGCATCCAATGCACGGAACACCACCATCTGATCAGGAGCAAATCCCATATCATTTAGCAGATATTCATGCAGTTCGTAAAGAGTTGTATCTCCTTTGATTTCGTACTCCCGCATAAAAACCTTGCTTCCGGGAATAGACGCCTTATATCTGTAGACTGTCATATTATATGCTTTAGTTTTTTGTATTATTCAAAATAAATTCAATAGTATCGGCTCCATCGGCATACTCGCTTACAGAGGGTGCCTGAGCGTTTCCAAAGGTACAATATTTTTTCTGAATCATACCAATTTTTTGCTCCTCAAATGCGGCTATATCAGCGTCTGAGGCATATCTTGCATAACCAAGCACACCCATAGGAACACTTTCATACGGCATTTCACGCAGAATAAAGAAACCTCCGTCTGTAAACTCCACTCCCTCCATTTTAAGAATTGCCCTATTACGTCTGAATGCGTTCATATATGCCTCACCGGCAGCGGTATCACACCATTGCCCATTGCCAAAGACAAGCTCATAAGCCTTTTTTAAGTAACCCGACAGTTCCTCTATATCATAATCTTCCGGCACAAAAAAATAGTTCACATTTCTGCAACCCAAACCGTAATAAAGGAAGACATCTTCGCACAATCCGTCTAACTGCATTCCCTTTTTTACAACGGCAAAACTGAAGCGCTGTTTACGCACAAGCTGCGTAATTCCGGCAAACTCCTGCATTACACTCGCAGCTGTTGAATTTGAGCCTGTAGAAATAAGACAGCAGGCCTTTTTTAACGCCTTTTTCCAATCTTCTTTTCCTGTAGCATCATACCAACAATCCGAAGCTCCCAAAGTTTGGTATCCGCAGCCGTTTTTTGCAAATATTTCTGCAACACAAGCAGATGTATTAAGAAACATTGCCCTTCCTCTCCAAAAATCATTTATCCTGCACAATTCATTAAAAATCACAGGCAAGAGCACATTATCTTTTGACGAAAGTTTTACTACAGCAAAACATCCGCAGGCCATTGCACACAAAAAGTCGTGAAACCCCACAAGCGGAATATTTCCGGCCATTATTATTCCTACCGTTGAGCTGCCGTTACCCGCACTATGCAGATTAGGATAGCTCTCAACCCATTTACGGAGCTTGCCACGCTCAAGAAAAGTCTCTGCAATAACTTTTATTGCATGCCTCTGCATATACGGTGTAAAAAACGGATTGGTTCTGCCGGCGGCAAGAAGAGCCTCATCCATGCGGTTTTCCTTAACAATGCCGCTTTCCCACTCCAAAAGGAATTTGCCCAGTGCAGAAAAATCTTCTATAAATTGATTCAAAAACATATTGCAAAATTATAAAAAACACAGTACTTTTACAATCTGATATGGATACTAAAAACAGCACCGTTTCAGATTGCTACAAAAGCATTTCAGCGCTTTCAACCGGCATTTTCAAGGACAATGGAAGCAAATTTTTAGCATTTGCCTATCCCGTTACATCGGAAGAAGAGATAAAACCCATAATACAACAGTTAAAAAAAGAGTATTTTGATGCGCGGCATCATTGCTATGCCTACCGTCTCGGGCACACAGGCTCTGTGTGGCGCATAAACGACGACGGAGAGCCATCTTCTACAGCAGGCCGCCCTATTTACGGGCAGATCCTTTCGGCAGGACTGAGCGATATACTTGTTGTTGTTGTGAGATATTTCGGCGGAATAAAATTGGGTGTTCCCGGTCTTATCAGAGCATACAAAACCTCCACGGCCGATGCCATTGCCAATGCCACTATTATAGAAAAGATTGCAACCGAACCTTTTAGAATAATATTCGATTATCTGCAAATGAATGCAATAATGAAGCGGCTCAAAGAGATGAACCTTACTCCTACACAACAGCAATTCGATTTGAACTGCTCGTTGCGGGTAGATGTGCGGCTTAATGCCATTACATCCTTTACGGAGTCGTTTGAAAAGGTAGAGGGCTGCAGGATAGAGAAAATTCTGTCGGAAGTACAAGAAGATGAAACTATTAATTTATGATATATGCCAAAAAGTCTAATTTCCATTCATGATTTCACAAAAGATGAAATCCTGCACATTCTGGATGTTGCAAAAGAATTTGAAGCAAACAAGTCTCAACCAATATTGAGAGACAAGGTTGTGGCAACTCTGTTTTTTGAGCCTTCCACAAGAACAAGACTCAGTTTTGAGACTGCCGCCAACAGGCTGGGAGCAAGAGTTATAGGCTTTTCAGATGCAGGCAACACAAGTGTAAGTAAAGGGGAAACTCTCAAAGACACCATTAAAATGGTATCAAACTATGTAGATATTATTGTAATGCGTCATCCGCTTGAGGGAAGTGCGAGATATGCCTCCGAAGTTGCCTCTGTTCCTGTAATAAATGCCGGAGACGGTGCCAACCAACACCCTTCTCAAACTCTGCTCGACTTGTACACAATCAAACAGACACAGGGCCGCCTTAACGATATAGACATAAATATGGTGGGAGACCTCAAGTATGGAAGAACAGTACACTCGCTACTGCAGGCATTATCGCATTTTTCGCCAAAATTCACATTTACCGCACCGGAAGAGCTGAGTATGCCTCAGGAGTACAAAGATTTTCTTAACAATAAGGGAATACCTTATAAAGAGACAACAGAACTGTCGGAAGGTCTTTACAATACAGATATACTCTATATGACACGTGTACAACAGGAACGCTTTACAGACATTATGGAGTACGAAAAGGTAAAGAATTGCTACAGTCTAACGGCAAGCATGCTCGAAGGGGCTCGTGAAAACATGAAAATATTGCATCCGCTGCCAAGAGTAAACGAAATAAGCCAGGATGTAGACGAGACCAAATATGCCTATTATTTTAAACAGGCAGAAAACGGAATGTATGTGAGAATGGCAATCATAGCATATCTGCTCGGATATAAATAACCCAAACCTCAAAAGCAATGGAAAATAGTGTAAAAAAACTCAAAGTAAGTGCAATAGAAAACGGCACCGTACTCGACCATATACCTGCAAACCAATTATTTAAAGTTATAAACATTCTCAATCTCACAGATTGTAGAAATCAGGTTACATTTGGAACAAACTTAGAGAGCAAACTGCTCGGCAAAAAAGCCATAATAAAGATTTCCGACAGATATTTTGAGGATAAAGAGATTAACAAGATAGCCTTGGTTGCCCCTCAGGCAAAAATAAATATCATAAAGAACTTTGAAGTAGTTGAGAAGAGAGTTATATCTGTTCCAAACGAAATATGCGGCATAGTAAAATGCAGCAATCCAAAATGTATTACAAATCACCAGCCTGTTGCAACAAGATTTACAACCATAACAGAAAACGGACGCCTTAAACTCCACTGCCATTTTTGCGAAAAGATGACAGATTCAGACAAGCTGATAATTGTTGCAAAGGATTAAGAGATTACTCAGAACTTTGTACAATTATGTTTTAAAAATTATTCAATTTTTACGCAATTAGGTTATAAATTATAATTTAATCACTACCTTTGACTGAAGTAACCTTTTTAAACAAAATAAAAAATAACATATATGAAAGTAGCACATAACTTTAATGCAGGCCCATGCGTTTTGCCTAAACAGGCTATAGAATCTGCAATTGAGGCCATTCGCAATTTTGACAACACCGGTATAGGTATTCTTGAAATTTCTCACCGCACTCCGGGTTGGGAAAGAATAATGGCAGAGACAGAACAGTTATGGAGAGAATTGCTTGATATTCCAGAAGAATACGCTGTTATGTTCCTTGGCGGCGGTGCTTCTACCCAATTCTTTGAAGTTCCTGCCAACCTCCTTAAAAAGAAAGCCGCTTATCTTCAGACCGGCGTTTGGGCTAAGAAAGCCATAAAAGAGGCTAAATTCTACGGAGAAGTTGAAGTTGTTGCCTCTTCAGAAGACAAAACTTATTCGTACATTCCAAAAGGATACACTATCCCTACAGATGTAGATTATTTCCACATTACAACAAATAATACCATCTACGGTACAGAAATCAAAGAAGATATAGATAGTCCTGTTACATTGGTTGCAGATATGTCTTCAGATATAATGAGCCGTCCGGTAGACGTTAGAAAATATGGAATGATTTACGGTGGCGCACAAAAGAATGTAGGCCCTGCCGGCGTTACATTTGTAATTGTTCGCAGAGACCTTCTCGGAAAGGTTGAGCGTCCTATTCAAACTATGGTAGATTACCGTACACACTATACAGACGAGGCTAAAAACAGATCTATGTTCAACACTCCTCCTGTATTCCCTATCTTTGTTATGCATGAGACTCTAAAATGGGTTAAAGAGATGGGCGGTGTAGAAGCTATGCACAAACGCAATGTAGAGAAAGCCAATCTGCTTTACGGAGAAATAGACAGAAACTCTCTGTTTGTTGGAACAGCTGCAAAAGAAGACCGTTCTATAATGAACGTATGCTTTGTAATGGCACCTGGCAAAGAGGCCCTTCAAGACGAATTTATGGCATTTGCAAAAGAGAGAGGTATGGTTGGTATAAAAGGCCACCGCTCAGTTGGAGGATTCAGAGCCTCTATCTACAACGCATGTCCGCTTGAGAGCGTTCAGGCATTGGTAGACTGCATGAAAGAATTTGAACAGCTTCATAAATAATCTAACACAAAACACAATATGAAAGTACTTATTGCTACCGAAAAACCATTCTCAAAAGTTGCGGTTGACGGAATAAGAAAAATAGTAGAAGGAGCAGGTTACGAATTTGCCACCTTAGAAAAATATACATCACCTCAAGAGCTTCTTGCTGCAGTAGCAGACGCAGATGCCCTTATTGTTCGTTCCGATAAAGTTACAAAAGAGGTTATAGATGCTGCAAAGAACCTTAAAATAGTTGTAAGAGCCGGTGCAGGTTTTGATAATCTCGATCTTGCGGCATGTACCGAGCGCGGAATTGTTGCAATGAACACTCCGGGCCAAAACTCAAATGCAGTTGCTGAGCTTGCCATCTGCTTTATGATTTACATGTCGCGCAACCAGCTTACTCCGGGTACAGGAAGCGAACTAAAAGGCAAGACTCTTGGTATTCAGGCATACGGAAACGTTGGCCGCCTTGTTGCAAGTCACGCAAAAGGATTTGGAATGAATATCATGGCTTTTGACCCGTTTGTTCCTGCCGAAGCAATGGAAAAAGAGGGTGTTATAGTTGCAAAATCTTTAGAAGATCTGTATGAGAACTCTAATTTCATCTCTTTACACATCCCGGCAACAGAGCAGACCAAAAACTCAATAGGCTATAATCTGCTTTCAAGAATGCCTAAAGGGGGTTGTCTTGTAAATACAGCAAGAAAAGAGGTTATAAATGAGGAAGAACTCATTAAGATATTAAGAGAGAGAGAAGACCTCAAATATATTACCGATGTTGCAACAGCAAACCATGCAGCAATTGCAGAAGAATTTGGAAAACGCGTTTACGGAACTCCTAAAAAGATGGGTGCAGAAACTGCCGAAGCAAATGTAAATGCAGGTCTTGCAGCAGCAAACCAGATTGTGGATTTCTTTACAACAGGCAATAAGAAATTCCAGGTAAACAAATAGAAACAACATAACAGAAAACTATTATGGTAAAAGTAAAACCTTTTGCAGCTATACGTCCACCAAAAGCAATTGCATCGCAAGTAGCATCACGTCCATACGATGTGCTTAACTCTGTTGAGGCAAAGGCAGAGGCCGGAGAAAAATCATTGTTGCATATAATTAAACCTGAGATAGATTTTGACCCTATAGCAGATGAGCATTCTCAAGAAGCCTACGATAAAGCCGTTGAGAACTTTAAACTGTGGCAAGAGAAAGGATGGCTTGTGCAGGACGCTAAAGAGAACTATTACGTATATGCCCAGACAATGGAGGGCAGAACTCAATACGGACTTGTTGTCTGCGCCAATGTAGAAGACTACATGACCGGTAAAATCAAAAAGCACGAGCTTACCCGCAAGGATAAGGAAGAGGATAGAATGAAGCATGTGAGAAATCAGAATGCCAATCTTGAACCTGTATTCTTTGCCTATCCCGACAATGCCAAAATAAATGAAATCGTAGAGAGAACTATCAATACAAAAGAGATAGAATACGATTATATTGCCCCTGTAGATGGATTCGGTCACAAATTCTGGGTAATAGACAACGAAGAGGATATTGCAGCTATAACCAACATCTTTGCAACAATTCCTGCTTTTTATGTAGCCGACGGACACCACAGAACCGCTGCTGCAGCATTGGTTGGTGAGGAGAAAAGACGCAACAACCCTAACCATACCGGAGAAGAGGAGTACAACTACTTTATGGCTGTTGTGTTCCCTGAGAGTCACCTAAAGATTATAGACTACAACCGTGTTGTTAAAGATCTTAACGGAATGACTCAAGAGCAGTTTATTCAGAAACTCGGAGAAGACTTTGTTGTAGAGAAGAAAGGTACAGATATCTACACCCCGTCGGGATTGCATAATTTTTCTATGTATATAGGCGGAGAATGGTACTCACTTCAAGCAAAAAAAGGCACTTACGACGATACCGACCCTATAGGAGTTTTGGATGTAACCGTATGTTCAAATCTTATCTTTGACAAACTTTTGGATATAAAAGATTTGCGCACATCAAAGAGAATTGATTTTGTAGGCGGTATAAGAGGTTTGGGCGAGCTTAAAAAACGTGTAGACTCAGGCGAAATGGTTGCTGCATTTGCACTCTACCCTGTTTCTATGAAACAGCTCATAGATATTGCAGATACAGGTAATATCATGCCTCCTAAGACAACATGGTTTGAGCCTAAACTACAAAGCGGACTTGCCATTCATAAATTGGAAAAATAGGTAATATTGCAGAAATAGCACTATAATCGCTAAAATAGCAGACCTATTAATATAGAGAAGCCCGGAGTTCAAAACACGACTCCGGGCTTTCTATTAAAGGAAATGATGCAAAAAGCTACTCTTTTTGCATCATTACACTATTAAATTACTACTTTAAGACTGTTCAGAAAAACTATAGTGTCTAAAATACTAACAGAAACTCTGCAGACAATTTACTCTCGCAGTTCTGAGCAGAGGTAAATACCTGAGACATATCCATAGAGTTGTTAAAGTAATGCTCGTAATTTATACGGAACAAAGAGGTAATGGCAGTTTTAAGAACAAGGTTTACACCAACTGTAGCCCTATTAACACCAAAGCCTCTATCAAGAAAATCATATCCCATTCCGTCCCAACGCAAAGTAGGTTCTATTCTCTTGAAAGTTTTTGAAGTAAGCGGAATTTTTGCCAATCCCTGTGCATAAAAAGCAGATAGAGATTCTATTACAACGCCATCCTCATTTGCAATATTATCATAGTTGTGTTTATTCATGTACTCAGCCTCAAATCTTAAACAAGAATTATCATATCTTACATCGGCACCCCAAATAAGATAATCTTCAAAACTGTTTTTATCGGTTCTGTAAGCCTTTGCAGTGTATCTCCAGCCATTCATAGAACCAAAAAGAACACGTCCGCCATAAGCCATTGTTCCGGTCCATTTTGGATTATTTATACCGTCTCCGTTATACACTCCTGCTTCAACTGCAATAGGAAACCCCTTCTGTTTAATTGCATAGCTTGCGGTAAGGCCCATATCTCTGGAAGAATTAAAATACTTACCAATAAACGGTCTGTTTATAAAATCGGTAGCATTAGGACTTAAAGTATATGAGTTAAACAGCGGAATACTGCTCTGACCAAATGTAAACTTCAATCTTTTATGCGGCTTAAAAGTAACAAACAAATCCAATACTTTTAAAGAACCGTTATCAGATAAATCAATCATGAATTTATATGCAATTTTCTTTGATACGTCGCCCTGTACTCCAACTCTGGAATTTCTTATAGAAAAGCAACCGTCTTGCGACTCTGTATCAAATTCATATTTGCCCTTAAAAATAAGAATCGGCTTAAGAACTGTGAGCTGCTCCTGAGTAGAATCGGCCAATACAGTTGTCTTTACAATACCCTTCTTTGTTATCTTGTAATTAACATTATCCTGCCCCATTGCAGAAAAACTCAACATACCGGCCACCAAGCCGGCAAAAACAAACTTAAATGCTTTCATTAAATATATAATTTTAAACCGACGGCAAATATACGCAAAAACCGTTCGTTATATACAAAAAAAAAGACCCTCAGTATAACTGAAGGTCTCAGAAATTGGCGGCTACCTACTTT
>CAZULV010000010.1:0-80515 GCA_964621625.1 uncultured Muribaculaceae bacterium | reverse complement strand
GTCGCCGCTCTCGCCCATTTTGTCTATAAGGCGGCACGCATAATAAATCATGCGGCATATTTCAGCATGTTCGAGCCAAGAAGTGGCGAGTTCCTAAATCAGTATAATTGCCGTTAGATTGTGAGCCATGCGGAATGCCGGCCGATAACGGCTATCACTCCACAAACGGCTACATATAACAACATCAAAACACTATCAACTCCACTCCGGCAAAGCTAACCACAATCGCACAAGAACATGTGCAAAAAAAGAAAATCTTCACCACTAAGGCAAAGATTTACTGATTTTTATAATTATTTATCCGATTTAAAAGCAATTTAAACGGATAGCAAATAATTTTTATTTTTTTAGCGCAAAATAATCCGCAATGATAATTTTAAAAATTTATAGTAAGGATTTTTTTACTTATAGTAAGAAGAGAAACTTTTAATCTTTTGGCTAAAGTTGAAAATCTTTGACAAGAATTTTAAAAACTTTGATTGAAATCTTAAAAACTTCCAAACAGAGTAAAAAGGCAACTTTAATTGAAATCTAAAAAGACTTTCGGTTTCACACATTTATATTATTGTATACAAGAAGCATTTACGCTGCAATACATTATTAAATCAAACAAACAGCTCACGTATGATAGAATCAGATACAAACAGTCTTTCTGCAGGAATGCGGATATTATCACCCTCCTTTATAAGCATTCTCCTTTTTATGAAATTGTCGATTTCGGGCTCTATACAAGAAAGTAAAGAGCTATCCAATTTATTAAGGTTGAATCCGCAAACCTGCCTAAGTCCCAACATTACGGTTTCATTGAATATATCTTCCTTTGTAAGAATCTCTTTACCACAAACGCCAGCATAAGCACTGTCACATAACGGCAAAGCGGAATTTACACTTCCGTAAAAAGTGCAGTATTTTTTTACCGATTCACTATTCCAAAAGCGGCTTTTTCCTGTAAACGAATGAGCGGCCGGCCCCAATCCCAAATACGGAATACCATTCCAATATGAGCTGTTATGCTGTGATATATAGAGGTTTTCTGCATAAGGCAAAGTGTGAGATAAAGATTTTCGCCTTGCAAAATTTGATATTTCATACTGCACATATCCCGCTTCCGACAACTTTTTCTGCAATAATCTGTATTGTTCTTCACAGACTTCCTGAGACGGAGCCTCATACTTGCCTCTACGCGCAAGCATCCCCAAAGCACTTCCCGGCTCTATACTCATCTGATATGCCGAAATATGCTCCGGACAGAGTACAACGGCTTTTTCTATATTATATTCCCACTCCCTATTACCAAGCATCCCATACCCGAAAATCAAATCAATACTTATATTCTCTATTCCGGCATTACGCAATAGAGTATACGCAATCTCCCCTTCTGCCGCAGTATGACGCCTGTTCATCCATTTTAAATGCCCGTCGGAAAAAGATTGGATTCCCATGCTCACCCTGTTTACCCCAAGAGATACTAAAAAAGAGGCATATTCGGGTGTTATATCGTTGGGGTTCACCTCAACCGTAAACTCCATTTGCTGCAAATTCAAATCAAACACCTTTTTTACGCACCCGACAATACGCGCCAACTGCTCCGGCAACAAAACAGAAGGAGTTCCGCCTCCCACATACATAGTGGAAACGGAACTCCCAATATCTTTAAAAAAATCTGCCTTTACCCGAGCCTCATTCTCCAAAGATGTAACAAACACATCTCTTAATCCCAACTGCCTTACAGAATAAAAATTACAGTAAGTGCAGAATTGCGAACAGAACGGTATATGTATGTACAACCCGGCCAATGATGCCCAATTTAAACATTTAGGCTATTTAAGCAGAACATCTCCGGATGCAAGTTTACACTCTGTGGTATAAGCATCTACAGTATATACACCTTTGGTCAATTTTTGACCCGGATCAAAATAGATACAAACTTCTACCTCGCTTCCTTGATAATCTACCTGACGGGATGCAGAATAAATAAGTTGCTCGCCCTCAACACTGAATATCTGCTGCTGGTCGCTTGTCATAAGAATTCCGTCAGGACCTTTAACTCTTATATAAACTGTACGCGGACCTTTCTTGGCCAATGTATTTTCTACAAGATTCAAACAAGTCTTGAGTTTTGATATACGGCTGCTTCGGTCAGACTCTTTACCGGTCTCGGAAACTCCAACAACCACGAGTCCGCGCCCCTTTACAACCGAACCTAACTCTACCTGCTTGCCGAGCTCTTCTGTTGTAGATTTAAGGTTCTCATATCTGCTACGGCTCTCTTTAGCCTCTTTCTTGGCAACTGCAGCCTCTTTTCTGAGAGTAGTATTAAGGGTATTCAGAGAATCTATCTGCTTTATATATCCGCGCATAATAGAACGCAATGTACCCAATTCCTTTTCATATTTGCGGAGCTTTGCCCTGTTGTTGGCCTCGGTCTTTTTAACACGCTCTATAAGTTGCGCAACTTTCTCCTTCTCCAACATAAGTTCGTTGTTTAGAGTATCATTTGTTGTAGAAAGGGCAGAATAATCCTGTTGCAATTGAAGCATTTCCGCTGTAAGGGTCTCTTTATCTACTGTAAGGTCATTTATAAGACTGCTTCTGTCTACCCATACATAAATAAGAACTCCAACCAAAAGAACAACGACTCCCGCAAGAGCGCCTATTAAAATCTTAAAATTCTTTTCCATATCTATAATATTTTATTTCTAACAATAATCGTTTATGTGAAGTTGCAAAAATAACAATTTTATTTAATTTTGTGAACTTATTAAAGAACCGCTCCTTCTATGAAAAAATTAGTTGCAGGCATAGATATAGGCGGAAACCATACCGCTTGTGCTCTGGTTGATGAATCAGGCAAAATTTATGCCTCGTCAAAATTCAAGACAACCGATTTCCATACCTTTGATTCTTTTGTGGTTAAAATAAAAGATACCATAACAGAACTTGTAAATGGAATGGATCTTGAGTACATGCCGGAAGTCATTGGAATAGGGGCTCCAAACGGGAACTATTACACAGGAGAGATAGAGAATGCAACAAATCTTGCATGGAAAGGGAAACTTCCTTTGGCCGAAAAGCTGAGCAACCTTTTCGATGGTACAAAAGTAATAGTTACAAACGATGCCAACGCCGCCGCAATTGGCGAGATGATGTATGGTAATGCCGGCGATTTTAAAGACTTTGTTGTAATTACACTTGACGCAGGACTCGGAAGCGGCATTGTAATAGATGGAAATATAGTTTACGGACACGACGGTTTTGCAGGAGAGCTTGGGCATATTACCATAACAAAAGAACAAAAACGGCAGTGCGGATGCGGCAGGTATGGATGCCTGGAAACATACGCTTCTGTAAAAGGCATAAAGAGAACCGTAACGGAATTGCTTGGCAACTGCAGTAGCAGCAGCCTTGCCGAGATTGCATCAAAAAACGAACTCACCGTAGAGCAGATAATAACCGCCGCCAAACAGGGTGACAAAACAGCTTTAAAAGCATTTGAGATAACAGGCACTATACTTGGAGAATCTATAGCTAATCTTGTTGCAATACTTTCTCCCGAGGCGGTTCTGTTTGTAGGAGAACTCTCAAAAGCGGGGGATTTGCTTCTAAAGCATGTACATAAAGCCATGGAACAGAATCTTATGCCTCTCTGGAAGGGAAAAATAAAATTGGGAACATCGGCTATAGACTCTGAACTTGCACCGGTTTTGGGAGCCGCCGCCCTTGCGATAAAGGAGCTGCAAAAGAAATATGCATTCTTTGAGCGCAGAAAAGTAATATAATTAGGAATATAAATAACCCGATAAACAATCATTTATAAAATAATAAATCCAGAAATAGTATGAAGAAACATCTTATAAGATCTGTCAAGTACTTCTTTTACATTGCAGTATTCTTTAGCCTGCTTGTTACAATAATGTTTTACACCTCCGAAGTTCCTGAAGGGGCAACCGTTTTTGACCTGTTCAAAGAGGGAGCTTGGTGGAAGATACTCCTCTTCTTTGTGGCATTTGCCGGAGTATATCCGTTTGTAGGATACCAAAAGAAAGAGATTTACGCAGCACAGGACATAACCGAAAAGAGAGATGAAATAAAACAATTGTTTGAAAATGCAAACTTTGTTCTAAAAGAAGAAACTCCAACATCAATGACCTTTATCCTCAAAAACAAATTCTTGCGTTTTATAAGAACATACGAGGATGCCATTGTGCTTGATTACTCAGAAACTCCGGCTACAATCTCGGGGTTAAGAAAAGACACTTTGCGTTTTTCCCGCTCTATAGAGTACCTGCTTAGAGAACAGGATTAACACGCATCACAAATTATTTACACTAAATACTTAATATATGCGAGTTTGCGTTGAAAAATACACCACAGCTTTTAGTGCTCAAATTGCAAAAGGAATGCTGGAAAGCAACGGAATACCCGCATGGGTAATAAACGAAAACATGCCATTTGTTACAGTAGCTGTAAACACAGACCTGCTGAGCATAGAGTTGGTTGTTAACGAAGAGGATTATTCTGCTGCCAAAAAGCTGTTAGCAGCATCTTCTAATGAAGAATAAAACTCCTCTCCAAATTTTCTTATAAGAGGTTCCCGTAGAAACTTATATACGGGAATCTTTTCTTTTGCCCCTTTTGCAAAAGCATCGGAACAGATATGCCAACGGTGCAGGTTAAGGGCATACATTCCATTTGAGAGTACAGAAACTCTTATAGGATATAACTGGCATGATATGGGTTTCCTAAACTTGCATTCCCCCGCAAACCAAGCCTTCTCAACAGCACAAAAGCAATTACCCTCCTTATCAAAGCATGTATAGGCACACTCCTCTCCATTTACAAGCGGAGTAACCAAATCACCATCACTATCGGTTATAGCAAAACTCTGCTCTTCCAAAGCCTCTTTTCCCTCGGGTGTCAGCAATTTTTCATAGCCTTTGTATTCCTGTTCAAACTGCAACTCTTCTCCCTTCTCCAAAGGAGCACCGCTATCTCCTATAATACAACAGGCACCATGACATGCCTGATAATCACATGCAAAATACTCGGTAATTATCTCCGAAGAGACCAAACAATTACCTATTTCAACTATATATGCTCTTCTGTTTCTCATAATCAAATGTTCCAATTATCATCTTACATCAAAGAAATCCTTAATGAACTCATCTTCCTTAAACAGATTCTGTGTATTTACATCTTCCGTTGTACCGTCCATTACTATAGAAATTCTGTTTCCCTCTTTTACAATGGCTGTTATAAAGTCTCTGAACTTATCGGCTGAAATCTCGTCTATCACTTTAAGATAGTTACTGTAAAAATCCCTGCCAACTATATAACGCTGCTCCAAGACATTAAGCCAATATCTGTTTGTTACGCTTTTTTGGGCAAATTCATCCTTAAGAGTCTCCGTTAAAGAGGCAAACGCAGCATCATCTATTCCGTTTTCTGCAATGGTATTTAAAGATTCATCAATAATATCCGATACACTTGCGGCATTAAGGCTGTCAGTCTCAAAGGCCGTTCCAATTGTAAGAATCTCCTCCGGATAGTACTTTAGTTCTACATCAAGCGCAGAATGAGAGACAAGCCTCTTTACATTACGTCTGTTTAGCACACTCTTAAGATACGCCTCTGCAAGCCTTGCCAGCACATAGTTCTCTATATTATATTTTACTCCATAAGAGCGTGTTACATAAGAATATGTACGCGGATTTATCATTCTGTAAAGAAACCTTTTGTTTACATTTCCCTTAGTGAGATAATTTGGAGCTACCAACCAATCCTCTTTTTGAGCAACATTTCCCGGAATACTTCCTATATATTTAACAGCCAAATCCCTACACAAATCAATATCTATATTCCCGACAAATATGAATACAAAATCGGCGGCATTTGAAAAACGGTCTCTTGTCTGATAAAGAATATCGGCATAACGCATCTGCTCCACATCCTCTTTACTTACTCTTCTTACATAGTTTTTATTACTGTAATTATAGTAGAGTATAGAATCTCTGAATGTATTTGCCGGCGACAAGCTTCTATACGATGTCTCAAATATTTTACCCTTTTTATACACATCAAAAGCAGACTCATCTGCTCTGCGGGCAGTCATACTCAGATTTATTGCATGAAACAGCTTCTCAAGATTAGCCGCATCTGAATACCCCTCCAACCTCTCTGTATTTTCACCTATGCCTGCACGCATTTTCATATTGTAATAAGAGAACAGACGCTCCATATTAGGTGCAGAAAAATTACCTAATCCGCCAAGATTAAGTATCTCATTTATATACTTTTCATTACCAAAATTCACATTATCCATTAACGAGAAACCACCTTTGCTCACACCGCGGAATGCTATTGTATCTGCAGATGTCTTTCTTAACACAACCGTAGCCCCGTTCGAGAGCATTATTACATCGGCCCCCATAAGAGGGTCGGAAACTTCGGAAGAAATAGTTGCGGCATAACCGTTATCATGGAACTGCGGCCATACTATAACCGGAGCATCTGGCTGTATAGAAGGAGTCTTTAACCCTGCATCATTATATGCCGACAGCACCCTCTCCTCTGTAACTCCCTCTATTCCGTCATATTCAGGCATTCTGCAAGAAATTACTATATTATCCTGTTGCCCGAGCATGGCATTGGCATACTGATTAAGCTGGCTTAATGAAATTGTAAACAATATCTCCTTCATTATCTCAAACTTAAGCTCTACACTCGCTAATGAGAATCCATTATAGTAATTATCGAGAGCCCTTTTAAAATAGGCGTCATTCCCCAATTTTGCCCTGTTGTCATAGATATTCTCCAACTCTCTAAAGTAAATATCTTTGGATTTGCCGAATTCCTGTCCGTTAAATCCGTATCTTGCCATTTTACCTATCTCGGCATTAACAAAAGCAATGGATGAATAGACCATATCCGGCAGCGTTTCAAAAGTAACATTAAACGCATCCATATTATGGATATTCATGAAACGCCCCTTGCCTACTTTCAATCCGGTTATGGGAAGATTCTGATTTATGATTCCCTCTCTAAGCCTGTCGGAAAGAAGTTTTGAAATAGCACTGTCCATATACTCCTGAATAAAAGGAACGGAGGTGAGTTTGTATTTTAAAGACAGCGGCTTTTTTAGGATATCTATGGATATTTTGTTTTTATTATACTCCTTATCTTTAAGGATATAGACCTTCACTCCGCTAAAAGGCTCCGGCTCAAAATACTCTCTTTTCTGCTTGTCTAACGGTTTTGGAATTGTAGAGAAAATAGACTCTACTTTTGTTGCCATTACATTAAGGTCTATGTCGCCTGCAACAACAACCGCCTGAAAATCGGGGCGAAACCACTTATAGTAAAAATTCCTTAAATCTTTAGATGTAAATTGGTCTATTTGAGCAATATCGCCGGGTTGCAGATTCATTGCATAATGACTTTGAGGATAAAGGCCGTTAAGCAATTTATCATTAAGTCTCTTCTCTGCATCCCAGTCATAAAGCAGACGATTCTTTACAAACGGAATCTCTTCCCGTATATCTTCTTCATCTATATTTATAGAACCCAGCCAATTGTAAAGGATAAGCAATGAAGAATCTACGCTATTGCCCTTTGAAACAGGCACATCCTTTATGAGGTATGTTATATTATCCTCTTCTGTAGAAAATATTATATCCTCAGATGTAAGACCTATAGATTTGAGGTATTGCGTAATGGTAGAGTCTGTAAAATTTCTTGTTCCTTTAACGGTAAGCGCCTCAAGCATTTTAAACATGCCTTTCTGCCTCTTTTCCTCTAAAGAAGTTCCAATCTTTTGCGCTATACCAAAATGGGCATACCCCTTTTCATCCTTGTTTTTAATAAGAATATAAGAGAGTCCATTGGCCAAAACCCCTTTTTTCACACGTGGATCATCCGGCAGCTGCTCAACATCCTGCGCAAAAATATTGGTAGAAATTATTAATGAAATAAGAAGCAAAATACTTGATATACGTTTCATAAGGCTGATTCTTTCACTCTATGGCCCACAAAATTACAAATTTCGTCCGGCATTCTTGCGTCTGTATACATTTTTTTTTATTTTTGTATTTACGTGCCTGTATTTACAGAGACGCTTTAAAAACAAAAAGAATTTAATAATCAATAAAATAGAACAAAAAATGAGAAAATTAGGTAAATTTTTAACCATGGTGCTTGTAGCCATGGCTGTTTTAACAAATGCCTATGCGCAAGATTTGAGCGAAGCTACTGAAATTTACAACAATGCAGCTACGGCATTAAACGAGAATAGAGATAGTGAAGCTCTCGCAGGTTTCCAAAAAGCACTTTCACTTGCAGAAGCAGCAGGAGAAGCCGGTACTCAAATGGTTTCTGATTGTAAAGGCATTATCCCTAAACTTCTTATCAAGATAGGTAAAGAGGCTGCAAATGCAAAGAATCTCGACGGTGCACTTGCAAACCTTAAAGACGCTGTTGCAAAAGCAACCGAATATGGTGATGCAGAGACAGCAAAAGAGGCTAAAGAGCTTATTCCTCTTATCTTAATTACCGACGGAAACTCTCTCCTAAACGAGAAAAAGTATGCAGAGGCTATTGTAGAGTACGAAAAAGCCATTGCAGAAGATCCTGAGAACGGAATGGCATATTTGAGAATAGGAATGTGCAAATCTCAGTTGGGCGATGCAGACGCTGCTGTTGCCGCTTTTGAAAAGGCTGCAGCTTTTGGCCAGGAGGCAAATGCAAAAAAACAACTTATGAATGTTTATGTTAAGAAGATGGTTGCAACCTACAAGGCAAAAAACAATGCGGCAACTTTAGAAAATGCCGTAAAAGCTTTGGAATATGGCGAGAATCCTAATGCTTACAAGATTGGAGGAATGGCAGCTGTTGCCTTAAAGAAATATGACCAAGGCATAGAGTTGTTGGAAAAAGCAGCCGCAGATGCTTCTGTAAATTACAATCTTGCAAGAGCTTACGAAGCAAAAGCCAATAATGCAAAGGCTTGCGAATATTACAAACTCATTACTGCAGACAAGAATTACGGAGCATACGCTACTGCAAAAGTTGCAGCGCTATGCAAATAGAGCTTGAGCTGCTTGCTCCGGCAAAAAATAAAGACATCGGCATTGCGGCTATAGACTGTGGTGCCGATGCCGTATATATTGCAGGGCCTAAATTCGGAGCACGGGAAAGTGCCGGCAATTCTATTTCCGATATTGCGGAACTGGTTACCTATGCCCGCCGTTTTGGCGTAAAAGTGTATATGGTAATTAATACTATTTTATATGACAATGAGTTGGAAGAGGCTCGCCGTACAGTATTTGATGCATATAAAATAGGATGCAGCGCAATTATTGTACAAGATATGTCGCTCTTAAAAATGGAGCTTCCGCCTATTCCGCTGTTTGCTTCAACCCAAACAAACATAAGGACTCCTCAACAGGCAAAATTTTTAGAGAGCCTTGGCTTTAAGCGTCTTATATTGGCCCGAGAACTCAGTCTCAAGCAGATTTCAGAGATAAAAAGCGCTGTAAATGCAGATATTGAGACATTTGTACATGGAGCACTTTGTGTAAGTTACAGCGGACAATGCTATCTTAGCCAACATCTTACAGGACGAAGCGCAAACCGTGGGGCATGCGCGCAGGCCTGCCGTTCGCTCTATACTGTTGCCGACAGTTGCGGCAAAGTATTATGTAAAGACACACCCGTTCTCTCTTTAAAGGATTTTAATTTGAGCAACCGTATTCCTGAACTTGTAAGGGCCGGAGTAACATCTTTCAAAATAGAGGGACGCCTTAAAAACATTTCTTACATAAAGAATATCGTAAAACTTTACAGAGAAAAGATTGACGAGTTTCTATCATCTGCGCCGGAATATATAAGAGCCTCTACGGGAAATATTTATGGAGGATTCTCTCCAAATCCGCTTCTCACTTTTAACCGCGGATATACAGAGCTGTTTATAGATGGCGCACGAGGCAGATGGAGAAGCCGCGATGGAGCAAAATATCTTGGAGAGCCTGTAGGAACAATTTCATCTACAGGAAAAGACAGACAAGGCTTCTTAAAATTTACATATACCCCTCATAAAAAATTAACATCACCTGTTTCCAATGGCGACGGTCTCTGCTTTGCACTTGGCAACGGAGAGATAGCCGGAGTGCGGGCCAACAGTTGCAACGGCACAACGGTTACAACAACCGAGCGTATGGAAATACCTGCTAAAGCTGCCGTTTTTCGCAATTACAATATAGTCTTTGAGAAAGAGTTAGAAAAAAACATGCCTTTAAGGCTTATTCCGGTGAGTCTTGCTATAAGAAAAACAGAGTCCAAAAATCCTGAGATTGTTGCCCTATGGAGCAGGACTAATGAGCAAAAGAAGATGAGTTGTACACTTACTATATCCGGAGATTTAGAAGAGGCAACAAACATAGAGCTTGCAACACGCAATTTGTACAACCAGCTGAGCAAAACAACTTCAATTTTTAGATTTGAACTTAAATCCATAGACGATAATGTAGCTATCCCGTTCTTGCCTGTTGGCAGAATAAACGAACTAAGAAGAGAGCTCGCGGCAAAAATAGAGGAAATCATCTGCACCGCACCAAGTATTGAGGCTGTCGGTACAATAAATGATAGTGCCTCTTGCAATTTAGCAGAGTGTAAAAATGAGCCAAATCCGTCCGGCAAGAATTTAAGCTATCTTGCAAACTGTTCAAACAGACTGTCGGAACAACTGTATAAAGAAAATGGAGCAGAAAACATTGCTCCCGCATACGAAATAAATGCAGCACCACAGGCAGAATTAATGCGTACAAAATATTGTATAAAATATGAATTAGGACTTTGTCCAAACTACAGAAATAGAGCAAAAACAGATAAAGAATACATAAATAATATCGATAATACCCATATAAAAGAGCCTCTTTTTCTTATAAACGGCAAGAACAGATTGCAATTAAAATTTGATTGCCGTAATTGCGAGATGCTTGTAATTGGATAAAAAAATGTAATTTTACGCCATGCAATTTGCCAATGTTTTAGGACATAAAGAGATTGTTGAGAATCTGCGCAATATGGTAGATAACAACAAGTTGCCACATGCCATACTTTTTACGGAAAAGCATGGTTACGGTGCGTTGCATCTTGCGCTTGCAACAATTTCATATATATTCTGCACAGAAAAAGCCAACGGCGATTCTTGCGGCAAATGCAATCAATGCAAGAAGACGGGTAATTTAGTGCATCCCGATTTGCATTTTGTTTTTCCAATAAACACCTCCACAGTAGTGGGTAAAGATAAACGGGCAGAGATAGATGAGTTCTACCCACTCTGGAGAGAGTTGGTAAAGAGCAATCCATGGTTTGGAGAGCAGGATTTATATAGGACAATAGGTATTGAGAATAAATTCGGCAACATAAGCGTAACCGAGGCTAACGGGATGATGCGTAAATTGAGTCTGAGTTCTTACGAGGGAGGGGCAAAAGTTATGCTTGTAATGTTTCCCGAAAGAATGAATCAGGAGGCGGCAAACAAACTGCTCAAATCTTTAGAAGAGCCTATGCCGGATACATACTATTTTATGATTTCGCATAATCCGTCAAAAATAATAACCACGGTTTTGAGCAGATGCAGGATTATTGAATTACCTCCTATAGAAGAGAACATATTGTCTGAAGTCTTGATTCATGATTTTTCCATTACAGAAGAAGATGCGCGATTTTGGGCCAAATGCTCGGGAGGAAGCTACGGCAAAGCGGCGCGCCTTATTGCAGAGCAGGACGAAGAGAACGAGAACAATTCTATACTTTTTGAACTTCTGTCTTTGGGCGTGAAAAAGGATATGGTTGGAATGTTCGATATTTGGAACAATATTGCAGGTTGGGGCAAAGAGGCGCAAAAGAATTTCTGCACCGATTCTCTTGAGATTTTGAGAAAACTTTACATTATAAGAATGGGGCTTTACGACATTTCTTATTCAAACAAAAAAGAACAGGAAAAATTAAAGGACTTGTCGGCCCGTATAAAACCGGATTTTTACGAAAAAGGGTATGGATTTTTCAATAATGCAATAGACTGCATAGAGAGAAATGTAAATCCTAAATTTATTTTTTGCGATTTATGCAATCGCATCTTTTATAACGCATAAGATATGGACGAGAATAAGATTTATGATTGCCAGAGAGGCTGCGAGATAACACATAACGATAAAGGCGAGCATGTTTGCACCTATAATAGAAGAGCTTGTAAATTAAGCGTTTTCAACTGGTTGGATGGCATCTATCGAGACGATATGAAGCACCTTTTTGAGATACGCTTCAAGAATACAAGAAAAGCCATTTACAAAAACGACTCGGGCCAGAATTTTAAGATAGGCGACATTGTTGTTGTTGAGGCACAAAACGGTTACGACGTTGGTATTATTACTTTGGCCGGCCCTATTATCGCGCACCAGCTTAAACGCGACAGAATAGACCCTTCTACATACGAATTCAAGAAGATTTACCGTAAAGCGCGGCCTGACGATATAGAAAAATGGCAGGAAGCAATTGCACGTGAGCATAAAACAATGATACGCTCCCGGCAGATGGCTGCCGCACTCGGTCTCAACATGAAGATTGGCGATGTGGAATTTCAGGGAGACGGCACAAAAGCCATATTCTATTATATTGCAGACGAGAGGGTTGACTTTAGACAACTTATAAAGGATTTTGCAGAGGAGTTTAGAATAAGAATTGAGATGAAGCAGATTGGAGCCCGACAGGAGGCCGGACTTATAGGAGGTCTTGGCGTTTGCGGCCAGGCTCTTTGCTGTTCGAGATACATGAATGATTTCCAATCCATTACAACACAAGCTGCAAGATGTCAGGATTTATCTCTAAATCCTCAGAAATTGGCAGGGCAATGCGGAAAACTAAAATGTTGTATAAACTATGAAGCTGCCTCTTACATAGATGCACAAAACAACATGCCAAAGGTTACCGAACCTCTGCAACTCGAAGACGGTGAGGCATTCCTGCTCAAAACAGATATTCTACGCGGTATAATGTGGCTCTCTTACGATGCTCACAGCATGGCAAACATGATACAGTTGAGTTCGGCTCAAGTAAGGGAGATTATAGAGATGAACAAGAAGGGTAAAAAAGCTCCGTCTCTGCTTAACAGGGAGTGTGAAAAATCTCCTGAGTTCTTGAGTGCGGCCGGAGAAGAGAGCATTTCACGCTTTGACGAGTCAAAAAACAACCGCCGAAAAGGAAACAGAAACAACAGAAACAGAGGTAAGAACAGAGGCAATAAGAATAATGCATAATCACTCGGAAAGATTCGGTTTTTATAACATTACCATAGTTCTGTGTGCAATTTTAATGGTTGCACTATGCGGTTGCAACAAACCTTTAAGGAGTTCTGCCTTTTTGAACATCAACACCAAAAACGGATGGTCAGAGGCGGTTTCTCTTGTTTTGGAGATGGATGACACAACGCATGCGCAACAGATTAATATCTGCATGAGAATAACAACTTTAAACATGAACGAAAACTGTTGTATTCCTGTTCTGCTTAACATAGAATCACCTGCAGGGAAGTGTTATACAGATACCCTGGAGCTGCCTTTGCGGTATGAGGCAAACGGCAATACATACAAAAAACACAACGGAAGAATATCTATACAATGGCCTTATAGAGAGAATGTAATTAATCGAGAGGCAGGAGATTGGAAGTTTACATTTATTCCACACAAAATACAACACAACAGTATATACAGAAACATTTCAGGATTGGGCATTTCCTGTAAAAGAGAGGAAAAATAGTATGAGTTCTAAAGACAAGCTACGCAAATTCAAAGAAAACGAAACTTTCAAATGTTTATACCAGCCTAAAACAGAGGAGGTACTAAACGCATCTTACCCGTTAAAAGGCAAATGGGCAAAAGAGGTATTCGGTAACGATAATCCTATAGTATTAGAGCTCGGGTGTGGCAAAGGGGAATATACAATAGCCCTGTCGGAAAAATTTCCTAATAAGAATTTTATTGGAATAGATATAAAGGGGGCAAGATTATGGAAAGGGGCAAAGTACGCAGAAGAGCACAACCTCAACAACGTACTTTTTATAAGAACCCGTATAGAATTTATAACTTCGTTGTTTGCAGAGGGGGAAATTTCGGAGATATGGATTACTTTCCCCGACCCTCAACTCAAACGCTGCCGCAAACGTTTAACAGGAACACTCTTTTTGCAGAGATACAAGCAATTCCTTAACCCTCAGGGTGTTATTAACCTTAAAACCGACAGCAAATATCTCCATAATTATACCCTTGCACTGGCCACACAAAACTCTTTAGACATCTTAGAGGCCGATAATAACATATACAATAGCGGCCGTGCCGATGAAATTCTCTCTATAAAGACATTCTACGAAGCTCATTACATAAAACGAGGTTTGGCAATAACATACATGGCCTTTAGAATAAACAATACCAAGCCTCTTGCAGAACCAGAGTGGGACGAAGATTATTGGCTTGCAGAAGAGGCTGTCGGGAGAGAAAATACACCCGCAAACAAGGGATGATTTCCAAAAACAACAGATTAAAATGGAAGAATTAGAATTTTATGACAATTACGAAGCTCTTTTGGAGCAGGAACTTTTAAAAGTATGTTCCTCTGCCGGAATGCTCGACGGAGTTTTGCTTGCAAGCGAAGATATTAACGGCAAATGGGCCGACTATGCTAACAGCTATATGGCCGATGCCATTGAGCAGATAAACGAATATCCCGAGGTTGCAATTGCATGGGCCGGCTTTATGGGTATGGCCGTGGCAAAATGGTGGGACAAAGATTGGCAAAGCAATAAGGATAACGATTACCGCTCATTTTATGGCACTCAGGGATTTGACAATATGGATGATAACATTATTGAAAAAATTCTTGGCAACAAACCTGGCAGTTTTGAGGCCATGCGTCTGAGCGGTACAATGTACTCGTGCAGCCAGAGAGCCATAGCAATGATACGTAAAGAGAACATTGAGTTTGGCAGTGCAAAGGCCTTTTACATATTGGCACGCACAGTAAAAGTCATGTACAGAATAGGAGCTGCCGTACAGTTGCAGCAAATGGGATATAAATTTGAGAAATTAACTGACACAAGAATATAATATCATGAAAAAGACCTTACTACTTTCGGTTATAGCCGTTGCAATATCTCTTTTTGCACGAGCCCAGCAACCCTCAGATTCTTTAAAATTTATAAATGCACAATGGAGTGTAAAACAAATAGATAAGGGAATTACTCTAAAGCAGTTTCACTTTACTGGAGACAATAAGATTTTTGATTCTAACCAATATATCTCAATCATAGAGATTAACGCAAAAAAGGCAAAAGGACGTTTTGCACTGGCAAATGACGAAGGCAAAATTTCGCCTACAAGTAAATTTGCAAAAGACAGCGGGGCAGTTGTTGCCATGAACGGCACTTTCTACAATATGCGCGTGCCTTACAACTGCGTATGCTACTTTAAGAAGAACGGCGAAACAGCTTTTTCCAACACAGAAAAGATGGAGCAACGCGATAACGGCGCCGTTGTTATCTCTGCAAAAGGCAGAATTTCGGTAGTTGCAGCAGATGCTGCCAATCCGGGCAATATAATGCCTCATGATTGGGCTGCAAAAATAGAAGCTCCGTCTGTAATGTGCAGCGGTCCTGTTTTAATGATAGATGAAAAGAATGCCCGCTTGGACGAATGCTCGTTTAACACAAAACGCCATCCGCGCAGCGCAGTTGCCACAAAAGGGGATAAAGTATACCTTATTGCAGTAGACGGACGTTCTGCCGAGAAGGCACAAGGTGTGAGTCTGTGGGAACTTACAGCTTTAATGCGTTATATAGGTGCAGAAGATGCCATTAATCTCGACGGTGGCGGCTCTACAACGCTTTATGTTAGAGGAGAAAACGAAAGCGGTATAGTAAACCACCCTACAGACAATAAAAAATTTGACAGAGAAGGAGAAAGGCATGTAGTAAACTCATTGCTGTTTATACAAAAATAACCTTAATAGCTTTTGCCTTATGAATATTGCGTCATTTAAACTCGAACAATATTTTGCCAAGCACGAATTTACAGCCCGATATATGCTTTCATCTTCTGACTGCGATGGTTTTCCAATGGAGTATGTACTCCAACAGGCAAGCACAGAAGAGCTGAGTATGTGGAACAATCTTAAATTGGGCTACACAGAGGGGCTCGGAAGTCTCTTCCTGCGTGAAGCTATATGCCGTTTTTATACAAAGGCCACACCGGAAAATGTAATTGTAGCATCACCGGGAGAATTGAGTTTTATACTCATGAATGTGTTCATGCAGAATCTTGACGGCAATACTTCTAAAAGCGAAAAAAGAGAATTTATCCCGGAAGATGCAACAGTTAAGCGCAGGCATGCTGTGGTTATCTCTCCGGCATATCAATCTCTTTACGAAGTGCTTAAATCTTTAAACTGCGACATTTCTTATTGGAAGCCTCGCGAATGCTGCAGCACATATAACGGTAAAAACAACGGAAACTGTTGTGGCGGACAATATTACGATATCGAAGATTTGCGTAAATTAGTACGTAAAGATACCGGTCTGATTATAATAAATTTTCCACACAATCCTACTGGAGCATACCTTACACGCAAACAATTAGATGAGATTGTAGAGATAGCCAAATTAAACGGAGCTTATATCTACTCCGACGAAATGTATAGGGAACTCATTATAAAAGATGGCGTTGAGGCCCTTCCGTCGGTTTCGGACATTTATGAAAAAGGTATAAGTCTGTGGGGCACTGCAAAATCCTTTGGATTGGCAGGATTGCGTACAGGTTGGCTTGTATCCCAAGATAAAGAACTGCTCTCTAAAGTGCATTCATTTAAGGATTATCTGTCGATTTGCAGCAGTGCACCTTCTGAGGTACTTACCGCAATTGCTCTTAACCACTCCGAAAAATTTATAGAACCTAATATTCTAAAAATAAAAGAGAATGTGGCATTCTTTAAAAAGGCGGTGGAAGAGGGCAAACTTCCGTTTGTTTCAAAATTTGAAGAACCGGTTGCCGGGAGCGTGGCTTTTGTGAAGATAGAGCCGGAAAAAGCAGAATATCTGTTGGGGCATCAGCCAAAAACGGCTCTTGAGTTTAGCGATGCCATTGTTGAAAAATACGGAATCATGACCATTCCCGCTTCTATGTTCGAGTGTGATTGCAACAAATTACGCATAGGATTTGGACGGGAGAACTTTAAAGAGGTCCTGAGCAAATTATTTGTGTAAGAGATATTAAGCATAAAACATAACCAAAAAGAGCCGACCCTTAAGAGCCGACTCTTTTTTATATCATTGTCCTTATCGTGCTCGGGACGGGAATCGAACCCGTACGGGCATTTCTGCCCACAGGATTTTAAGTCCTGCGTGTCTACCTATTCCACCACCCGAGCAAAATAGAACAGTTTAATCACATGATAAGAACTGCGAGGCAAGCAAAACCATGCCTCATTTGGAACTGCAAATATATTGAATAATTACAAACTCACAAAATTTTTTAGATTTGGTCATTTACGTATTTTATATCCGTAATAAGCAAAGTACATTATTACAGCAAAACATGGAATGCAAATTCCGTATGCATACTGCTTGCCTATTGCATCAGATAAAAATCCAAAAATTAACGGAATTACAGCTCCACCGGCTATTGACGAGACCAAAAATGCAGCTCCTGTTTTTGTAAATTTTCCTAAATCCACTATAGAAAGCGGCCAGATTGCAGGCCATATAAGAGAACAAGCAAATGCTATCAAAACAACACACCATATAGATAAAGTGGCCGGAGTAACAACAATCATAACGGAAGTGATAACACCTATCCATGAACACATTCTTAAAGCCTGCTCCTGACTTAAATACTTTGGCATAAGCAATATTCCAATAATATAACCTGCAACCATTCCTATACTTGGCAATACAGAGTACATTTCTGGATTATCCAATCCTAAACTTATAGCATAATCGGGAGCTGTTGCAAGTCCCAATGTTTCAACTCCAACATATAAAAACAGCGACAATGCACCCCATAAAAGGTGCGGGAACTGCCAGATAGATGTTTTTGCTGTTTCTACAGATATTGATTCTGCACTCTCCAACTCTGTTGATTCGCCCTCCGCTTCAATTTCTTCAAGAGGAACAAACAATACAAGCACCCCTAAGACAACAAATATTCCGGCAATTATCCAAAATGGCACAATAACATCTGCAAGCGTGGCATCTTTGGCACTTTTTCCTATTATCCACGCAAGAAACATGGTAGCAGCAGGCCATGCAAGTTTATTACATATACCCATTATGCTTATTCTCTTTGCAGCACTTTCTATCGGTCCCAAAATGGTAATATACGGATTTATAGCGGCCTGCAGAACCGCATTTCCTGTCCCGCACAAAAAAGATGCTATAAGAAACAGTACAAGATTATGATTTTGTGCAGATGGAACAAATAATATGAATCCTACTGCAAAAATGAAGAAAGAAAAAGACATTGTCTTTTTATAGCCAATCTTTTGGATAAGCATCTCCGCCGGATAACCAAAAATAATAAAAGCAGAAAATGTGCACGCAATGAGCAAATAAGACACACCCGATGTTATATCCAAAGATTCTTTAAGAAGAGGAACAAGATATTCATTAAGTCCCAAAGCAAATCCTACAGTAAAGAAAAGAAATCCTATGATTGTAAGAGGAATTAAATATTTTTTTGTCATCATTTATTATTTTAATTACTAATGTTATATTATCACAACTTTACGTTTGTTTTTTCGCTTTGCATAACATGTTTTATCTTCCCCAATGAAATTCTATAAGTCCTTCCATAGGAAATTGTACAATCTTGCCGCATTCCATTCCAAACTCTGCCGCAATTTTCTTAATAATTTCACGATATGCATACCCTACAGAGCCCACGCAATTGAATTTATATTTACTATAATCGGGATAGTGCGTTATAATATTTGCAAAAAATTTACGTATAGAATCTTCAACCAAATTATAAAAATACTCATGCGTCTGAATATTAGCACCTATAAACCTGCTATATTGTGCACAAAATCTATTGGGAAATGGCTTTGTATATATGATATCTATAAGCTCATCTCCGGAATATCTGATCTGCTCTTCAACAATATTACGAACCTCCAAAGGCATCTGTCTTCGGATATAATCACAAATAAGACGTTTGCCCATATATGCACCACTTCCCTCATCTCCAAGTATGAAACCCAATGAATCTATATTGAGAATAATATCTTTACCATCATATATACAACTGTTTGTTCCTGTTCCTAAAATAGCTGCGAATCCCGGCTTATCACCAAGCAATGCACGGGCCGAAGCAAGTAAATCCATAGCAACAGAGACTTCTGCATTTATAAATACTGCATTAACGGCTTTTTTTACAAATCCGTATTGGAGCTCTGTAACGCCTGAGCCATAAAAATATACCTGATTTACACTTTCTAAAGGAAATCCCGACGGTAAAGTTTTTCTAATATCCGCAATCATATATTCCAATGTTATATAATTTGGATTGTATCCTTCACTTCTAAAAGTTATAGTACTACCGTCTTCATAAACACCGCACCAATCGGTTTTAGTTGCTCCGCTATCTGCTATAAGTATCATTGAATTAAAATATTTTCGGTTAAATTTACGCAAAGAGGAAGCAGCATTTACAATACCCCTTTAGCTCTCAAAGCCTCTTCTGCTTTCTTTACATTTCCATTCTCTATTATAATTTTTTTAACAAATTCATAATCCGTTATCTGAGGATTCCTCTCCATAAACATCCTTACAGAACGGTCTACAACCTTGTCATTTATAAGCCTCACATTTACCATCCTGTTACCCTCCACACGTCCCAAACGGATTAAAACAGTTGTACTTATCATATCACATATCATTTTTTGGGAAGTACCGCTTTTCATACGTGTACTTCCTGTTACAAATTCAGGACCTGTTATAACCTCTACCGGATAATCGGAATATTGCGAAATAGGAGAATTTGCATTATTTACAAAAGAGCCGCATGGGATGCCGTGCTCTTTACATTTTTTCATTGTTTCCAACACAAACGGTGTTGTTCCACTTGCAGAAATACCAACAATTATATCTTTAGGAGAAACATTATATGATTGAAGAGTTTTCCAACCCTCTTCTCTATCATCTTCTTTCTCTTCAAGTGCAAGAACGAGATTCTCAACACCTCCGGCAAGAATACAGATTATTTTGTCAGGCTCTATTCCGTATGTATTGGGCAATTCAATGGCATCAAGAACAGAAAGACGACCACCTGTCCCGCAACCTACATAAAACATTCTACCTCCATTCCTCAACTGATATTCAATGGCCGAAATCAATTTTTCCAGATCCGGCAATACTTTTTCAATAGCAAAAGCAACAGATTTGTCTTCATTATTAATATTTGTAATAAGCTCTTTTACAGACATCTTTTCCAGATTGTCATATTTAGATGGTTGTTCGGTAAGTCTCATAATAAATTATTGTATTAAACTATAGTTCATAAAAAAGATAATTTTACATCAATTCCAGCCTTTTACGGCAGTTATTCCTATCGGCTTTCCATTTTTGAAAGCCCGCGCAGCTACTGTTTGGGATTTATTTATTACAAATGGGATTGTATATAAACAAGAGGCAGTTGTTGGCTCACTACCGTCGAGAGTATAATAAATATCAACATCCGGCATATCGGTATGCAACGTAGATATTTTGGAATACTTGTCATCATTTGTAATTGTAATGAATACATTGTAAACATTTGTAGAGTAATTCACTCCTTTTATATCCAATCTTTTAAAATGATTCTCAAGTCTTTCTGTAAAACTTTTCCAGTTTTTTGCCAATGGGTTACTCCAACCGCTCTCGGCAACAGCAATAGCTCGCGGGAAAGCCATATATTCAACACGTTGCGGTGTTTTCATATACTCCGTCCATACACAAGCCTCAACTCCTTTAATATATTTACGTTCCTGAGTATTAAGAATTTCAGGAACAGGATTATATTCATAAACCTCTTTGAGTGGAACGAAATGACCCATACAAAGAGACTCGGTATCGGGATCTCCTTGATAATAATCCATATAATATTTGGTATGAGGAGCCATGACCGCATAATGTCCCTGTCGAGCCGCTTTTATTCCCCCTTCTTCTCCCAACCACGACATTACAGTTGCATTGGGAGCAAGACCTCCTTGAAGAATCTCATCCCATCCTATTATAGAACGACCTTTACTATTTATAAACCGCTCTATTCTACGAATAAAATAACTTTGCAACTCAAATTCATCATCAAGGCCATGTTTACGCAGCATCGTTTGGCAATGAGGACATTTTTTCCAGCTCCATTTAGGACATTCATCACCTCCAATATGTATTAGTTGTGACGGAAATAATTCCATAACCTCCGCAAGAACATCTTCGAGAAAATCAAATGTCTCATCTTTTGTACAATATACCTGACGGAACACACCCCACTTTGTTGCCAATTCATAATTATCTTCTAAACCACAAGACAAATGAGGAAAACATGCTATAGCCGCTCTTACATGTCCCGGCATTTCTATTTCAGGAATTACCGTTACATAATGTTTGGCAGCATACTCCACTATTTCTTTAATCTCTTGTCTTGTATAAAAACCGCCATAAGGAGTCCCGTCGTAAATACCGGAATACATTGTACCTATAACTGTCTCTTTTCGTACAGCTCCTTTATCGGTAAGTTCCGGATATTTTTCAATTTCTATTCTCCAACCCTGATCTTCTGTAAGATGCCAATGAAAGACGTTGAATTTATGCATAGACATAAGATCTATATACCTCTTAATAAAAGCAGTATCAAAAAAATGGCTGCACACATCCAAATGCATCCCTCTATAGCTAAAATTTGGAAAATCCTCTATAATAGCACATGGAATACTCCATTTGTTATTATGTTCTTCATTTGAATAAATCAGAGGCGGAAGCATCTGAAAAATAGTCTGCATGGCATAAAAAGCTCCATTGGGCGCAGAACTTTTTATTACTATTCCATTGGGAGTTACGCTAAGTTTATACCCCTCTTTGCCGAGCGATGTATCTTTGGCAAAGATTATTACATTCTTCTTTTTCAGAACATTCTGATCAGTAGCTTTATCTGTAATATTGCTGTATTCCAGATCCAACCCAGACGATTTTTTAAAACGCTCCTGCAAAATAGAAATCACATTGGCAAAAATAGAATCGTCACTAATGTCTACAATTAAAGTTCTGCCATTAATAGTAAATATTCCATCTATCCGCTCTACCTTTTGCGGTTGCGGAATTATAGAAATTTCAAGACTATCTCTTTCGGAGCATCCTAAAAACAAAATAATTGCAAGGAATACAAAAATAATCCTCTTCATAGGTTAGTTGAGTGTCTTTTCCTTAAAGTTTTTTGTAACGGGTTTCCCTATCTTTTTCCCGGTTTTTTTACAAAAACCTTGAGCTGTAATTACATCACCCGGTTGTATGTTTTTTAAAGGTCCTGTATATAATTCGGATTTTTCGGTAGGAACGCTACCGTCTGCTGTATATCTTATTTCTGTATCCGGACAATTCAATTCCAATTCAACATCTTGCGGAAAAGGCTCTTTATGATCGAATTTGAATATTACTGAGTAAAATGCTCTGCTATAATTTATATCTTTCATCTCCAATCTTTTAAAACCTTTTGTATGCATCCTTTTACAGAAATCTTCAAAGTTTTTGGACTGCTTTGGAGTCCAACCGGACTCGGCAAGGGCTACCGCTCTTGGAAAGGCCCTGAATTCCATAATCTGAGGTGTTGGATTGAATTCCGACCATACACAACCTTGAGTGCCCAAAATAAGGCTTCTTTTATCAGCTGTTAAGGTATCGCTTATAGCATTATAATTATATACTTTGGAAAGCGGCAAAAACATTTCCTGAGTTTTCTCCTCAGTTTCCATATTTTCCTGATAATAATCAAGATAACACCACCTATTAGGAGTAAATATTGTCCTCATTCCGTTATTGATAGCCTTTCTTCCGGGAGCATGTCCTCTATAAGATAATGCAATTGTAGATTTTACGGCACCTCCGTCAAGAATTTCATCCCATCCTATTACCTGCTTACCACCTTTTTCTCTCAAGAATTTGTCAATTCTCTGGACAAAGAAAATCTGAATCATGTCATAGCTATCAAATCCCATAACTTCCATAAAATCATTACAATATTTGCTTTGCATCCAAGCATCTCTCGGACATTCATCACCTCCTATATGATAATAGGCACTCGGGAAAAGTTCAAACAATTCGGTGAATACATCTTCAAAGAACCTGAAAGTAGCGGCATTAGGACAAAATACATCTTTCATTACTCCCCATCCTGTTGCAACTTTATACTCTTTTGTTGTATCGCATGACAATTCAGGATACGCGGCAAGAGCAGCCGTTGCATGTCCAGGCAATTCAATTTCCGGTATCACAGTTATATATCTGCGACGTGCATACTCAACAACCTCTCTCACATCATCTTGTGTATAATAGCCGCCATGTGGGGTGTTATCCGATGAGCCGTCATAACCCGTAGTTTCATTTCTGTAAGCTCCTATTTCCGTAAGTTTAGGATACTTTTTAATTTCAATCCTCCACCCCTGATCGTCGGTAAGATGCCAATGGAATACATTCTGCTTATGTATAGACATAGCATCTATAACCTTTAAGATATGCTCTTTAGGCATAAAATATCTACAACAATCAATCATAATACCTCTGTATTCCTGATATGGCTCGTCTTCTATCTTGCAGCATGGAACCTTCCATTTTGCATGAATTTTTGTTTTTGAGTATATTTCAGAAGGCAACAACTGTAATACGGTTTGTGTACCGTAAAAAAGCCCGTTAGGCTCGGTTGCCCCTATAACGATATTATGAGGTGTAACAACAAGACTGTATGCCTCTTTACTGAGTCCGTTAACTCGCTTTAATATTATTACATTTGATTCCGACGGTTCTAAAGAACGCTCTATCTGCAACCTATATCCGGTAGATGCATTTATTGTATTTACGAAATCTTCTGCTATTTCCAAGAACAAATGACTGCTATCTGCAACAACAACCTTTGTTCCTGATTTTAAATCAAAAGCACCACTATACATTTGTGCATTCTTTGGCTTAGGTATAATATTCTGTGCGTTTGCGACATTTGCAGCCGAGAAAAAAATCAGAAGTAATGCAAGAAATGCATTCTTATTTACAGCTCTTTTCATTTTAAGTTCATTAAAAATTTAATACTACGCATCTTAGGGCTATTGAGACAATGCCTCTTTAGTAACATCGCAGATACCACTGATATATTTGTCGGGCATTTTGTCTGAAAGCGGATATGGAGCTCCTATGTAAACATGCATCTCCTTAGTCTCGTATGAATATTTATCACTCATATAGGCCTCTTTACTTGGGAGGTATGAGTTTTGTCCGTTGGTATATGCAATAAATATCACATGATTATCAGGAAACGCTTCACGAAGCGCCGTCTGGTACTCCATAAACGGTTCTCCTTGTGTAAAAAACAGAACAATACCGCCAAGATTTAGTGCATGTACTTCAAATGGCAGATAATTTTTTACAAGGCCGTTTTTAATATCTTCTTTAATATAACCAGACCAATACTTCACATCTTTAGGCCATGTGTCTGAAACGCCTGTCCATTGCAAGATCTCTTTAACATGTTTCTCTATAAGCTCAACCGTTATAGTATCGGCAGCAAATGGGAGTTTTATCTCTTTGCTCACAAGTTTGAATGCGCCATTATCTTTTACAGGAACAAAATCAATATTTTTAATATCATTTGCCAGTTTATATCCCTTTTGTTCGGCGTATGATGCAAGGCGGCTCAAACTATCACAAGGATCCGAATTTCCGGAAGCTCCGGAAAAATACATTACTTTTCCACCCCACACCTTTTCAAGAAATTCTGCAGCAAAACCGGGAAAATCAGGAGATACCACATTACTTTTATGGTTAAGGCTTACAGGATGGCAAGCATAATTCACCATTGAGATTATAGGATTTCTCTTTTTATCTATAAACCTTACAACATAGCAATCCCTGCTACAATACCCCTCACTATCTCTACGATTGCAGTTTATATCACTTTTGCCTCTTCCTATCTCCATTGTAAACGGCACGAATGCAGCTGTATCCAATAATGCAGAGACTGCATTATTTACGATGGTCTCTCTTACCTCTTTTGCATAATAGAAATTTGGCTGTCCCTCTTTTGCACACCATCCTCCGGTTCTTGGAGCAGAATGTGTATGAATATTATGTATAAATATATTTTCAATAGGGCAACCGCTCTTTTTAGCAATATCCTCTCTCCACAAATCCGTTGTAGACGTGCCTGTTTCCATTAGATCATTAGAGATGATACAGACTTTTTCGTCACCTTTTTTAATTACAAGACAACGACTTTCCAAAGGCTTGTGTACTCCGGTAGACAATCCCTTGCGGGCGGCAAAGCCCGCAAGAATTACACTGTCTTTTGGTGTTATATCGGCTGTTTTATAGCAACAATTTAATAAACTTTCGGTTTTATTACAAGATACAGCCGATAAGGCAATGATGAAAATATAAAACACATTTACAATAACACCGTTGCAATATTTAGTTATGTTCATAATTGTCAATTAATATAAAGCTCCCACATTGAAATATATTCGCCACCATCCGTCATCTGAACTATCGCCTCTGGTTTCTACCGATGTAAGCAATCTTGTAGGAGTAGACCACAATACATAGTTACCAAAGTAAGCGTCCGATACCAACGGATACTCTTCACCAAAACCATTATATCTCCAAGAATCTTCTGTATCAATCCATAATATAACCGGCTCTCCCTCAAAATAAAGATCTGTAGGGAATTTATACATTTCGTAATCATTCACAAATGCCGGTGGCATCTCAGGCTCAATAGAGTGAATTTCTATATTTCCCTCGGGATACAGTATAAAAGTGAAATCTTTGCCGGAGCCAAACAGATTTTTGATTTTATAATAATTCTTTGTATGATTTGCCAACTCAAGTTCATAAGTACGGCCATCCCAGTCGTATCCTGAACCCCACATTGAGCAGTCACACCATATTTTCCCATACGACTTATAATCAAGCGCATCAAGAGAAAACGGAGGCATACCGGCAGCTTTAAACGAACTTATACCTGTAGGAGATGTGAAACGGTTATCAAAGCTTATCTCAAACGGGTATTCTGTAAATGATTTTAGACTATCTGTACCATAAGTTATAGTTAAAGTCTTTATTGACTCTCCTTTTGCAAATAACACAGATGTTTGATCTATAGAATACACATTACTACCAGAAAATGTAAGGTCTATTGTTTCTTCTGTATCTACAACACCTCTGACAATTTTGACCGTTATAGGCTTGCCATCAAGTATATAATTGCTCGACGGCATATCTTCAAATGTCACACAACTATTGTCGGGAGTATATATATATTCGTCTTGCGAGCATGAATACCCAACAAACATCGTTGCAATAATAATCAACAATGCATATATTCTGCATGATAATTTATTTCTTTTCATATTCTCAAGAATTTTATCCTTATAAATGAATAATATTTAATATCCTTTTTAGTATCCGAGATTTTGCTGGTCTTTAATTTGAGGATTTGAGTCAATCTCTGCTTGAGGGATAGGCCATAACCAATGAGGGTCATCTGCTGTTTTTGTTAGAAACTCTGTATTTGAGCCTCCTGCATTTGAGATAATCTGGTCATCCTGAGCCTCTGATCTGGCGAATCCCTTACCCCATCTCTTTAAATCTGTAAATCTGAAGCCCTCTCCAAACAACTCTTTTGCCCTTTCCATCTTAACCTCATCCAAAAGAGCATTTCCAGTATAAGTTTCTCTTGTATATCCGGGAATTCTCCTCTCCCTCAACGCATTAAGATACTCACACGCTTTTGCTTCATCTCCAGCTTGACCTCTACGTGCATACGCTTCTGCAGCTATCAAATATTGTTCTGCAATACGAAATGCCTTAACTTTATTTACTCCCGAATACATTATACCGGAAGAGCCCAAGGCCGGATTACCCTGATATTTAAAGAATACGTATATATTGCCGGTAATAGAGCCGTAAACAACATCCAACTGTTTAAACCATGTTTTAAAACGTATATCATCTACGTCAAATGCATCTATAATCCACTGTTCAGGAATATAGTTTGGCGAATAGATTCCAGCACTATATTTGATATAATCATAATCATTTGAATTAGGAACCGAACCCTCCGTATAGCCGGCCCAATACTGTACTATACACTCTTTTCCGCTATCATTTATCCATAAATCTTCAAAATCCTCACTATTATCCAATAACGGATATCTGCCGCCATCAACTAATGCCGTTGAGTTTGCTATAGCAGAGGAGAAGTCACCCTTGGCTAATGCAACTCTTGCTTTCATTGCACTAACCGCATCCTCGGTTATATACACAGAGCCTTCTGTGCCGGCAACAGATGATAGTTTATTCTCCGCAACAGCCAGATTTGCTTCTATATACGCATAGGTATCTGCCAAAGAAGAACGTCCGACATAAGAAGTGATATTACCAGGATCATTCATGGATTCATCCAACAGCATAAGTCCCAAATCTGTTGTTGCAGACGATTCATTATATGCTTTACAATAGTATTGGGCGCAGAAAAACATTGAAAATGCTTTCATAAAAGCAGCCTCTCCAAGAATAATTTCCAATTGAGCCATATCCTCAGAAGAAATCTTGGGATTTTCCATAAGTTTTGCAATTCCGGACTCGAGATAGTTGGCAAGTGTTACAATATAATATGAATTACCCCAAATGCTTTCGATATTTCCAAAAGTAGAAGTCACCTCCCATTTATAATACTCTCCGTTTCTGTTTCCAAAAAGAGTGGAAGCATGAAAAGAGTCACACATTAACTCCGGTATATAAATAGGATAGCCCGAACTGAGATAATCACGGATATCCAAATACATATCCGTTCTAAATTTTAACGCATCATCAACAGATGTCAATGCGCCTTCGCTGCTGATAGAGCCTTGCGGCATCTTTGTAAGCTCACAGGATACAGCAATCAAAACTATTAATAATAATGCTATTTTTTTCATAATATCTGTCAATTAACGAGTTAATTAAAATGTAAACTCAACTCCAACTATATATTGTTTAGAGTTTGGATAATCTGCACTTGCAGTAGCTGCATCTACCTCAGGATCAAGTCCGTCATATTTTGTAAAAGTTAGCATATTTCTTCCCGACACATAGACTTTAAGCCCCTTGAAAACATTAGTTTTCTGTATCATTTGTTGAGGGAATTGATATGCAATCTGTAAATTTTTAAGACGCACAAAAGAGGCATTATCTATCCAACGGCTATCATGCTTGATAGGCTCTCCTGCTTTAGGAATATCTGTAATCTGTCCCGGAGTTGTCCAAATATTCATCATCCTTTTAGTCATATTCTGTTCACTGGCAAATGATGGATTCTCAATAAAATAACGTCCGTAGTTCTCAATATATTTTCCAAATACTCCGGCAAATGAAGCATTTAATGACAAACCTTTCCATGACGCATTAATATTAAGACCGCCTGACCAAGGTGCAAATCTCTGCTTGCCTAAGAAAACAGCATCGCTCTCTGAGTATGTATCTGTAATATTACCCTCTTTATCATACCACAACTGTTTACCGGTTGCCGGATCTACTCCTGCATATTTCACATAGTAGAATTCACCGTATGGTTTGCCAACCTCATATTTAAGACCACTTCTGCCATCTACAAACTCATTTCTTCCACCAAATAGTTCTGTAATTTCATTTTTATTGTAGTTCATGTTAAATGCAACATTCACATACCAATCCTTATTGTTAACTATATCGTATTTAATCTCAAAATCAAAACCTCGGTTGCGCATGTTACCCACATTGCCCCAACCACCGGAGAAACCGGTCTGGTATGAATAAGGGATATACATAAGCATATCTTTTGTCTTCTTGTTGTAGAACTCAATATTCAGAGTCAATTTATTAAACAACGTAGTATTTATTCCAAGATTGAGATTTTCAAGAGTTTCCCATGTTAAATTAGAATTACCTAATGAACTTAGATACCATCCGGATACACCATCATATTGTCTGCCCGACTCGGTAAGTCCGTATGAAAGATAATTGTCTATACCGGAATTACCCATAGTACCATAAGAGGCTTTAAATTGCAGATTATTAATCCATTTAACATCTTTCAAAAAGTTTTCGGCTTTAATATTCCACATTGCTCCTACAGAGTAGAAATTAGCGTATTTATTATTGTCTCCAAATAAAGAAGAACCATCTGTACGAAATGTGCCGTCTATATAGTATTTATCATTAAAATCGTACGACAATCTTACAAAAAATGAATTTTGCGCAGTTTCAGAGATTCCATAAGATGGTTTTAAAAACTCTGTTCCTTGATCCACATTAGTCATTCTATCATCGGTCTGCCCCTTAGATGCAGCTCCAAAATTTTTAGACTGTGTAACTATAGACTCATGTCCGCCTAAAATTACAAAGTGATTCTTTTCTGCCACATTAAATTTATATTCAATGGTATTTGTAGATGTCAGTCTGTAAAATCTGCTAAAAGACTCTTCTGTTACAGTAGCGAGGTTCATATCATTTGGCAAAACCTTACCTGTATATCTGTAGTCTTTTGCATCAATAGCTTGTGCCGCTCTTATTGTCAAACCTTTCAACGGAGTAATTTCCTGATAGAGATTAGCATTAATTCTTGCTGTATTGTTATGTGACGGTTGAGCATCCATTCTGTGAAAGTAATTCCACATACTCAAATCAGAAAAATAATCTTGAACCTCTCCATATCCTGTGAAATTACCTGAAGCATCCGTGAGAATCTCATAAGGAACAGCGTATGGAAGACACCACAACGCAATATTCATAGGATTGTAATATCCTGTCATTGAAGTAGAATATCCTGCAGCTGTCTGTTCCTGATAAGACAGAGTGGTATTAGTTCCTATCTTTAACCAATCTGTAACCTTTACATTTACATTGGTTCTAAGATTATATCTTGTAAGATATGAATAATGCTCAATACCTTGTTGGTCAAATGCACCTAACGAAACGTAGTAATCCATTTTATTGGTTCTGCCGGAAATGCTCAAATCGGCTTTCCACGTAGGAGCGTTTTCTCTAAGAATCCAATCCTTCCAATCAAAATTTATATTATTATTCAATCTAAAATCTTTAAGAGCCTGGAACTGTGCATTTTCTTTTAGTGAAGGTTCTGCAATTTCTCTAAAAGTAAACCATTCATAAGCATTCATAAGTTCAACAGGATAATCTGCAACATTTGAAACACCATAAGATGCACTCAGTTGCACAACAGGGGTCTCCTCTTTACCTTTTTTAGTTGTAATGTATACAACTCCATTTGCCGCTCTTGAACCGTAAATAGCAGCAGAAGAAGCATCTTTTAATACAGTCATCGTCTCAATATCGTTAGGATTCATTGAGGTAAAGATTGCAACATCTACAGGGGAACCGTCAAGAATAAATAAAGGTGTATTTGATGCATTTATCGAGTTCACACCTCTTAAACGCATAGAAACATCACTACCCGGTTCTCCAGTACTGCTATAAACCTGCAAACCTGCTACTTGTCCCTGCAATGCATCTCCGGAGCTTGCTGCCGGAATATTGCTGAACACATCACTCTTTACAGTTGTGGCAGCTCCAACAACAGAGCTTATTTTCTTTGCCGTACCATATCCTATTACAACCGCTTCTTCCAATAATGTTGCATCAGATTTTAATTCTACATTAGAGGAATTTCCTGGTAATGCTTTTATATTTTGAGAGATCATTCCTATATAAGAAAACTGTATATCATCTCCGGGAGCCGATTTAATAGTATACTTTCCATCTATATCAGAAGTAGTAATAAGATTCTGAGTTATATTATGCACTGTAACTCCTATAAGCGGCTCTCCGGATTCATCTGTAATTACACCGGTAAGAGGCTCTCCTTTCTTATCAAATTCTTTAGGATAAAGTACTATCTGATTTCCGCTTATTTTGTATGCAATTGAAGTATTGCCAAACAGTTTGTCCAAAACTGCCTCAATAGTAGCATCCTTTAAATTAACGGTTACAATCCTATTGCCGTTTACTAAAGAATTGTTGTACACAAAGCTGTAAGCAGTCTGTTTTTGAATGTCATTAAGTACTTTAATTAATTTTTCTTGAGAAAAATCGAGTGTAATGCGTTGCTGAGCATACACTTGATAGGAGAAACAGAAAAAAGAAATCAGGATTACCAACAGTAATCTGATCTTTGGAACGACATTAGCTTTTTTCATAGTTTATAGTGTTTGGTTAATATTTTTAACTAATACACTAAAAAACTATGTCATCCCTAAAATAATTTCAAGCAATTACTTCTATTTTTTACTATACAACGTAATCACGCTATCATCTATCGTATATCTGATATTAGATGATATGCTTAACAGTTCCATGATTTGAGTTGCCGACTCAGAACAGAACCGAGCTGTAAATTTGTAATTCAATATTTCCTGTTCTGTTACCTTTACAGTCACTCCATACCAACGCTCCATCTTTTTTATCACCTCAGTCATTGGTGTATTATTGAAGATAAGAAATCCATCTTTCCATGCAATTTCATTCTGAATATCTGCAATATATTTTTTTGTCAGACGGACAGTCTCTTTCGAGCCTTTAAAAGCAGAGGCCTGTTCATTAGGATAAAGTTCTATTCTATTATCATTACCTTTCAGCATCTCTACTTTTCCATTCACCAATGTAAGTTTTATTGCAGAATCATTATCGTATGCCGACAGGTTGAATTCTGTTCCCGTAACCTTTGTAACAATATCATCCGTTTTTATATACATAGGCCAATGGCTATTACCCCTTACTTTAAAATAGGCCTCTCCGCTCAATTCCACAACACGTTGTAACGTATCAAATTTAGAAGGACATTTTAATCTTGAACAACTGTTTATCCATACCTCTGTACTATCTGGCAACACAATTTTTCCCTTTGTCCCGGACAACGTTACATATTCCATTGTAGAGGCAATCTGTTCCGGAATATCTGCAATTGCAGCAGAATCATCCGCTTTTTTACAGAAATCATAGATATACAAAGCTGTACATACTGCCAATGGAATGAATAATACGGCTGCAAATTTGTATGCTACATTAACAACAGATTTTACAATCTGCTTTTTCCTATAAAAAAGCCTTCTGTTAAGATTTTCATCATAGATTTTGTCTGAAGCAACAGTGTAAGGCAATGTGCCAAAAGTTTTATCTGCTTTCTCCTTATTATATTGTTTGAATGATTCCATTTGTCTGCATCGGTTTTATTATTAATTACACAAAAAGAAGAATGCTACCTGAATATTTCTTTCAATGATAAAATTCAACTTGTCCTTTATGTTAATGATAGATGTTTTTGTTGTATCCATTCTTTTATCATATTACAAAACTTCTGTTCGTTTTTTATAAACACACATAACATCTTAAATTATTGTAAATAATGCCGTCAGATAATTTTTAAGCTGTTTTCTAAAGATTTGTAAAGCTTTTTTTATCTGATACTCTATTGCCTTCACAGAAACTTTACGCTGCTCCGCTATTTCTGCATACGTAAATCCGTGAATACGATTTAGATAAAAAGTATCTCTTATTTCCGGAGATAACCTACTGTAAGTCTTGTTTATAAGGTCTTCTAATTTTAACGCATCTATATGATGTGTAACAATCTCATCCTGAAGAGCATAAAAATCTCTCAGGCTTAATTTAGAAGCAATAGCTTTATTGTCTCTTATGTAATTTAAAGTCTTGTTACGAGCTATTTTAAATACATACGACCGTATATTGAGATTTGAATTTATATAACCACGCTTATCCCAAAAAGAAATGAATACCTCTTGAGCAATATCTTGAGCTGCCGAAAAATCATTGATATAAGCATTTATAAAATGAACGATATTGTTGAATTCCATTTTAAAGAAAACTTCAAATGACTTCTCGTCTCCATCTTTTATAGACTTTGCAAATCTGTTATAACAATCCATCAGAATAATGTTGAGTACAAAACCATTTTAAAATTCACCAATACACAGCCACAAGCCGTTCGATTGCAAATTTAAAAAAATTATATTTAATATTGTGTGTGTCAATTTAAAACCTCTTTGCTATCTTTACGCCAATTTTATTCACCTATTATTTATTTAGATTATGAAACGTATTTGTTTATTGATGCTCTCATCTGCAGTTGCATTCTCTTTAGCACTCACATCTTGCAATTCGGGTTCAAAATGCACAGGTTCTTGTTGCAACGGAGAAAATGAATGCAAAAAGTATAATCCGGCCATTGAAAACATTTTTGCACGTAAAAGCGTGAGAAACTACGACTCTGTAAAGACCATTTCTGCAGAGAATATAGAACTTATAGTAAAGGCCGGAATGGCAGCACCAAGCGGAATGAACAAACAGCCATGGCAATTCTTTGTATTTTCAGGAAAAGAAGAGATGGCCACTCTAAGCCAGAAACTTCCTTATGCAAAAATGCTTAAAAATGCCCCTGCTGCCATTGTTGTATTAGGAAATCCCGAAATATCAAAATTATGGTATCTCGATTGCGCTGCCGCAACCCAAAATATCCTTTTGGCGGCAGAATCATTAGGTATAGGTGCTGTATGGACAGCCGGTTTCCCGTACGACGATCGCATGAATGCCATAAATACAGCCCTGAATATTCCAGAGCCTTGGTTACCGTTAGCACTCATTCCTATGGGCTATCCTGCCGGTGAAAATTTGCCTAAAGACAAATGGGATCCTGCTAAAGTCCATTATAACAAATGGTAATATTTAAATTAATAATGTATTTTTGCGCCGCCTTTTTAAAAACAATTAGGGAAAAGAGTATTTTAACTGTTACTTTGTTGTAACAGTCTCCCTAAAACAGAAACTATAAAAAATAAAAAATAATGCAGCAAATTCTTTGTTATAAAAAGACGGTAAGGGGTCTTCTTGCCGCATTTATGGCGTTTTGTGCCACATTCGTTTATGCCCAGAGCTTTGATCAACCGGTTTCATGGAGCGGAAAAGCCGATAAAATTGGCGATAATATTTATGAACTGCAATTCACCGGTGCTATAAGCGGAAATTGGCATATATATGATTTGGGGCCGTATGACGGAGGTCCTAATCCAACAGTACTTTCGATAGAGGAGGTTGCAGGTGTAGAACTTGTTGGAAAGCCTTATATAAAGACAGATGTACATAAGGCTTTTGACGAAATGTTCAGAATGGATATAGGCACTTGCGGCAATGGTGTTATTGTTGCTCAAAAAGTTAAGGTAACCGGAGCAGAGCCTATACAGGTTGTTGCAACTCTTGAATGGCAGGCCTGCGACGACGGCAGTTGTCTTCCTCCTGCAGAAGAAGAGGTTACAATAAAATTACCGGCATCATCAAGTGCTGCGGCAAATCTTGCAACAGAACAGACCAAGACTGCCAAACCGGCTGTTGACGCACAGACCGATGCTATAAAACAGGATGTTTCTGCACAAACAAATGCTATGGAACAGACTGTTACCTCACCCTCTCCGGCAGAAGAAAACGGAAAATCTTTATGGGCTGTAATCCTCGAGGCTATTGCATGGGGATTTGTTGCGCTGCTTACCCCTTGCGTTTTTCCTATGGTTCCTATGACCGTTTCGTTTTTTCTCAAAAACTCGGGAGGTAAAGCTAAAGGCCGTTTTATGGCAAGCCTATACGGTATCTCTATTGTTGCACTTTACACACTTCCTATAGCTATAATAATTCTCATAACATATTTTGTTGGAGGAGATGCCGTTACCGCCGACATCTTCAATTGGCTGGCTACACATTGGATTCCCAACATAATCTTCTTTGCAATATTTATGGTTTTTGCAGCATCGTTCTTTGGTGCATTTGAAATTACAATGCCGAGTTGGATGGTAAACAAAGCCGATTCAAAATCAGACAAGGGGGGTATTATAGGGGTATTCTTTATGGCCCTCACCTTAGTTCTTGTCTCATTCTCTTGTACCGGTCCTATAGTAGGGTCTATACTTATAAAGAGTACTCAAGGCGAAATATGGGAGCCAATCATTACAATGTTGGCATTTTCAACAGCATTTGCATTGCCATTTACAGTATTTGCTTTTGCTCCGAGCCTATTGAAAGACCTTCCAAAATCAGGAGGATGGCTTAATTCGGTTAAAATTGTTTTAGGATTCCTCGAACTTGCTTTGGGATTAAAATTCTTGAGCGTTGCAGACCAGACTTATCACTGGGGTATCCTCGACAGAGAAGTATACCTTGCATTATGGATTGTAATTTTCTCTCTATTAGGATTATATCTTTTAGGTAAAATCCGTTTTGCGCATGATACTCCACAAGAACACCTGTCGGTAAAAAGACTTATACTATCTATTATTGTGTTCTCATTTGTGGTTTACATGATTCCGGGAATGTGGGGCGCACCTCTAAAGGCTCTAAGCGGTTATATGCCGCCTATTGCAACCCAGGATTTTGTATTGGGCAATGGCGGAACCATAAACAATGCAGCCTCGTCACAAAGTGAGGTTACAAAGGCCAAGTATTCCGATTTTCTGCATCTGCCTCACGGACTGGAGGGCTTTTTTGAGTATAACGAGGCTCTGGCCTACGCCAAGAAAGTTGGCAAACCACTATTTGTAGATTTTACCGGACACGGCTGTGTAAATTGCCGGGAAATGGAGGCAAGAGTATGGAGCGATGCCCGTGTTCTCAAGCTCTTGCGCGAAGAGTACGTTGTTGTAGCTCTTTATGCCGACGACAAGAAAACTTTAAACAAAAGCGAATGGGTAACTTTAGACAACGGAAAAGTTCTCAAAGAGCTTGGCAAAATAAACTCTAACTTTGTAATGAACAAATTCGGAGCAAATGCCCAACCATATTATATTCTGCTCGACGGACAAGAAAACAAACTTGTTGAACCACGCGGATACGATTTGAATCCCGACGCTTTTGTAGCATTTCTCGAAGAGGGCGTAAAAAATTATAGGAAATAACATAAACTATTACAGTTAAAACAGCCTCTGCGTCATATTATTGATGCAGAGGCTGTTCAATTATTATACAGCTAACAACAGATGCAAAATGCAATACTGCAGAATACTAAAAAACTATATGAACTTTATTATATAATACATCATTAATCCGCTCGCTGCCAATTTTATACCTGTTCCAAACACAAAGCCCAAAAACGAACCTGTTGCAGAGAGAAAAGAGGCTCCTATTTTTTTATTGTTCATAATCATCTCCCCTAAAAAAGCTCCTGCAAATGCCCCTATGATTATCCCGAAAGGGGGAAAAAGGAACATCCCTATTATAGTACCGGCAATGGAGCATCTCACAGCCTCTTTTGAACCACCTGTAATTCGTGTAAAGAATACCGGAACAATATAGTCGAGAACCGTTACAATCACTGTTACAGCAAGCCATACAAGCATGAATCTGCCTGTAATTTCGTTATCAGGCTCAGAGCCATTACCCCACAGATACATTATAAGCAAACCAACATAACTCAAAGGAGGTCCGGGTATTACGGGCAATATGCACCCAAGCAGTCCTACAATACCAAATATAACAGCCAAACATACTAAAATAGAATCCATCATAGTTCGTTATTTTTCTCCGAATGTTCCGTTTTTCTCAGCATCCCTCCTGCTACGACTGTTTATTACAACCTTCTCTTTGCTATCAATCATTTTTATAACCGTGTCGTTTGGAATATAAAAATAAAGCATGTCTCGCTGCCCTTTATATTTATCAGCCACTGTGTACGCCCTGTATTTTACGGTTACCAGAGAGTCCTTTAACTCAAAAACTTCATTTAAATCCAAACTCTGCGAATCGTCAAACGTTGTAAGCCCTGACAATGAATTAAATCTACACTCCAAGTAACTGCAGAACGGTTTGTTATCTTCGGTATTTGAACATCTTACAATACGCAAATCGGGATAATCAATAAACTCAACTTTTCCCTCCTCGGTTTCATTTACATATTTGGCATCATAATAATTCCTGCCCTCGCTTAAAAATTCCCTACAGCCTTTCTTGCCATAAAAGTCTTCCATTTTAACATAAATGGTATCATAATTTTTTGGCAGATCATAGCTTGTGTACTCAACACTTCTGTTATAATATGGATTCATCGCCTTTAGTGAGACAAATATGAATACAATCAACGATACAAGCCACAACAAGAAGATTACAAGCCCCGGACGCCATTTAGGACTTTTAAACCTAAAGCACAAATATAATCCGGCATATATAAACCCTATAAATGGCAAAAAATAAGAGAGCAAGGCAAGTACTTTTATTAACAGAGTATTGTCAATTCCAAGCTCTACATAATCGAGCAACGACATGAGTGTTAATCCCTCAAACACATCTACTCCTATACAAAACAATGAACCACAAACAATTCCTGCAAATCCAATAAGCAGAAAGACAATACCTGCACAAAGAGAAATTACATATCCTATGCCTTTAAAGAATTTACCGGCATTGCTTTTAGAAAACTCCTTCATATCGTTACCCATGGCATTAACACCAACCTTTACTTTTTTGTGAATATCATCTATACCCAACGACTCTCCTTTCATTGCACATCTTTGCTCAACTGTTTTTGCCGGAGGTATTATTATCCATAAGATTATATACAACAGCAATATAAAGCCAAACGAGTTGCCGCCAATAACGCTATAGCCATAATCTATACTCGAATCCCACACAAACAGCCTTGAAATGGGAACAAACAACGCAACGGCAATGAATATAAGACGCAAAAGAACAACCCCTATTCCAAAATAGGCACTCAATCCGCTGCATACTCCGCCAAACACTTTATTATTTACATCCCTGAACAATTTCTTTGTACTCTTTCCGTTATCACTATCGTCCAACACGCTACCTCTTTCGCCCTCAAAATCTGCAGGATGTCCAAGGATTTCTATAATTGCCGATACATCCTCAACAGAAACCACTTTTTCCTTTCCCACTTTCTCTAAAAGCAGTTCCATAATCCGTCCCTCAATATCGTTCATCACCTCTTGAGAGTATTCATCATTTTTATAATACTCTGCCAACTCTTCTAAATACTGCTTCATTAAAGCATACCCGTCATTTTCCAAAGTAAAAGAGACTCCGGCAATACTTACTTTTACAACCTGTTTCATAATCTAACTTAATTAAATACGTTACTTCTTTTTAATATACTCTATAGAATCAACTACTTCTTGCCAAGCGGCATCCATCTCTGCAAGAGTCTCTTTACCTTTTTCTGTGAGCGTATAATATTTTCTTGGAGGTCCCTGCGTACTCTCCTCCCATCTGTAATTCAACAGACCCTGATTCTTCTGACGTGTAAGAAGCGGATACAGAGTTCCCTCAACTACAATCATCTTAGCCTTTTTAAGCTCTGCAATAAGCGACGAGGCATACGCATCATTCTTTCTTAAAATGCTCAAGATGCAATACTCCAATACGCCCTTACGCATCTGTGATTTTATATTATCTACATTAGTTTCCATTTTTACTCCTATTTTTTATTTGAAAACTTGTTCATATTCTCTGCAGTAACAGGCAATCCATACATTTCGCACTTCTGGGCAGGTGTTGCAGCCAAAGGGGAAACAATCCAAAGAATTATATACACCCAGAAACTTGCCGACCCCATAAAGAAACACAATACAAAGAGTACCCTTACAAGAACAACGTCAACATTAAAATGCACCGCAAGACCACCACAAACACCACCAATCGATTTATTAGCAGAATCTCTATAGAATTTACGAGAGCTGCTCTTAGGTGGAATTTGCGAATACACTCCGGCATCCCCCTCTTGCTCTCCATCTATAAACGGTTCCCCATCCGGCATTCCCATCTGAGCTATAACCATATTTACCATAGTTATATCAACCACATCTTTAAAAGAGTTCAAACGCTCCGCAAACAATTCGGCAATTCTCTCCTCAAGATCATCCATTACCTCTTTGGTCTGCACACCCATTTTCATTTTTGCCTTAAATGTGTTGAGATAGTTGTTAAGTTTAAGATAGGCATCATTATCCATAACAAAACTCCTACCTCCAATTCCGGCATTTACAACCTGTTTCATAAAAATATCTATTTTAATTGGTTTATTGCAATGTAAGCACATCGGTAACCCGACAACCTTAGTTCTTTTCGACACAAAGATATAAAAATTTTCCACTACCTTGTATCGCATAGTAGTAAAATTTTTCAAATATTTTTAATGCAACAAAAAAAACCGGCCTTAAAAAGCCGGTTTTTAAATCTATATTCGTTATATCTCTTTAAGCAATTAATTGCCTGCAGGTGCAGGAACTTCCTGAGAAGGTGCAGCCTCTTCTGCAGGAGCCGCATTAATAGGGAAAGATGGCTGTGCCGCAGGAGTTGTCTGCTCTATCTGCTCTATAAGATTTGTCTTTACATCTGAGTTCTTTGTAGAAACGAATGCTGTTGCAAGAACACAGAGAGCTATTATTACAATAGCAAGAGTCCACGTTGCCTTTTCCAAGAAATCTGCAGTCTGTCTTACTCCAAATGTCTGGTTTCCCGCAGCAAAGTTAGCAGCAAGTCCGCCGCCTTTTGAATTTTGAACAAGCACCACCAAAGTAAGCAGTATGCTTGCGATAACAATAATGATTGCAATTACGGTATACATATCTTTTAATTATTTTTTGACTTTATTTTGTTTACAAGAGTTGCAAAATAAGCACTTTTTTCCGGATATAGCAAAATTAATTTTGCATAAACCTTCATAGCTTCCTCATAATAACCCTGTTCCGCATATATAGAGGCAAGTGTTTCTGTATAAAACACATCAGATTCATCCTCAATACTGCCATTCGTATTCTGCTGTGTATCTGCAAATTCCTCCACACTTTCATCTTTAGCAGAACCCAGCTTTCCAACATCAAAAGCCTGAACCTGCTCAAGCGAATCCAAATCCTCTTTTGTAAAATAATCACCACCTATAACTATATAACGCGGTGCATTATTGTCGGATACAGACTTTTCTTTTTCTGCAGTGGCATCCGAAAAATCTATATTTCTGTTTATCTCATTAAAGTCTATAACCGGAAAGGTCTCTTCGCCGGCACAATTTACAGCCTTATAATATATCTTATGCCTCAACGGCAAAAAGGCCGAACACTTTTTCAATTGCTCCCCTGCAAACTCACATCCGTTCTCTGCAAGTTTCATAAACAGAGCCTGACGGGCATAGCCAAACCAAGGATACTTATTTACAAGCGCCTCAAGATCTGCTATCTCCATAGATTCTATATTTGATATACATTGCTCCATACACTACCAGTTTGCTACCGTTGCATTAAAAATGTCTTCTACCAAAATCTCAACAATATCATCGCAAAGAGAGGCTTCAACAGCATCGAGGGTAAGATTTGAATCATAATCCTGAAAAGCCGCAAACGATTTGTCTTTAAAACTCTCTTTTTCATGCTTATTATTGGTATAAGTTATCTTTACGGTAATAGTAAGGCGGTTTTGCGAAGCCACCTCATTTGATGTTACCGCAGTTGGTGTAATATCGTAATTGGTTATCATGCCCGAGATTTCCAAATCGCCCCCCTCTGTAAGCATATCTAATTTTGTAAGACGACGGAACTTGTCCTGCAAGGCATTTGTAATTGTATTGCTTAAAGACGGATTCACCTTCATTGCCCTGTTCTCTATGGTATATATAGAGATTGTGCTCACATCGGGAGCTATAGAAGTTCCGGTAAATGAATATATTCCGCATGCGGCCAATAGCGGCACAAGAGCAAACAGAATCAATACGGCATTAAGTCTGTATCTTTTCATTGCTTTTCTGATATTACAAATTGAGTTCCTTTATTTTTCTGTACAATGTGCGCTCCGAAATTCCCAACTCGGCTGCGGCATCTTTCCTGCGTCCATGGTGCTTTTCAAGACATTTTTTTATAAGGTCGGCATTAACAGACGGTATGGAGAGCTGTTCAATCTTTATCTCTTTAAGCTCCTCAAAATCCTTATCTACAGCCATATATGCTGCATCTTGTATATGAGGCACACTACCTACAGACGATTGCTGTATTGCAGAAGCAGGAGCTATACTTACTTCGCATGCCGAAACCTCACTGTTACTTACAGCTTTTGCAACAGGGGCCAACTGTGTCTGTTGCGAAAGTTGTGCAGAGCCTGCAAACTGTTTGGTATTAAAATTATCCAACTGCTCTTTAAGTTGCGCAACTTCGCCTTTGAGTTGGAATATCATCTTATAAAGTATATCTCTATCAGAAATCAAATCACCCTGCACAGTTGTATTGTTGAGTACAGGCAAATTATCAGAACTGTCGGCAGGAAGATATTTTTGAAGGATGGCTGTATCTATAAGTCTTTCATGCTCCAAAACCGACATTTGCTCGGCAACGTTTTTGAGTTGCCTTATATTCCCCGGCCAACGATACTGTTGCAGAAGTATCTGCGCATCATGAGTGAGTTTTATTACAGGCATCTTGTACTTATCGGCAAAATCCAGAGCAAACTTTCGAAACAACAGATATATATCACCTTTGCGCTCTCTAAGTGCCGGAATAGATATTGGAACGGTATTTAGCCTGTAATATAAATCTTCCCTGAATTTTCCTGTATGTATGGCGTGCATAAGATTAACGTTAGTGGCTGCAACCACACGCACGTCTGTTTTTTGCACTTTAGAAGAACCTACTTTATAGAACTCACCGGTCTGCAGGATTCTAAGCAGACGCACCTGAGTGGAAAGCGGAAGCTCGGCAACCTCATCTAAAAAAATAGTGCCGCCGTTTGCCACCTCAAAATAACCTTTTCGCGTCTCATTCGCACCTGTAAACGAGCCTTTCTCGTGCCCGAACAGCTCAGAATCTATAGTTCCTTCGGGAATGGCTCCGCAGTTTACGGCAATATACACGCCATGCTTGCGCGGGCTGTTCTGGTGAATAATCTGAGGTATAGCCTCTTTGCCCACGCCGCTCTCTCCTGTAACCAATACAGAAAGGTCTGTCCAGGCTACCTGTGTAGCAATATCTAACGCCCGGTTCAATCCGGGGTCGTCGCCTATGATGTCAAACCTCTGTTTTATGCTTTGTAGTTCCATAACGCGCAAAGTTAAAAAAAATCTATCGCATAACTGATTTTTCGTTACTTTTGTTCAAATGTTAAATGATAATAGAGATTACGGATATGAATATATTGGCAATAATTCCGGCAAGATATGCCTCATCGAGATTTCCGGGCAAACCACTTGCTCTTGTAAACGGCAAGCCTATGATTCAGAGGGTTTACGAACAGGCATCAAAAGTATTTGAAAACGTTTGTGTTGCCACAGACGACGAGCGGATATTCAAGTCTGTTGAAAGTTTTGGTGGAAAGGCAGTAATGACATCAGAAAAGCATAGTAGTGGCACCGACAGATGTTACGAAGCCCTGCTCAAATACTCAAAGGAGAGCAACATGCCTTTTGATGTTGTGGTAAATGTTCAGGGCGACGAACCGTATATACAGCCAAAACAGTTGGAGCTTCTGTCGGGTTGTTTTAAAGAAGAGGGGGTAGAGCTTGCCACTTTAGTAAAGAGAATAAAGACCAAAGAGGAATTTTTGAACCAAAATGCTCCAAAAGTTGTTGTAGACAAAAACAGCTATGCAATGTATTTTAGCCGTGCGGCCGTTCCGTTCCCTCGGGATATTGAGATAACAGATGAGTTTGTACACAACACCAAGCTTTACAGGCATATAGGATTATACGGCTACAGAAGCGAAACGCTCGCCAAAATATGCGCAATGGAGCAGAGTTTTTTAGAGAAGACAGAGAAATTAGAGCAGTTGCGCTGGTTAGAGAACGGCCTTAAAATAAAAGTGGCAGAGACCAATCTCGAAACGTATGCCGTTGATACTCCACAAGATTTGGAATACATTAATTCTATGTTTTCTGAATGATGAGCAGAGGGTCAAAAATTTACTTTTAACAAATTGGACAAAAATCAAGCATATTCAAATAGGATTTATCTATTTTTTTATATATTTTTGCCAAAATTATGCGGACTGCGTTTTTTCGGAGTCCATTACTGACTTTAACTTTATTAATTAATAAAACATTACAATGAAAACAAATTCATTAAAACTCCTTAGCCTTGCGCTTTTAGGTCTATTGGTTGCAGCTTGTACCAATCCTAAAAAAATGGCCAAAATGGCAAGTCAGGTTACTACAGAGTGTAACCCGCAAGTATTAGAAGCTGTTGCTGGTAAAATCAGTGCAACTTACACTATTAAATTCCCGGCAAAATATTTTGCTAAAAAAGCCATCCTTGAGGTAACTCCTGTTATGGTTTACGAAGGTGGCGAGGTAGCAGGTCCGGTTCTTACCCTCCAGGGCGAGAGCATTTTGGAGAACAATCAGGTTGTTTCATACGAGAACGGTGCAACCATCAACACTCCTGTAGTTTTCGATTACAAACCAGGTATGGAGAAAGCTGTTCTTGAGTTGAGAGCTACCGCATACAACAAAGCAAGAACCAAAAAAGCTACTTATCCTGAGGCTTTCAAGATTGCAGACGGAACCAATACTACTTACATGTTGGTTAAAACCAATGGCGTTCCTTCATTCGAGGCCGACAAATACCAGAAGATTATCCCTGAAACCAAAGAGGCTCAGGTTCTTTATCTTATCAACAAATACGATGTAAGAAACAATCAGCTTAAATCAGAGGAAATCAAAGCATTCCAACAATTCCTTTTGGATGTTAAAGCAGATGAGAGAAGAACTCTTAAATCTAACGATATTATTGCTTACGCTTCTCCAGACGGAAAAGAGGATCTTAACAACAAACTTTCAGACAACAGAAGTAAATCTGCAGAGAAAGCATTCAAGAGAACTATAAACAGAAAAGCTAAAGTTGACGCTCCGCTTAACGTAAAATCAATAGGTGAAGACTGGGAAGGCTTCCAAGAATTGGTTAACAACTCAAACATCGAGGACAAAGAGCTTATTCTCCGCGTTCTTTCAATGTACTCAGACCCTAACGTTCGCGAAAGAGAAATCAAGAACATGTCAAGCGTGTACACTACTTTGGCAGAGAAAGTTCTTCCTGAGTTGCGTCGTGCAAGATTCATTGCAAATGTTGAGTATCAGAACTGGACAGACGAAGAGCTTCTTCAGTTGATTAACAACGATATGGACGAGCTTGACGAAGAGGCATTGCTTTATGCTGCAACTTTGGTTAAAGAGAACAACGCAAAACTTACTCTTTACAACAAAGCCGCTTCTAAATTCAACAGCAGCCGCGCTTATAACAACATTGCTGCTATCAAATTGCAGGAAGGTAAAACCGGTGAGGCTAAATCTGCTCTTAACAAAATGTCTGAGAAATCAGCAAGCTACTACAACAACATGGCTGTTGTAGCTATGCAGAACAAAGACTGGAAAGCTGCTGCAGAGAACCTTGCAAAATCAGATGTTAAAGAGGCTAAACTAAACCAGGCTGCTTTAGACATCCTTGGCGGTAACTATTCAGCTGCTGCAACTGCTCTTGCAGGTTCAAACTCTTGCAACGAGGCTCTTGCATACATCTTAACAAAACAAGAGGCTAAAGCATCTGCAATCCTTACAGGAAACTGCCCTTGCCAAGCTTACAAACGCGCTATCATCGCTGCTCGTAAAGGCGATTCTGCTACTGCCAAGAAAGAAATCGAGGCTGCAAGCAAGAACCCAGACCTTGCAAAACGCGCTGCTAAAGATATTGAGTTTGCAAAAGTTAAATAGCATACGCTAAATAGAACATTGCCGTAAGGCGGTTTTAAAATAATAGAGCGGAGTACCGAGAAACTTGTTTTCTAAGTGCTCCGCTTTTTATTTGCCCTAATCTTTCAAAAATCATATATTTGTAACCTCACGAAAACAACAAGATATGAATAAGATAATCCTTTTGTCAACCTTAATAATATGCAGCCTTGCTGCAAAAGCAGAAAATATGAAAATAAACAGGATAAAATATGCTGGGCCATTTGCGGTATACGCCCCGTTTGCAACAGACAGCACAAATACAGAATCCAAGAAATTTGAATACAAATCATTGTTAGACACTCCGCTCTCTTTATCTAATCTGGAGAATGCCACATATATAGATATAGCGTTGCTACCTCACTCCGACACAGAGAGTCTTAATCTAATATCGTTTTCTGTATCAAACCATATTTATTCAAAGGCAGACATAAAAGTTGAAGGATTAAAAGAGTATCAAATATACCATAACGGCAAAAAACTCAACGGAAACAGCCTTGAGTTAGAACCTATGGCGCATACCATTGCAATAAAATATCTTTCTGGTAAAGAAAGGCCGGAAATTTCTATCTCTTTAGAGACAACAGATGCCGGTATACTCTCTTTAAATGAAAGCAACAGCAGGCCATATACAATATTTGATGTAATGCACGGTACCAATTTTACAGGAATTTCCCTCTCCCCAAATGGAAAGTTTCTCATAACAAGCTATAAAACTACACTTTCAGGAGGAAAAACCTCTGCATATAGTAAAGTTACAGAAATTGCAACCGGCCGTGTACTTGCCCGCACCTCAGAAAAGATAGCATGGATGCCGGCTTCTAACAGATACTATCATATAAAAGAGGGTGTTTACGGAAAACAGCTTATTGTAACCGAACCAGACTCCGGAACAGAAACAGTTCTGGCAGACAATCTGCCCGACGGTGATTTTGTTATTGCCCCAAGTGAAGATTATCTGCTCTACACTATATCGCAGAGAGGTCCGGAAGAGCGCAAAGGGATTTATCAGGTGATTGAGCCCGACGACAGGCAACCGGGATGGAGAAACCGCACTTCTCTTGCCAAATATACCATTGCTACAGGTCTTATGCAGCCACTCACTTTTGGTTATCATAATGTGTGGGCCACAGATATTTCTTCTGATGGCAGCAAAATCATAGTGTTTGCCTCTAAAAGCCGCCTTACAAAGCGTCCGACAACGCTGTTCTCTTTATACATATTAGATGCAAACACATTGAAAGCTACAGAACTCATTAAAGATGACGGCTTTATAAGTTCTGCTGTTTTCTCTCCTGATGCCTCCAAGCTACTCGTAAGCGGCTCTCCCGAGGCGTTTAACGGCATAGGCAAGGCCGTAAAAGAGGGACAGACTCCAAATATGTATGATTATCAACTTTATGTACTTGACATTGCAACCGGTAATGTTACTCCCGTAACAAAAGACTTTAATCCGGCAATACAGGGATATGTATGGAACAGGTATAACGGGAATATTTATTTTACGGCCGAAGATAAAGACTGCATAAATCTTTACAAGATGAATCCGTCGGGTTATAAAATAGAAAAAATAGAGGCAGAAGAGGAGCTTGTAAACAGATTTTCGGTTGCAGAAAACGCCCCTTATTTGGTTTATTACGGGCAAAGCGCATCAAATTCAGACAGGGCTTATATTATTGATTTAAAGAGAGAAAAAACCAACCTGATTGAAGATTTAAGCAGCCAAAGGCTTAAAGGAACGGAACTTGGCGAATGTCGTGCCTGGGATTTTGTAAATTCAAAAGGCGACACAATTAACGGAAGGTATTATCTGCCGCCGCATTTTGATGCAAGCAAGAAGCATCCGCTTATTGTAAATTATTATGGCGGATGCAGCCCTACAAGCCGCAATTTTGAGAGCCGCTATCCGCATCATGCCTATGCAGCTTTAGGCTATGTTGTTTATGTTCTCAATCCGAGTGGTGCTACCGGCTTTGGACAGGAGTTTTCTGCCCTCCATGTGAATACAGCCGGACACGGCCCTGCCGAGGATATTATTGAGGGAACCAAGCAGTTCTGCAAGGAACATGATTTTATAAATGCGAAAAAAATAGGCTGCATAGGAGCTTCATACGGAGGATTCATGACTCAATATCTGCAAACCCAAACAGATATTTTTGCAGCAGCCATTTCGCATGCCGGAATAAGTGATCACACAAGTTATTGGGGAGAGGGATATTGGGGATATTCATATAGCGAGGTCTCTATGGCAAACAGTTATCCGTGGAGTCATAAAGAACTTTATGTTAATCAGAGTCCGCTATACAATGCAGATAAAATAAATACTCCGCTACTCTTCCTTCACGGAGATTCAGACGTTAATGTACCTGTTGGAGAGAGCATACAGATGTATACGGCTCTAAAGTTATTGGGTAAAGAGACCGCAATGGTACTTGTAAAAGAGCAAGACCATCATATCATAGATTATGATAAACGCATAATGTGGCAAAATACCATATTCGCATGGTTTGCAAAATGGCTGCAAGACTCGCCTGCATGGTGGGATGCCATATACTCACCTAAGAATTTATAACTGTTATAACGTTTCTAAAAAGCCTGCAAAGGCTCTGTAGTTGTTTTCTGCATTCCAATTACGTTGCCAACCGGCAATGGCGTTGGAACGCAGAGTTTTCATCTCTTCGGCAGAAAGATTTATATATTTAACTATTGCCTCTTTTATCTCTAAAGCAGATACATCTGCAGGCAATAGCGTACCATACTCTTTTTCTACTATCTCCCCCACTCCGCCAACATTGGTGGCAACAACAGGGATGCCAAACGAGAGGGCTTCCATTATAGAGACCGGAACACCTTCGCTTCTGCTCACCTGAATAAACAGCTCTGCTCCGGTGTTGTGATAATACTCCATAACCTTATCATGTGGCAAAGCCCCTTTAAATTCGGCCTTTATAAATGGCGGGAAATAGGCACATTGCCTCTTTATCTCCTCCAAAAGAGGACCATCACCTATGTGAGTCCAACAGATTGCATTCATTTTATGCTCGGCAAGTTCTATTACAGATTCCAGCTCTCTCCCCAACCTGCCTAAAGCCTCGGCAATAAGAGATACACGCTTTAGCTCTATAACATTTGAACAACTTACAATTCTAAACACATTTTTATCTGTAAGAGTATTAACAGGAAAATGGTTAATGCTTCCCAATCTGTACACAACAATGTTTTTAGGTAAAGCATCGGGATAATTGGCCTGTATGTATCCTGCTCCGTTAATAGAGATGGTTACCGCATAATCCACAGAACGGTAAAGCATTTGTCTGAAAGGAAGATAGCCTTTGGCATATTCATACAAATCAGAGCCGTGAAAACGCACTACAAACTTAGGCAACCGCATTTTTGCAGCTGTACATTTTTTAAGAATCCTCTTTTTTACAAACGGAATAATAAGTGCCGACTTGTCTCCCCAATAAAAATAGGCAACATCTGCATCTTGTAGTTCGCGCAATACTTCGTGCATATTTTTTCTGTTCCCCAATACAGCCCGCAAAATGAGGATGTAATTAAAAAAAATCCACATACTCTTTAAAGAGCCTGTAACCTTACGTGTAAACAGTTCTTTAAAACAGAAAAACAGAGGCGATATATTAAGAAGTCCTTTTAAAAGAAGCCTAAATTTGTCTTTATGGTCAAAAGACAAAAGCGGCTCTTTTACTATAACATTATGAGGAACAATCCTATAAGAAAAATCATTCTTGGGTTTATATAACGGAAAGATTGTAATCTCACAGAATTTTGCAGCTATAAACGGCAACTCTTCGTGCAGAAAAGTCTCTCCCGGCCCGTATGGATACGAATTGGTAAACAACACCAATCTCTTGTTTGATTCTTTAGAGCCGGATTCCATAGTATAAATATATTATTAAAAATCAGCTTTATAACGGATAGAGACAGAGTCTATTCCAACTTGAGCACTGCCATAAATGCGCTTTGCGGAACCTCAACATTACCAACCTGACGCATTCTGCGTTTTCCTTTCTTCTGCTTCTCCAACAATTTTCTTTTACGAGAAATATCGCCGCCATAACATTTTGCGGTAACATCTTTTCGTACCGCTTTTACGGTTTCGCGAGCTATGATTTTTGCCCCTATCGCCGCCTGTATTGCAATATCAAACTGTTGGCGTGGTATAAGCTCCTTTAGTTTCTCGCACATTTTGCGTCCAAAATCATAGGCATGGTCTCTATGAATAAGACTGCTGAGAGCATCTACTTGTTCACCGTTAAGAAGAATATCGAGCTTAACCAAATCGGCATCGCGGTAATCGGTAACGTGATAATCGAATGAGGCATAGCCTTTTGAGATAGATTTGAGTTTATCGTAAAAATCAAATACTATTTCTGCCAAAGGAATATCAAAGTTAAGCTCTACCCTCTCGCTTGTGAGAAAATGCTGGCTTACCAAAACACCGCGCTTGTCTAAGCAAAGCTTCATGATAGGACCAAAGAACTCGCTTTTTGAGATAACTTGCGCCCTTATGTATGGCTCTTCTATCTTATCTATAAGGGTAGGAGCAGGAAGACCGCTCGGGTTATGCACATCTATAACCTCACCTTGTGTGGTATAAACTTTATATGAAACATTTGGAACTGTTGTTATACAGTCCATATTAAACTCGCGGAAAAGTCTCTCCTGTACAATTTCGAGATGGAGCAAACCCAAGAATCCGCATCTGAATCCAAATCCGAGAGCCAACGAAGATTCCGGATCAAATACCAGCGAAGCATCATTAAGCTGCAATTTTTCTAAAGAGGCACGCAAATCTTCGTATTCATCTGTCTCTACAGGATATACACCGGCAAACACCATAGGTTTAACCTCTTCGAAACCGGCTATGGCCTCACTGCAAGGATTATCGCATTTTGTAATGGTATCACCCACCTTAACCTCAACTGCGCTCTTTATTCCGGATATAATATAGCCTACATCACCCGTCTTTATCTCGTTTGTAGGGCAAAGTTTCATTCTGAGCACGCCAACCTCATCGGCAATATACTCTTTTCCGGTATTAAAGAACTTTACTTTATCGCCTTTTCTTATAACACCGTTTTCTACTTTAAAATATGCTATTATTCCTCGGAATGAATTAAATACAGAGTCAAAGATAAGGGCCTGCAACGGAGCCTGTACATCTCCTACCGGTGGCGGAACCTTTTTTACTATGGCTTCAAGAACTTCGGGAACACCCTGTCCGGTTTTACCGCTTGCAAGAAGAATATCCTCCTCATCGCACCCCAATAAATCTATAATCTGGTCCTTTACAACGTCAACCATTGCGGCATCCATATCTATCTTATTGAGTACAGGTATTATCTCCAAGTTGTGTCCTAATGCAAGGTAGAGATTTGAGATTGTCTGTGCCTGTATACCCTGGGTTGCATCTACAACAAGCAACGCTCCTTCACATGAAGCTATGGCGCGTGATACTTCGTAAGAAAAGTCTACGTGACCCGGGGTATCTATAAGATTCAGGGTATATTTTTCTCCATTATGAAGATACTCCATTTGGATTGCGTGGCTTTTGATTGTAATGCCCTTCTCCTTCTCCAAATCCATTGAATCAAGTACCTGATTCTCCATTTCCCGCGAAGACAGGGTATTGGTGGCCTCTAAAAGGCGGTCTGCCAACGTGCTTTTTCCGTGGTCGATATGGGCTATTATACAAAAGTTTCTTATGTGTTTCATAAACTGTTTCTGAATCTTATAAAAAGGAATTACTAATAACAACCTGCAAATATACTCTATTTTTGTTTTTTCTGTAAATTAAACCTAAATTTGCTAAACTAACACTTAAAATAAAACTAAAAAAACTTCTTAATTCATACACTTTGGAATATATGCCTACAATTCAAGAACTCAATAATATAGCTTCTCAGGTAAGAAGAGATATTATTAGAATGGTAACAGCCGTACAGAGCGGCCACCCGGGCGGAAGTATGAGCAGCACAGACATACTTACCGCATTGTTTTTCTGCGAACTTAAACATTCCCCAAAAAACTGGAGTAGAGATGGTAAAGGAAACGATATGTTTTTCCTCTCTGCCGGACATATCTCTCCTGTATTCTACAGCGTATTGGCCCGCTCCGGGTATTTTCCGGTAAGCGAACTTGCAACTTTCAGACATTTTGGAAGCAGACTTCAAGGACATCCGTCTATTGAAAGGGGACTTCCCGGGGTTTATGAAGCAGCAGGCTCTTTAGGTCAGGGACTTTCTGTTGCAGCAGGAGCAGCCCTTGCAAAAAGAATAAACAAAGACCCTAACTATGTTTATGTGCTTATGGGCGACGGTGAGAGCGAAGAGGGACAGGTTTGGGAAGCAGCAGCCTTTGCCGCACATAACAAAACCAATAATCTCATTGCAATTACAGACTGGAACGGACAGCAGATTGACGGAACCGTTGATAGCGTGATTGGCTTGGGAGATTTAGAGGTAAAATGGAAAGCGTTCGGATGGAATACCGTTGTGGCCGACGGACACGATATGGCGGCAATTCTAAATGCATTCAAACAGGCAAAGGAATTATGCAAAAAAGAGGAAAAACCTGTTATGATGCTTATGAAAACCTGTATGGGTAAAGGTGTTGATTTTATGGAAGGAACCTGTGCATGGCACGGAAAAGCACCTAAGCCGCAAGAGGCGGAAAAAGCCCTTGCTCAGATTGAACCCACACTGGGCGACTATTAAAAACATATTGATTACCAAATAGTTGTTTGACATATTGAATAAGATTGATAAAGTTCCGGCAGACTGAACAACGCAGGAACTCATGCGTTATTATAGCAATGTTATTAATTACAATAATTATGAAAATAGTTAAATTATCACTTCTTGCTTTTATAAGCGTATGGGTTGTCTCCTGCAGTTGGGGCGACGACTGGGATGAGACTCAAGATCAGATTCTCACTATTGCGTATAAGTCTCCGGAGGCTGATTTCTCCCAATACAGAACTTTTGCAGTAGCCGATTCTATGACAGTTGTCATCAATGGAGAAAAAGAGAGAGTACAAAATGATGAATCTATGAAGATATACAATCAGGTTGTACACAATCTCACAGGCTTGGGATACACACAGGTTTCGGTATCGGAAAACCCTAATCTGTTGGCAGATCTTAGTTATATAAGGTCCACAAATACAACAATCTATCCGGGCTACTGGTCTGATTGGGGCTGGTGGTGGGATACTGTAGGTTACCCTTGGTATCCGTGGAGTACTTATTATCCGTATCCTATGCCGTCTATTATAAGCACTTATACTACCGGAACCTTGATTATTGAACTCGCCGATGTTACAAAGGCACGCGAACAGAATGTACCTATCGTATGGCACGGCGTTGTAAGAAGCATCCTTAACGGCACTCATACAGAGGCTCAGATTACAGATGCAATCAATGAAGTTTTCACAATATTACCTCCCAAATAATTTAATACATTGACATCATGAAAAAAATAGTTTTATTATCGGCGATTATATTAAGTTGTGCGGGATTAGCGAAAGCACAATCTTATTCTTACGGAAACGACATGAAACAGATCTATTCGATAAACTACCAGATAAATGTGCCGTCGGGCAGTATGAAAGATTTTGTTTCAAATGCCAGCTTTGAAGGCGTAAATATAAACTGGGCTTACTTTTTGAGCGATAAAGTTGCTGTGGGTCTCGACTTTTCCTACAACAATTATCACAAAAAAATAGGACAGAGAGTATATAGGCCAACCGAAGATATGGCAATAAATGCCGCCCAATACAGATATACACAGGCATTCCCTTTAAAGGCACAGGTCAAGTACTTTTTTAGTCAGGACCGGTACATTAAGGGTTACGCAGGCTTGGGTATAGGTGCATTAAGTGCAGGACAGCACATTGTTATACAGGATTTGGGCGATTGGCACAACAGCTGGGGCTTTTTGCTCTCACCGGAAATAGGCATGCTTATTCCATTTGGTGCAGATGCTCCGTTTGGTGCAAATGTAACGGCAGGTTACAATTGGAGTACCAATAAATCTACATTCGGTAATATAGATATTGACAACAGACAGTCTTTCTATTTTAATGTAGGTTTGTATGTAGCAATTTATTAACGACTAAAAACACTTGAAAAACTATATGGAAAAATTTATTAATACCGGCAACAAAGATACAAGATCTGGCTTTGGTGCCGGTTTATTTGAATTAGGCAGGCAAAACGAAAACGTTGTTGCTTTGTGTGCAGACCTTACCGGCTCTCTTAAGATGGACGCTTTTGCTAAAGAGTTTCCTGAGAGATTCTTTCAGGCAGGTATTGCAGAGGCCAACATGATAGGTGTTGGCGCAGGTTTGGCCCTCAGCGGAAAAATTCCGTTTGTAGGCTCGTTTGCAGCATTTGTTACAGGCAGGGTGTATGACCAGATACGTCAGTCTGTTGCATATTCAGAGACAAATGTAAAGATTGCAGCATCACATGCCGGAATAACATTGGGAGAAGATGGCGCAACACATCAGATACTCGAAGATATAGGTCTCATGAAGATGCTTCCTAACATGGTTGTAATAAATCCTTGCGATTATAACCAGACCAAAGCCGCCACAATTGCAGCAGGCAACTACAACGGTCCGGTATATTTGCGCTTCGGACGCCCGGGCGTTCCAAATTTCACTCCGGAAAATCAGAAATTTGAAATAGGCAAGGCTCTTAAACTTATAGATGGCTGCGATGTTACCGTTTTTGCAACAGGTCATTTGGTTTGGGAGGCACTGCAGGCCGCAGAGATATTGGAAAAAGAGGGCATAAAAGCAGAAATTATAAACATACATACAATTAAACCTTTGGATGTAAAAGCAGTCTTAGAATCTGTTAGCAAGACCGGTGCTGCAGTATGCGCAGAGGAACATTTTATTGCAGGAGGAATGGGCGAAAGCATTGCCGGTGCATTGGCACAGAACAAACCGGCCCCTGTTGAATTTGTTGCAATAAACGACACATTCGGACAAAGCGGAACGCCTTCTGAACTTATGAAAGCATACGGTCTTGATGCAGAGCACATTGTAGAAGCAGCTAAGAAAGCCATTGCAAGAAAATAAATGACAGAAGACAAGGATATTCTTGATATTTACAAACAGGAAGGCAAACAGGAGTATGCCTTTAATCTTCTTGTACGTAAATACAGCGAAAGATTATATTGGCACATCAGAAAGCTCACATGCGATCATGATGATGCCAATGATCTTTTGCAGACTACCCTTGTAAAAGTGTGGCAACATCTTCCGGATTTTAGAGAAGATTCCAAATTATATACATGGCTCTATCGTATTGCCACCAATGAGACACTTACTTTTCTAAAGAAAAAGAGATTGGGAAGCTTTCTCTCTTTGAGCAGCTACGACAAGGTATTGGAGAACAAATTGCAATCCGATAAATATTTTAACGGCGATAAACTCCAGCTTGCCTTGCAACGTGAAATCATAAAACTGCCCGACAAGCAAAAGGCTGTATTTACATTGAGATATTTTCAGCAGATGAAATATGAGGAAATTTCAGAAATTCTCGACACGTCGGTAGGTGCGCTCAAAGCCTCTTATCACCATGCCTACCATAAAATAAAGACAGCATTAGAGAATGAATTTGAATAAATTTAGTACGGCAATTAATCCTTTTGCAAAATAAACAGTCAAACAGACAAATATATATGCAGATGACAAACGATATGGAGAAACATATTGAAAACGGCAGCGACATTCTCAAGCAAGAATACTTGCGGGAGAATCCATACACTCTTCCTCAGGGGTATTTTAACGCTGTAGAAGATTCTGTCCGTGTAAAAATTCACGGAAAAGATTCTCATAGAAGCTCCCTCAAATCTGTATTCCAGACCACAATTGCCCTTGCAAGTGTCTTTGCCATTGTTTTTGGATTCGGCTACGGGGCTATGTACCTTACCCAAACAGGAAAGTTTGACTCGGGACATATCTATTCACAAACCGGGTATGACAGTTCCGACAGTCTCACAGATGAACTTATAATAAATATTATAGGTAACGAACATATTACAATAAGCAGTTTTGCCGATATTGATAACTCTCCGGAGTTGAGCGATTCGCTGTCGGCCATAAATAAAGATTATATAGAACAATACCTTATAGACTCCGATGTTTCTCTTGTTACATTGGCTTCTTTAGACTAAACAGACAGAATTATGAAGAATATACTAAAACATAAGACTTTAATGTTTTTTATGACTTTTTTAGCCATAATATTCTGCAATTTTACCGGAGCGAATGCGCAAGACAGGCCGCAACCTCCAAGAGAAGAGCCGCCTATGAGTTACGAAGCCATTCAAATGCAGAAGATTGCATTTTATACTGCCGAATTGGATCTTACTCCGCAAGAGGCAGAAAAATTCTGGCCGTTGTATAATGAATTTTGGGATGCTCGCGGAAAGGCAAGAAGAGAGGTTATGGATGCATTACGCAAACTTAACGACAATCTTGAGGCAGAATCGGCAATAACAGATACAGAAATTAGAAAGCTGTCAGAAATATATCTTGCCAATTATACCGCCGAGGCCGAACTGATGAGCGAATATTTTGTAAAATTTCAGAAAATATTGCCTATAAAGAAGGCCGCAAAGATATTTAGTACAGAGGAAAAATTCAGACGCATGCTCATAAAACAACTCAGGCATGCTCCGCATAAAGACGGCAAATAGAGCAGAAAGAGATCAGCCTCTTAGATAAAACTCTTTTGTGAGACTGCGATACTGCTCTGTATACCCCTCTTTATCCTGCATCACAAGAGCGGATTCTTCTACAGTTTCGGGTGCGGACGTGGAGAATACAAACTCCATAAGCCATCGTTTAGGAGATTTTGTTTTTGTAGTGTGTACTTTACAGATTCGGGAGAGATGCAATGCAGGCTCTCCTTTTTTTGTATGTGCCGCCACAAATAACGCCTTTTGCAACAGCAATTCAGATTCTGCCGCCGGAAGAACAAGCGCCACCCTGCCACCGGGAACAAGCAATTGCGCAACACACTTTAAAAGTTCGCCTTGCGTGAGCGTATCTGTATGACGCGAATTAGACCTGTTATTATTTGCAGGCTTTAATGAATTTATAAAATACGGAGGATTTGAAAATATAAGGTTATATCTCTTTTGGGGAGCCTCTTCTGCAAGTTTCTGCAACGAATAGAGACGGGCATTAAGGCCTACCGTTGCATACCATGGCGATTTTCTAAAATTCTCCATGGCATCCTCAACAGAGCCTTCATCTATATCAATTGCATCTATGTGAATTGCATCTGCCTGCTCATTTTGCACGGTTTCTCCAAAGCCGGTCATATCATGTAACCGTTGTGCCGCCATAAGGGCAATCACCCCGGTACCTGTTCCAATATCAAGCAATGCCGTATCTGTTGGAAGAATATTCATCCATGCCCCCAACAGCACTCCATCTGTATTTACTTTCATGGCAGAACGCTCCTGCCCTATCTCAAACCTCTTGAACCTAAAAGAAGACATAACTTTTCAAATAAACCTGCCGTCCCTCATTTCTACAACACGATCACTTCGCTGAGCCAATTCCTTGTCGTGCGTTACAATAATGATAGTCTGCCCATATTTGTCTCTCAACTCAAAAAACAGATTATGCAGCTCTTCTTTTGTCTTGCTATCAAGATTTCCCGACGGTTCATCGGCAAAAAGCACTGCAGGTCTGTTTATAAGAGCACGGGCAATAGCCACCCGCTGCTGCTCTCCACCACTCAATTCAGAAGGCTTGTGATGTGCCCTGCCGGCCAATCCCAATTCCTCAAGAAGACGCTTTGCCTCAATCTTTATCTGAGAATCGTTTTTGCCATTACCGGCAATAAGTGCCGGCATCATAACATTTTCCAAAGCAGTAAACTCAGGAAGCAAATGATGAAACTGAAAAACAAAACCTATTTTTTTATTTCTGAATCCCGACAGCTCCTCCTCTTTAAGCGCGAATACATCCGTACCATCTATAAGTACGCTGCCACTATCCGGTCTCATAAGAGTACCCATAATCTGCAAAAGCGTTGATTTGCCTGCTCCGCTTGCCCCAACAATACTTACCACTTCACCTGCATCTGCAGAAAAATCAATATCCTTAAGCACATGCAGATTTCCAAAACTCTTGTTTATCTTATTACACTTTATCATTTACTATTGTATAACGAGAGCGACCCAAGCAGAATTACCCTTTTGAGCCGCTCTCTTTATTATCTATAAAAACGTCTGTTACTCGTCTTTCTCCTCCGCCTCATAAGCTTTGAGCAACTTATCCTGAACATCTGCAGGAACTTGTTGGTAATCTGCAAATGCCATTGTAAACGTTGCACGGCCAGAAGTAAGCGAACTTAATGATGTTGAATATTTGTAAAGTTCTGCGAGAGGAACACGGGCTTTAAGCACCTCAAAGCCTTTATCGCTGCTCATTCCCTCTATCATAGCCCTGCGATTTTGCAAATCACTCATTACATCACCCATACAGTCGCTCGGAACAAGTATTTCTATATTATAAATAGGCTCCATGATTTTGGGACCTGCCTTCTTAAATGCCTCTTTAAAAGCATTTCTACCTGCAAGTTTAAAGGCCATTTCGTTTGAATCTACCGGGTGCATCTTACCGTCGTATACATAAACCCTTATATCACGTGCATAAGAACCGGTAAGAGGACCTTCGTTCATCTTCTCCATTATACCTTTAAGGATAGCCGGCATAAAGCGTGCATCAATTGCACCACCAACTATACAGTTGTAATACTCGAGCTTGCCACCCCACTCCAAAGGATACTCCTCCTTGCCTTTTATGTTTAGGATAAGTTCCGTACCGTCAATCTTAAATTTATTATTCTGAGGAGTTCCCTCCAAATATGGCTCAATAAGCAGATGAACCTCTCCAAACTGACCTGCTCCGCCGGACTGCTTCTTGTGTCTGTAGTCTGCACGCGCAACTTTGGTAATGGTCTCTCTGTATGGGATTCTTGGAGCAAACAATTCAATCTCCAATTTATGAACATTGTTAATCTGCCATTTGAGAATATTTATCTGATGTTCTCCCTGACCGCTTATGATAGTCTGTTTAAGCTCTTTAGAGTATTCAACTATAATTGTAGGATCTTCGGCCGATGCTCTGTTAAGGATTTCACCCAACTTCTCATCATCTTTCTCCTCTTTAGCCTTTATTGCTGTTCTGAATTTAGGAGCCGGGAACTTGGTAGGTGCAAATACATACTCACAGCCCGGAGCGCTCAAAGTCTGTCCGGTCTTTACACTCTTGAGTTTTACAGTACAAGCTATATCACCGGCATTAACCTCAGAAATCTTCTCCCTCTTCTTTCCTGCCGCAGCATAAATTTGCGCAATTCTCTCTTTCGCACCTGTTTCAGGGTTTACCAAATCCATGCCTTCTGTAAGTTTTCCCGACATCACCTTAAAGTAAGAAACCTCTCCAAGATGCTGTTCCTGAGCTGTTTTATAGATAAATATAGAAACAGGGCCACCGGCATCTACCTTAACAGAAGTACCGTCTTTCAAAAGGTTGTCTGATTTATCGGGAGTTACACCGGCATTTATTGTAAACTCCATTATTCTTTTTACACCAATATCTTTTTTTGCCGACAGACAGAATACCGGAAGTATATCTCCAAGTTGCATTCCCACCTTCATACCTGCACGTATCTCATCCTCTGTAAGAACACCTTTCTCAAAGAATGTCTCCATTAAAGTCTCATCATTCTCTGCCGACATCTCAACAAGCTGTTGATGCAGCTCCTGTGCCTCCTCTTTATATTCGTCTGGAATTTCAAAAGACTCACGTGTTCCGTTCTCATCTTTGAATTTATACATTTTCATTTTGAGAACATCTATAAAGGTGTCGAAATTTGTACCCGGATTTATAGGATATTGAACCAAAACCACCTTATTTCCAAAGGTCTGCTTTAATGAATCTATAGTTGCTTGCCAGTCCTGTTTTTCATGATCGAGCTGGTTTACAGCAATTATGAGGGGTTTTTTATGCGCAACGGCGTGACGGGCAAATATCTCGGTACCCACCTCAACTCCCTGTGTTGCATTTACAAGAAGTATTCCGTTTTCTGCCACAGAAAAAGCAGAATACACACCGCCTACGAAGTCATCCGAACCCGGAGTATCTATGATATTAAACTTTGTATCAAGAAATTCTGTATATAAAAGTGTAGAATAGATAGATCTTTGATATATCTGCTCTATCTCTGTATTATCGCTTATTGTATTTTTTGCCTCAATGCTGCCCCTTCTGTCTATTACTTTGCCTTCGAACATCATTGTTTCTGCAAACGTGGTCTTTCCCGACTTTGAACTTCCTAAAAGAACCACATTACGTACATTCTGTGTATTGTAAGTTTTCATCGCAGTTTAAATTGTTTTTATGATTTATAACTAAAATCTGTATTTTGTGTTTGTTTTGTGTCTGTCTTATGCTTGAAAAAGCAGGTTTCAAATTTAAGGAAAAATATTTTAAATATCAATCAGACAATCATTGATTTTTATGTAAGACTTAAAAATATTGCAAAAAGCCGTAAGTGATTATCCGTTCTTCCTGAAACACTCCTTTAAATACAATTATAAGTGGTAAATTCCGTAACTTTTGGTTGTTTATACCATAGCGGTTATTGGTGTAGTTTTGCAACGTATGGATAACAAGAAATCAAAGGAGAATATTTACAGGAGGAGAAAAGAGCTGGGGCTATCCCAAGAGTGCGTTGCGGAGCAGATTGATGTTTCACTTAATTCATACATCAAAATAGAGAAGGGGCCTACAAAAATTTTCAATCCAAAAATTGTAAAGATTGCCGAGGTGCTTAACACAACACCCGAGAGTCTTCTTTTTGGCTCTGTAGTAACCCTTGAAAAGCACAATCAGCAGTGCGAGAACATCACTCAATATTATAACACCCTGCTCGAAGAGGACAGACAGGCCATTGCAGAAAAGGACCTGTTCATAAAGCGGCTCAACGAGTTGGTAGATGAACGGAAGCAGATGATTGATTTGCTCGAAGAAAAAGTAAAGAGTTTAGAAAAAGAAATAGCTGTTCTAAGGGCAGAAAGACCGAGTAGCGATACGCAATAAAAGTTATCTTTGCCGTAAGATTCTAACGATATTAAAAATAGTCTGTACGGAATGCATCTGCCTTCTTTATTACAATACGACAATCCGGATGTGATAGAAGCCGGATGTGATGAGGCCGGAAGAGGCTGTCTTGCCGGACCTGTATATGCCGCAGCCGTTATTCTTAAAAAAGATTTTTATCACCCTCTGCTTAACGACTCCAAACAACTCTCGGCAAAGCAACGCGAGAAATTACGTCCTATCATAGAAAAAGAGGCTCTTGCCTGGGCTGTTGTAGCGGTTTCTGCCCGAGAAATAGACGAGATGAATATACTCAAAGCCTCCATAACAGGCATGCATAGAGCCATTGAAAAACTCTCTATTACTCCCGAGCATCTTCTTATAGACGGCAACAGATTTTACAAATACAAAGACATACCGCATACGTGCGTTGTTAAAGGAGACGGAAAATACGCAGCAATAGCCGCCGCTTCAATCCTTGCAAAGACACACCGTGATGAATATATGCTTACCATTGCAAAAGAGTTTCCACAATACGGTTGGGAACGCAATATGGCATATCCCACAAAAGAGCATCGTGCTGCAATTGCAAAGTACGGAATAACACCGCATCACAGACTGAGTTACAAACTATTAGAAGACCCTGTGTTGTTTTAAAGCCCCGACTCACTCCAAGTTTTATATGCCAACTCTTCTAACAGACAGGCAGCTTTACTCATACATATATCTAAAGGATAGCCCAACGAAGCTATAGGATGACACAAAACTCCCTGCAACTCCGCAGGAGAAAGTTTTGATATTCCGCAGAATATTTCTGCCTGCTTGTTGTATTGTCTTGCCAATGAAAGTACTCCACCCACCACTTTTCCGCTCAAACTCTGTGAATCAAAACACCCCTCTCCGGTTATTACAAACTCAGACTCTGCTATTTTATGCTCCAAATCGGTAATATTTGCAAAAAACCGCCAACCGCTTGTTATTTCCCCATTCAGAAACCTAATAACGGCATATCCTACTCCGCCTGCCGCTCCTGCTCCCGGCTTTAAATGCAAGTACGGCTCTTCGGCATAGCCGGCCTGTGCAACTATATTCTCCATTCCCCTCTCCAATTTAGCCAGCATAGCCATATCTGCCCCTTTTTGCGGCCCATATACCATTGTAGCACCACATTCTCCCAATAAAGGATTGGTTACATCGCAAACAACTCTTATTTTACAATCATCTATTGCAAAACCCGACAGCTCTTTACACACCGGAGCTTCTATACGAGAGACACTTTGCAGCAAGCCTCCACACATATAATTATCTATAAGCTTGTTGTCCTTATCATAAAACCCGAACCCGAGAGCTTGCAGCATTCCTGTTCCACAATCATTGGTAGCACTTCCGCCTATCGAAAGAGTTATTTTACGTGCCCCTTTAAGATACGCATCTCTAAGCAGTTGCCCTAACCCGAACGTAGTTGTATTCCATGGATTTCTCTGACTCGGCAAAAGCAGTTCGAGTCCGGAAATCTTTGCCATTTCAATAAAGGCGCACATTACATTTTCTCCATTACCTACAGATTCTGTATATAGAAGGTAGGATGTTTTTATCTCTACTCCTATAGGATTTACGGCAACAACCTCTACTTCTGTTATATTATCATTTCCAATAACAGATTGCAGCACCGAGGCACTGCCATCACCTCCGTCGGCAATTCCAACAATATCAAAAGATATATTAGAATAGGGGCAGGCTCTCTCTATCCCTTTTTGTATTGCTTTTGCAGCCTCTACCGAGGTAAGGCTCCCTTTAAACTTATCGGTTGCAATAACTATTTTATGAGGCATGGTTTTCATATTTATTACGCCGCTTCAATTAGGGTTTGTGTAAAAGTTCCGTAAATTTACGATTCTTATACACCATTTGGCAAAAATTTAGACGCAACAGGCGGTTTTAGTCTCTATTTTTTGCTACTTTTGGAGTTCAATAAATAATTCTTTAAACCAAATATGAGAAAAATATCATTTTTATTAGTTGTCTCGGTACTGCTATGTGCAATGCCTTTAAAAGCGGACGAGGGCATGTGGCTGCTCCCGCTTCTTGAAAAATTCAATATAAAGAAAATGCAGGAAAACGGATGCCGGCTCTCTGCCAAGGAAATATACGACATCAACAATTCGAGCCTTAAAGATGCTATTGTGCAGTTTGGAGGCGGTTGCACCGGCGAGGTGATTTCCAACAAGGGCCTTCTTATTACAAATCACCACTGCGGATACGGAAGCATTCAAAAACTCAGCTCTGTAGAGCATGATTACCTCAACAACGGATATTGGGCAATGAACCTTTCGGAAGAGCTTCCGGCCAAAGGGCTTACCGTTACTTTCATAGAGAGCTTTACCGATGTTACAGCAGAAGTGGAGAAGGCTCTTGCAGGAGCAAAAGACGATGAGGATATGGAGAAACGTTTTAAGAAACTTAAAGAGAAATTAGTTTCAAAAGCGGCTAAAAATGATCCTTATATAGACGCAGAAATAGAGAGTTTCTATAATAATAACATTTATTATCTTATTGTAAGCAAAACATTTAAGGATATACGTTTTGTTGGCGCACCTCCTTCATCAATAGGAAAATTCGGAGCAGATACAGATAATTGGATATGGCCGCGTCATACAGGCGATTTCTCAATGTTCCGCATTTATGCAGATAAAAACAATAATCCGTCGGAATACTCAGAAGATAATGTCCCTTATACGCCAAAAAATTCTCTTGCCATATCGTTAAAAGGAATTAAAGAGAACGATTTTACAATGATTATGGGATTCCCAGGCAGAACTACTCGCTTTATGACAAGCGAAGAGGCTAAAGAGACCCAAAATATAGATAATGCCATAAGTATTTATATAAGAGGCGAAAAACAGAAAATCTGGATGGAAGATATGCTTGCAGATCCTAAAGTAAGAATACAGTATTCAAGCAAATATGCAGGCTCTTCAAACGGATGGAAGAAGTGGATTGGCATGAATGAGACTTTTGACAAATTAAATATTGTAAACCGTAGGGAGCAAGAGGAAAAGGAGTTTGAGCAATGGACAAAAGAGACTCCTGAGCGTTCTGCAAAATACGGCAAAGCTGTTGCTACAATAAACGATGCAATAAAGGCAAGGGCCGAGCTCTCTGCTGTTTACAGATATTTAAGAGAATCTCTCTCTTCTATTGAGCTTATTAAAGCACCGCGTCAGACCAGAACTCCGGAACTTACAAATGAGTTCTTTAAAGACTATTCTGCTTCTACCGACAGAAAACTTGCCAAGAAGATGATAGAAATCTACAAAGAGGGTGTTGACAAAAAATATCATCCCGATTTCTTTACAACCATAGAGCAAGATTTTGGTGGCAATATAGCGGCATTTGTAGATAATCTGTTTGACTCGTCGGCATATACAAGCAAAGAAAAATATGATGCAGCCGTTGAATCAGGAGCAGATTTGAGCAAAGACCCGGCTGCCGCAATAAGAGGAGACCTGCACAAAATATCAAATATGATAATGCCCGGTCTTATTGAAAATTCAGAAGTTGTAGATAATGCCAAGAAAGATTATCTTGCCGGAATCCTTGAAATGCAGGGCGATAATGCAACATATCCTGATGCAAACTTTACAATGCGTCTCACTTATGGAAATGTACTTCCTTACTCGCCACGTGACGCTGTACAATACGGCTACATTACAACATTGGATGGCGTTATGGAGAAAGAAGACCCTAATAACTGGGAATTTGTTGTTCCTGCCAAACTTAAAGAGCTGTGGAAAGCCAAGGATTTTGGAGAGTATGCTTTGGAAAACGGCAAGATGCCGGTTGCTTTCCTTTGCAACTGCGACATTACCGGTGGAAATTCCGGCAGCCCTGTACTTAATGCAAATGGCGAATTGCTCGGACTCGCATTTGACGGCAACTGGGAGGCAATGAGCGGTGACGTTATCTTTGAGCCGGAACTCCAAAGATGTATAAATGTAGATATAAGATACGTGCTGTTTATAATAGATAAATTCGGAGGAGCCGGTTATCTGTTAGACGAAATGAAAATTGTACGATAATTTATAATGGAAAAAGAGATTGAGAAAATATTGCAGGGTGTAATCCACCCTGCTTTTGATAAAAACATTGTTGAACTCGGTTTTATAGAGGACATTAAGATTGAAGGGGAGATGCCGGAGGGAAAAATAAAGTTCAAGTTGGTGTTCCCGCGTCACGACGCTTTGAGTTCGAGTATTAAAAAGAGTTGCGAAGAGGCTGTTGGAAAGGCATTTCCAAAGGCCAAAATAAGCATCCTCGAACTTGTGAGGGAAAATAAACCCAAACGAAAGAATATAAACGAGTTGGGGCAGGAACAGTTGCAGAATGTAGGCAAAATCGTTGCAATCGCTTCCGGCAAAGGGGGTGTAGGCAAATCTACCGTTTCTGTAAACTTGGCTGTTACTCTTGCCAAAATGGGGTATAAAGTAGGTCTTGCAGATGCCGATGTATACGGTCCGTCGATTCCTAAAATGACAGGTACGGAGATGGATGCTCCTGATGTTGAGTTTACATACGAAGATGGCTATAAAGATAACGGCGAGGCAGCTGCCGCTGCAGGAATAAATCCGGCTACAGGTATTCCGCAAGCCTGCGCTCACGGGAAAACGGTTTCGGAGCTTATAATACCTATAGAAAAATATGGCGTAAAATGGATGTCTATAGGCTATTTTGCCGCACCTGAACAGGCTCTTATATGGAGAGGTCCAATGGCATGCAACGCTCTAAAACAGATGATTCTGCAAGTAAAATGGGGAGAGCTCGATTTTCTGTTGCTCGATTTGCCTCCCGGAACAGGCGATATTCATATAAGCCTTGTACACGACATTCCTTTGGATGGTGCAATTATAGTAAGTACACCTCAGGCAGTTGCTCTTGCAGATGTTGAAAAAGGCATTAACATGTTCAGGAACAAGGATATAAATAAACCGGTATATGGATTGGTAGAGAATATGGCCTGGTTCACGCCTGCCGAATTGCCTAACAACAAATATTATATTTTTGGAAAAGACGGAGGAAAGGAGATGGCCGCAAAATACAATGTTCCGCTACTCGGACAAATTCCTATTGTACAGAGTATACGCGAGTGCGGAGACCAGGGAGAGCCGGCCGCTGTAAATGCAGGTCCTGTTTTTGATGCTTTTGCAGAAATTGTAAAGAATTGCTTTTTGTAGTTGAATCACTATATAACATGGTAATATTATGAGAATAGGTGATAAAGTCAGATTTCTGAATCAAACAGGAGGCGGAATTGTTGTGGGATTTGGCAGAAAGGGTTGGGTCACAGTTCGCGACGAAGACGGATTTGAGATTCCCGCACCGGAAAAGGAGTGCGTTGTTGTTGAAGAAAACGCTGTTACCAAAGAGGAGACCAATATCCAGACAAAAGATGGCGACAAGCTCGATATTGCCATTGTTTATACTAAGGCCGGTGGGGAGTTTACTGCAATAATGGCAAATGAAAGCAATTACAACCTGTTTGTTACATATACCTCAGAAACCCGAACGGATAGAATAACGGGGCAACAGGCAAATGAAGACAAAAGGTTTGTTGTTCCTTTTGCCGCAGAACTTCTCCCCTATGAGCATAAGGAGATGTTCAGGTTTGCAATAGCGGATATAAACAATAACTCCAAAAGGGTTATTGTGAGGATTATCCCGTTCAAACGCTCAACATCTGTAAAAATAGCCGTCCCTCACAAAATAAAACCGGTTATAGAGCACAGTTTTATTCTTGAACCTGCCAACCTGCTTAAAGATAGCATATTCAAGGTTAATGACTATGTTAAAGAGAAAGGATATGTTGTAAAGATAGCCGATGAAAACAGAGAACCGCTGCAGAGCAAAAGTATTGATGACGACTCTGTAAAGCAGGCTTTAAAGATAAAATTCGAGGGAGAAAAAGAGAGTGTAAAACCTAAAGCACAGCATAACAGGGCATTTGTAGGAGGTAAATGGATAAATATGCCGGAAAGAGGCCTCCAACGAGAGTGGTTAGAAGATACCGCGCTAATAAAAGTTACAGCCAACGATATAATGGAGGTAGATTTACACGCCTCTGCTCTGCTCGACACCACAATAGGTATGGACAATTCGGCTATACTAAAATACCAGTTGGAAAAGTTCAATGAGGCCATGACGGCCGTAAGCAAGAAGAAGGGGAGTAAGATTGTCTTCATACATGGCAAAGGAGACGGAGTCCTGCGCAAGGCTCTGCTCGATGAACTCAAAAAGAAGTACAGTCGTTGCAAATGGCAAGATGCCTCATTTAAAGAGTACGGCTATGGTGCAACAATGGTTACAATACAATAAACACATTTTAAACTAAAAAAACTTACTATGAAACGAATTATTAACCTATTTATTATCGCTTCATCTATGGCACTGTTTTTAGCATGTGGCAATAATATCGACTACAAGGCTCTCTACGAAAACCATGTAAAAGAATTGTCGGATCCAAAATGTTTTGGAAGAACAGATTACAACGGTGGCATTACGGTTGCTGCCGATTACATTAGAGACAATATCAAGCGAATAGGGTTTGAGTATGAAAACATGCCTTTTACATACAATAAAAATACGATGAGAGGCAAAGTTGAATTTGCCGTAGATGGCAAGGAGTATGTATTTGTAAAGGATTTTATTGTTAAGGAGTTTTCTTCTGGCAAAAACTGCACAATGGATATTTACTACCTGCCGGATAAATATCTGCTTGAGAAAGACAAGTTTTACAAACACTTATGCAGCGGAAAATTCAAAGACAAATTTGTTGCGTTTGACTTTTCTCTATTTTCCAAAAATTTTGGAGGAGAGGGTATTGAGCTTTATAAAGATAACCTTACACAAATTTCTGGTTACGTTGGAGGTCTTATTTTCATCTACCCTTCACACCAAGTGAATTTTATCTCAAGAGCTGTATATACACTTCCTTTCCCTGTAATAGGAGTTGGTCCTGATTTTCCAAAAGATGCCAAAGAGGCTACTGTAAATCTTGAAAATGAATGGATTGAGAATTATAAAGGTGTAAATATTGTATCCTTTGTAAAGGGTAAAAATGATTCCGATGAACATTTTGTTGTACTTGCCCATTACGACCACCTTGGAATGATTGGAGAGGGAAATATATTTGCAGGAGCTAACGACAATGCCTCCGGAGTTGGTGCTTTGCTGGCTCTTATGGAGTATTATAAACACAACAGACCTGAGCACTCTATCTTATTCCTGTTCTTGGATGGAGAAGAGGCCAATCTGTTAGGTGCTAAAGATTATGTGGCAAATCCGTATATGCCGCTTGATAAGATTAGATTTGTTATAAACCTTGATATGGTAGGCGATAACGGCAACAACATAATCTGCGAAGTTGGCGGAGGAGAGAATGGCACTGCCGGCTACGAACTATTTAAAAAGATTAATGCAGAAAAAGGTTATTTTACAAGTATAGACCAGAAGTCTTTTACCGACAATAGCGACCACTACTATTTTGGAATAAACGGTGTTCCATGTATGTTCTTTACAATTGAGGGCGATATGTATCAATACTACCACACACCGCAAGACACATACGAACACTTTACATCCGAGAAGTTTGAACCGTTGTTTGGTCTTATGAGAGATTTCTTGAGAGAATTCTGATTTTAAGTGTAATAGTAATACCTTACAACAAACAAATACTTAGGTAACAGACAAAAACAAACTCTCTACACAGCAGCGTTTCAAGCTCTATGTAGAGAGTTTTTATTTAGCCGATATCTTATAATTTACGCTAACAGCTGTTTTACTTTTGCCGATATTGCTTTTCCGTCGGCTCTTCCGGAGAGCTGTTTGGTTGCCGTTCCCATTACCTTGCCCATATCCTGAGGTCCTTTTGCACCTACAGCCTCAATGATTTTCTTAAGTTCGGCTTCCAATTCCTCTTCTGTAAGCTGTTTAGGGAGATAAACCTCCATACATGCAGCCTCTGCGAGTTCATTTTCTGCAAGTTCCGGGCGGTTTTGCGCTTTATACAGCTCTGCACTCTCTTTACGCTGTTTTACTAACTTTTGGATTATCTTTAAAACAGCCTCATCGGAAATTGTCTCTGAACCATCAGCGGTTTTTGCCAAAAGAATAGCCGCTTTAATGCCTCTGAGCGCTTCGAGTTTTACCTTCTCTTTAGCCAACATTGCAGCCTTAATTCCACTCTGTATATCTGATTCCAAACTCATTGTCGTAATAATATTTATAAAGTTTATACTGTTTTACTTAAAATGCCCTAACCCCTATTTTGTTTGCGGAGCTGTAGATTTTATGAACAATTCGTCCATTTGCGCTACATCTATTCTCGACGGAGCATCAAGCATTACATCACGACCTGTATTATTCTTAGGGAATGCTATGTAGTCACGAATTGTCTCCTGACCTCCGAACAGAGAGCAGAAACGGTCAAATCCAAAGGCTATTCCACCATGAGGCGGAGCTCCGTATTTGAAAGCATTGATTATAAATCCAAAACGATAATCTGCATCCTCTTTACTAAAGCCTAACACCTCAAACATACGCTCCTGAACTTTTGAATCATGAATACGTATAGAACCTCCGCCAACTTCTGTTCCGTTAAGAACAAAGTCATAGGCATTTGCATTTACCTGCTCTAAATCCTCTTTTTTATTGCTGTAGAATTTATCGAGATCTTCCGGTTTTGGAGCGGTAAACGGATGGTGCATTGCATAAAAACGCTGGGTCTCATCGTCCCACTCCAAAAGAGGGAAATCATATACCCAAAGCGGTGCAAAAACAGAATTATCCCTTAAACCAAGACGATTTCCCATTTCAAGACGCAAAGTTCCCAATGCTACCCGCATTTTCTTTGCCGCGCCCGACAAAACAAGAACCAAATCCCCCTCTTTTGCACCTATCGAATCACACAAGCCTTTAAGCTCATCTGCATTAAAGAATTTGTCTATCGAAGATTTTATTCCGTCGGCATTATACTTTATATATATCAAACCTTTTGCTCCAACCTGCGGTCTCTTTACCCACTCGGTAAGTTCATCTAACTGCTTGCGGGTATAACCTGCACAGCCCGGAACAACAATTGCTCCAACATACTCGGCATCGTCGAACACTCCAAAATTATGCCCTTTAACCTTATCTGTAATGGTATTCATCTTCATACCAAAACGAATATCCGGCTTGTCGCTTCCATAATACTCCATGGCATCTCTGTAAGACATTCTTGGGAACGACTCTGTGAACTCCTTGTTTAGAACATTTTTAAACAGAGCTTTAGCCAAACCCTCAAATGTATTAAGAACATCTTCTCTCTCAACAAAAGACATTTCACAGTCTATCTGTGTAAATTCGGGCTGACGGTCTGCACGCAAATCTTCATCTCTGAAGCAACGCACAATCTGGAAATATCTGTCGTATCCTGCAACCATAAGCAACTGCTTGAATGTTTGAGGGCTCTGTGGAAGAGCATAAAATTCTCCCGGATTCATACGGCTCGGAACAACAAAGTCACGTGCACCCTCCGGAGTAGATTTAATCAGATACGGAGTTTCTATCTCCATAAAACCAATACTGCTCAGATAGTTTCTAACTTCATGAGCCATTTTGTGGCGTAGCTCCAAAGCTCTCTTAAGAGGCGCACGGCGCAAATCGAGATACCTGTATTGAGCACGTATATCCTCTCCTCCATCTGTATTTTCTTCTATTGTAAATGGAGGGGTTACAGCTTTGTTCAATATTTTAAGGCCTGTGAGCTTTACCTCTATCTCTCCGGTCTCAATCTTATTATTCTTACTTTGCCTCTGTGCAACAACACCGGTAGCCTGAATTACAAACTCTCTGCCCAAGGTAGAGACAAGATCATTAATCTCTTTTGATTCATTCTCATCTGCAACAAGTTGTGTAATGCCATATCTGTCGCGCAAGTCGATAAAATTCAGACTTCCCATTTTACGCACTCTCTGTACCCATCCGGCCAATGTAACATTCTCGCCGGCATTTGCAAGGCGCAATTCTCCACAAGTATGTGTTCTGTACATATATAATTAAATTTTAAATGTTCTGAATAAGAAAACAACTTGCAAAAATAGTGTATTCCCGACAATTTGACTAATTTACGCCCAACTTTTTAGACGTTTTAGAGCGGGTTGCTACATTTTGGTTTTATACAAAAGAGAGTGACGTATAGGCTTTGTTACAGGATGAAATACCGTATACAGATATTTGCCTTTAAAATCCAGTCCTTCCGGTTCATTTAACTGGTCTGCATAATAGTAAACGGCAATCTTTTTACCTGTTTTAAGATCTATAACATGCAATTTATTGCCCTTAGGAGAGCAACCGTCCGGCAAGTACGCTTTACCTTTATGAATCTTACTTCCTTGAGCAATGGCATGGCCTTCTATTTCAATCACCTGCAAGACATCCTCCGGACTAAAGTGAACCTCACCGTTTTCATCGGAATCGGAAAGTTTTGGCAAAGGGAATTTCTTGAGGTATTTTGTACCAAAATGGCTGCCTCCGTATGCATAGATAAAGCCATTCTTAACATCTACAACCCAGTCCATTGCATATTTAAACTCATTTGAATCATAAAATATTTTTTGAACAATTTTGGCCCCTTCTGTTGTTATATCAGTTACATAGCAACATTTTGTACCTCGGCATTCGGTTATATACAATAGTGGAAATTGGGAATCTTTAGAGTATTTCTCTCTTCCAAATCCCGCATTGTTACAATGCGCTCTCTTTAGCTCATCTATAGTAAACACATTTACAAATTTATTCTCTTTAATATCAAGAACAACACACATTCCTCTGTCTCGCAGAGAAAATCCGTAATTACCGCTAATAGCAAAACCCTGAACAGGGCCCTTTACTTTAAGCTCTGCAGGCAATACATTGTCGTACTCAAGTACCAATTCATCGCTTTTAAAACTCAATGAATCCGGGTTTTCGGCAAAGGCCGCGGTTGAAACCAAAGCAACCGCGCCACATAAAATATATTTTAAAAAATTCATATAGCTGCTATTTTAAATCTGTAGTCTCTTAATGTTTTTGTTTTATAAATACTTTAGTTAATTTATACTAATAGGCAACTTTAGCTCCTGTATAATTTGAAACTTTGCCATATTTGAACATTGTTGCAACCGGCGTTCCTGGAATATCAGTTATATGCGCCAGAACTATTCCGTTATTAACATCGGTAGGGTCAAGATTATTCTGTCTTATAGCAGTAAGTTTGGTTTTTTGACTGTCGAGAATAAAGAAATGACCATCTGAGAAGGTAACTCCAAGCTGTTTTGTATCTGCTCGCTGAGTAATGGCAACAATATTACCGGCAGGCGCATTCTCTTCATTGCCAAAATCTCTATAAAGATATGTCAAACCTGTTGAGAAGTGATAAAAATAGAGTTTTTGTCCAACATTAAAGAATATGTGCGCATCTGAGTGATAATCTGTACCTGTGCCGCGTGGCAGACAAAATACGGAGTTTTGATCTACTGCATAACCTGGCGCAAAGTCATTTTGTTTAAAAGCCGACGCTGTTACTTTGTATGTAGACGTAGAGAGGCTGAGCGTGCTTTGGTTTATGTAATATGAACCTCCTCTTTTAAGAATGTTTATAAGTTTCATACTCGAAGCGGCTTCTCCGTATGACTGCGCATAAACCAGCTCTACATCGTTTGCCATACCTGTGCAATAATTGAACCCGTCGGGAAAATCTACTGTTCCTTTGCCAAATTCAGGAATTGAGCGTTGCGTTCCTGTTGCGGCAACGGTATGGTATCCCAGCCATCTTCTGTTAAGTCCGTCATAAAGCAGTGTAAAGTTTGTGCTTGCACCCGGAAATGTGTGATATGTGAATTTGGCCTTTCCTGCAATATGCGGGTATGCCTGTGTTGTAAAGGCCGCATCCTGAAATTGGGCAGAAGAGCTTGTTCTTGCTTTTTCAACAATACGATCATACATGTTGCCGCTCTCTGCAATAAGCATCTCGGCGCCCCTATGACTAAAAAGCATATACTTTGGCTTAAAATTCTCTTCCGGGAACTGCTCGCCTATAAATTCATGTTTAAGATAGCTTACTTTTGAAAAAGAGAGACCGTTGAGAGATACAGTTCCTTCGCCACCCTCTTGCAAAACCATAATCTGGTCCTGTTTTGCAATACACGAATTGGCAAGGCCGTAAGGATTAGTACCCAACGTTTCTCCCGGATTAAGCTGCGCATAAATATTTGGATATGAAGTAAAACTATCCATATCAACAAAACTCAACTGTGAAACACGCCCCTCTCCCTCAGAAAGAATAACCCATCCGAGAAAATATTTTGCCGTTACGGTTGCAGAAAAATCCTTTCCATAAACAAGACCGGTCTTTTTGTCTGTCATCTGAAAAGTGAGATATACACTTCCCATCTCTTTGAATGTGTACCTCAACGTAAAGTCTGTAGAGATAATCTCCTTGCCATTTAATGTCCATTTATAGTTGTAGTCACTCTCACTTGTCTCTCCCCACTCCACACTTGGAGTATAATCAGATTCTACTCCAACATAAAACGGTATATTTTCATGCGGAGCAATGGTTACATCGGCCAATGGTATCTGAAAAGAGGTAGAATCATCTTTATAACAACCCGACAGCAATACTGTAAGGCATATAACTGTAAATATATATTTTAAATTCTTCATAATTCCAATCTTTAATTATTTTCCTCCGGCTGGAACGGTCATTGGAGTTCCGTCGGCTTCTGTAATTGTGTTTCCTGCAGCATCCTGCTCTTCTAACCAGGCCTTAAAGATAAGGGCATAGTGTCTGATTGTGCTGTTGTCTGCACCATCCAAATCTACTTGTACAACCTGAAGGAAGTATTTGTATTTGAGCTCAGAGAATGTTCCGAGGTATCTGGTTGTTACGGTTAATGTCCACCAATCAGGTTTTACAAGATTGTTATGAAACCAGATATCTGTAGTACAATAGGCAGATTCACCCTCTTTAAAAAACTCATTCGGTTCAACTTTGAGCGTGAGCCTCATTTTTTCATTATCGAGTTTGTTGCTATAGTTGAGCGTTACATAAAATGTATCTGCTACGCATTTTTGAGGCATTACAAATGTTGCCGGTATAGAATAGTCAGAAGAGAGGGCCGTGGTGCTATCTGCAACAACAGCTATACTATAGGTCATATCTTGCTCACTGTATCCTGTACATTTTACTATAACAGGATATTCTATGGTTGTCCGGCCCGGATAGCGAAAGAAAGAGACATCGCTTTCCGTTGAGGAGAAATAGATGAACCTACTGGAAGTAAGATCATTATATGTGGCAATATCCACCTTGCTGCATGCTACAAAGAGAGCCGCAGTAACTAATATTGTAAATATATGTTTTGCATTCATGGCTTTCTGTTAATAATTTATAGTTTCTGAATCCGGAATAGGAAGCACATACCAGCCTTCCGGCAGAGTCTGTCTTACCGGTGTTCCATTATACATTGTTGGCCAGTTGAACTTTTTAAGAAAAGCAAATGTTGTTCCCCTTGTAAGAAAATCGCGTTCCGCTTCATTTACAAGTTTTTCCATAAACGATTCCATAGTTGGAGTCTCCACAGGAGCAATGCAGTTTCTGGCATCTCTTATGCGTTTTAGAGTTGCAGCAGCATCTGTAAACATTCCCGATTGAGCCTGACACTCTGCTTTAATAAAGTATATCTCAGGAAGCTCAATAACAGGAATAAGAGGGTTGCTGTATTTAAGCACATTGTTATTTGTTGAGAATGCTTCGTTTTGTCCGTCCCATACACGGTATTTATTGTTATCATGGTTAAGAAGTGTGAGGTATCTGTAATCTGCGTTTTCATCTCCGGCAAACAGATACTGCAAATCCACCATTACGTTATAGGCACTTCCGGTTTCAGTAAGATAATCATCACATACTTTATCGTTCCAGAATGCAAGAATCGGCTCAGGCCTGCGTTTACCGTCAACGCGGTTTGCACCATATCTTGTATCAACCGGATAGTTATCCGAACTCTTGTCGCCATGAATCCAGAACTGATAATCTGTAACCCATTCAATTATCATGTCGGCATATTTTTCGGCATTTTTATAATCCCTCATATAAGAATATACTCTTGCAAGAAGACCTGTTGCACTCCAATAATTAAACCTGTATCCTCTAAATGCAAAGAAACCGTCTCCATGCGCATTGTCTCTCTTTCCCCCATCGGAGTGAATATTTCCAACACCCTGAAAAAGAATATAATCCATATTATCCATACGTGTTGTACCTGCTATAAAGCTGCTTTTATTCCTCAATTCGTCAATATCTATAGGGGCAAGCGTTGTCTGGGCATATTCCAAATCTTCTATTACAAGTTTAAGAACCTCGCCAATACTCTTGCGTACCGGTGCAAGGTCGGGATATTTTGTAACATAAGGAATGGCCTCTCCCGTATAGCCGGTAACAGGGGCAGGGGCAAAGAGTTGCAGCATCTCAAAATGCAACAGAGCGCGTAGTCCGCGGGCCTCTGCCATAATCATGGCCTTTTCCCATTCATATTCAAATCCCTCATTGCAACCTTCAATCTCCTGTAACAGATTGTTACAGTTTGCAATGGCGTTATATGCCTTTTCCCAGACAGTCTCGGCAATGGCCTTTGTTGTTCCATTTGTATAGAAATCACTTTCTCCATCCTGTACAGATTGCAGCGGTGCACGATATTTTGGGATTGCAGTACCTTTTTCATAATTCCAAGCAAGAGACGATTTTAATCCCCAAGTAAGCTCTTGTCCGTAAAGAGATTCGGAAGCAACTATTTTATAAATACCGGTAAGTGCGCTTCGGTATCCTTTTGTAGAGGCAAAAGCATCATCTTTAAGCACCTCTTGGTCGGAAGAGACATCAAGCCATTCGTTACATGAACTTAGTGTAATTACAACCGAACAGAGTGCGTATATTATAAATTTGAATTTTCTGGTTTTCATAATATTGCTATAAAGTAACGTTCAAACTAAAATTATAAGTTCTTGCAAACGGATATGTAGTTCCTCTTTCTTGTTTTATAGAAGAGAGTGTGAATATATCCTCTGTGCTTAGCTGCAGTCTCAATGCCGATATTCCTATCTTTCGCAGCTGTGTTCTGTTGAATGTGTATCCCAACGATACAGAGCCCAATCTCAACTCATTGTCATCCTGTACAAACCTCGATGTTGGTTTGGTTGTATATGAGCGGTCTTTTATACTCTTGAGGGTAGCAACATCTCCAACCTCTTTCCATCTGTCGGTAAGAGTTCTTCTGTCTCCGCTGTATTTTTCGAGGTTTATATTCTCTATGGATACAAGGGTGTTGTTGTATGCCTGTCCGCCATACTTAAAATTAAGAGTACTGTAAAGTGTCCAGTTTTTCCATTTTACATTAAAACCTGCTGTTCCTGAGAAATCAGGGTCATAATCTCCCAAACACTGTTGTTCTGCAGAAGACCATGTATAAGTTACAGTGCCGTCACGTTTTATATACAACTCTTTACCGGTAGCAGGGTCTATGCCCAACGATTTCATGCCGTAGATTGCAGAGAGCGAGTTTCCAACCTCGTATTTGGTAAACGGTTGGCTGTATTTGCTGTCGGCAATACTTGATGCACCTGCAAAAAATTCGTCAATTCTTTTGTTGTAATTCTGTAGGGCTTCGCCAATCTCTTTAATGGTATTTGTGTTGTGATTTATATTGGCAAATAGATAAATATCCCAGTCTCTGTTTGAAAAAGCCCTTACATTTAGTTTTATATCAAAACCTTTGTTCAGCACTTTGCCAACATTGTCTTTATAAGTTGTAAAGCCCGAAGAGCTTGGAAGCGAAACATCTTCTACCTGATCTGTAGTCATATCTCTATAGTAATCGAACTGTATTGTTACGGCATTCCTAAGGAAGGCGAGCTCTGCTCCAACATCAAATTTCTTTACTTTTTCCCACATGAGATTCTCATTACCAAGAGCTTTAAGAATCATTCCCCATTGGTCTATATAAGGATTATCGTATTGTATATCGTATGTGGTACGAGCCATGTACGGGCTAAAGTTAGCCTTTCCGGTTACACCGTATGTTGCTTTGAGTTTAAGCCTGTCGAGCCATTTTGAACCTTTAAGGAATGAGTAATTGTGCATGTTCAAACCTATACCTCCGGAGTAGAACAGGCCCATTTTCTCTTTGGCTCCAAATGCCGAAGAGCCCTCGTATCTTCCCGCAATATCGAATAGATAAATATCTCTGTAAGAATAGTTTGCTTGCAAATAGGTACCGAATCGCCTTGAGTTTGCATCGGAGTAAACAGGCTCATCTTTTAACTTTAATGCATTGTTTGCCGACGGCTTGGCTCCCTCTACAAACCCTATGTAAGTTGTGTATTTTGACGTTGATACGCTTTCGGTTGCCTCTATACCCCATGTAACATTTATATGATTGTCATTAATATCGCGGTTGTATGAAACCAGACCATTTACAGTCCATCTGCTTGATCTTAAATCTCCCTCTTTAAAACTTCCCTTTTCGGTTGTGGCATAGTCTACATATTTGCCCGACATAGGGTCTGTGAACACTTCACTGTCTTGCACTTTCCACGACATGCTTAATGTGGCTTTTGCAAGCAGATGCGGGGTTATATTCCAGTTAAGACTGAAATTTTCTAAAATCTCTTTATATTTATTCTCGTTGTAACTCCCCAAACTTGCTTCATATAGAGGGTTTTGCACGTATGTAGGTTCAGAGACCGACGAACGTATATTCCTATATATTAAGAATGTTTTGTACCATTGTCCGTTTTCCGGATTTACAGGATCCAAATATGGTTTCATTTTAACATAATCGCTAAAACTGCCGTATGGAGATTCTTCTGATTTTACAGAGTTGAATGTTACTTTATTTTTAATCTGCAATGTTTTGTAACGATAATCTAAGGTCATGGCAGCTCCGTAGTTCTGCCTTGTAGAGCCTTTCATTACACCCGCTTTATTCTGATAGTTCAAATCTGCACTCCAGCGCAAAGACTCGTTTCCTCCGCCAAGATTAAGTGCATGCTTATGACTTACGGCTGTTCTTACAGGTTTGGCGGTCCAATCTGTATTTACTCCACGTCTCACATTGTTGTAAAGCTCGTCGTAATTTATAAGACCACCGGCATTGTTGGCGTCATTGGTGGCACTTTCAAATAGTCCGGCATACCATTCGGCCTCAAGAGCCTCTCTGGAGTTCATCAAATCATAACTGGTAAGATCCGGTGTGCTTAACGAGGTGGTGTTTGTATATGAAAGATTTATTTTTCCGTCGGGCGGTGTAATGGTCTCAACAACAATAATACCGTTTGCAGCTCTTGAGCCGTATACAGCTGTTGCAGCAGCATCCTTTAGTATAGTTACGCTTTGTATTCTGTTTACATCCAGGTCATATATGGTAGACTGGTCTACCTCAAAACCATCGAGAATAAATATAGGTGCACTCGGATTGTTTTTGAGGGCAAACTCCGATACATCTTCACTTAAAGCGACATCAAGTTCTTTAACCTCAGAAACGCCTGAGCGTCCGCGTACATAATATTCCGACATGCTGTTTGGATCGGAGCCCATTGCGTTGTTTGATATCATTTTTATTGATGGATCAAAGGCGCTAAGAGCCTTCATCATGTTTGTAGGTGCAATGCTTAGGATTTCATTTTTGCCTACTGTTGTAGATGTTCCGGTAAAACTCTCCTTTCTAATGCTGGAGTAACCGGTTACAACAACATTATCCAGTGTGTAAGTATCGTCTTCCATTACTACATCATACTTGGTTTTCCCCTGTTTATAAGGGATTTCCAAAGTTTTCATTCCCATAAGAGAGAACTGGATAACACTTTTTCCATTGTCTGTAAATGATAATTTGAATTGGCCATCAAGATTTGTAGTAACAATATCGGTTGTTCCTACAATCATAACAGCTACTCCCGGCAGCGGTTCTTTGTATGTATCCGCTACGGTTCCTGTAATTGTTACTCTTGCGCCATGGCTGCTTTGCTGTGCATACAGAGAGAAAGCTGCCAGCAAGAAGAGAAGCAATGTTCCCGTTTTTCTACAATAGTCACTCATAGTCTGTTAGGTTATTATGGTTAGTTAAATGCCTATTGAGCAAAATCTGCAAGTATAGAGATCTCGTATCGGAATTTAAGGCCATATAGGGAAAAGAGGGAGAACTCCAATCGCATATTAACCCGAAACTGCGATAATCTTCTCCCATCCAGACTTTACTGTCGGTACCGTAATTTCAACGGTCACATCCCTATCGGGATTTGCGGACTGTACCGCCGGTCGGGAATTACACCCAGCCTTGAAGATTTGTATGCAAATTTTGAGAAAAAATGTTAAAAATACAACAGGTTCAAAACTTTTTTTTGTTTTGAACAGCAACTTTTTTACATAAAAAACTTACGACAGATTTTATTTAAGACAGCAGCTTTGTAAGCTCAATAAACTGTTCTACAGAGAGTTGCTCCGGCCTCATATCTAAAAGGGGAGAAACAACAGAGCCTTTTACCGTAATAGACGTTCCGTTTTTCTTATCCTCCAATGTTTTGTTTAAAAGAGGTTTTATGGAATTACGGATTGTTTTGCGTCTTTGGTTAAAACATGCCTTTACAATGGCTTTAAAGAGTATGTAACTACATCCCAAATCTTTGCGGGAATTTCGTCTGAGTCTTATAACTCCGCTTTTTACTTTTGGCGGCGGAGTAAAAACATTCTCATCTACAGTAAACAGATATTCAATATCATACCATGCCTGAAGCAAAACAGAAAGTATACCGTAAGCCTTGCTTCCCGGAGCGGATGCAAGTCTTTGGGCAACCTCTCTCTGAAGCATACACACAACTTGTGGAATACTCTCTTTGTAATCTAAAACTTTAAAGAAAATCTGAGAAGATATATTATACGGGAAATTTCCTATAACGGAAAACTCGCCGGTAAAGACCTTTTCGAGCGGAATCTCCAAAAAATCCCGTTGTTGCAGAGAATAAAGCAACTGCGGAAAAGCCTGTTGCAAATAAGCAATGCTCTCGGTATCTATTTCCGCTACCTCTAACTTAATATCAGGGTTCTGTAAAAGATATTTGGTTAACACCCCCGTTCCGGGACCTATCTCAAGAACCTGTGAATATCCGTCTATAACAAGACTCTCCACTATTCTTCTTGCAACAGACTCATCGTTGAGAAAATGTTGCCCCAATGCCTTTTTTGCCTTAACTCCGTATTGTGTTGCCATACACGGCAAAGGTAACTTTTTTATCACTAATCCCTACAAATTTTTATCATAATCCTGCAACTCTTTACAAATGCGTAAATTTTATTCAAATTATCTGAATCTATATTTTCAGTTATCAATTAAAGTCTTTAAAACACTCGGAACAAATTTTAAACTGCTATCAAAGATTTAAAACTTATCTCATCATAAATTAAAAAAGACTTCCTGTGAAAATTTTAAAATTATCGCTGCAGATTATCTTGCGCTAAAAAAATAAAAATTATTTGCTATCCGTTTAAATTGGATAAATAATTATAAAATTCAGTAAATCTTCGCTTTAATGGTGAAGATTTTTCTTTTTTGCACATCATCTTGTGCGATTGTGTTTAGCTTTGCCGGAGTTAAATCGGTTGTGGATTAGCCTCCTACATGCAGCCGTTTGGGGAGTATAGCAGGGTGAGGCCTCATGTAGCGGCGTAAACAATCAGCGGCAATTATACGACCGAGTTCAGCATGTTTGAGCCAAAAAGTGGCGAGTTCTGAAATCAGTATAATTGCCGTTAGATTGTAAGCCGGGCGGAATGCCGGCCGATAACGGCTAATACTCCATAAACGGTAACACGTTGCAACACCCTAACGAGCCATACGGAGATAAACATACCAAGTTAAAGCATGCGAAGGCAAACCTGTATGCAAGCAAAAGTTTTAAAATGACAGTAGCACACAGTTAATATACCTAAGCCTTAACAAAAAAGAGTACCCTGTCAGTGGTGAGGTATAAAGAGTAGCAATCAGTACTTTATAACAGAAGTTCAGATAGCTACATATAACACAATAAATAATTAACTTAAAAACAGAACGCAATGAAGAGAGAGAAAACACAAATGAAAACCAACACAACAGCTGTAGGGCAGCAGAGAAAAGTAATGAATCCATTTTTGGATTGGAGTTTCAAATATCTG
>CAZULV010000009.1:44152-84678 GCA_964621625.1 uncultured Muribaculaceae bacterium | reverse complement strand
TCTGGCAATTATGCAATTTTTATTCGTCTGAATCTTCCTCTGCGCCAAATGAAGCTGCATTATCGTTATCAGGGAATGTTCCATCGCCACTATCTCCATCTTCGTCGGCATTGCCATCTCCAAATATTCCTTTTTCTACATCTTCATAATCATCTATCTTAACATCAATCTTTACAAGATAAATAGCATCCGGTATTTCCAAAGATATTGCATAGAAAAATGTTCCGTCGGGTTTATCTACTTTAAAAATATCACCCATATAATCGGCATAGCCTTTTGGATATTTTTCTTTGAATGCTGCCGCCAACTCTGCAGACATGTTGGCATAACTAACAACCGCTCTCTTTTTCTGTTGTTTTCTTGCGGAAAGTCTGCTTGTCTTCTTTTCTGGTTCTTGTGTGGTATTATTTTTCTCCATAAATTCCTATATACAGTTTTTTCGGGTGCAAGTATAGTGCAATTTTTTTAAATACAACTCATTTTTTTCTATTTCTTGAAAAAATATGATTTTTGGGCTTTTTTACGCTGCAAATCACGCTCTACAAACAGCGGTTGCATAGTTTTAGGGTCTAATCCCGTATAGTATGATACAGAAGACTTTGTCATTGGTGTTGGAGTAAAATCCTGCACCTGGTCCATATATACCCCCTTTAACGCGGCATTTTTAGAGAGAGCCTCCATCTCTTTCATAGAACAGCCGGGATGAGAAGAGATAAAGTAAGGTACAAGCACACAATTTATCCTATTCTTGCGTACAATTCTGTCGAACTCCTTTTTAAGAATTTCAAAAAGCCTGAAAGATGGCTTGTTCATCTGCTTTAGCACGCAATCCTGCGTATGCTCAGGAGCAACTTTAAGCCGGCCGCCTGTATGTTTTACCACAAGCTCCGTAAGATACTTTTCAGACGAATTATCTAAAAAACCTTTCTCCCCAAGAAACAAATCGTATCTTATTCCACTGCCTATATAAGCATGCTTTACCCCCGGAATCTGCAGAATCCTCTCATAAAGCCGCAAAAGGCGCCAATGCGAATGGCGCAAATTAGGACACATCTTTGGATACAGACACGATTTTCTAAAGCACTTTCCGCACACAGACTCATCCATTCCCCCCATACCATACATATTTGCAGTAGGAGCACCTACATCCGACAAATTTCCGGCAAATCCGGGCATTTTTACAAGTCTCTCTATCTCTTTTAAGATAGACTCCTCGCTCCTGCTCCTTATATGTTTTCCCTGATGGGCTGCTATGGTACAAAAACTGCAACCACCAAAACAACCTCTGTGAGTTGTAATGGAATTCTTTATCATTTCGTATGCAGGAATATGTTTGCCTTTATACCTTGGATGAGGCAATTTTGTATATGGCAAATCATAGTAAGAATCGAGCTCCTCGCTTTCTGTAAGCGGCTGAGGCGGATTCACATAAACATATCTGCCGTTTCCGCACGGTTCTACAAGTTGTGACGCGTTTATACGATTTGCCTCTGTCTCTATTGCATTAAAATTCTCCACAAATGCCTTTTTATTTTTAAGGCACTCATTATAAGAATTAAGGATAATCCTCCCATCTCTGCTTTCGGGTTTTTTATTGCTTATCCATGCAACCTGACGGAGCTGTTCCAATTCATTCTCAGGAATAAGTCCCCCGCCAAAAGCAATGCCATTATTTGCCCCTTTACCGGCACGCTTGGAGTTTCTCTTTATACATGCAGCCACCTCAAGAATGCTCTTCTCACCCATGCCATAAATAAGACAATCGGCTTTACAATCGGCCAAAATAGACGGCAATAATTTATCCTGCCAATAGTCATAATGGGCAAAACGGCGCAAAGAAGCCTCAATACCGCCTATTACAACGGGCACATCGGGATAAAGCTCCTTTAGTATATTAGTATATACCTTTACAGCATAATCAGGACGTTGAGAAGCCGTACCATTTGGAGTGTACGCATCATTACTACGCAATCTTTTACCTGCCGTATAACGATTTACCATAGAGTCCATTGCTCCGGCATTCACACCAAAGAAAAGACGGGGTTTGCCCAATTTTTTAAAATCGCGCAAATCATCCCGCCAATTTGGCTGAGGCACAACGGCCACTCTATATCCCTCTCTCTCAAGGACACGTGCAATAACAGCGGTTCCAAATGCAGGGTGGTCTATGTAAGCATCTCCGGAAAAGAGAATTATATCTACATTCTGCCACCCCAACGCTGCCATTTCCTTTTGAGATGTAGGCAAAAAAGGACTCTTTTTGTCAGACATAATAAAACCCTGATACCTTATTACATTCTCTCAGGCAATGTAATGCCCAAAATTCCCATAGCTTTTACAAGTACCTTTGCAATAACAGAAATAAGGGCAAGACGCTGATTCCTTACAGAAGCATCGGCCTCTTTCAATATTGTGGTATCGTGATAGTATTGATTGAACTCTTTTGCAAGTTCATAAGCATAGTTTGCAATAACAGCCGGAGAGTGAGCGTCTCCTGCCTCTTTTATTACAGTAGGGAAAGTATTGAGCAATTTTATTATCTCTATCTCTTTAGGCAACAGATATAAACCCGACGAATTTTTAACAGTATCGGCAGGTATCACACCCATTTCATACCCCTCTGCATCTGCTTTTCTCAATATAGATTTTATACGAGCATGGGTATATTGAATGAACGGACCGGTATTTCCGTTAAAATCTATAGACTCTTTAGGATCAAAAAGCATTGTCTTTTTAGGGTCTACCTTTATTATAAAGTATTTTAACGCTCCAAGTCCAAGCATTTCAAACAGAGTCTCCTGCTCCTCTTTATCCATATCGCCAAGTTTACCCAACTCAAGAGAGGTCTCTTTTGCTGTCTGATACATCTTTTCTACCAAATCATCGGCATCTACAACCGTTCCCTCTCGCGACTTCATCTTACCTTCAGGCAATTCAACCATACCGTATGAAAGATGATATATAGAGTCTGACCAGTTAAAGCCCAATTTTTTAAGAATAAGCTTAAGCACCTGGAAATGATAATTTTGCTCATTACCAACAACATATATATGCTCATCTAATTTATATTCAGAAAAACGCTGGTTTGCCGTTCCCAAATCCTGAGTCATATATACAGAAGTTCCGTCTCCGCGCAAAAGAAGTTTTTTATCGAGTCCGTCTCCCTCAAGATTACACCAAACAGAATTATCTTCATGAGTCTCAAATATGCCCTTTTCAAGCCCCTGCTGAACCAAAGACTTTCCAAGAAGATAGGTCTGCGATTCGTAATAAGTTCTGTCAAACTCAATACCCAATCTTTTATAAGTCTGAGCAAATCCATCATAAACCCATCCGTTCATGATCTTCCATAAATCAACGACCTCTTTATCGCCTTGCTCCCATTTGAGCAGCATAGCCTGTGCCTCCTTTAGTATAGGAGCCTGTTTTTCGGCTTCATCTTCAGAAATACCCTGAGCAGCCGCTATCTCTTTGGTCTGACGTTTAAGTTCGTTGCTGAATGCCACATAATATTTTCCAACAAGATGGTCTCCCTTCATTCCGGAAGACTCCGGAGTTTCTCCGCCGCCCATCAGCTTCCATGCCAACATAGACTTGCAGATATGTATTCCCCTGTCGTTTACTAAATTAACCTTAAGTACCTTGTGACCATTTGCCTCTAACAGCTTTGATACAGACCAGCCGAGAAGATTATTTCTTATATGACCCAAATGCAAAGGTTTATTGGTATTTGGAGAGGAGTATTCAACCATTATTGTTTTTCCGGTAGAAGGCAGCTGACCAAAATCTTCTGTTAAAAATATCTCATTGAATATCTCCTGCCAGAACCACTCCGAGAACTTAATGTTAAGAAAACCTTTTATAACATTAAACGACTCTATCTCTGCACAATTTTCCTTAAGATATGCACCAATCTCCTGAGCTGTAATCTCCGGAGATTTACGGCTTGTTTTAAGAAGCGGGAAAGTAACCAATGTTATATCGCCTTCAAACTCCTTTCTTGTAGCCTGAGTTTGAATCATCTTTTCATTTACATCTGCACTATACAATGCCTTTACGGCATCTTTGGCTTTTTCAAAAATAAAAGTTTCCGGATTCATCATCATAAAATTCTTCATTACTTTTTATCTTTAGCAAAATACACTTTCATGGCCGCCTTTACTTTTGGTGCAAGCATAACCAAAGTAAACATGGTAGGGAATGCCATAAGCGCGTATGCAAGGTCTATAAGGCCAACCGCTGCTTTAAGAGGAATCACCGCTGCCACAACAAGCATAACCAAGAAGAAAATATTATAGTATTTAGAATATTTTGCACCAAAAAGGAAACCTGTACACTTTTGTCCGTAGTATGAATATGAGAACATTGTTGAGAATGCAAAGAAAAACAGCATTAACAGCAACAGATATTTTCCCACCCCCGGTATAGAGGCATCAAAAGCCTGCAGGGCCACGCTCAATCCGGCAATAGAACCGCTTATACCGTCTCCAAGAGGGAGTACATCCCTCTGTATAAGAATTGCAATAGCAGTAAGTGTACATACAAATCCTGAGTCTATAGAAGGGCCTATCATAGCAACAAGTCCCTCTCTTACAGGCTCATTATTTTTTGAAGCGCCGTGCATCATAGAAGCTGTACCAACACCGGCTTCATTAACCAATGCAGCACGTCTTATACCTATAAGAGCTATAGAAACCAATGCACCTATACCTCCGCCAACACCGGCTTTAACGGTAAAGGCATCGCTAAAGATTGCCCCAAATACACCCGGAACATCCTTAAGATTGGTAAGGATAATATAGAGCACCAACAGAAAATACATTACTACCATTGCCGGAACAACTTTAGTTGCAACCTTAGAGATTCTGCTTATACCGCCCAAAATCACACAGGCAACAACTATACAGATAATTACACCTATAATAAATCTCAAAGAGACTGTATTCTGCTCAGGAGTAAAGAATACAGAAGTGATAGCCTCTGTAAACTGATTTGCCTGCATAATGCAGAGTGTACCTATAAGACCGAATATAGAGAAAAATACAGCCAAAGGCTTCCAGTTTGCTCCCAAACCGGAAATAATCATATACATAGGGCCGCCCTGTACCTCTCCGGTATCATCTTTTCCCTTATACATTACCGACAAAGTTCCTTCAAAAAACTTTGTAGCCATACCAAGAATAGAACTTACCCACATCCAGAATATAGCCCCGGGACCTCCAATAGACAATGCAATTGCAACACCTGCAATATTTCCCATACCTACAGTAGCAGCAATAGTACTTGCAAGTGCCTCAAAAGAACTTATCTGACCTTCGGCCTTACTATCATTCGATTTCAACGACTTTATTGCACGTCCGTAATATCTCAACGGCACAAATCCAGAATAAATCAAGAAAAACAATCCGCCTCCTACAAGGAGTATAAACAAAGGATAACCGCAAACGAAGTCGCTTATTGCGGTTATTACCTGACCTACAGATGTTAAAATATCACTCATCTTTAAAACTCATTTAGATTGTTATTTTAAACCTCTGTTTTTAAGAAGCGGCTCAATGCCAGGTTTTTTACCTCTGAAGTTCACATACAGAGTCATAGCATCATCCTCTCCTGCCCTAACAAGAATCTCTTTTGCATATTTTGCAGCAACTTCGGGGTTAAAAATATCTCCTGTCTCTTTATACGCTTCGTATGCATCTGCGTCAAGAACCTCAGCCCAGATATAGCTGTAGTAACCGGCTGTATATCCGCCACCGAATGTATGATTAAAGTATGTACTTCTGTAGCGAGATGGAATCTGCTTAAGCAATCCTCTATCGCCCAAAGTTTTATCTTCAAAAGCATTTACATCAAGATCTGCAGGAATCTCTTTAAGCACATGAAAATCCATATCGAGATAAGATGCGGCAAGATACTCTACAGTAGCAAAACCTTGTCCATATTTTCCGGCCTTCTCCATTTTTTCTACAAGCTCTGCAGGAATAACTTCACCGGTCTCATAATGTTTTGCATATACTTTAAGCACCTCCGGTTCAAATGCCCAATGCTCATTAAGCTGCGAATGTATCTCAACAAAATCACGAGGGTATCCTCTCAATCCGTCATATTTAACATCTTTAAGAAGATTATCTATTCCATGACCAAACTCATGGAAGAATGTAGTAACCTCATCTGCTGTAAGAAGTGCAGGCTTGTCGCCAACAGGACGTGTAAAGTTTCCAACTATTGTTACAAGAGGAGCTACCCTCTTGCCATCTTTATAGGTTTGCCCGCGGAATGTACCGCACCATGCACCACCTCTTTTTGCACCCGGACGGGCGAACATATCAAAGAAGACAACACCTTGATGATTACCATCTTTATTAAGCACCTCAAAAGCAACGGCTTCTTCGTTTGGAAGAGGAACATTTTCCAATTGTTTGAAAGACAATCCATATAATTTGTTTGCAACATAGAATATACCCTCTCTCACATTCTCCAATTTAAAGTAAGGAGCCATTGCAGCCTCATCAAAGTTAAACTGCTCAGACATTACCTTCTGTGCATAATATCTCCAGTCCCATGCCTCCAACTTGCCGTTAACGCCATCACGTTTCATTACTTTCTGCATCTGGTCAGCCTCTTTTTTAGCAACTTTAAGTGCAGGAGCCCAGATATTGTCGAGTAATTCATATACAGCTTCCGGAGTTTTTGCCATACGTGACTCAAGAGCCAATTGCGCATAATTCTCGTAGCCCATAATCTGAGCCTTCTTTAAACGCAATTCAACAAGTTTCTTTATTACCTCTTTGTTATCCTCGGCATTATTGTTATTTCCTCTGTTAAGATAGGCGTTGAGCATCTGTTTGCGCAACTCTCTATTGTCTGCATTTGCAAGGAACGGCATAACACTCGGATTGTCGAGACCAAACATCCACTTTCCTGCCTGTCCCGCTTTCTCAGCCCTTGCTGCAGCTTCTGCTATCTGATCAGGTGTAAGACCTGCAAGATCCTCCTCTTTATCTATTACAAGTGTGTAGGCAGCTGTCTCTTTCAAAAGATTCTGGCCAAAAGCAAGCTGCTGTGCAGAAATCTCTGCATTAACTTTTTTAAGTTCTTCTTTCTTGTCGGCAGGAAGATTTGCACCGGCACGCTCAAATCCCTTGTACATCTCTGTAAGCAGACGCATCTGGTCTGCACTCAGATTTAGGGAATCCCTTTTTTCATAAACTGCCTTTACTCTCTTAAAAAGCCCCTCATTCAAACTTATTTCGCTCGAATGAGCACTGCTTATAGGCGAGAGTTCCTTTGCAATAGCTCTTAACTGCTCATTTGAATTTACACCGCTCGCACTGCTGAACACTGCATATACTTTAGAGAGAAGCTCTCCTGATTTATCATAAGCCACAATGGTATTCTCAAATGTAGGCTCTTCGGGATTATTAACGATTGCATCAATTTCTGCATTCTCCTGCGCCATAGCCTCCATAAATGCCGGCATATAGTGCTCCGGTTTAACCTGTTCAAAAGGAGGTATTCCAAACGGAGTATTCCACTCCTCCAAAAGAGGGTTCTTTGTATCTGTGTTACTACATGACACAGCACATACCCCTGCTACAAGTAGAGATAATAGTTTATTTTTCATAGGTTATAATTTTTAAGTGATTTACATAAAAAACAGAAGAGAGCTATAAGGGATTAGCCCAAATAGCTCTTTAGCAATTTACTTCTTGCGCTATGCCGCAAACGCCTGATAGCTTTCTCTTTAATCTGCCTTACCCTCTCTCGCGTAAGCCCAAAATACTCACCTATCTCTTCTAAGGTCATCTCCTGCGTACCTATACCAAAGAAATATTTTACAATATCACGTTCCCTTTCTGTAAGGGTAGAAAGCGCACGTTCAATCTCTTTATTAAGCGACTCATTTACAAGGCCTCTGTCGGCATTAGGAGAATCTGAGTTAACCAATACGTCAAGAAGGCTGTTATCCTCTCCATCTACAAATGGGGCATCAACAGAGACATGACGTCCTGAGACTCTCAATGTATCGGCAATTTTATCTCTTGGAATATCAAGCAACTCAGCCAACTCCTCAGGAGAAGGCATTCTTTCGTTCTCTTGCTCGAATTTAGACAAAGCCTTGTTAATTTTATTCAATGAACCTACCTGATTCAAAGGAAGTCTCACTATACGCGATTGCTCTGCAAGCGCCTGAAGAATGGATTGACGTATCCACCACACTGCATAAGAGATAAATTTGAAACCTCTGGTTTCGTCAAATTTTTCGGCAGCCTTAATAAGTCCGAGGTTTCCTTCGTTTATAAGGTCCGGAAGGCTCAATCCCTGATTCTGATACTGTTTTGCTACAGAAACCACGAATCTGAGGTTTGCTCTTGTGAGCTTTTCCAAAGCCTCCTGATCTCCTTTACGGATACGTTGGGCCAGTTCTACCTCTTCCTCTACTGTTATTAACTCCTCTCTACCAATCTCTTGCAGATATTTATCCAGAGATGCACTCTCTCTGTTTGTAATTGATTTTGTTATTTTTAATTGTCTCATACGGCCGAATTATCGCGCAAAATTACACTTTTTTTTAAATACTTCAAATTAATGGCAAGTTTTAACCCCCCACACCATAATAATATACAGAACCGTTAGGATACACACCCTCCACAAGTACCGACCTGCGTGCTCTGCTTATCATAAGCAAAACCTCCTTAGGCTCGCTCACCGGCACCTGGTTTATATGTGTTATAATAAAATTATCTTTTATTCCGGCATCTTTGAATTTACCATTTTTAAGCACGGCAATCTTCACACCGCCCTTTATTTTCAATTTTTTAAGCAGTTCCATTGAAGCCGGTTCTAATTCTGCTCCAAGCACCTCTATTCTATTATCATTTTCTCCCGACAGCAAAACACCGGAACTTCTCCCCTCTAATTTTACCTTAATCTCCTTGGCAACTCCATCGCGTACAACACCCACTACAATCACATCGCCCGGCCTATAACCATTTATTTTTTCCTGTACATCCGACGGACTTTTAACAGCCACACTGTCTACAGAGACCATAACATCTCCCGATTTTATTCCTGCCTGCTCCGCAGCTCCTCCCTGAGACACCTCCGGAATATACACTCCGTAAAAATCTCCCTCTATACCGGCTGCTTGTGCCAATTTGTCTGTCATCTCCTGCATAGATATTCCAAGAATAGCTCTTTGCACTGCTCCAAACTCTTTAATATCGGCAACCACTTTTTGCACTATTGCAGTAGGAACTGCAAACGAATATCCTGTATAAGAACCAGTATTTGAGGCTATTGCAGTATTTATTCCAACCAATTGGCCTTTTGTATTAACCAATGCGCCTCCGCTGTTTCCCGGATTTACGGCAGCATCTGTCTGTATAAATGATTCTATTTTAAAGTTGCCGCTTGCATCTGGAAGCGAACGCCCCTTTGCACTCACAATACCTGCGGTTATTGTACTTCTCAAATTAAACGGACTTCCTATGGCAAGCACCCACTCGCCAAGCCTCAGACTGTCGGAGCTACCCAATGGTATTACAGGAAGGTTCTCTGCCTCTACTTTGAGTACGGCAATGTCGGTTACCGGATCAGACCCAACAATATCGGCCTTAAAGCTCTTATTGTTATTCATTGTTACAACAATTTCCGAGCCTCCATCTACAACATGTGAGTTTGTAACAATATATCCATCATTTGAAATTATTACACCGGAACCTGAGTTTACGCTCTCACGTGGAAGCGAATAAGGTGTTCCATAACCAAAAAAATGCTCTAAAATAGTTGCTTCACGAGGAGCCTCCTCTCGCTTTAGCACCTTTACATATACAACTCCATTAACAGAATTCTCTGCTGCAAATGTAAAATCAGGAAACGCTCCCCCTGCTAATTCAACACTTTTATATACCGGTTGTCCCTCGCTCAAATATACGTAGCGGTTTTTTGAACTATAATATTTAGAAACGAGCATAGCACTTAACACGCTAAGCAATACCGATAATAATAAAAAAGATACGTTTTTCTTCATGACATGCACTTTTTTTCATCAATTTATGTTGCGGAAAACTCAAAATATATGCCAAATATTGCTATATTTGTACATTATTTTAAACGCGAAATATTATGAAGTTTATTGTTTCAAGTACAGACCTATTACAAGGGTTATTATCGGTATCGAGAGTTATTGCATCAAAGAATTCGCTTCCAATTTTAGATAATTTTCTTTTTGCATTGGAAGGCAATTCGCTTACAGTTACCGCATCCGATTCGGAGACAACTCTTAAAACGGTAATAAGCATAGATGAAGTTACAGAAGGTGGAGAGATAGCAGTACCTGCAAAACTTCTCACAGATACTTTAAAAGAACTCCCTACACAACCTATAGAGTTAAGTACTGAGCCCGAAAAAAACATTGTAAACATTGCATGGGCAAGCGGTAATGCTCAAATTCCATATCTTGGCACAGAAGAGTATCCGGAACTTCCTCAGTTAGAAGAACCTGTATCGCTTGTATTCAAAGGTGCGGTTCTGTCGGAAGGTATAAATAATACAATATATGCAACCGCAGATGAAGAGTTAAGACCGGTTATGAACGGTATCTATTTTGATATTACCCAAGACAGTACCACAATGGTTGCGTCAAACGCACACAAACTTGTATGCTATACACGCAACGATATTAAAGGCAGTGGAGCATCGAGCTTTATATTGCCTAAAAAACCGGCCAATATTCTAAAGAACAACCTTGCAAAATTTGCAGAAGATGATGTAGAGGTCTCTTTCGACAAGAAAAACGCCTATTTCAAATTCGGCAATTCGTTAATGGTATGCCGCTTGGTTGATGGCGTATATCCGGCATACAGATCTGTAATACCAAAGAACAATACCAATATAGTATCAGTTGCAAGAACAGAGATACTCAATGCGAGCAAACGTGTTGCTGTATGTTCAAATCAGGCCACAAGCCAGATTATCTTTAAATTGAGCCAGAACAGACTTGAAATTTCGGCTCAAGATGTAGATTTTTCTATGAGCGCTCAGGAAACATTAAACTGCGAATACGAAGGTGTTCCTATGGAAATAGGCTTTAAATCAACTTTCCTTATAGAGATTTTGAGCAATCTTCCGTACGACCAGATTTGCATAAAACTCGCAGACCCTAACAGAGCTGCCCTTATACAGCCTGCCGTACAGAGCGAACCGGATGAAGAGATATGTGCGTTGCTCATGCCAATGCGCATAAATAACTAATATATAAAGAATAACAGCATTTATATTATGCAATTAAATCTTAAAAACCCCTTACTTTTTTTTGATATAGAGAGTACGGGGTTAAATGTTGCCACAGACAGAATAGTAGAAATCTGTGCGGTAAAAGTAATGCCAAACGGAGATCAAGAGATAAAGACAAGAAGGCTCAATCCTACAATTCCCATATCGCCTGAAGCTCAGGCGGTACACGGTATCTCTAACGAGGATGTAAAGGATTGTCCAAAATTCAAAGAGATTGCAAAGAGCCTTGCACAATGGATGGCCGGCTGCGACATTGCCGGATACAATTCTCTAAAATTTGATATTCCGCTGCTTGCAGAGGAGTTTTTGCGTGCCGGAGTTGAATTTGATTTTAGAAAACGTCATTTAATTGATGTTCAGAATATATTCCACAAAATGGAACAGAGAACCCTTTCTGCAGCATATAAATTTTATTGTCAGAAAGATTTGGAGAATGCTCACAGCGCAGAGGCTGATACGCTTGCAACATATGAAATTCTAAAGGCACAATTAGACCGGTATCCCGAAACCCTAAAAAACGATGTTACAATGCTGGCAGATTTCTCTACCCGCTCGCGTTTTGTAGATTACGCCGGAAGAATAATTCTAAACGATAAAGATCAGCCGGTAATAAACTTTGGCAAACACAAAGGCAAACTCGTAGAAGATGTCCTAAGACTCGAGCCGAGCTATTACGCATGGATAATGAACGGCGATTTTACTTTAGATACCAAAAAAGTGCTCACAGATATAAAGCTAAAGATGAAATAGTATTAACATCTCATCTTCTGCTTTATAACACGCAAACAAAAAACGGAATAAAGCGTTATGAATATAGTAACGGTAACATACAACAGTAACTTCCATTATATCAGACCAGACATATCTCTCAACAGAGATGGAAACGACTATTTCTGTCCGGACGGTATAACAGATTTTACTGTTGCTCCGTTCGTTTTCATTCGTATAGACAAAGCAGGTAAATCTGTGGGGGCAAAATTTGCTCAAAGATATTACAGCCGCATAGGATACGGTCTTAACCTCACGGCTAAATCGCTTATAGACAATACTGTTCCGCAAAGTTTCTTTACAGCAAACTCTCTGGATAACAGCACATACGTATCAGAATTATTTTTACCGGAAGAATTTCCTTTTAATAAAATAAATGAATCGCTAAAGCAATTCGTTAAACAGTTACAGGAAAAGAGCAACAATCCGGCACAAGATAATTTTTTGGCACTTACTGATTCTCAGACGCTAAAGGAAATTTTTGCCAGCAAAATGGAGCAGATAACCAAATTATCTTCCATTAGAACCGGAGATTTCATTGCCTTGGAGCTATGCAACCATGTAAAGATACACACTGACAGCATAGTAAGTTTTGGCGATATTTCATTTACCCTCAAATCCTAAAGCTGATTGCTACATACCTATACTTTGAGCAGCCAAAGCCGCCGTTGAGAATGCAATCTGCAAATTATAACCTCCGGTATCGCCATCGAGATCAATCACTTCGCCCGCAAAATAGAGACCTTTTACTAACTTAGACTCCATTGTCTTTTGAGAAATTTCGTTAAGAGACACCCCTCCGGCTGTAATCACACACCGCTCATAACCCACAAAAGATTTAATCTCAAATCTCCACGATTTGAGAGCCGTAGCAAGTTGTTGCACAAAATCTCCGTTTTTATACATTGCAGCATTTGAAGCCGCAAAGAGAGCTATCAGACGTACAGGCATAAGCTTTGGAAGCAAAAGCGACGATGCCGTTTTAATTCTTTGATTCCCCGGATTTTCAAGCTCAGTTCTCTTTGCAGGAGCAAGCTCAGACATCTCTCTCTCAATTCTCTTGCATAGCTGCTGCATGGTTACGGCAGGTTTTAAATCAAGAATTACGGCAGCCTTCTGGCCGTTCCTTATATTCTGCACAGCTTTTCTACTTATTCTAAAACCTATCGGGCCTTCAATACCTCCGTTAGTAAAATCGAGGTCTCCAAACTCTGCCTCAACACACTGATTATTAATCAATAAAGAAACCTCAACATTTTTTAAAGATATTCCATGGTATTGTTGAGAATAGTTTGTAGGGATAAGGGCTGTTAAAGAGGGAAAACAGTCTGAAATCTTGTGGCCAAAAGCCTTTGCAAAACGATAGCCATCTCCTGTTGAACCGGTTGAAGGATACGATAAACCACCTGTTGCTATTATTATATAAGGTGCAGAAATTACACTTTTTCCACCCGACAGCACTGTAAACATGGAATCTTCGCCTCTTTTTATCTCATCTATATTGCAGTCTGTAATAATTTTTACCCCCGACTGCTCTATATACGAAACTAATGCATCTGTAACATCCATAGCACGCATACTCTGTGGAAAAACCCTGTTACCCCTCTCTTCTACCAAAGGCAGACCTATTTTTTCAAAAAACTCCATAACCTTAATATTGCTCATGGCAAAAAAGGCATTTTTAAAAAAGACATTCTTTGGATGTATATGTGTTGCAAACTCTTCCCACGGTTTTGTATTTGTAAGATTGCAACGGCCTTTACCCGTAAGGGCTATTTTACGTCCGCACCTGCTGTTTTTTTCCAAAACAGTAACATTTAATCCACGTTGAGCAGCAATAGCTGCGGCAAAAAGTCCGGAGGCACCGGCTCCTACTATTATTACGTCTGTATGCATCATGCTGCAAAGTAATAAGTTTTAAATGATATTCCGAAACCGTTTTAGCAAAAAAGATATAAATCTGTACAAAACAAAATTTGAGTATATCTGATTTTTTATAATTTTACACAAAAAACAGACTCATCCAATGGAAAAAAGAGATACATATTGTAAAATCCGGCATTTGATTTTTGCAGTTATACACATTGCCGTTTGGGCATTTTTAATCTCATGTACCAACAATCAAAGTTCAAAACAAGCCGTTCGCTTGGGTTCTTTAGCTGATTCCAAATCAGGCACTTTAAAATTAAGCACCTCTACCTCAGCTAATTCCATAATCACAGAGGGTTTAAAACAAGGCAATATGGCCAAAAACAATAACATTGAATATGCACGCTATTTTCATATAATGCAAGATAGTTGCGCAGTAAAGAGACTTATTGTAAAAAACAGATGGAGCGGCAAAGAGAAGGATGATGTATACACACTTGTTCCAAGGGATTTTAAAAACCAGAATACAGACGCAAAACAGCAGGGCATTACAGACGATATATATACAATCCATTATCCTGTAAAAAAGGTGGTTTGCATGTCTTCGAGCCATGTGGCATATTTGGCAGAACTTGGAGAGCATGAGTGCATAAAGGGAATTTCAGGCACAAAGTTCATTACAAATGAAAAAGTAAGAGGCCTTATAAAAGAGAACAGAATTGCAGATGTAGGTGGAGAAAATTTACCAGATTATGAACTTATAATATCCATGAAACCCGATGTTGTAATTGCTTATGGAATTAACGGCGGAAATAATTCACACATAGAAAAATTGCAACAGTTTGGAATAAAAGTACTTACAATAGGTGATTATTTAGAAGATTCTCCGCTTGGCAAACTCGAATATCTAAAACTCTTTGGAGAACTTACACAAAAGAGAGAAATTGCAGATTCTATATTTATAGCAAAAGCACAGAGATACATAGATATAAAGACTAAAATAGCCTCGGCTATAGAGGGAAGCGATACAACAGATGTACTGTTAAATGCTCCGTATAATGGTATATGGTATATTCCGGGAGATAAAAATTACACCTCTCAGCTGATTAAGGATGCCGGTGGAAAAATTCTTGGTGCAAAAGAGGATGAAATACAGCCAGCCCAACTCAGTTTTGAACATGCGTACCAATTTGCCCTTAAAGCCGATGTATGGCTCCATCCCAATATCATAAACACATTAAAAGCGTTGGAAGCGGAGAATCCGCTGTTTAAAAATATTCCGGCATTAAAGAATAACCGTGTATATAACAATACGCTGCGTAACACTCCTGAAGGAGGAAGCGATTTTTGGGAAACAGGTGTTGTTGAGCCGCATATAATATTGGAAGAGATTGCACACATTCTGCATCCGGAACTATTTACCCAAGAGAATTTCAAATTCAAATACTATCGCCGGCTTAAATAGGGCTCACCTATAAACCCTGTTGGGTAAAATTAAAAAAGGTATAATTGCCCAAAATAGCAATACCGCAAAATGTGGTATAATTGCCAAAAATGTGGTAATACTGCAAAATGCAACCGACCTTTAAGGCTGTAACTCAAATATGAATTTACCTTAAAGGTCGGGCTTTATTTAAACAGATAAAAGCTATCGTTAATACTCTTTTACCTGCTCTGTTCCGTTAAGTACAGCCAGTCCGTTTCCGGCCAAAGCTCCCATTTCATCCTCACCCGGGTACACGGCCACCGGTGCAATAAATGAAACTTTCTCCTTAACCTGCTCCATAAGAGGCTTGTTATAAGCAATACCACCGGTTATTATAATGGCATCAACCTTACCATTTACAACTGTAGCCATTGCTCCAATCTCTTTTGCGAGTTGGTACGCAAAAGCTCCGGAAATTAGAGTAGCCTCAGCATCGCCTGCTGCAACTCTGTTCTCAACATCCTGGAACGAGTTTGTGCCCAAATAAGCAACAACTCCACCTTTGCCTGAAATCATTTTCCTTATCTCGCCCTCGGTATATTTTCCGCTAAAGCATACATTTACCACCTGAGCAGCAGGAAGTCCGCCGGAACGTTCCGGAGAGAAAGGACCTTCTCCGTTAAGAGCGTCATTCACGTCTACTACTTTGCCATGGTTGTGTATACCAACAGAAACACCTCCGCCAAGATGTGCTACAATAAGATTTAGGTCTTCATATTTTTTACCATTCTCTTTTGCGTACAATTTGGCAATAGCCTTTTGGTTAAGAGCATGGAAAATAGAAATTCTTTCAAAAAGAGGATGTCCTGCAACCCTTGCAACAGGAGCGAGCTCATCTACAACAACCGGATCTGCAATAAGTGCAGGGATTCCGCCAATTTCCTCGGCAAGTTCCCTTGCTATAATTGCACCAAGATTGCTTGCATGTTCTCCGTTTTTACCGCTCTTTATATCATTAATCATGGCCTCATTAACCCTATATACGCCAGACGGAATAGGCTTTACCAGACCACCTCTTCCAACAATCACATCTAACGATTTTAGACAGATGTTGTTCTCCTGTAAGGCTGCTTTAATGGTATCTTTCCTAAAATTGAGTTGTTCTATAACATTTTTATAGGGTGCCAACTCCTCGTTAGTATGTCTTAGAGTTTTTGTGAAAACCTCTTTGGTATCTTCATACACCGATATTTTGGTTGAAGTTGAACCGGGATTTATCGCAAGTATCAATTTTGCCATAATACAGATTATTTTGCAGAGATTGCAGCCAATGCAATAGAGTTAAGTTTTGTATCAATGCTGTCGGCACGGCTCGACAATACACACGGAGCTTTTGCACCTGCAACCATTGCAGCCATCTTAACACCCGGTATCAATTGTGTATTTGTCTTGTAGAATACGTTGGCAGCCTCAATGCTTGGGAATACAAGGCAATCTGCATCACCGGCAACATCGCTCACCAATTTTTTGATTTTAACAGCTTCAGAAGACAATGCAACGTCAAGAGCCAAAGGTCCGTCTACAATACATCCCGGAATCTGACCTCTGTCGCTCATCTTTGCAATCATTGCAGCCTCTACACATGCAGGCATACCTTGAAGCATCTGCTCGGTAGCTGTAATCATTGCAACTTTAGGTTTTGCAACGCCCAATGCTCTTGCAGTAGAAGATACATAGTTTACTAAAGCTAATTTCTGTTTGAAATCAGGCGCAGGAATTACTGCAATATCAGAAATTACCAACAATTTATGATAATTAGGATTCTGAACAACAACAACGTGGCTCAATACGGCCTTAGGAGGAAGAAGACCTCTCTCCTTGTTAAGGATTCCGCGCATATATTTATCGGTAGAGCAAAGTCCTTTCATAAGAATATCTGCATCACCGTTGTTTACCATATCAACAGCCTGAGCAATTGATTTAAGTTCGTTATCATTAGGGATGATTGTAAATATCGACGGGTCTATATTCTCTTGCTCGCACACCTGACGTATCATCTTCTCATCTCCTACCAATGTTCCCTCTACGATACCGGCTTTAACAGCCATTGCAACTGCACAGATAGTGTGGTCATCAACAGCCCATGCTGCAGCCAATCTTTTTTTAGGTTTAGACCTCAACTGGTCAAACAATTCATCGAAATTTGTTATCATAGTATTTATAATTTATTGGTTATTAATAATCTATATATTTTATAATTTAATGCACTATTTTGCAAGTCTCATTGTATCGCGTGCAATAACGAGCTCCTCATTTGTAGTAACTGCCGCAACAACCACTTTTGAACCCGGTTTGGTAATAATAGCATCCTTACCTCTTAAACCATCGTTTGCCTGAGGATTAAAGTCTACACCAAGATAAGCACAACCTTTTGAAATATATTCCCTTACATACGGGTCATTCTCTCCTATTCCGCCTGTGAATACTATAAGATCAACGCCATTCATGGCTGCAGAATATGCACCTATATATTTGAGTACACTGTATTTGAACATTTTAAGAGCAAGTTCGGCACGTTTGTTTCCCTCTGCGGCTGCCCCTTCTATATCTCTGGCATCCGATGAAACACCCGATATGCCAAGAAATCCGCTCATCTTGTTTAAAACAGCATTTATTCCCTTAGAATCGAGATTCTCCTTATCCTGAATATATGTAACCACACCTGCATCAACGCTTCCGCAACGGGTTCCCATAACAACACCCTCAACAGGAGTGAAACCCATTGATGTATCTACAGATTTTCCATTAAGCACAGCTGTTACAGAACCGCCGTTACCTAAATGACATGTGATTATCTTTGAATTGTTAAAATCTATTCCTGCCAAAGCAGCGGCTTTTTGAGCTACAAATTTGTGACTTGTACCATGGAAGCCATAACGGCGGATTTTATATTTGCTGTAATATTCATAAGGTATTGCATACATGTATGAATAATCAGGCATTGTCTGGTGAAATGAAGTATCGAATACCGCAACTTGAGGAGTATCAGGCATAAGTGACTGTACAGCCTTTATACCTAAAAGATTTGCAGGATTATGCAGAGGAGCAAGTTCGCAACATTTCTCAATTCCCTCAATAACAGAAGCATCTATAAGTTTGCTTTCGTTAAAGTGCTCACCTCCGTGGGCAACTCTATGACCTACAGCCTCTATATCAGACAATGATTTGAGAACACCGTGCTCAGTATCTGTAAGCAGTTCCAATACACTCTTTATTCCCTCTGTATGAGTTGGAATAGGTTTGTGTACCTTATGTTTCTCTTTACCTGTTACGCTATGGGTTATATCTCCAAAATCCAATCCAATCCTCTCAACAAGGCCTTTTGCCAATAAAGAATAATCCTCTTCGTTTTTCATATCAAGAACCTGATATTTCAAAGAGGAACTTCCGCAATTTAAAACTAAAACAATCATAGTAATTTTAAGTATTTAATTATAATTTATAATCTCTTTAGGTTTGCTCTACAAAGATAATCATCTATTTTTAAAATCTGTCATCCTTGGAATAAGTTCATTAAGTTGCGTTACAATATTTCCGGAATAGACCAGTGATTTTTTATAATCAGGTACTATAGCCCTTACAGCATGCGGCAAAACAGAAACGGTTATCTCTTTTCCCATAACACGGCTCTCGCCGTCAAACTGTATAAGTCCTTCATCCTGTCGGGTTATCTTAACCTCTTTGCAGCGGTAAGTGTCTATAAACTCGGAATATTGCAGTGTTTTAAGAAAAAGTCCTGCTGTAAGCACCGGCATGTTAACCAACGGAGCTCGCTTCCAGATTACCATATCAATCATTCCGTCAGAAATATTTGCATCGGGCGCTATAAATGCGTTATTTCCCCATTGGGCACAATTGGCAAACGTTATAAGAAACGCCTTGCACTCATGCTCGTTTCCGGGAATATTTATATGGTATGTTTCCCTGCGATATTTTACATACTCCTTGGCACAGAACTCAATATAAGTCATAAGTCCGCGCGAACCCGATGAATTGAACCTGTCTCCAATTACGGCTTCAAAGCCAAGCCCTGCAGTGCAGAAAAAAATCTCCTCGTTTATCTTTCCGGCATCTATAAGCTGTACATTTTCAGAGAGAATAACATCAACTGCCTTATGATAAGAGAGCGGTATCTTAAGATGACGCGCAAGCCCGTTTCCTGAGCCCACCGGTATAACAGCAAGTTTTACATTACTGTTAATCAAACCTTTTGCAACCTGATTAACCGTTCCGTCTCCTCCTATGGCAACAACAATATCAAAAGCCTCGTTTTTATATTTCACGGCAGCAGCATAGGCATCACCCGGTCCTTTAGTGGTATAAAACTCGGGGAAATACCCTTTCTCCTGCACAAATATCTCCTTTATATATTTGAGAATAGCCTCTTTATGGCCTGTACCCGATATAGGGTTAACTATAAATGCAATTCTTTTCATAAGCAAGCAAAGATAACTTAACTTTTACTAACTTTACAGAAATTTTTCAAAAAGATGGCAAGAGGGGGAGTATATTGCATGATTTCATTCTTGGCGGGCTGTACTGCCGCAGTTCTGTTGAAACATTTTTCAAATATCTCTCTTTCGCAACCGCTCCTGCTCCTTTCTGTTTTCTTTCTGGTTATGCTCTTTATAACCTTAAATGTAATAACATCTTATACACTACGCAGGTTCTATTACCCAATAAAAAATGCCAAAGTTGCCTGTGTGCTTTACTGTCTTGTATTCTTTTTGTTGGGAGTTACAAATATGCAACGCAAAGGCAAAATAAACCCGTTTCCGGAATCTATAAGGCATTCCTTTGAGAATATAGCGCAAAATATAAAAGGGAATTTTTATGCAAAATTAGAAGAACTTATTCCCGACAAAGCAGACAGAGCTGTTGTAGCAGCCTTTACCATTGGCGATAAAAGCGAAATTCCTTACAATATAAAAAGGGCATACAGAGATACCGGTGCAGCCCATGTACTTGCCCTATCGGGCCTGCATACAGGTATAATTTACGGCATAATAGACTTGCTGCTGTTTTTTCTCAACTTTAATTATAAATCCCGACGGATAAAGTTTTTTATAAGTGCAACAACAATATTTTTATATGCACTCATTACAGGACTAAGCGCATCTGTACAAAGGGCCGCAATTATGATAATAATCTGGAAATCACTCACTCTCTCCAACAGAATAGCAACACGATGGAGCGCATGGCTCATTTCTGCCTGCCTTATATTGCTGGCAAATCCGCAAGAAGTGTATAATATTGGTTTTCAGCTTTCATTTGCAGCCGTAGCCGGAATAATAGCAATCTTTCCGGTAATAGACAGAACCTCTGAACTATGGGCAGATTTTAGATTTTCACGATTTATAACGCCTATATGGAAACTTGCAGGAATCTCTGTTGCGTGTCAGATAGCCACGTTGCCGTTGATTATCTGTTATTTCAATTCTTCACCAACATATTTTCTCATAACCAATATGGTTGCAATACCTCTTGTTACCGGCTCATTGTATGCCCTTGCAGTAGCGGCCGTTACCTCCCCTGTTCCTTTAATAGGCGATTTAAGTGCATTTATGCTGCAAAAAAGCATATCTCTGCTCAATTTTGTAATCGCATATATAGGTTCGTAATATTATTTTTCTAAAAATGTATAACATATTGCGCCAATATTGTTACAATCTTTCAACAGAAAAAACCATTATAGTTAAAATTTTTTGTTTTATTGCTTTTTATGGTTAGCTTTGTAGACGCTCTGCGTAAAACGCTAAATTTAAACAACAAAACTTTTAACATGAACATTTTTGTATCAAACCTCAGCTTTAAGACAGGCAAAGAGGACATAGCAAAGTTATTCTCCACATACGGAGCCGTTACAACTTCGAGAATCATTTTAGACAAACAGACACGTAGATCAAAAGGTTACGGCTTTGTTGAAATGTCTAACGACGAAGAGGCTAATGCAGCTATAAATGCACTTAACGGAACAGAATACATGGGCCGCACTATAAATGTTGCAGCGGCAAACCCAAAACCGGAAGCAGCAAAATAATTCTCCGGCATTAAAAAATTACCAATACAGTTTTGTGGGGGCAACCTTTAGGTCGCCCTCATTTTTTATGGTAAATGGAGCAGAAGCAACGCTTTTTCTCCATTTCCTTTTTATATGAACTCTAAAAAGGGATTGTTAATCCGCCATCCTGTCGGTAAGTTTCTGAACAACTTTAAAATTTGAAAAGAATTCTTTTGCAAAAACCCTCAAAACGGTATAAGTTGGAATAGCAACAAGCATTCCCACTATGCCGGCCACATTTCCGGCAATAAGTATTACTAAAAATATCTCCAGAGGATGAGCCTTTACGCTATTTGAATAGATATATGGCTGAAATATAAATACATCTATAAGATGTGTTACAAAGAAGATTACAACGAGCTTTACCACAAGCATTCCCAACTCCATGCAGTCCGGTGTACCATATAGCGAAATCACCCCCATAATAGTTCCAAACGCCCCTGCAAATACCGGCCCTATATATGGAATTACATTAAGCACTCCCGACAAAAATGCAAGCACCACAGAGAGTTGGAAAGAGAGCCCTCCTATAAAATGCAATCCAATTGTATTTAGCAGTGTAATAAGTATAGCCTCTATGCTTATACCTGTAAAATATCTCACCAACAATTTGTTTATACTGTTTAACGCCCGTTTTGTATTGTCTTCATACTTTACAGGAACAAAAACAAGTATCATGTTAGAAAACATATTGGTATCCTTAAGAAAATAGAATGTTACAAACACTATGGTAAATACAGATACAACAAAGTGAACAATAAAAGAGGTAACCGAACTGAATGTATTTGTAAAGAGATTAAAACTGAATATATCTTTAAGCTGTGCTGTAATCATAGACTCTATGGTAAGCGAAGAATCCATTCCCGGAAACATCTCATGAAGAGCCAGATTGTATTTCATTAGAGGCAGAGCGAGTTTGAGTCTGAGTTCCTCAAAATTAAAACTTCCCATTTCTCTTACGATACGGCCAGTAAGAGGTGCTATAAAGAGAAAGAACGCCAACAGAACCGAAGCAAGAAACACAAGAGTAATTACAGCGGCAATGGATGTTCCAACTTTGTACCTGCCTATCTTTATTGAGGTAAGGAGCTCCATAATTGGTTTTCCTATAAGAGAAAGCACGGCAGCAACAAGAATATTGGTAAGCACCGTGCCAAAATACCATGCTAAAAAGAGTACTATGGCACACACGGCCGTTACTGCTATATATTTGGCAAGTTTATTCATAATAGAACCGTAATACGTATTATCGTTCAAAATTAATAAAACTTTTTGTTACATTTGTAGAATTGCACACGACAAATTTTAACAAACATATATATGATTAAAAAACTATCACTCATTCTGCTCTCTTTTGCAGCAGTACTAACCCTTAAAGCCGACGAAGGCATGTGGCTTCCGTCACAAATTGCCCAAAGAATTAACGATATGCAGGCAAAAGGGTTTAAACTAACTGCAGAAGATTTATACAGCATAAACAATTCATCATTTAAAGATGCAATTGTTCATTTTAATGGAGGCTGCACCGGAGAACTCATCTCAAATGAAGGCCTCTTAATTACAAACCACCATTGCGGATATAGCCAAATACAGTATCACAGCTCTGTAGAGCATGATTATCTTAAAGACGGTTTCTGGGCAATGACACGCGACGAAGAGTTGCCAAATCCTAATCTTTGGGTCACATTCCTTGAATACATGCAAGATGTAACCGACGAAGTGCTCAAAGGTTGTAAAGAGGAAATGTCAGAAGAGGAGCGCGAATCAATAGTAAAGGCCAACAGCCGAAAACTTATAGCAAAAGCAACTAAAAAAGGAAAAGGACTTGCTGCAAAAGTTACCCCGCTGTATTACGGAAACCAATATTTCATTTTTGTTTACAAAGTCTTTACAGATGTGCGTTTAGTAGGCGCACCGCCTTCATCAATAGGTAAATTCGGAGGAGATACCGATAACTGGATGTGGCCTCGCCACACAGGCGATTTTAGTCTGTTTAGAATCTATGCAGGAAAAGACAACGAACCGGCAGACTATTCTAAAAAGAATGTTCCATACAAACCTAAAAAATCCTTTAAAATAAATGCTTCGGGCATTAAAGAGGGAGATTTCACTCTTGTTTACGGCTATCCGGGCAGAACATATGAATATCTTATGTCTCAAGCTGTTGAACAGATAGCAAATATTTCCAATCCGCACAAGATAAAACTAAGGACTCTCCGTCTTGATATACAAAAGAGGGAGATGGGAAAATCGCAAGAGGTAAGAATAAAATATTCATCAAAGAATGCCGGCGTCTCAAATGCGTGGAAAAAGTGGCAAGGAGAGATGAAAGGCATAATAAAGATGAATACTATTGAGAATAAGCGCAACTACGAAAAAGAATTTGCAAAATGGGCACAGGGCAAACCTGAGTACGATGGCCTTATTGAAAGATTTGCAGAACTTTACGCTCAAATATCGGAACTTTCAATGGTTAGCGACTATCAGAAAGAGGCAATAAATGCCATTGAATTTGTGAATTATGCAGGCAACATAAAGAGGGCAGATTCCGAGCTTTTCTATAAAGACTACTACAAGCCTATAGATAAAGAGACTTTCATAGCACTTATTTCTGAGTACGACAAAGTAATAGACAACAAATACAAGGCTCCGTATTTTATAGAGACACTCAATAAAATGGGTTCTGTAGAGAATTGGGCCGATGCCATTTACGACAACGACTCTATTGAGCTCGCAGGAGCATTGTATGCTGCCACAAATTCACACTTTAACACCCTTTACAGGCCCTATTTAGACAGCATAAACCGCGAAATCACGCTTCTGTACAGAAAATACATGAAAGGACAAATTGAATATAATAAGGAATCCAATGGTTCGAGAGTGTTTTACCCCGATGCAAACTCTACTCTCCGTATAGCATACGGCTCGGTAAAAGGATACTCACCGGCAGATGCAGTGTATTATACTCCGGTATCTACCCTCGACGGAATAATGCAGAAAGACAATCCGCAGATTTTCGACTACAACGTGCCGCAAAAATTAAGAGATTTGTACAAAACAAAGGACTATGGAGTATGGAGTGTTAACGGCAGTGTTCCGGTTGCCTTTATTGCCACCAACCATACAACAGGCGGAAACTCAGGAAGTCCGGTTATCGATGCCTCAGGTAATCTTATTGGAGTTAACTTTGACAGAGTATGGGAGGGTACAATGAGCGACATTGTATTTGATCCGGAAATTTGCCGTAATATAGCTTTGGATATAAGATTTGCACTGTTTACTATAGACAAACTTGCAGGAGCGGGACACTTATTAGAAGAAATGACAATTATCTATTAATTAGGATATTTCCATAAGAAATATAACCAGAGCATAATCAAAAGGCCGGCCGGAATAATCCGGGCCGGCCTTTTATTGTTTACGGCAAATTGCCTATCTTTTATTGCTTAGTTTGCAGATTGCAAATAACCGTTATATTTATCGTAACCTGCTTTATAATTGTCATTTTTCTCGCGGAAACGGAAATATATATTTTTAAGAAGCTCTGCTACATAAGACTTAAGGTCTTTATCATCTGTAAGGTCAAATGATTTCTCCAAAGGAGCTATAGCACTTTCGAGTGAGTTATCCAATTGCTCTAACAATGCCATATATTTAGTATCATCAGACTCCATATTTGCTTTCTCCTGAATCTCTACAGCCTGGTCGTAATAAGTTTTTCCTTCGCTGAATGGTCCCCAGAAGTATGCAGGATCTATCTCTGATGATTTTCTGTATGCCTCAATAGCTTTGGCATAGTCGCCCAATTTTACAAACACATTACCCTCTGCATAATAGAGAGAAGGATTGTTAGGCTCGTTTGCCTGAGCGGTTCTTAAAAGTTCAATCAATTTGCTTGGCTCCTCGTTTGTCTCCATATATATGTTAATCAAGGCAACAAGAATGCTCTGGCTCAAAGGATATTTTGTAAATCCTGTGCTCAAAATCTCTTTTGCCTTAACAGTATCTCCTGCTATTTTGTAACAGTTAGACAAAGATGCGTAAACATCACCGTTTTGGTCAAAGCCTATTTTTGCACACTCTTCAAGATATTTTGTAGCTCTTGCATTATCACCTGCCAACGAAGCTGTTACAGCGGTATAATACATTATTGTGCTGTCTACAATGTTCATTAGAGGGTGAGAATAAATATCCAAAGCAGCCTCAAAGTTATCGGCAGCCCTTTTGTTATCGCCCAAAGAATAGCAAGACATAGCCTCGTTCACATAACGGCTCTGCAAACCTTTGAGAGACTCCTTAAGAACTTTTGCCTGAGAGCCTTTAGAATCAAGTTCGTAAGCCTGTTTAAAAGCATCGAACGACATTAAAAGAGCATCTGCATCTTTAAGAGCCGGCTCTTTTACAAGCCATGCAACCAATACACCGTTTGCATCATAATACAAAGATTTGTCGGCATAATTGTCTACAGTAAACACAGTTGCATTTATCTCCTCTGTTGTGGTTGAAAGAATAGGCTGGTCTTTCAAAAGCATTTTTACCTCCATTTGAGAAGCACCTTGCCAGATACCTTTTACAGGAGCGTCATAACACTCGGCATAAGCTGTTCCCAATTTAATCCAAGTAGCAGGACTTGATGCCTTTTTAGGATTTTGGGTCTCCAATTTTGCTTTATCAAGCGCCTTGACAGCATCAGCCGAAGATTTTGACTGTGCACTCAATTGTGCCACAAACAATAATAGTAATAAAGAAGTTAGTACTTTTCTCATAATTATATATTATTTATTAATGATTAATTATTTCTGCTTATAACAAATTAACGTTTTATTCGGCAGAAGGTTCGGCAACTACCGCCTCTTCGGCTGTTTTCTCCTCACTCTTATTTACCACGCAAACAGCAGCAATACTGTCGCCCTCGCGGATATTTATAAGTTTTACACCTTGCGTTGCACGTCCCGCTACACGTATATCGGAAACTGCAAGCCTTATTGTAATACCCGATTTGTTTATAATCATAAGGTCATTATCTTCGTTTACAGCTTTAAGAGCAATAAGATTACCGGTCTTTTCTGTAATATTCAAAGTCTTTACACCTTTTCCTCCACGGCTTGTAATACGGTAATCCTCGAGATCCGATTTCTTTCCGTAACCGTTTTCACTCACTACGAGTATTGTGTGCGGATTTTGAGCCTCCTCTTTTGCATCTACACAAATCATGCCTACAACCTCATCATCCTCATCTAATGTTATTCCCCTTACTCCTGCGGCGGTTCTTCCTATTGCCCTGCAATCATCTTCATTGAATCTTACGCACTTTCCATTACGTCCTGCAATAAGAATCTGGCACTCTCCGTTTGTAAGCATTGCTTCGAGAAGTTCATCGCCCTCTTTTATTGTAATGGCATTTACACCGTTTACTCTCGGACGCGAATACGCCTCAAGCGAAGTCTTCTTTACAACACCTTTTTTAGTTCCGAGTACTATATAACTGTTGTTTATATACTGCTCATCGTTAAGCGTCTTAACATTTATATATGCACAAACCTTATCCTCAGGTTCAATATTTATAACATTCTGTATTGCACGGCCTTTAGAGGTTTTTGCCCCCTCAGGTATCTCGTACACCTTAAGCCAGAAACATTTTCCGTTCTTTGTAAAAAAGAGCATGGTACTATGCATATTTGCAACATAAATATGCTCTATAAAATCCTCGTCGCGAGTGGTAGAACCTTTTGAGCCTACTCCACCCCTATTCTGCAACTTGTACTCTGCAAGAGGTGTTCTCTTTATATATCCAAGGTGCGATATTGTAATAACCACATCTTCGTTTGGATAGAAATCTTCCGGATTAAAATCATCGGCAGATGGTTCTATCATTGTACGTCTATCATCTCCAAACTTGGCTTTAAGGCCTGTAAGCTCGTCACAGATTATATCCATCTGCAAATTGTAATTTGCAAGTATCTCCTGCAAATGTCTGATAAACTGCATAAGCTCGTCGTATTCATTCTGCAGTTTCTCTCTCTCGAGTCCTGCCAACTGGCGAAGACGCATCTCCACAATAGCCGCAGCCTGCGCTTCGGTAAATGCAAACCGCTCTATAAGACCGGCCTTTGCATCGTCTACAGTCTTGGAGTTACGGATAATGGATATTACTTCGTCTATAAAATCGAGGGCCTTTAGCAAACCTTCAAGAATATGCGCTCTTGCCTGTGCCTTGTTCAACTCAAACTGCGCCCTGCGCACTATAACTTCATGTCTGTGCTTTACAAAGTATTTTATGAGCTGTTTAAGATTAAGCAGGCGCGGACGGCCATCTACAAGCGCAATATTGTTTACCGAGAAGCTCGACTGCAACTGAGTATATTTGAACAGTGTATTAAGCACTACGTTTGCAACAGCTCCCATTTTGAGTTTTATAACAATACGCATACCGTTACGGTCGCTCTCGTCATTTACATAAGCAATACCGTCTATCTTCTTATCCTCAACAAGTTCTGCTATCTTCTCTATAAGCTCGCGCTTGTTTACCATGTAAGGAATCTCATGCACTACAATGGTCTCTCTGCCGCTGTCGCTTACCTCTATATCTGTTTTTGCACGCACAACAATACGTCCGCGGCCGGTTTCAAAGGCATCCTTTATACCCTGATAGCCAAGAATTATACCTCCGGTAGGGAAATCAGGGCCTTTTACATGCTCCATAAGTTCCTCTACGGTAATATCGTTGTTGTGTATATAAGCAATTATGGCATCGCATATCTCATTGAGGTTGTGCGGAGCCATATTTGTTGCCATACCTACTGCAATTCCGGATGCTCCGTTAAGCAACAAAAGCGGTGCTTTTGATGGGAGAACCGTAGGTTCTTGCAATGTATCGTCAAAGTTGTTTCTAAAATCAACGGTATCTTTATCGAGATCAAGCAAAACTTCCTCTGCAAGAGCATTAAAGCGAGCCTCTGTATAACGCATTGCCGCTGCAGAATCACCGTCTATAGATCCAAAGTTACCCTGGCCTTGCACCAACATGTAACGCATGCTCCAATCCTGAGCCAACCTTACCATTGCATCATAGACGCTGGAATCTCCGTGAGGGTGATATTTACCGAGAACTTCACCCACAATACGGGCAGATTTCTTATATTGTCCTCCAGAAGTCAAACCCAATTCGCTCATTCCAAACAATACCCTTCTGTGCACAGGTTTAAGTCCGTCCCTTACATCCGGGAGCGCACGGGCTACAATAACCGACATCGAGTAGTCGATATAAGCACTCTTCATCTGATCCTCGATGTTAATCTTCTGTATCCTTCCTTTTGTTTCTTCTAATTCCATCTAATTTTAATTTAACTTACTTACAAAAATAACAGCCAAAAGTACGGATTTTTTTTGGAATACTGAACTGTCGGGAGATAAATTTAAACAGTTTAACAGATAAATGCCGCTTTTTCAGACATTCCAACAATTTACAGGCAAATTCCAACCGGCTTTTAGAAATTTATTCGTGGTTTATTGCTATTTTCGCGATTTAATTCCAATTAAAAATTTCCATGCATTTACAATTATCTAACGAACTTAACGATATTATATCATACGCCAAAGAAGAGGCCATAAGATTAGGCAGTTACACTATCACCACAGACCATTTGGTACTTGGAATAATAAGGCACGAAATTAATAAGGCTGCGTTACTTATGCACAAAATGGGAATTAATTTGTTTGAAATGAAAAAGGGCATTGAGGAGAAGATAAAAAAGAATGAGTCTATTCCTATTGAAAATTCCGACAGGATAATACTCTCAAAAGCAAGCGAAAATGCCTTAAAGATAATGTTTCTTGAGGCAAGGGCTGCCGCTACTCCGCAACCGGATGCAGCACATCTGCTCCTTGCCATTTTACGCGGACAAGATTGGAGCTCGGCAATAGATATAATGGAGAGCAAAGGGATAACATACGATACGGCAAGAAGAAAGCTTGAAGAGTTTATGAAAAACGAGGAAAACAACGCTGCCGGCATTAGCGGCAAAGGGGCACAGAATATAAATGGTTCTATGAATATAAAAGATTCTAATGACTCTGACGGATTGCAATACGAAAACATTGAGGATAATGCAAATAACGGAGAGCAGGCTAAAAGCGGAATGCAGGAGCAGAAAACCATCAAAAAAGCAGGCGGACAGACCCCTGCTCTTAACAGTTTTGGCTTTGACCTTACCAAAGCCGCTCTGGAGGGGAAGCTCGACCCGGTTGTAGGCAGGGAGAAAGAGATTGAGAGACTTGCCCAGATACTGGGAAGAAGAAAGAAGAACAACCCTATTCTTATTGGCGAGCCCGGTGTGGGAAAATCGGCAATAGCCGAGGGCTTGGCCATTAAGATTGCCCATAAGAGTGTATCACGTATACTCATGAACAAGAGGATTATATCTTTGGATATAGGCTCTATTGTTGCCGGAACAAAATACAGAGGCCAATTTGAAGAGAGAATGAAAACCATACTGAACGAGATTGGCAAGAATCCAGATATAATATTGTTTATAGATGAAATGCACACTCTTGTAGGTGCCGGCGGTGCGGCAGGCTCTTTAGATGCGGCCAACATGCTTAAACCGGCCTTGGCAAGGGGCGAGATACAATGTATAGGTGCCACTACATTAGACGAATACCGTCAGTTTATAGAAAAAGATGGTGCTTTGGAGAGAAGGTTTCAAAAGATTATGATAGAACCTACCGATTTTGAGCAGACTGTTAGCATTCTCGAAAACATAAAAGAGAGGTATCAGAAGCATCATAATGTGGTATATACAAATGATGCATTGCGCGCATGTGTGAGCCTGAGCGAAAGGTATATAACAGACAGATGTCTGCCCGACAAAGCCATAGATATTCTCGATGAGGCAGGAAGCCGGGTACATCTCAAACATCTTAAGATTCCAAAACGCATTACAGAAATGGAATCTGAGCTTGAGATAATAAGGAATACTAAAAAAGAGGCAGTTGTAAATAAAGATTTTGAGAAAGCTGCAACTTACAGGGATATAGAGAGAAGAAAAGCAGAGGAACTCGAAATAGAGCAGAAAAAGTGGAATGCAAAGAGAGACAAGCATCCTGATATTGTAGACAAAGAGGACATTGCAGAGGTATTGAGCATGTCTACCAATATTCCTGTAAACAGGATTGCGGAGAGCGAGGGAAACAAGCTCATGAATATGGGTAAAATCTTAAGGGAAAAGATTATAGGACAGGAAGAGGCTGTTGATACCGTTACGCGTGCAATACAACGCAACAGAGCAGGACTTAAGGACCCTAACAAGCCAATAGGAACATTTTTATTTTTAGGACCTACCGGCGTTGGAAAAACGCAACTTGCCAAGATACTTGCACAATACATGTTTGATTCGCAGGATGCACTCATTAGAATAGACATGAGTGAGTTTATGGAGAAACATGCCGTGAGCAGACTTATAGGTGCGCCTCCGGGTTATGTAGGATATGACGAAGGCGGACAACTCTCCGAAAGGGTACGCCGCAAACCATATTCGGTTGTTCTGCTCGATGAGATAGAGAAAGCCCATCCGGATATATACAATCTTCTGCTTCAGGTGCTTGATGAGGGTAAGCTGACCGATAGCAACGGACGGAGAATAGACTTTAGAAATACCGTTCTTATACTTACATCAAATATAGGAACAAAAGAGTTAAAAGAGTTTGGCAAGGGATTGGGATTTGCGAACTCCACAAAACGCGATACAGCTACAAACAGCAGGGAAATTGTAGAAAAAGCAATACAAAAAACATTTACTCCTGAATTTATAAACAGATTGGATGAACAGATATTGTTTAACTCTCTGACAAAGGAAAATTTGGAGAAAATTATTGATATAGAACTTAAAGGCCTCTATGAGAGAGTTCTTCAGGCGGGATACGGATTAAGACTCACTCAAGGAGCCAAAAAGTTTGTTGCAGCAGCAGGATACGACCCGCAATATGGAGCGCGTCCGTTAAAAAGGGCTATACAACGCTATATAGAAGACCCTGTTGCAGAGGCTATAATATCAAAAAGAGTAAAGGCCGGAGAGTGCATAACTGTAGGATTGTCTAAAGACAAAAGCACTACCCAGGTTACGGCAAAGGGTGATAAATAAATTTACGACTGCCGAGATTGTGTATTTTTATAGAGGCACTGTTTTCTGCGGCAGATGCAGAGCACTGTCGGGCCATTTTATTAAATGAGGTGCGCATAAACGTTTCTCTATTTATATAAAACCACACCGGCTCTCGCTCTTGCAACAGGCTGAATCCGAGAGATTCATAAACACTTCCCGGAGACCATTCTGTATCTGAGTAAGACATTACCTCAATGGGAAATTCTTGCTTGGCAGAGGCTGCTTCTGCTATAAAAGCTTTAAGCAAACGCCCCATTCCCCCTATCACCCTGCAATTTGGAGCAGAGGCATAGCGTACCCATTCGTATGAATTGAATATTACCGTTTCATCATCTATTTTACGCGGGATACGGCGCGGATGCGAAAATGTGGCAACAGCTACAATTTTTCCGTTGTATTCTAATGCGTAACGATATTTACATTTGGCACTTCCGTATGAATGGCTCTCTTCAAGGAATCGGGCAATCATTGCATAAAGCGCACTGCTCTGTTTTACAGATGTATTTGTAATTACTTTACATTTTCTTGCAAAAACAGATGAAAACCTGCCAAGACGCGCTAAAACGTGCTCCTGCATAAACTTCTTATTATAAAACCACCGGTCTTCATATAGATAAAAAATATCATCACATGATTGGCTCTTTGCATACACAACCACTCTCCTACATAAATCAAGGAGAGGTTCTGCAGTATTTACATTGTTAAAATCCGACAGGAATACCGGAACAACTGCTGCACGCGACTCTTTAAAAAGGAAAATACGATTACTTATACCGTTAATTGATATGCAATTTTTACCTAAACAATCACCCGACGGCAATTCTGCACGCTCAAAAATAATTCCGTTTTCGTTTAAAAAGGCAATAAATTCGGAGCAGAAAACTTCTCCGGATTCTCTATTTTCAACAGCATTTAGTGCTTTATGTGTTAAATCGGCCCTCATATCAACCGCAAAAGTATGACAAAAGAGAAAAAAAACTTATTTTTTTGAAAAAAACTTTAAAAAAATTTGGTGAGTAAAAAAAAATGTCTACCTTTGCAATCCCAAACGGAACGAAGCTCTCTCAAAAGCGTAATTCTTGGGTAAAGTTAATAATGGGATTGATTCGCTAGCTCAGTAGGTAGAGCACAACACTTTTAATGTTGGGGTCTTGGGTTCGAGCCCCAAGCGGATCACCAAAAAAACAGAAAAATCCTGATAATCACTGATTATCGGGATTTTTTGTTTTTACCTCTACCCCTATTTCTAAAATTGGGTAATGTTGCCAAAATATATTAGCTTGGCTGCCAATAGATTAAAAAAAATACAACGGGCAAAATCTTGTAAAGATTATAAGATTTCGCCCGTTTATTTGCCATTTTGCTCAATTTACGGAATCAATAGCTTCTCGCTAAGAAATTCGTCTGTAGGGTATTTTAATCCGTATGGGCCATAGTCTCCCAAAGCCAAATGTGCAATCATGCTGTTGGGATTGGTTTTAGATGTATTTACAGGATCGCCGTAAGGTGTTGGAATCATTCGTGAAATGGAGTACTCCCAATTCTTGTTTGGAAGAATGTTTCTATACAAAGTTACTATACAGTCCCCTATTTCATTTCCTTCTACCGATTTGCGTTGACGGTCCCACTCTATCAACTCTACACATTTACCATTTGACTTTTCGCTCTCTACCTTTTTGCGAATTTCATCCAGCTTAGGGTTTTGCTTCATACATACAACGAATGTACATTTCTTTCCGTCGGGCACATTGGCTTGTTTGTCATATACAGAGTAGTAAGAGTGTGTATCGCGTGCCGAACCAAAACATATAGACCAATATCGTGCAGGAGCGTCTTTATACTCGTCTACAGATTTTGGAAGTGGTACGGGAAGAAAGCTAAACACAAGTACTTGGTCATCCGGCAATATTGTGCGAGCATACAGGTAATCTGTAGAGTTGTTTGGATAATAGGCACCTCGCGAAGCAAGAAAGAATGGCACATCCTGATTTTCGTCTGACCAAAGATGTGAATAGCTCGTAGGAAATTGGATAACATTAGAGTTCATACGCAGCGGAGCTGCCACTTCTTTCATGGTGGTAAGATCTATGGCATGTATTGAAGGCAATTCAACTCCGCCGTACTCGTCAATTCCAAGATATTCACGCATTATAACGGTAGCCTGATTTATTCCGTCTTTTAGTTTGCATACATTTTTTGACGACAGTCCGGCTATCTTTTCATCACTTACAGATGACGGAACTACATAAACGGTAAAATAGTTTTTTGCCGATGATTCCACTATAAAAGGATTTACAGATCCACTGTCAGGCACAATCTCATTATCGGCAAATCCACCTATCGCCTCTCCTATCTCATCGTCATAGAGACTAAAGCTGAAAAAGCGAGCCGAAGGGAATGCCCCCTTAAAGCACAAGGCAATATTGTCGTTACCGTTTTCATGCGTACGCCAAGTATAGCCCCAATAATTTACGTATAAATCGGGATAGGCGAATATTGTACCGTCACTGCCTACCAATGTCTCTCCCCACTGTTCTTTTGGAGTAGGATTAAGTATGGTAATTTCATCTGTGTCTGAACATCCAATCATAAAAGGGAGAACGAACAGAGCTGCTAAAAGTGTTTTTTTACGTAACATCTTGTAATGATTATTGTGTTTTTAATGTAAATTATCAGGAACAAAAGTAGTGACATTGCTATAAAAGCTGCCTGTAAGAAGCCGTAAAAAATGTCTAATTCCAATCAATTAGACATAAAAATGATAGGAATTAGACACGATATAAGTGTAATTTGTATGCTTACTGCCGCCCGTTTAGATAACGGGTAAGAAACTCTTTGGGAGTCATTCCCTCTTTGTCGCGAAAGATATTGTAGAGCTGTGCGTGCGAAGAAAAACCACATGCTGCCGATATTGCATCATTACTATATTCCGGATGTTCAAGCATTAATTTTTTGGCAGCCAAAAAACGTATATTTGACAACCACACTCTGAATGTTACCTGTTCGTGTTGCTCAAAGTAGCTGCTAAGCTCTCTACGTCTGATTCCCAAAGAAATCGACAACGAGGAAAGCGATAATTCTGTTTCGAGAAAACCTTTTCTCTCCACCCACTTATCGAGCATATTGCGAATAGCCATAACACGCTCCTGAGACAATTTTTCTTTTTCTGCACTCTTAGTTGCAACTTCATTTTTAGCCTCATATTGATCTTCCTGAATAGTCTGAAGCATTGAAGCATTATAACCGAGTGCTATAAAGTTTACTACAAACGAGAGCAGGATTATCAAAAACAGCGGACCTATAACATACAAAGATGCTCTGGATATAATAGCGAATGGCACTATCATGGCAGAAAGGCATAACAGATAGAAACCGGTTTTTACGTAAGACAGGTATGAATTTATACAGTTGCCGGTACTGCCCTCTACCATTTTGTATGTCCTACGGATTTCCCTTATAGGAATAAATATAAAATAGAGCATACAGATAAGAAAAAGGGCATCCATGATATAAAGCGATACATACATATCAAAACTTTTTCTCATGATATAACCAATAAAGCATACTGTAATTATGAGTCCGTAACCAACCAATCCTACCCTGATATGCGATTTAAGCATATCACGGCCGCACTCAAGGTTTAACACAGCATACGATACCAAGAATGCAGCCGGTGCATAGAACAATATGTTTACAATGGCTCCCAAATCATCACTGCTTGCGCGAAAGCTAAAAACCATTTGTAACAGATAGTGTACCGATAATAATAATAGGGCGGCTACACAAAGCCATCGAGATGTCTCATAAGGCTTGTAGTGCCTTACAATGTGCATTCCGGATAACGAAAGTATGAACGCCATTGCAAATGTGAATATCAGACATCCGAATTGAAGAAGAAATAATGGGTTCTGCATCGGTAATATCGGTTAATAACTCTACAAAACAATGCTGTAGCCGGGACCTTAACATTTAGGGTCTTACATACTCTTTATACAGCTTTGCAGTGTAGTCGTTTAGCTTTTTCTCTAATGTTTTGTAATCTTTTATTTTAAGAGACGGCACATGATACAGTTTTCTGAGACTCTTTTCAAACTGCGGTTGACGCATGTAAAGGTCTTTCTGGAAAGCCGATGTTGTCTTTTTCATGTTATCTGCAACAGCATCATAATTTAACATTAAAGTTTCCCAACGTTGTACAAATTTCCATGTTGCGGCATCAGGCCAGTTTTCCCTCATTTGTGTAGCATCAGAGAAGTGTCTCTCTATAGCCTCTTGAGCAGTGGCAAAACGTCCGAATCCGTCCGGAGCTTTGCTCATACCGGAATACCATGGAACAAACGCCTCTACACAAGGTCTTCCTGCACATACCCACATTACTGCACCAATTTCTACCGGAAGATTGTTTCTTAGCTGAAAGATGGTAGAAACAACTGTTCGGTCTACACAAATACACTCTTGGTGTTTTCTATTGCTGTCGGGACTAAAATGAGGTGTATTTTCTCCATGGCATGATAATATCTGAACCATATCTGCAAGAGAAATCTTTCGGTTTGGCTTTGCAAAAAGCTCAAAAGTATCAGGGTCAGGAGAATAGGTATTCCCGGTAAGATATTGCAATGCGCACAAATGACGTATAACATTTCTGCTTGAGGTATATGAGGTTGGTTTTGAATACGCTTTTTTAAACGAGAACTGCCCGTCGCGCTCAGGGTTGTACCAACCTCTTTTAATTGCATACTCTATTATATCTGCAGAACCTGCAAAATTAGCGGTATCCGACAAATCTACATAGTCAATTATATAGTTATTTGGCAGTGCCATAACGCAATCATCCGGAACTCTTTGCGCCACCCAATGACGACCCTGTACCGCAGAGAAAATCCAGGCTTCATTGCAATCGGCAATAGAGTATGTACGTCCGCTTCCTCTATAGCCGCGCTCTTCTACCAATTTTCCCAAAATCCTTACGGCATCTCTTGCCGATTTTGCATATTTTGCAGCACTTGTTCGCACTTCATATAAAATTCCACCGTCTGTAAAATCTTTAACATCTTCTTTAGACGGACAACTATTTGATACTATTCCAACTCCATACTCATTTAGAAAGGCATCGGCAACCTCCATTCCAGGAAACTCGGCCCAGAGATATTTTAAAGTTGAATCTGTATGAGGCACTACATAAAGATTGAGCATCTGCTCACCTCTATCATCCTCATTGTGAGCCAACAGAACAGATCCGTCGGATGTAGCATTTTTGCCTGCAATTACGGCAAAACAATTATAGGCATCCTCAGAACTGCAGAGTGATGTTTGGGCAGTGGCTGTGCAGATGTCTATAACACATACCGCAGCAAAAAGTAGAAAATATTTCATAATTTAAGTTTTAGACATTTTTTTACAATAGAATCGTTCTATACAGGTTGAGGTTTAGAAGCAGAATCGTACTCCAATGGCAATTCCACCCCAATTAGCTTCATCTTCAGGCAGAAAATAGAATCCCGGACGATAATCAAGCGATAATTGCAATGGAATATTTGCAAAAGTGTACTCTATACCTACTTGCCCAAGAATTCCCATACTAAAACCGTGTTTAAAATCATCGTCATCCCATGAGCCTATTCCCACACCTGCACCTGCATACCATTGCCAAAGGCCTGAGGTATTTATAGGCAGTTCAAACATCCATTGGTGCATTGCCTCCACACAGAATCCGTAACGGTCTATTCCAAGAGTACCCTCCAATCTGTTTGCCGGGCTTATATATCTCTGATAAGAAACCTCTGCGCCCCAACCTCCGCGAATACCTATGGCGTTTTTATAGCCGTTTCCACTCTGAGCATTGGCCGCAAAAGTACATGTTAGAAATAGTGCAACTATAAGTAAAATTCTTTTCATAATATTAATTATTAATTGTTATAAGTTAGTTTTATTATTTTCAGTTAGCCTTTCTGCAAGAAATCTGCCATAAATGCGGGCTGCCGATGCTACCATCTCAACACACGGCCTTTTTTTGTAATACTCCGCATTTCTTGCCTGCGGTTCATGCGTAATTTTATCCTCTTTAATCTCCCTAAGGCCAAGCAGCTCCCCACAATTAATTGAGCCGTTGCACTCCTTAAATTTTGCAGCAAGTTCCTGAACCACTTTATAATTAGCCCCTTTACCGGCCTGATCTTTTGGATCTGTAGAACCCGTCTCAAGTCCTGCAAGTATAAACATTCCGCAGGCAGCACCGCAAGTCTCTCTCATTCTGCCTATTCCACCTCCAAACGAACTCGAAATTTTTGCTATAAGCTCCGCAGGTACGTTATAGTACTCTGCCCATGCACCCGTAACGCTTTGTGTGCAGTTATATCCTTCTTTAAAAAGAGCTATTGCTTTTTGCGCAATTTGCTCTATATCATTATCTGTCAATGTCATAAATTTATATAAAACGTTATATTAAAACATAGTGGTAAAGATAATAATAAATTGTATTCCCATTTCTATACTTTTGTATGAAAAATGTTCCAATTTGTAAGGTAATAAAGATTGCATGCTATAACACTAACTTATTTTTACTGTTGAACATTTATAGATACTATTTTGTTATATAGTCGAAAAATACAGATATTGAGCAGTAAATAACTTCTCAGATAAGCAAATTAGAGTTTATAAAATTAAATCTTTTGAATTATGGCAACAAAATTTTACAAATGCAACCACTGCGGCAATGTTATAGAAAAATCGGTAGATTCCGGTGTTCCTGTTGTGTGCTGCGGACATAAGATGGAAGAACTTGTAGCAAATACGGTAGACGCAAGCCAGGAAAAGCATGTTCCGGTTGTAACCAAAGTAGATGACTGTAAAATTAAAATACAGGTTGGAAGTGTAGAGCATCCAATGATAGAAGAGCATCACATTGCATTCATATATGTAGAGACCGAAAATGGCGGAATGCGCATCTCTCTAAAAGTCAATGGCAAACCGGAGGCCGTTTTTTGCACATGTAACGACAAGCCTGTTGCAGTTTATGAGTATTGCAATTTGCACGGGCTCTGGAAAACAGCATTATAGATTTGCAATTAAGCAACTGCCAAAATAAGGTAATGTTGCAAAAATAACTATACTCCCGACAGCTAAATAAATTTGTTGTCGGGAGTACTTTATAAAATTATACCCCTTTACCCATTTCGTATGCCTGCTGCATTGCCGGGTGATTGGATATTTCGCCCTTTTGGTAAACACCTTTGCCATAGATAACGCCCTTTTCCACAGAGCCCTCCAAACATTCAGCCAAACCTCGCATACACTCTAAAGTACAATCCATTACAGTGCCAGAATCCTCTGCGGCTGTCATAATGTAATAGAACTCCTTATTCTTGAACTCTAACCAACGGGCTACGGTTCTGTCTATTATAGCCTTGAGTTGTGCAGATATCGAATAGAAGTAGACAGGAGAGGCGAGAACCAAAACATCTGCATTGAGCATCTTTTGTAGAATCTCCGCCATATCATCCTTAATTGCGCATTCTCCTTTATGGTCTTTACAATAGTAGCACGCAAGGCATGGAGCAACTTTTTTGCCCTGTATCTTTTCAACTTCGTGACCGGCCTCCAACGCCCCTTTCATAAATTGGTCACATAGAGTATCGGAATTTCCGCCTTTTCGCGGACTGCCCGAGAGTATTAAAACTTTCTTTGCCATACATTTATAATTTTTACCAGTTCTTTTTATCTTTTGTGTGATCTTGATTCTCTCGTCTGCTTATTACGGTTGTATTGAACCACTCTACCATGTTTGGATCTATATGCGAGAAAAAGAGACTTTCGGCTCTATCCAAAGAGGCTATGGCTTTCATATCCTCCGCTGTAAGAGAGAAATCAAAGATATTAAAATTCTCAGCCATACGCTCCTTGTGCACCGATTTTGCCAATGCAACAACGCCACGCTGCATGAGCCAGCGCAAGATTACCTGCGCAACGCTTTTACCATATTTATTACCTATTGCAATAAGTGTTTCGTTATCAAACATATTATTCCTTCCCTCTCCGAATGGAGCCCATGCTTCAATCTGCACACCGTATTTCTCCATATTCTGTTGCGCAAGGAATTGTGCATTGTGAGGATTGGTCTCCACCTGATTTACTTGCGGAATAACTTTGCGCTCAAAAAGGCAAATATCCGAGAGCCTGTCTGGATAAAAATTAGAAACGCCAATAGCCCTCACCTTACCCTCTGCGTATAAATCTTCTAAGGCACGATATGCTCCGTAATAGTCTGAAAATGGTTGATGAAGAAGGATAAGATCGAGATAATCCACTTGTAACTTTCGCATTGATTCCAATACCGATGCCCGGCATTTTTCATAACCGTAGTTATCTATCCAAACTTTTGTGGTTATAAACAACTCTTCGCGAGGAACACCGCAGCGTGCAATAGCTTCGCCCACTTCGGCTTCGTTAAAATAACTCTGTGCGGTGTCAATCAAACGAAAACCTGTTTCAATGGCATCAAGCACACATTGCGTACACTCTTCCTTTGATATTTGATACACTCCATACCCCAACTTGGGCATACGTACACCATTGTTTAATACTACATATTCCATAAAAATCAATACAAACTCTATTTTAGCGTAAATTTACCAACAAAACATATAAAAATAAAAAAGAGCCCTGCAAAATGCAGACCTCCAAAACACTTAAAATACACTATGAAAACTTTAATCTCAAAAGTTGTGGGAGCAACAGGATTCGAACCTGTGACCCTCTGCTTGTAAGGCAGATGCTCTAAACCAGCTGAGCTATGCTCCCGAATCGTGGCCACTACGGCCTATATTTAAGAACTTGTGGGAGCAACAGGATTCGAACCTGTGACCCTCTGCTTGTAAGGCAGATGCTC
>CAZULV010000009.1:1561-44052 GCA_964621625.1 uncultured Muribaculaceae bacterium | reverse complement strand
TAAACCAGCTGAGCTATGCTCCCGAATCATGGCCACTACGGCCTAATTTTTTAAGAACTTCCAACCTCGTTTGCGATTGGGACTGCAAAGGTAGATATTATTTTTGATTATGCAAATTTTTTCTAAAAAAATTGCACAAATTCTATTTTAAATATGCTTAAAATACTCCAATGCCTCCGCTACAACAAATGTACTGCCGCCAATAAACACAAAATCGGTATCGTTTTTTATATTTTTCATATAATACTCCAACGACTCCTTTATATCTCCGCTATCTACAAGCACCTCTCCTTTAAAACCAAGAGACTTCATCTTTTCCTGCAATTTTACAGCCGGCAAAGCCCTTGTACCTTTTGCATTTACAAAGTAATATACGGTCTGTATTCCGCTGTAGGCATCTTGTGTATAAGAACTTGTATAAGAGGTATCCGTTTCCGGCAGATACGAAGATATTGAATTTAAATCCTTGTCGGCAACAACTCCAAAAAACATTATCAAACGCCCAAACTCTCTGCCTGTATATTCCGATACTCCTGATGCTTTGCGTTTTATCTGTTCTCCCAAAACAGCAAATCCATGTGCATTATGCCCCGTATCACACACAATAAACGGCACTTTGCCCAAAATCTCCCAACGTCCGTGCAAACCGGTTATCCCTGCCGCATTACATATTCCAAAAAGCAGCTTTTCCTGTACATTTTCCCTTTTTAAATTCAACTTTTCAAAAATATCTCCGCTGCAATTTATTTTCCGTTTGCCATACAACAGAGTCTCAATTGCGGCAACAACCGTTCTTATATTTTTAACCTGACAGTCTCCCTTTAAATCCGGCACTGCAGAATTCGGCCATTTAACAGATACAGGCTTGAAATCTTCGGCAAATACAATTGGGGCACTGCACTCTTTAGCCTTTAAGGCAAAAACATCCGCTACCCCGGAACGCTCTCCTATTACAACAGGAGTAAAAGGTTTTATAATACCGGCTTTCTCCTTTGCTACATCAGCCAATGTATTACCCAAATACTCACAATGGTCTAAACCTATATTGGTAATAACACCCAACTCCGGAGTAAGAATATTGGTAGCGTCGAGACGTCCACCCAAACCGCACTCTATAACTGCTATATCAACATCTTCTGTTGCAAACCAACTGAATGCCATAGCTGTGGTTATCTCAAAAAAAGATGCGCCGGTTTTAAGAAAATCATCTTTATAACGTACTAAAAACGAATACACAAAATCCCTCGACGGCATTCTGAATGACACTGCACCCGACAAAGCACTCTGCTCCCCTTCCGAGACCTTCATTCTCTCTCTGAAATCTATCAGGTGCGGAGAGGTATACAGCCCTACTTTAAGTCTCTCACCTGAACTTTTAACAAGCATGGAAAGAGCCGATGCTATCATGTGACTTGTTGAGCCTTTTCCATTTGTGCCGGCAACGTGTACAGACAAAAATTTTCTGTGCGGCATACCCAACAGAGAACTCAGTTTCTCCATTGTATCCAACCCCGGTTTATAGGCACTTCCTCCTACTTTCTGAAAAGAGGGAAATCTATTAAAAATAAAGTCTATCTCTCTATTATACAGTTCTATATCCATTGTAAAGCCAATATCTTAAAACATGCCTGCCATAATGCAAAGCAGGTACAAATATAGCTGTTTATATTAATATTAGGTACGCCGTTTATTATCATATTCCAAGAAGCTGTTAAAACTTTGAGACTCTTTTAAAAAGTTTTATTACTTTTACCGAATTATTTTGCAAACTTAGTAACCACTTCAAATAACTTTTTATGATTCTTTTCTTTAAAGCAGACAATGGTGCAATTACTGCAGTAGAGGCCGAGAAAGAACTGTCGGCAGAAAATATAAACTCTTTAGTATGGTTATTTTCGGAAGCTCCGCTTGTTACAGAAAACGGTATTCCGGCTAAAGACATAGATGGAATTTTCGTTGGTCCGAGAAGGGAGATGATTACCCCATGGAGTACTACAGCCGTTGAAATTACCCAAAACATGAATATCAGCGGGATAAAACGTATAGAGGAGTTTTTTCCTGTTGCCTCGGCAGACAGTTCACATGACAAGATGCTGCAAAGGATTTACAACGGATTGGACCAGAAGCTGTATACAATAGATAAACAACCAGATCCTGTAATTTACATAACAGATATTGAATCATATAACAAAGAAGAGGGTTTGGCTCTCAATCCTCAGGAGATAGAGTATCTTCAAGGGTTAAGCAAAAAATTGGGCAGAGGGCTTACAGACAGTGAAGTATTTGGCTTTTCTCAGGTAAACAGCGAACACTGCAGACACAAAATATTTAACGGAGTGTTTGTTATAGATGGCAAAGAGATGGAGAGTTCTCTCTTTAAGATGATAAAGAAGACAAGCCAGACAAATCCCAACCTCATAGTAAGCGCATATAAAGATAATTGCGCCTTTATAGAGGGTCCGCAGATAGACATGTTCCACCCTGCAAGCGGAGACAAGCCAGATTTTTATATCACTAAAAATGAAAAAACAGTAATAAGTCTTAAAGCCGAGACTCATAACTTTCCTACAACTGTTGAGCCGTTCAACGGTGCGGCTACAGGTAGCGGAGGAGAGATAAGAGACAGGATTGCCGGAGGAAAAGGAAGTTTTCCTATTGCAGGAACAGCTATATACATGACGTCTTATCCTCGCTTTCAGGAGAAAGTAGAGGAGACTGTGGGCATAAATAAAGAAAAGAGCATAAAAGAACTTAAGGCAGAAATCAAAGACCCGTCATGCGCCGCAGCAATGGATGTTGAGAGAAAATGGGAAAAGAGCGCACCTCGCAAATGGCTTTACCAGAGTCCGCAGGAGATTCTTACAAAAGCAAGCAACGGAGCAAGCGATTTTGGAAACAAGTTCGGACAGTGCGTAATATGCGGAAGTCTTTTAACCCTTGAACATCAACCTAATAAAGATTTGGCATGCAAAGCCTATAACACTCCTCAATTTGGATACGACAAGGTTATAATGCTTGCCGGCGGTGTTGGATACGCCAAACAAAAAGACGCTCTTAAGGCAGAACCGGGAGTTGGCGATAAAGTGGTGCTCCTTGGCGGAGACAATTACCGTATAGGAATGGGCGGAGGAGCAGTAAGTTCTGTAAATACTGGACAATATGCAAACGCAATAGAACTTAATGCAATTCAGAGGTCTAACCCGGAAATGCAGAAAAGGGCGTATAATGCAATAAGAAGTGTTGCCGAGAGCGATAACAATACGATTATAAGTGTTCACGACCATGGAGCCGGCGGACATCTCAACTGCTTGTCGGAGCTTGTTGAGCAGACCGGAGGAAATATAGATATTAGCAAACTTCCTGTAGGAGACCCTACTTTGAGTCTTAAAGAGATTATAGGCAATGAAAGCCAGGAAAGAATGGGTCTTGTAATGGAAGAAAAGGATATTGCAAACCTAAAAGCTATTGCAGATAGAGAGAGAGCTCCTATGTATGTGATTGGCGAAACTTCGGGAAAACACAATTTTACTCTAAAGAACGAAAAAACCGGAGAGGCTGCCATAGATTTACAGATAGAAGATATGTTCGGCTCTGCTCCAAAGACCTATATGCACGGTGATACAGCCGACTATAAATTTAAGGAGATAGAGTATGAGCATGGCAAATTTGAGGAGTATCTGCAACAAGTGCTGCAGCTCGAAAGCGTTGCCTGCAAAGACTGGCTTACCAACAAGGTAGACCGCTCGGTTACAGGCCTTATTGCCGGACAACAGTGTACAGGAGAGATTCAATTGCCTCTAAATAACCTTGGAGTTACCGCAATAGGATATAATAACAAAGAGGGTATTGCAACCTCGTTGGGACACGCACCGCTTGTAGCTTTGGCAAATCCGGATGCAGGTTCGAGAATGGCTATAGCAGAGGCCCTTACCAATGTTGTATGGGCACCGCTGAAAGGGGGATTAAAAGGTATCTCTTTAAGTGCCAACTGGATGTGGCCATGCAGAAACACAGGAGAAGATGCCAGACTTTACAGGGCGGTAAAAGGGGCAAGCGACTTTGCCATAAGCCTTGGAATAAACATTCCTACCGGAAAAGACTCAATGAGTATGACCCAGTCTTATCCTAACGGAGAGAAGGTCCTTTCGCCTGGAACACTCATTATCTCTACAGTAGCTCCTGTAGAGAACATATACAACATAGTAAAACCAGATTTAAAAGAGAGCAAAGGGAGCAGGATTATATATATACCATTTACAAAAGGGGCCGACGGAAATGCAGCATTCAATCTTGCAGGCTCTGCATTCGCGCAGATTACAGGACAGGTTGGTAGTTGTACCCCTGACGTAAAGGATAGCGGATATTTTGCAGACTGTTTTGCCGCTGTTCAGGAGTTGGTTTCAAAAGAACTTGTTTTGGCCGGCCACGACATCTCTGCCGGTGGTTTGATTACCGCTCTTTTAGAGATGTGTTTTGCGAATACCAAAGGGGGAATAAAGATAACAGCATCTCCTGAGAATGGAAAAGAGTTGCAAAGAGAAGCTCTTGAGAAGATAATGTTTGCAGAGGATTCCGGTGTGTTGATTCAGGTTGCAGAAAATAATCTTACGCAGGTTCTTGATATTCTAAACGGAAAAGGATATGTAATAGGTGAAACATCTGCAGAAAGGTGCATCACAATTGATTTTGCAGATGCACAGGCCATAACTCTTGATATAGACAGACTGAGGGATATATGGTATAAGACATCTTATCTGTTTGATATCCGTCAGGTTGGAGAAGAGTGTGCAAAAGAGCGTTTCCAGAACTACAAAAAGCAACCATTAGTTTACAGCTTCCCTAAGCACTTTACGGGAGAACTCAAAGATTGTCCGGCTTTAAATTCAGACAAACAGGGCAACAGAGAGAATGCAAATGCCCCTGTAGCTGCCATTATAAGGGAGAAAGGTTCAAACGGCGACAGAGAGATGGCATGGGCACTCTTTATGGCCGGCTTTAAAGTAAAGGATGTTCACATGACCGACCTTATAAGCGGAAGAGAGACTTTAGAAGATGTGCAGATGATAGTATTTGTTGGAGGTTTCTCAAATGCCGATACTCTTGGCTCTGCTAAGGGCTGGGCAGGAGCATTCCTCTATAACACAAAGGCAAAAAGCGCACTGGATAAATTCTATGCGAGAAAAGATACGTTGAGCCTTGGCGTATGCAACGGATGTCAGCTTATGGCAGAATTGGGTCTGGTTACTCCGCAAGAAAAGCAGTCTCATGTAAAAATGTTACACAACAATTCGCACAAATATGAGAGCGGATTTGTTGGTGTTACAATAGAAGACTCTCCTTCTGTATTGTTAGAAAGCCTTAAAGGCTCAAAATTGGGTATCTGGGTTGCTCACGGTGAAGGAAAATTCAGTTTCCCTAAAGGAATGGAGAAATTTAACGTGGCTATAAGATATACATACAACGGTTATCCGGCCAACCCTAACGGTTCCCCGGAAGGAATTGCCGGAGTATGCAGTACAGATGGAAGACATTTGGCAATGATGCCTCATCCGGAGCGTTGTTTAAGACCTTGGAACTGGGCTCATTATACAGAGAAAAATCATACAGTTACACCATGGGTAGAGCTATTCATCAACGGCAGAAAATGGTGCGAAAAGGCAAAAATACAGTAGCATTCCAAGATACAGACGGCAGCAACAATATGCCGTCTGACGGAGGTTGCGGAAAATTGCCCAAGATATTTGTATTGGATACAAATGTCATTTTGCACGACCATAATTCTATTTACAACTTTCAGGAGAACGATTTGGTTATTCCTATTGCTGTATTGGAGGAACTCGACAAGTTTAAAAAGGGCGATGATACAATAAATTATAACGCCCGCGAATTTGTAAGGAATATAGATAAGATTTCAGATCCACGCCTGTTTAACAGCGGAAACGGCTACCCTCTCGGCAAAGGAAGAGGAAAAATTTCGATTGAAATAAACCATCCTTTTCCGGAGGAGCTGCAAGGCTGTTTCATGGATGATTTACAGGATCACAGAATACTCTCTACAACTATCTGGATAAAGAACAAATATCCCAACAGGATTGTGGGTCTCGTTACAAAAGATGTTAATCTGAGAATGAAGGCCAAGGCTTTGCACCTGCTTGCCCAAGACTACCTCACAGACCACATAAAGGAGGAACGTGTTGCCAAAAACGAAGCCCGTGTAATTACCGTTAAGGGTGTTGGGAAAGATATTATAGAGAGAATAGGTACAGAGGGGGTTTCAATAGAAGAACTGCGATATAAAAATCCACCGCACAACCAACTTTACCGTTTTCGTATAGAGCCTCAAAAGCAGGGCGAAGCGGTTACATACCAACTGGCACGATACGATGGCAAGAGAAAAAGAATAGTTGGAATAAATACGATTACTGCATACGGAATAACTCCGCGCAACGAAGAGCAGGCTTTTGCTATGGATGCAATAATGAATCCCGATATAAAGTTGATAAGCCTTACAGGAACAGCCGGAACCGGCAAGACTCTTTTGGCACTTGCCGGAGCATTGGCCCAAACGGATCTTTACGATCAGATATTGCTGGCCCGTCCGGTTATACCATTAAAGAATCAGGAAATAGGATTCCTTCCCGGCGATGCAAAGGAGAAGATTGGGCCGTATATGTTGCCTCTGTATGATAACCTGTCTGTAATAAAAAAGAATTTTAGAGACAACAGCAGAGAAAACATTCAGATTGAAGATATGCTGCGCAGAGAAAAACTTCTCATCTCCCCTCTTGCATATATAAGGGGAAGAAGCCTTTCCAAGGTCTTTTTTATAATAGACGAAGCCCAGAATCTTACGCCGCATGAGGTTAAAACAATTATAACAAGGGCCGGAGAGGGAACAAAAATAGTCTTTACCGGAGATATTCATCAGATAGACCAACCTTATCTCGACAGATGGTCAAACGGACTTACCCATTTGGGAGAGAAGTTGTACGGAGAAGAGCTTTTTGCCATGATAAACCTTGTAAAAGGAGAACGCTCCGAACTCTCTGAACTTGCAGGAAAGAAACTATAGCTAATTTAGGTATAATTGCCAAAATAATTTACAAATAGGCCGGGTCAAATGATTTTGATCCGGCCTATTTTAATATCATCTACACCGAGAACTATTTTTTCTCGTATGATTTGATTGCAGCCTGTGCAGCAGCCAATCTTGCAATTGGAACGCGGAATGGAGAACATGAAACATAGTTCATTCCAATCTTATGACAGAAAGCTACTGAATCCGGATCTCCGCCATGCTCACCGCAAATACCTACTTTAAGATTTGCATTGGTTGTACGTCCGCCTTTGATACCCATCTCAACCAACTTGCCAACAGAATCCTGGTCAAGGGTCTGGAATGGATCTGCAGGAAGTATCTTCTTGCTCAGATAATCGCCCATAAAGCCGCCAATATCGTCACGTGAGAAACCAAATGTCATCTGGGTAAGGTCGTTTGTACCAAATGAGAAGAACTGTGCAGTCTTAGCCATATCATCAGCCATAATTGCAGCACGAGGAATCTCAATCATTGTTCCGTAAAGATATTTGATTGTAAGACCGCTCTCTTTCTCAACTGCAGCATGTACAGTATCACAGATAGCTTTCTGGAAATCAAGCTCTTTAACAGATACAGTTACAGGAACCATTATCTCAGGTTGAGGTTTAAGACCCTCTTTCATAAGTTCTGCTGTTGCAGTAAAGATAGCACGGAATTGCATTTCAGAAATCTCAGGATAAGTAACGCCAAGACGTACACCACGGTGACCCATCATTGGGTTTACCTCATGCAGGCCTTCGCCACGTTTTCTGATATCCTCTACAGTAATGCCAAACTCGTCTGCCATTTCCTGTTGTTTCTCCAAAGTCTGAGGAACGAACTCATGCAAAGGTGGGTCTAACAGACGGAAAGTAACAGGACGGCCGTCCATAACTTTCATAGTACCTTTAACAGCCTCTTTTACGTATGGCTCAAGTTCTGCAAGAGCCTGTCTTCTCTCAGCCTCAGTATTTGAAAGAATCATCTTTCTGAGTTTTGAAAGCGGAGCCTCTGAATTTTCGCCATAGAACATGTGCTCTATACGGAACAGACCAATACCCTCTGCGCCAAAGTTGATTGCAGTCTGTGCATCCTGAGGGTTATCTGCGTTTGTACGTACGCCAAGAACTCTGTATTTGTCTACAATCTGCATATACTCTACAAAACGAGGATTCTCAGAAGCATCCATTGTATCGATAGCTACATCATAAACATAACCTTTACTTCCGTTCAAGCTGAATACGTCACCTTCGTTGTAAACTTTACCGCCAATTGTCATGGTCTTGTTGAGCATATTTATATGCAATGCATCACAACCAACGATACAGCATTTACCCCAACCGCGGGCAACAAGAGCTGCATGGGAAGTCATACCTCCACGTGCAGTAAGCAGACCGTCTGCAGCACGCATACCCTCTACATCCTCAGGGTTTGTCTCCTCACGTACAAGAATAACTTTCTCTTTTCTTGCAGCAGCCTCAACAGCCTCTTCTGCAGTAAATACTATTCTACCTACAGCACCACCGGGACCTGCAGGAAGACCCTGAGCAATTACAGTACCCTTCTTCTCTGCTGCAGGATTAAGGATTGGGTGAAGCAATTCATCCAATTGGTTAGGAGCAACTCGCAATACGGCGGTCTTTTCATCGATCAAACCTTCATGCAACATATCCATTGCCATGTTCAATGCTGCCAAACCGGTTCTCTTACCTACACGGCACTGCAACATCCAAAGTTTGCCATCTTGAATTGTAAACTCAATATCCTGCATATCGTGGAAATGGTGCTCAAGATTCTGCTGAATCTCATCCAATTCCTTGTAAACCTCAGGCATTGCTGTTTCCAAAGAGGCAAGTTCCTTATTATGCTCGTTCTTGGTTGCTTCATTCAAAGGATTAGGAGTTCTTATACCGGCAACAACGTCCTCACCCTGTGCATTTATAAGCCACTCACCATAGAATTTATTCTCACCTGTAGCAGGGTTTCTTGAGAAGGCAACACCGGTTGCAGAGTTATCACCCATGTTACCGAATACCATAGACTGAACGTTTACTGCAGTACCCCAATCATCAGGAATACCCTCAATTCTTCTGTATGCAATAGCACGTTTTCCGTTCCAAGATTTGAATACGGCACCTATACCGCCCCACAACTGCTCATAAGCATCATCAGGGAAAGGTTTACCAAGCTCTTGTCTTACGCGAACTTTAAAATCTTCGCAAAGCTGTTTCAAATCCTCTACTGTAAGATCGGTATCAGATGCATAGCCTTTCTCTTTCTTTACTTTGGCAAGCATTCTGTCTAACTGTACACGGATTCCGTTACCCTCTTCTGGCTCTATTCCCTCTGCTTTCTCCATAACAACATCTGAATACATCATAATCAGACGACGGTAAGCATCATATACAAAACGTGGATTTCCGGTCTTTTCAATAAGGCCAGGGATTGTTGCAGAACAAAGACCAATGTTTAATACGGTCTCCATCATACCGGGCATAGAACTTCTCGCACCAGAACGGCAAGAAACCAATAGAGGTGATTTTGAATCACCGAATTTCATACCCATAATTGCTTCTGTTGCTGCCATAGCCGCATCAACCTCTGCCTTCAAAGCCTCAGGATAGTTGCCTCCCAATGCATAAAATTCTGTACAACAATCTGTTGTAATAGTAAAACCTGCAGGAACAGGAATACTTAATTTACACATCTCGGCAAGGTTTGCACCTTTACCACCCAAAAGGTTTCTCATTGAACCATCGCCCTCGGCATCTCTGCCTCCAAAGCGATAAACTCTCTTGATTTCTGACATAAATAATTTAAATATTTGTGGTTATAATAATTGGTTCGACCAAAATCAAAAAAACAAAAAATCGGGAAAATTTTTACGACTTTTTTTTGAGTTTACAAAAGTAAAAAAAAATCTACAAAAAAATTTGTGCCTGCACTATATATTTTCATTTTTTTTACTATATGATACAACTCTTTTATAACAAAAACATTACAAACAATGAGGATCACCAACTTCCCACCATCCTATTTTTACCCCCAAATCCGCAAGTTTTTTCTCAAGATGTATTTTAGTAGATACCGCATCATCCTTTACTCCCGGCTTGCCCTCATAAAGCCGGTAATTCTCCCTCACTCCGGTCTCTGTTACATTGGGCATTATTACATTTGCCCCAGCAAGTACGGCCATTTCCCTGCCGTCGGGGTCAAGAACTTGTAAAGCAGTGGTAGCTGCAATATTTATATGTGGCATCTGTTTGCGCAACCTCCTTACCATATCGATAGACAACTCTAACTTTTGCAAATTATCTATAAATGCAAACTCTCCAAGATCTTTATACGCTTCGCCCCTCTCCTTTTTCTCTTTCTCCTGCAATACAATATGCCCCAATGGAGTATCTTTATGCGGTATATACGGTCCCATTCCAACCATATTCACACCAAACTCTCTAAAAAACCTCAAATCCTCTTCCAAATTTTCTCCGGTCTGAAAAGGAAGTCCTATCATAACCCCGCTCCCGGTTATATAACCTAATGATTTTAAATCATACAGAGCCTGCAAACGGGTGTCATACGAGTGCATGGCTTTTTCCTGCTCTGTTTTATGTGGGTGAATCTGCTCATAGAGCTGCCTGTTAGAAGCCTCTATTCTCAAAAGATACCTATGCGCTCCCGCTTTATACCACTCTTTATATACTTCACGGCATTGCTCGCCCAGTGAAAGAGTTATACCAAGCGGCTGTAAAGATGAAAACTTGCCATTACGCGGAACAAGCCTTTTAATTTGGGCTACGAGTCTTGAAATACGCTCTATATAAGCACTATCTACCCTTTCTCCACCTTGAAGAACAACAGAACCATATCCGGAATCAAGAGCAAATTGAGCCTCTTCAAGAATCTGCTCATCTGAAAGTTCGTAACGTTGCACAGCGCAATTGCCGCATCTTATACCACAATAAAGGCAATTTTTACGGCATATATTTGATATCTCAATAAGACCGCGCAGATATACTTTTCTATCCATTATACTAAAAGAGTCTATATCCTTAGAAACAGGTGCTATGTCTCCTAAATTACACATTAGCAAACAGGCTCCAATGCCCTCTCTGCAATTCCGCTCAAACGGGCCAGCAACATTCCATAATTCACAACCGGAATATCTCTATCTGTAAGGAATTTTACACGGTTACAGAGCTGTTTGCGCGTTACCATACATCCACCACATTGCACGGCAAGTGCATAATCCGTCTCAGGCGGTATGGTATCGAGTCCTGAAACAAATACAAAATTCAACTTTGAGAAGACTCCGTTTTGGCGGACTATCCGTTCTGCCGTATATTTTTGCAAACCGCGTGGAATCTTAACGCGGCCTATATCCTCGCATGTGGTATGATGCGTACACGATTCAAGTACAAGTACGGTATCTCCATCTTTTAGAGAATCTATTGCTGCAATTCCCTTAAGATACTCCTCAAAAGGACCTTTGGACCGAGCCATAAGTATACTGAAACTTGTAAGCGGTATACGGTGTCTGCAAGTTGCCATTTTATTGCAATCTGTATTCTCCTCCACCTTGTCAATTATCTCGGCCACCTCTTTAAACACCTGGCTATCTGTTACAACCAATTTTACACCTCCACCGTTACGCTCTGTATCTTCCAAAACTGTACTTGTTAAATATTTTTCCAGTTCCGACGGCTGTAGCACAACCGCAATACCTTTGTTATCTATAATATCTCGTATTGCCAACACCTGCGGAAGTATAAGCCTGCCATGCGGTGATTCAGAATCTACAGGACATACAAGCACTATTTTATCTCCTTCATTTACCAGATTGTGCAAAATAGGCTTCTCCTCAGCCTCCGCAATTGCCACATACATTTCCTTTATTATAAATGACATAAGCTGCTCCAAGGCCTCTTTCTGCTCCTTGCTGTCTAAAAGGCAGCACGAAAATTCAACTACATCCACTCCGTAAAGCGAGTTTAGTTCTACAGAAAGTTCCATATCCAAAGGGAGTATATCAGACTGATTATGAACAACAAGAATAGGAATATCACGTTTTCTGAGCTCTTCTGCCAAATCTTTTTCCTCTTTCGCAAATATATTTCCAGAAAACACAAGTATTGCCATATCAATCTCATCCATAACCTTTACGGTCTTCTTTACCCTCTGTTCCCCCAAACTTCCGGCATCATCTATTCCTGCAGTATCTATAAGATTGCAAGGCCCTACATCAGGAATTTCAATGCGTTTCTTTACCGGATCTGTGGTTGTACCGGCAACCGGAGATACAATTGAAATATCCTGTCCGGCCAATATGTTTATGAGAGTACTTTTCCCAACATTGCGTCGTCCGAAAATTCCTATATTCCTCACTTTTGTCATGTTTGAAGCATTAAAAAATTTAAAAAAATTGCATTATCCGTTTAAATCGGAAAAATAATTTTAAAATTAAATATTTCTTCTGTAATATCGGCAAAATTCTTTGCATCGCAGCAAATTATATTCTCTTCTACTACTAATTTTACCGACAAATCAAAACCATATTATCATGAAAAACAAAAACGAAAACATTAAAAGACTACTCATTGCGGCAAGTTTGTCGGTTGCAATCTATTTAATTTATATCTTTGCTCGATATTGGAGCGTGGCGGTTGAGGCATTCAAGGCCGGCTTCTATAATTATTAACCGATTTTTATAATATCAAATGGCATACATAAAGATAGACTCTGTTAATCACCCGCTTTTTGCAGAATGCAGAAACATTTATTGCAACAATTTTCCTATTGAAGAGCAACGCAGCTTGGAGGAACAGGAGCGTATATTTGAAACGTTTCCCAATTACAGTTTCTATGCAATTACAAACGACAAGAGCGTGCTGGGATTTATTGCATTCTGGCGTTTTAGCAATTGTTATTTTGGAGAACATGTTGCCATAAAGAAAAAAGGAAACGGACTTGGCAGTCAGGCAATAGAGTTTCTCAAGCAGAAAGCAGACGAAGAGAGGGTTCCGGTTCTGCTCGAAATAGAGCTGCCGGATAATCCAAAGCGTATAAGACGTGCCTCATTTTATACAAGGCTCGATTTTGATATGAGTTCTATAAAGCATTTCCAGCCACCTTTTCATAAAGACACAGAGCCTTTGGAGCTTAAGATTATGTGCTACCCTTATATAATAAATGAGGCCGAGTATAAGGTTTTCAGAAAGGAGTACGATAAAATAATGCCCGATTTTTCAACTACGGAATCAGACAATTCCGCCCCCTGCGCCACCGACCTGCAGACCAACGAGAATACCAAAGAGGATGCAAAAGAGGAAAATATAGTAGAACCGGCATACAAACTGCAAAAATTCAAAGATTTGAATCTGAGCCGGAATATACTCCAAGGCATAGAGGAATTGGGATACGAAAATCCCACCCCTGTACAAGAACGGATTATTCCTACAATATTATCTGAAAGTGGAGATATTGTATGCCTTGCACAGACGGGAACAGGCAAGACCGCGGCTTTTGGTCTTCCGGTATTGCAAAAAATAGAGAACAGTCTGTCGGGGAAAGAACTTAAAGAGAGCATAAAGGATTACGAACAGCACAATACAGACCCTGACAAAAAATGGTACAGTTTTTTTGAGAAAAAGACACAGGTTCTTGTACTTTCGCCTACAAGAGAGTTATGCCGTCAGATTACACAGGATTTAAAGAATTATTCAAAATATATAGAAGGGATAAGGATTATATCTGTTTACGGAGGGGCAAGCATTGAGCAGCAGATAAAGGCGTTAAGGAAAACTCCTCAGATTATTGTTGCCACACCGGGCAGAATGCTCGATTTGCTTAAGCGCAAGGCTGCCGACATTTCCGGAATAAATACACTTATTCTTGACGAAGCCGACGAGATGCTCAATATGGGTTTTAAGGAGGAGTTAGATGGAATATTGGAGTCGGCGCCGGAGAGCAAGCAGGTTCTTCTCTTTTCTGCAACCATGCCTTTTGAGGTTGAGAGAATTGCCAAGAATTATATGAAAGAGGCTCAAACTGTTACGGTTGGAGAGAGAAATTCAGGTTCTGATAATGTAAAGCATTACTATTTTATTGTACACGAAAAAGCCAGATATGATGCCCTTAAACGGATTGTAGATTATTATCCCGACATTTACGGAATAATTTTCTGCCGCACCAAAAAGGAGACTCAGGATATTGCAAGTTCGCTTGTAAAAGACGGATACGATGCAGATGCCCTGCATGGAGATTTGTCACAGTCTCAAAGAGACCATGTGATGCTCAGGTTCAAAAGCAAAAACCTGCAGATGCTCGTTGCTACAGATGTTGCGGCAAGAGGCATTGATGTTAACAATCTTTCGCATGTTATAAATTATAATCTGCCGGATGAAATAGAACAATATACCCATAGGAGCGGAAGAACAGGAAGGGCCGACAAAACCGGAAAATCAATTGTTATAATAAATTCTAAGGAGTGCCATAAAATAAGGCGCATAGAGAAGATTATAGGCAAGGAGTTTTCTAAGTCAAAAATTCCTTCGGGAGAAGAGGTATGTTCAAAACAGCTGCTTTCACTCATTGACAAAGTAGAGCGTATTCCTGTAAGCGACAAGATTGGGGAATATATGCCATTGGTAACCGAAAGATGGAAAGATTTGAGCCGCGAAGAGATTATACAGAAGTTTATCGCCTGCGAATTTAACCGTTTTATCGAGTATTATAAAAATGCTCCAGATCTGAATATCTCACATAAAAAAGAGAAAGGAGACAGAGAGGATAACAGAGGAAACAGAAATTCCAACGAGAATAAAGAGGGAAGAGAGACCAAAGGGAAAGAGAGAGGAAAAGGCAAAACTAAAAGCGATGATTTGCCGTTGAAAGAGGCAGAAAAGGGCTACACTTGGGTAAGACTTAACATAGGAGAAAAGAACAGAGTAACCGCACGTCACCTTGTGCGTATGATATCTACAATAGGTGTTGGAAAACACGGAATAGGCAAAATTGATATACGTCACAACTGCAGTTACATAGCAATAGGAGATAAAGCGGCAGAGTATGTAGTTGAACAGACAAACAATTCTGATTATAAGGGTATAAAATTAAGGAGTTCTATAGTAAAACCTTAGAGAGTGCCCCTTTCACAAACATTTTCTCAGAACTGTTAAGGCAGCAGAACCAGATTGTACATCCGCCTACTGCAACAACTGTAAAACCGACTATTAAAAACCGTACAACGCCCTCTTTTATAAACAGATACTCAGGAAGAGTGCATGCCGCAAGTACCGCAAAAAGAACAAATAGCGGCTTAAGCACATTTCTGTAAAAGAGAGCTGTTTTAAGTCCTGTTTTTGCCTTTACATCTGTAAAAAGATATGTAACATACAGTATTTGTGCGCAAAGCGACACAAGCAGGGCAGTCCACGGTTCAAATCCGGCTTTAAGAACAAAATATGCAACCGGCAGCACAGCCAATGTTATAAGACGTCCTATTACTTCCATCTTAAGAAGACGCCCTGTTGCCCCTATTACGGCCGACATTCCATAGGAAAACACAGCAAACAGAGACTCTGCCAAGACTATACGGGTGAATGCCACTGCATATTCCGGAGTATCTTTAAGCCATATATCCAGTATGAATCCGGCCTCTAATATTAGCGGAAAGAGTAATATGAGCATAAGCATTACCGAGTATTTTACATTTTTCTCGAACAAGAGTATCATTTGCCCATAGTCCTTTGAAGCATAAGACTTTACAATCTGAGGCCTTATAGGAGTATTTATACATTCAACCATTCTCAATACAGCCACATTAACCCTCTGAGCCACTCCAGAAGCGGCATTAAGAGCCGCTCCGCCAAACAGGTTAAGCAACACATTAAGTCCCTGAGCCGTTATTGTAACAACGGCATTTCCCCAGAAAGACAATCCCATAAAAGAGAGCATCTCCTTAACGGTATTCCTGCTCCATTGTACCCTAAACACACATTCCGGAAATTTTACACCGGCATATATTATATAAGTAAGAGTAAGCGATACCTGTATAAAAGCTATTGCCGCTGCATAAACTATAAGATTGTCGGGAGTTCCGTATATATCTATAAGTACCACAACTGCAAGCCTTGTACATACATCGGCTATTCCAAGCAAGGCAAAAAGCCCCAAACGCTCACGCGCAATTACCGCACCGCTAAAAGGAATCTGCAGTATAGTAAAAACTACAGAGACTAAAGAGAACTGATAAACCCAGAAGGTAGCAGTCTCCCTGCCCAAGGGAATGTTGAGTTTATTGTTTACAAACCATAGCCCAACTGTCTCCCCTATTATTAGAAAAGCGGCAAAAATTATAAGAAAGAGCGTGAGACTCTGTGAAAAATAATCTTTTGTTTTGGCAATATTCCCCTCTCCAAGTCCCACATTAAGAAATCTTTGTACAGACCCCGACAGGCTGCCCGACAGAACCGTAAAAACAGAGACTATTCCGCCAACCAAGGAGTAGATTCCAAAATCCTCAACCCCCAATATCTCCAGCACTACACGGGAGGTATAAAGAGAGATAAACATAATGAATATCATTCTGATATACATATATGCCGAATTTTTCACTATCCTTTTATGATTCTCTTCCATACAAATATATGTTGCAACCTGTTACAGTTTTGTAATTGATGAACTTCCCGTAATTTTTCTCTTTTTAAGCCTGAACAGCCACGGGAAATAGCGTATTATCATCCATTTGAATCCTGCTGTGGGGATTATCTGTCTGCAAAAATAGGAATATCTTTCAAACTTGCAGAAAGCAAGGGCCAGCAGCATGTGTTTTACTGTGCGTTCATTCTTTAGAATCGGAGCCGACAGCCTTGCAGCCCCTTTCCCGTTTCCGTAACCGAACTTGTTTACAGAATACTCCACGATAGAGTCTATTCCAAATTGAAACTCCTCCTGTTTCTCATAATTTGAATTATTGCTTATAGACGCCCCGCTCACTCTATATGCAGCCGTAACCTCTTCCATTACATAAAAATCGGAAGCAGAGGCCAGGGCAATCCATACAGGATAATCAAATGTTACAAACCTGCTCTTTACAAAATCTGCCATATTGCAGCACTTTTCAAAAACAGACCGTCTGAAACAGGCTGTTACAGCCAGAATAGGATTTGAAAGCAACACAGATTCATATAACCCCTCCTTGCAGTACCACATCCCCTCCTTTTCTCGTTTAATCCCTTTAACTACTCCGTTTTCATTAACGAAATTTCCGGAGGTATAGACAAGTCCGCAATTACTATGCGTATCCAATATATCTGTCTGCCTTTGCAGTTTAAAAGAATCTGTATAGTAATCGTCACTTTCCAAGATTGCTATATACCGTCCGCAAGCCTTATCTATAAGAAATTCATAATTTGCTATAAGCCCTTTATTTACCGAATGAGAGAAGAGCTTTATTTTCTGAGGATACATCAAGGCATACTTTGATGCTATCTCTAAAGTATTATCTGTAGAGGCATCATTGCCTATAAGCAGTTCGGAACACTCTGCCGCCTCCCCTTTCTGAGCCAGGAAGCTCTCTATTGCACAAGCTATGTATTTGCCGTGATTGTAGGCAGGCATAAGCACGCTAACTACTGTTTTATTGGCCTTATTCATTGCACATGTTGTAACAAAAGGATGCACTACCGGAGTAATATACTAAAAAAGAACGACTCAAAAGGAGAACCATGCGTTACGCCATCCTTTTTAAGTCGCCCTCTTTTGTAGCCCCAGCAGGACTCGAACCTGCATTTAAAGTTTAGGAAACTTCCGTTCTATCCCTTGAACTATAGGGCCATCGCAAAACGCGTTTGCAAAGATATAATTTTTTTTAATATCCCCAACGATATAATATAGATCCCCAAGTAAATCCCGCACCGAAAGCAGAGAATATAAGGGTATCGCCTTTTTTAAACTTATTCTTGAAATCCCACAAAGTTAAAGGAATAGATGTACCTGCGGTATTTCCGAACTTCTCTATGTTAATCAGAATCTTATCTTGTGTAAGTCCCATGCGGCGACCTGTAGCATCTATGATTCTCAAGTTTGCCTGATGAGGAATAAGATATGCAATATCATCGGCAGTAAGGTTGTGTTTCTCCATCATCTCGGCAGAAACATCGGCCATACGAGACACTGCATATTTAAACACATGCTGTCCGTCCTGATGTATGAAATGCAGACGTTTTTTTACGGTCTCCTCTGTAGGAGGATACAACGAACCGCCGGCCGTCTGATAAAGATAATGGCGGCCTATTCCATCTACGTGCATGATTGAATCCTGAAAACCGAGATTCTCATCTTCTGTAGGCTCGATAAGCATTGCAACTGCCGCATCGCCAAAAAGAGGACAGGTTGTGCGATCTGTATAGTCTGTCATTCCGCTCATCCTCTCACCGCACACAAGTACAGCTTTCTTGTATACTCCTGTTTCTACAAATCTTCTTACTGTCTCAAAACTAAAGATAAAGCCACAACACCCTGCATTTATATCGTACCCCCAAGCATTAAGGATTCCGCATTTATCTGATATTATGTTTGCAGTAGCAGGAAAAAGCATATCCGGACTTACAGTTGCACAAATAAGCAGTTCTACCTCTTCAGGTTTTGTAGAGGTGGCTTCCAAGAGCTTCTTTACAGCCATTTCACCCATATAGGATGTTCCCAAGCCGTTCTCTTTAAGTATTCTCCTCTCTTTAATGCCTACTCTGCTCATTATCCATTCATCGGATGTATCAACCATTGTAGACAATTCGTCATTTGTAAGGATATATTCCGGCAAATAGGCCTCTATTCCTGTTATTACAGCTTTCTTTTTCATAATTAGGGTCTTTTTTAGTGTTATGACCATTGCTGGCCGGACATAGCCTTTTCCAACCTGCCTACAAGATTATTCTTTACAACCTTTTCGGTCTCTAAAATCATGTTTCTTACTGCAAGCGGCGTTGATACGCCATGTCCTATTATTACAGGAGCTGCAACACCCAAAACTGGCGTTCCTCCGTAACATTCATAATTAAATCTGTTAAAGAACGGATGCATTACTCCTAATTTGGAAAACATCGCATACATTCCCTCGGTCTGCTTCAAACAGACATTTCCCACAAATCCGTCGGTTACAAGAACATCTGCTATTCCTCCATTAAACAGCCTGTTAGCCTCCATATTACCTACAAAATTAAACTGTCCGTCATTTCTTTCCATAAGTTTGTAGGCTTCCTGTATTGTGGCTGTTCCCTTCTCGCTCTCCTCTCCTATGTTAAGCAGAGCCACTCGAGGGTTCTCTATTCCCATCATAACTCTTGCGTATATAGAGCCCAATATTCCAAACTGATACAGCATTTTAGGTTTGGAATCGGTATTTAGTCCCACATCGAGGATTAGCATATTCTTTCCGTCAGACAGCGGCAACTGAGCAGAAATGCAAGGTCTCAAGAGTCCGGGCAAAGTCTTTAACGTACGCATGGCACCGGCAAGTATTGCTCCGGTATTTCCGGCACTTGCAAAAGCGTCTATCTCACCCCCTAAAAGTTTTGAGAATCCTACATTCACACTCGAATCGGTCTTCTTCATATAGGCTTTCACAGGGTGTTCCCCCATGCCTATGCTCTGCGATGCATGCACCACAACAAAATTACCGGAGTCCAATCCGTAATGACGGCAGACTTCGGTAATCTTTTCCTGATCTCCTATCAGAAAAATTTTTGTTTCAGAATCTATATGCGAATAGGCGTCAATAACTCCCAAAATAACATTTTCGGGAGCATAATCTCCACCCATAGCATCGACACCGATTCTGATCATCAACTACGCATTAGCCTTTTCAATGATCAAACGGCCTCTGTAGTAACCGCACTCAGGACAAACATGGTGGTATCTTACTGTAGCACCACAGTTTGAACAAGTTGAAAGTGTAGGAACTACTGCTTTATCGTGAGTTCTACGTTTGTTTCTGCGCTGTTTAGAAATTTTGTGTTTCGGATGTGCCATCTCTTAAATATTTTATAATTGTTATTTCTTATTTTTTAGCAGCTCTTCCAATGCTCCGAAAGGAGTATTCTTTTCGCTAACCTTTTCTTCTTTTCTAACCATTCCGGCCTTAAGACCGTTAAGTTTTTCCACCATTACCGGATTGCATTCTCCCTCTTCATGTACCCTCTGCAACGGCATATTAACGCAAATGTAATCATAAATGAACTGGCTTAAATCCAATTCTCCGTCCGACGGGTCCACAACCAAAAAATCATCGCTCTGCGGATCATCATCGGTCTTTGCAAACTTAACCGCCATAGAAGCGGTAAAGTCTACAGGAAGTAACAAATCCTCAAGACATCTATCGCACTCCACTGTTACAGTTCCTGTTACAATACTTGTTACGTTCATCCAACCGCCACCTTTTTCAAGCACTATCTTAGCGTTTATCGAAGCATCGTATATGTAGCTGTTCTCAAATTTCTTGAAAAAAGCCCCGTCTACAGGAAAATCATATTCATACTTTCCTATTTTAAGACCTTTGATTTGTATTACAAAGTCTTTATTTTCAGATACTTGCTCCCTCATAAACACTAAAACTCTCCAATAAGGCGTGCAAAGATAGTCATTATTGACTAAAAAGGCAACAAAAAGTTTTCAACAAAAGAAAAGTTATTGCATCTTTCTTCTCTTGCGCTCGGTTTCGTCTAAGTATATCTTTCTGATACGCATAGACTTAGGGGTTACTTCAACAAGTTCGTCGTCCTGAATATACTCCAACATTTCTTCCAATGAGAACTGCAGAGGCGGTGGCAACACAGCCTTCTCGTCTGTACCGGAAGCCCTCACATTAGTGAGCTTTTTGGTCTTACATATATTTATGTTAAGGTCTCCTACCCTTATATGCTCTCCCACAACCTGTCCGGCATAAATTTCCTCACCAGGGAAAATTATGAATTTGCCTCTGTCCTGCAATTTATCCATTGCGTATGCAACAGATGTTCCGGTCTCTATGGCAACAAGGGAACCGTTGGTTCTCATCTCAATCTCTCCCTTGTAAGGTTCATATCCTTTAAACCTATGTGCCACAATAGCTTCGCCCTGAGTTGCAGTAAGCAGATTGCTTCTCAAACCTATTATTCCGCGAGATGGAATGTCAAAATCAAGGTGCGTTCTATCTTCTCTCGGCTCCATATGCAGCAAAGAACCTTTCCTGCGTGTTGTAATCTCTATAGCTCTACCTGCCATATCGTTAGGCACATCTATAGTAAGATGCTCAATAGGCTCGCAACGCACTCCGTTTATATTTTTGTCAATTACCTTAGGTTGTCCAACCTGCAATTCAAAGCCCTCTCTTCTCATTGTCTCTATAAGTACCGACAGATGCAGCACTCCTCTACCGGAAACAACAAAAGAGTCTGAAGATGCCCCCTCCTTTACTCGCAATGCAAGATTTTTTTCGAGCTCCTTCTCAAGTCTCTCTTTAAGATGACGCGATGTTACGAACTTACCCTCTTTACCAAAAAACGGAGAGTCGTTGATTCTAAACAACATGCTCATAGTAGGCTCATCTACAGAGATTGGCGGCAAAGCCTCAGGATTCTCGTAATCTGCAATTGTATCACCTATTTCAAATCCATCTACACCAACTATAGCACAGATATCACCGCTTTCAACCGATTCGACTTTTGTTTTGCCAAGACCGTCAAACACCATAAGCTCCTTTATACGGGATTTCTCCATTGTACCGTCGCGTTTGCAGAGGGTTATAGGTTGGTTTGCCTTTAATGTTCCCCTCTTTACACGACCTACAGCTATACGGCCTACATACGGAGAATACTCCAAAGAGGATATAAGCATCTGGCATGTACCCTCCTCACGCTCCGGTGCAGGAATCTCTGCAAGAATCGTATCCAACAAAGGTGTTATATCTTTTGAAGGTTTTTTCCAATCATCCGACATCCATCCCTGTTTGGCACTTCCGTACATTGTTTTAAAATCGAGCTGCTCTTCGGTAGCATCGAGCGAAAACATAAGATCAAACACCTGCTCGTTCACCTCATCGGGCCTGCAATTGAGCTTATCTACTTTGTTTACTACAACAACAGGCTTTTTGCCCATTTCTATTGCTTTCTGCAACACAAATCTAGTCTGAGGCATAGTACCCTCAAACGCATCTACAAGCAACAGAACACCATCGGCCATATTGAGCACACGCTCAACCTCTCCGCCAAAGTCGGCGTGGCCCGGAGTGTCTATAATGTTTATCTTGTAATCTTTGTAAGGGACGCTCACATTCTTGGCAAGAATAGTGATTCCCCTCTCCCGTTCCAGATCATTGTTATCCAGAATGAGCTCGCCCAGTTTCTCGGCATTGCGCATAAGTTTGGCATGCTGTATCATCTTGTCTACCAGAGTAGTTTTACCGTGGTCTACATGGGCAATAATGGCTATGTTTCTAATATTTTGCATAATTCGGATGCAAAAGTATAAATAATTATTTTTTTGTCGTATTTTTGTAGGCTGTTTTTTAAAATTTTTATCGCGATTCTGTATGACGGAGAAAATACTCATTCTTGATTTCGGTTCGCAATTTACCCAAATAATAGGAAGAAGGGTAAGAGAGCTGAATGTCTATTGCGAAATACACCCATTCAATAACGTTCCATCCATTGATGATTCAGTCAAAGGAGTGATTCTGAGCGGAAGTCCTTATTCTGTAAGGGATAAACATGCTCCGCAGATAGATCTGTCGGGAATAAAAGGCAAATTGCCCCTGCTTGCTGTATGTTACGGTGCACAATATCTTGCACACCATTTTGGAGGTGAGGTAAATGCATCTTCTACAAGAGAATACGGGCGCGCAATGCTTGCAATAAAAGAGGAGGAATGCCCTATATTCAAAGATATTCCTGTCTCGTCCCAAGTATGGATGAGCCATGGAGATTCTATAATACGTCTTCCGCAGAATGCCGTACTTACAGCCTCTACCAACGACGTAAAATATGCGGCATACAGAATAGAAGGGGAACAGACATACGCATTACAGTTTCATCCTGAGGTTTTTCATACAGAAAAGGGTGGAATGATGCTCAGAAATTTTGTTTGCGGAATTTGCGGATGCAGCAGCAGTTGGACAGCCGACTCCTTTATAGATACAACAGTAAGGGAGCTTAAGAGCAAATTGGGAGACGACAATGTAATTTTAGGTTTGAGTGGAGGTGTAGACTCTACCGTTGCAGCCGTTCTGCTCAACAGAGCTATAGGAAAGAATCTGCATTGTATTTTTGTAGACAACGGGCTGTTACGCAAAAATGAGTTTGAGAATGTGCTTGCGTCATACAAAGATATGGGGCTTAATGTTACAGGAGTAGACGCTTCTGAAATCTTCCTTGACGCCCTCAAAGGCATATCTGAACCTGAAGGCAAGAGAAAGGCTATAGGAAAGACTTTTATAGATGTTTTTGACAGTCAGGCAAAAAAGATTAAAAACGCAAAATGGCTTGCACAGGGCACTATTTATCCCGATGTTATAGAGAGTTGTTCTGTAAACGGACCTTCGGCCACAATAAAATCTCATCATAATGTGGGCGGACTTCCACAAGAGATGAATCTCGGTATTGTTGAGCCGTTACGCACTCTGTTCAAAGATGAGGTAAGGCGTGTGGGAATTGCATTGGGTATAAAGCGTGAACTTATAGCGCGCCACCCTTTCCCAGGTCCTGGTTTGGGAATCAGGGTCTTGGGGGAGATTACAAGGGAAAAGTTAGAAATCCTAAAGAATGCCGACAAAATCTATATAGATTCGCTGTGCGAGTATATGACAACTCTGCCTCCTGCTTCCAACGGTCTCAGTGCTATTGATAACGAATTGGCAGAGAAGGCTCTGTCGGGATATGATATTGATAAAAAAATCCGCCTTTACGACGCTGTATGGCAGGCAGGCACTATTCTGCTTCCGGTAAAGAGCGTTGGTGTTATGGGAGATGAGCGCACATACGAATATACAATTGCGCTGCGTGCCGTAACTTCAAATGACGGAATGACTGCAGATTGGGTACATTTGCCTTATGATTTTCTTGCGAAAGTGTCTAATGACATTATTAACAAGGTAAAAGGGGTCAACAGGGTTGTGTATGACATTTCGTCAAAACCGCCTGCAACAATAGAATGGGAATAAAACACATTAAAATATACAGAAATGAAACAGGACATGATTGTAATTTTGGATTTGGGAAGCCATGAAAATACCGTGCTTGCCAGAGCTATACGCGCACTTGGTGTTTATAGCGAAATTTATCCTCACGATATTACGGCTGATGAGCTTAAAGCATTACCCAATGTTAAGGGTGTAATAATCAACGGCGGTCCCAACAATGTTATTGACGGGGTTGCAATTGATGTCTGTAAAGATATTTACAATGCAGGGATTCCAATAATGGCCGCAGGACATGAAAAGGCCCTTTGCAACGTAAAGCTCCCGCAGTTTGGCAATGATGAGCAAGCCATTAAGGCAGCCGTAAAGGATTTTGTATTTGATACTTGCAAGGCCGAAGCCAACTGGAATATGGCAAACTTTGTAAATGACCAGATTGAACTTGTACGCAAACAGGTTGGAGACAGAAAAGTTCTTCTTGCCCTATCCGGCGGAGTAGACAGTTCGGTTGTTGCAGCCCTACTTCTAAAGGCCATTGGAAATAACCTTGTATGCGTTCACGTTAATCACGGACTTATGCGTAAAGGTGAGAGCGAGGCTGTTGTGGAGGTTTTCCGCAACCAACTGAATGCAAATCTTATATATGTAGATGCAACGGAGCGTTTTCTTGGCAAATTGGAGAATGTTGCAGATCCTGAGCAAAAACGCAAGATAATAGGAGGCGAGTTTATAAGGGTATTTGAAGAGGAGGCCCGCAAGCTCGACGGAATAGATTTTCTCGGACAAGGCACAATATATCCGGATATTGTAGAGAGCGGAACAAAGACTGCTAAAATGGTAAAATCACACCACAATGTAGGCGGACTTCCTGAGGATATGAAGTTTGAACTCGTTGAACCAATCAAACAACTGTTTAAAGACGAAGTACGTGCATGCGGTCTCGAGCTCGGACTCCCATACGAAATGGTGTACAGGCAGCCGTTCCCCGGTCCTGGTTTGGGTGTAAGATGCCTTGGAGCAATTACCCGCGATCGTCTTGAGGCTGTTCGCGAATCAGATGCAATCCTTCGCGAGGAGTTTGCAAAGGCCGGTCTCGATAAAAAAGTATGGCAATACTTTACCGTTGTTCCAGATTTTAAATCGGTTGGCGTAAGGGATAATGCCCGTTCGTTCGACTGGCCTGTAATTATACGTGCCGTAAATACAGTAGATGCCATGACTGCAACAATCGAACAGCTCGACTGGCAGATACTTCTAAAAGTTACAGACAGAATCCTAAAAGAGGTAAAGAGTGTAAACAGGGTATGCTACGATATGTCTCCAAAACCGAGCGCAACCATAGAGTGGGAATAAATACCAAAAAGAGATTCGGAGCGGGCACCTGCTGCTTCGAATCTCTTTTATCTTATACCCTAAAAATTAACCCTTAAGGCTGTCTGCATTCTGTTGTCTTGCTTAAATTCCCCATCTACATTCTCCCTGCAGCCCCACAAATACTCAACTCCGCAGGTAACGGTAGGAGTTATGTTATAAAAGAGATTGGCAACCACATATTTGGCATTTTTATATGTAGATGCCGGCATAAACGAGTTGTTGTGTCGGTACTCGACACCGGGAACAAATGTAGATGAAACCGATTCAGGCAAGCGAGTCTCCACCATGCTGTAAGTTGCACTTGTGAGGAATTTAGAAGAAATCTGCCATTGAAGCCCCAAATAAGCGCCCCATGCCTCAACATTATGCAACCGGCCAAAAGAAGAGGCAACCGGAACCATATCCAATCCATATCCCTGAATATCTTGAATATAACTTGCAATTCCTTTTCCGTACACACCTTGATAGAATGCTGTAATACGGGAATTTAGCGGAACAGCTCCGCTTGCTTTAATTCCAAACCCCATTTTATCAACAGTAATATCATCTTCTCCGTTATCTCTATAAAACATATTTCTTATAAGGCCCGACATTCTCGCCCATCCGCTCCCATTCTTCCAGCTGTATTGCACATAGAACGGAATATCCGGAATGCGCTGGTTTATACCGTATGAATAGTCGTTATATGTGGCATCAACAATAGGAAGTTCAAGTCCCGCTCCTACAGACCAATGCCTGTTAATTGTATACTGATAATCCAATACCGTATTAAATACCGAAGTCATGGCATTAGGTCCCTGTTGGTCTATCGTGGGAGCTGCGGCTGCACCATCTGTAAACAGGCTCGAGTTATAACCGAATATAAAACCTCTGTAGGTTATATATGCCGCTTTCAAAGAAAACCCGTAATCGTTGTTGTTTCCAGAAAAATTAAAATTCACATACGCACCAATCTGATTTTTTGTATCGGGCAACGCCACGAAGTTAAAAAACAGATTGGAGGAAGCCGCACTAAACTGCACAAGCGAACCGTCTCCACGAGGATTATTCATAGGAATAGCAGAAGTTACAAATCCTGTTGCATTCTCTATAGGATTACCTATATCAAAGCTCATTACCCCTTTTACATAACCGCCTATACCAAGATAAAACTTACGTTCCTTTCCTATAATTGCAAAACGCGGCATATCAGGTGCATTAAAATAGTTAGGAGCATTCTGGAACAGCACCCTCAGCACTGCAGTATCTCTATGCACATTGCCAAACAAAAAAACATAGTCTTTCTCCTCAAGTCCTATATTGCCGTCCTGTCCAACAATACCGTCGGGTTGCGTAATATTTTCTACTAATCCGGTCCCGACAGTTTTGCCGTTTCCGTTTTTTGCTCCTGTCTGTTGAGCAACAGCATCATCTACCGCTGTAAATGATGCTGCCACTGCAATTACAAGAGTCTGAAAAACAAATTTTACACTTTTCATACTCCCCATATCTGTTATAATCGTTTATATATTACGGCTATTCATTATCTTCTATAATAACCACCCTGTTGAAAGATGCCCCTTTAAAACGCTGGTCGCTTGAACCAACAGCCTGAATTGTAAGCTGCTCAGGATTAACATTGTATTTTTGAGTGAGTGCATCATATACAGCCTGTCCCCTCTTTTCGCTCAGCATCTGATTAAACTTGGCTGTACCTGTCTCTTTGTCGGCCGAAGCAAACAGAATGAACTTTTTATTAGGGACTCTCTTTATAACATCGGCAATGTAGCCTATATTTACCATCTCTTTCTCTGTAATCTCAGCTTTGCCTATGCTAAAGAAAATGGCCAAATCAGGCAATACAGGATAAGGTTGAGCTACCATCTGAGGCTCTTTTGCCTTTTCTGCCTCTAACTCACGCAAAAGCTCCTCTCTTGCAGCCTGAGCTTTTGCTAATTGGCCCTGCAAATCGGCAATTGTATTTATATAGCCTGTATTATCTTCTACTACAATAATATCGGAAGCTCTCTTAAATCCTCTTAATGGGAAATTATAAGTAATTCCTGCTGTAAAACTGAGCATTCCTTCAAATGATTTTCCGCGGGTTACCTGGTCTAACCGCTCATTCACCATCATGAATCTCGATTCTAAATTAATATCAAAAGCACTCGAAATTCTCATTTTGTTAAGAAGACCTACTGTTGCAGCCAACTCGTTTTTGTGGCTTCCATTAGCCCATGAACGTGCCCATCCAAAACCTGCAAACGGAATAACATCCCAGAATCTGTCTTCTTTGTAACCGCTTATAGCATTTGATATGTTCCACAAGAAGTCTGCATGCAGGTTCATTATATTAAACTTCTCTTTATAAAAGTTACCGTCGGCAATACCCTTGGAATAAGGAGATTCTCCATAATTAAATCCTTTTGCCTGAAGGCCTGCATATTGAAGGCGCAAGCCAACTGCAGGGGTTATCCATTTTCCAACAGAAATATCAAGGGCCGGAGCCATTCTCTTTCCAACAGAGCCGTGCCAGTCGTTCTCGCCAAAGTATATCTGGGCACCTCCGCCTGCAGAAATAAACCAGTTGTCAAAAAAACGGTTTGTGATATAAGGTCCTCTCTCAGACTGTATATCAACGATTGTCTCACTCTGGGCGTATGCAAAAAGGCCCAGCGACATAATAACCGATAACAAAAACATTTTCTTCATACTGTAAAAATTTTAGTTAATAAACTTTCCTTGAAAACAGACAAATGGCACTTTTGTTGCAGCTAACGGAAAAAAAGAGACATTCCGCACTCAAATCCTATATAACCCTTTATAAAAATGTGCATAGGCAATAAGCGGAGCTGGAAAACTAAATATCCGAACTTTCCGCAATGATATTTGTTCTTAATATGAATTTTAAAAACAGTGAGTATGAAAAAAATTTATTACCTATTGATTATGCTTTTTGCATTTACATTGGAGCCGGGTGATATGATGGCACAGAACACCAATGGAGAACGTACAATGACACCTAAAGAGGCACGCAAGGCAGAACGGGCAGCCCGTAAAAAAATAATAGCGGAGCAAAACCAGCAACTCTACGAACAGGCTCTGCAGGCTCTAAAGAACCAGTCATTTGTTGTAGAGGTAGATCAGCTTATATTTCCGAGAGGCATGGTAGAATATGTATCGTCTATTACAAACTTTGTGTATATAAATCAAGGTTCGGCAGTAATACAGGTTGCAACAAGCAACTTTAATCCGGGTCCTAACGGTGTTGGCGGAGTTACAGTACAGGGAAGCCCATCAAATATTACAATGAGTACCGACAAAAAGGGAATCGTATATTACAATTTTGTAGACCAAGGCATTGCAGTATCTGCATCGGTAAACATACAGATGATTCCGGGCAGCAACAGGGTTACTGTTACAATATATCCTAATTTTAACAGCAATAACCTAACCATGACAGGCCTTCTTGTTCCTTATGAACAATCAAACATTTTTCAAGGCCAGACAATATAGGTTCATACAGCTTCTATGAAGCTCTCTTTCATATACCACAAATATCCGCTTACAGCGGTATAACCCATATCCATAAGCAGTTGCATATATTTTTGCACCTGCTTATGGTATTTTTTGTTCTGAGGCGTATATTCTCCGAATTTATAATCTATCACAATTGCCTCATTGCCGCATACGAGTACACGGTCAGGTCTGAGAACAGAGCCGTCGGGTTGTAATACAGAGCACTCTCTAAAGACTGTATATTTATCTGAAAACCAACCTCTATCCTCAACAGATTTTATAAGTTCCAATATGCGCTCCTTGCACTCTCCATCCTCTAAACGCATGGCATCTTCAGGTGTTGCAATCGTAGCAAAAATATCGTGCATAAGTATTCCGTTGTCGCGTAAAGAGAGTTCATCATTAATTGAGCCGCTCTGCAAAGATGTCTTTATCCTGCTATTGTTGAGCGGATTAATAAATCGGTCTCCCAAACAGAACAGGTTATTTTCTACTGCATCTTTACTTTGGAATGACTCCGTCTCTCCAATAATAAACTCATCGGTCTCTACCTCTATATCTCCAACTTTTACCCTCTTTGTATTGTGAACAACATTTGGATTATTTACACAGCCGTTTGAATTATCACCTCCATTACAATTTTCGTTACCGTTCTCTTTACCGGCAACAGAGTGCATATAACCATACAGAATATGCGAAACCGCCTTTACAGAGTAGCCTCCTCCCTTTGTATAATCTGGAGCAGAAGCTATTACAACAAGTTCTCTCCGCGGTCTGGTAAATGCAACATAAGCAATATTGAGGTTATCTATAAAAACCGCCAATTTCTCTTTATAATAATCGTTGCTGAACAGGGTATTTTTAAGAGTCTGCGCATACTTTACAGGCAGCGGTCCATCGTACTCCAAAACAGAAGAGGCAGCCGTACTCCACAATAGCGGCATCCTGCTATAGGCATGGTCTAATGTTTCGCAAAAATAAGGAATTATAACAGCTTCAAATGCCAGACCTTTAGCCTTATGCACAGTCATTACCTGAATTGCATCCTGTTCAGAAGGAGATGAAATGGATTTCTTTATACCGCTTTCGTCCCACCATTTTAGAAATCCCGACAAATTACTGCCATATCTCGACGAATACTCTATAGCCATATCCAAAAAGGCCTGCAAAAATGCAATATCCTCTTTCTGACTATTGGAAAGAAAAAACCTTATAACCTGTTCGCACATCTGGTATAGAGGCATTTTTCTGAGTTCTTCGCACTCTTGGTTTGATATAGACTCCACTCCTCTACTGTCTTTCAGCAAATCGGAATATATTGTAACCGATATGTTTTTGGGGTCATCGAGCCATTTGAGCATATTAACAGCTTTTATTACGGCTGCAGAAGATGATACGGTAAGCGAATCAGAGGATATTACTCTATAACCTGCCGCGAGAAGTGCCCGCGCTACAGAAGCCCCTTCTGAATTCCAGCGTACAAGTATTCCTATATCACCCTGTCTGTATCCTTTATCGAGCAGTCTCTTAACATTCTCTATTACATGGGCATTTACAATAACATCATAATCTACACCAATCTCATCAAGTGCCTTTTTATTCAAAAAATTCACATTCACATAGCCGGCATACCCATCTTGCGGCGGAACTTTCTGCCTGAAATTGCTATATATTCCCTCAATACGTTCTGCATTTCTCTTTCCAATTACATCATCGTCACTGCACGACAACTCATAAACACTCTTTGCCTCCCGTGCCGCTGCTTCAAAAAAAGAATTATTGAACTCAACTATATTGCGTGCACTTCTCCAGTTCACATCCAGAGAACTGAAGCCCACATTATCTCCGAACTCTTCTTTTATACCGGATTCCAAAATCTCCCAATCCGAGTTCCTGAACCTGTATATACTCTGCTTTACATCTCCTACTATGAGGTTCTTTTCTCCGTTTGCAACGCTGTCGGCCAAAAGAGGTATAAAATTGCGCCACTGCATAAGAGATGTATCCTGAAACTCATCGAGCATAAAGTTGTTTATCCATGTACCAACTTTTTCATATATGAACGGTGTGTCGTTTCCATCTATTATTTTGCCTAACAATTCTGTTGTTTCTGAAAGAAGGATTATATTCTTTTCTTTGCAATATTCTAATATATAAGAATATACACTCTCCAAAATTCCAAGACTGTTTAGGTTTCCAAGCACTGCCTTGGCTGTATTGTACAACTCCAGTGGCTTTTCATACAGCTCTATAAGTTTTCCTATACAATCATTAAGGCCCAGACTGTATGCCTGTTCAAATTTATAAGCATCTGCTTTTTTTGATTTTGTGTACCAGGCATCAACATTTCCGTAACTCTCCACAAGCGAATTGGATAACATTACTCCAACCCTCTCACCTACAGCCAACAGCCCGAATATATTAAATGCAGAACGTGCTCCCCCTTTAAAATTGCAACACTCCAAATCACAATTTTTCATAATAGAGAGGGCCTCTTTTCCTATTTCGCGACACTGCTTTTCAAAATCGGCAACGATTGCAGTTACCTGCTTTTTGAGTCTTAAGATTTTTTTCATCTGAGCATGTCGGTCTGCCTGCACCACAACTTCCCTTCCACTGTTTTTAATCTTAAAATCTTCTGAGAAAAGGCTCTTTGAGAGTTTTGATATATCACTGCTTATCTTCCATGATTCTCCGTTTTCTATTCTTTCCAAAGAGAAATCTATAAGCCATGCAAGCAGATCGCTGTTCTCACTCTTATCCAAATCTGCAAACAGATTATCTATGGCGGTCATTCTTACAAGCTCTTCATCCAGTTCAACACTATAAGTTGCCATACGCCCCAGTTCTCTGGCAAATGCCCGCATAACCCCCTGAAAGAATTTGTCTATGGTACTTATAGAGAAGGCCGGATAATCGTGCAATATCTTTATAAGAACATTGCGGGCCATTGCCCCTTTTATATCCTGAGTCTGTCCCATTCTGTAGAGCTCTTTCAGTATCCTACGCTTCATCTCATCGGTAGCTTTATTGGTAAAAGTTACCGCAAGCACATGTCTATATGCCTGTTCATCTCTAAGAATCAAATCTATATACTCATGAGTGAGTGTATAGGTCTTTCCTGAACCTGCCGATGCCTTGTAAACATTAATGCATTTTTCCATAAGCCGCTACCTCCCGCAAATTTGTTTAAACATGCAATATCCGCACGCAGTGCTCTGCTCATCTGCCTGATAAAAAGGAATATCGCTGTTAAAAATCTCTGTAACACACTCGGTAAGGCATTTTTTATAGGTCTCAAGATTGCCAGAATATACCGGCTCGCTTACAACCGAATCCTTTTTTAGTGCAGTAACAGGATATACAGCAACCTCAAAATCAGATGAATCTTCTGTGAAAGAGAGCCTTACCCTTCGTCCGTCTTTTAATTTAAGTAATTTGTCTGCACCTGCATTCTCTGCCAATACAAGAGCATAAAGATAGAGCTGCACAAATGCCTTGTACTGCTTTCCGCTCTCTCTGTCAAACAGGTCTTCTATCTTTGAATCCGTTTTAGGAACCTCAACACGCCCGGTTTTATAATCTATAACCCTTAAAGTTTCTCCCTCTCGTCCTGTTTTGTCTATTCTATCTATAACCGCCATAAATTTTACCTTGCGGCCATTTGGCAACTCCAATTTATGATAGAAGGTCTCCTCTCCTCCAACATATTCAAACGGTGCATATTTTTTATCATACTCTATTGTTATAAGGATATATTTCTTTATTACCTCTTTTATTATCATATTACGCCCCTCTATCTCCAATATCTTGTTTTTAAAGAATTTATCCTTTATAACACGTTCTATTAAGGCATCATTTCCAATTATGCTGTCCAAAATTTCCACACTCACAATCTCTCCTTTATATTTTGAATAAATCTCCTCCATACAATCGTGGAAAATTGTTCCAAATGTGCTTGCCTCAACACTCTCTTCTATCTCATCACTCTCCCTTATACCCTCTACATACTGTAAATAAAATTGCAGAGGACATGCCAGATAATTATTTATTGCACTTGCCGACAGTACTTTTTTCCCGCACTCGGCATCAAAGGCATCATACAGCTTCTGCATTATCGGCCCTGTTTTCTGTACAGAAATTGCAGTTCCGGCCTCATCTACCACAGGCGCTGCCGAGACCACGCTCTTTTTAAGCGGTATATTATAGTGATACTCAAGTTGTTTTACAAACCGGCTCTCTTCTCCGCTCTTAAGTCCTTCTGTGCGTGTATCATATACAAGCCATACATTTTTTGCCCTGCACACGCTTCTGTAAAAATGATATGCAGCAATGGCATCCTGGAGTTCATACGTAGGCAATCCGAATCCTATACGCAGATTATACGGAATAAGCGAGTTCGATTGCGACGAGGCCGGAAAACGACCTTCGTTTACAGACAATATTATAATATTTTCAAAATCCAATGCCCTCACTTCAAGCGAGCCTATAATCTGCAATCCTGCCAACGGCTCACCTCTGAAAGGTATTGTTATTCCACCTGTTATCTGAGAAAGAAGCCTAAGGCATGTCTCCTTTTTCATAGGTATGGCAAGACGCATAAGACGGTCTATTGCAAGGTAGTATCTGTAAATGAACTCCCTGTTAAGCGTATCTGTACAAGCATCAAGTTCTTTGAGTATTTCCAACAGATATTCAAGCATTTGTGCACTATTTTCGGGCATTTTAAATATAGCCCGCAACAATGGCGATGCAATGTTTTTAAGCAGCTCATTATCCTCTGCCATAAAAATCACATTCTGCCTTATTATCTCTTTTACAAGCATTTCACACTCTTGCAGAGCTGCCCCTCTCATATATTCATGCCTAAGAAGTTCACATGTTGTTCCGTGATAAAAACAACGTTTTCCCCCTTTAACCTTTATATCTTTCTGAAAAGCGGTAACCGCATTCATAAAACTCATAAGCGGAGTTGCAGATATAGGAAATCCCATTGTTACGTTTATTTTTGAGTAACTGTCGGGGATTGAATCAAGTACAGGCATAAGAAGGGTCTCATCCGGCAGAATTACAGCCGTTTTTATAGGTTCTGAGCCATTTTCCGAAATCGTTTTAAGTATATCGGCTGCCACAAATGCCTGTCCTACACCCGACGGAACTCCTATTACATTAAAATCGGGCATCTCGGTTTTACACTCTATCCTGTATTTGCTTGGAAATTCCCTCACAGCTTCGGATATAAACATAGATGCCTTATTCTCTTTATCGGTAACCATAGGTCCGTAAAAGTCCCAATAAAAATCTGCCCGTCCATGCTCTTTAAGCCACTTCATTAGAGCTTTCTCGCATCTGTTTGGAGCATTAAAGCCAATAAACACCAATTTGCCAAACTTATCTTCACAAACATGCGGATTCTCGGCTACTTTTCTGTAAATCATTCCCTCATAACCTAATCCGCGCCCTTGAAGGTCGTCTCTAAAGTTTTTATAAAGGGAATACATTATGTTCCACAAAGAAGAAAAACTCTCTTTCTTAAAATTAAAGCTGCCGCCACCACCAAGGAAACTGCTCCAGAACTTTTCAACAGCTTTATGCTGTTCTGTAGAGAGAAATGAATAGTCACTATCCAACTGCTTGAGATCTTTTATATTGGTAAACAGCTGTCGTGCATCTATAAGATATTTGTCTATATCATTAAAATCTGCAAGTATAATGTTTCCCCAATGGATAAACTCATCAAAAGACTCCGTTATTTCTGCCGCACGGTTATCTCTCGTTGCCGCCTCCCTTAGCGCAATATAATTGCGGTACAATACATACTGTGCCTCAATACTATCAACAGGCTTAAGATTGCATAAACTTCCAAACAGTTCACTGATTGTAAGCATCTGTGGAGAGAAAAGAGGCTTGGCATATATCCTGCCGAACTCCTCACCAAGATACTTCTGGAAAAACTTCATCGAACGCCTGTTTGGAAAGATAAAAACCGTATCGCCAAACGGTTGCGCCATATAGGAACGGGCCTCGTTTTCAACGAAAGCCCGCGCCACTAATCTTAAAAATTCAGCGTTTTTCTCCACTGTATATGTGTGTATTATGTTTCTATGATATACGTGCCCTTATGGCTTTTGAAGCCTCCTCGTAACCCGGCTTATCAAGCAGGGCAAACATATTTCTCTTATAATCCTCTACACCAGGCTGGTTAAACGGATTAACGCCAAGTATATAACCACTTATTCCGCAAGCCATCTCAAACATATAGAACAGCTCTCCAAGATTGTATTCATCTATTTTTTCAATCTCTATCTCTATATTTGGAACACCTCCGTCTGTATGAGCGAGTCTGGTTCCAAGCTGGGCCATTCTGTTTATCTCCTCTATTCTCTTTCCTGCTAAAAAATTAAGACCATCGAGGTTCTGCTTATCGGCCTCTATCTTTACTGTATGGAACTGATTTTTTACCAGAACATTGGTTTCAAACAGAGTACGTTCACCATCCTGAATATATTGCCCCATAGAGTGTAAATCTGTAGAGAAGTTTACAGAGGCCGGAAAAATGCCCTTCCCCTCTTTGCCTTCACTCTCTCCGTAAAGTTGCTTCCACCATTCGCCAAGATACTGCAACTTAGGATTATAATTTACAAGAATCTCTATCTTTTTACCTTGAGAATACAACGAATTTCTTGCCGCTGCATATACAAGCGCAGGATTTTCGGGAGATTCAACAACACAAGCCTTTTGCATGTTTCTTGCCCCCTCAACTAATTTTTTTATATCAAATCCCGCAAGAGCTATAGGCAACAGACCAACAGGTGTAAGTACAGAGAAACGGCCGCCCACATTATCGGGAATTACAAATGTAGAATATCCCTCTTGGGTTGCAAGAGTTCTCAAAGCCCCTTTAGAGGCATCTGTAACTGCAACTATTCTCTCTTTTGCAACCTCTTTTCCAAAACGCGCCTCAAGATGCTCCTTTAGCAATCTGAATGCTATTGCAGGCTCGGTGGTTGTACCCGATTTAGAAATTACCACAATAGCAAAAGTCTTGTCTTTAAGGAAATCCAAAAGTTCGGCAGCATAATCCTCAGACATGTTGTGTCCTGCATAAACAATCTTAGGAAATTCAGATGGCATAGCCGCTGCAAATGTATGAGAAAGGGCCTCAATGGCACACTTTGTTCCCAAATAAGAGCCGCCTATACCAATTGTAACAACAACATCTACCTCTCCTTTCCACCTCTTTACAATATCATTACATGAATCTATAAGTTTCTCATCCACCTCGCCCGGAAGAGTTACCCAACCCAAAAAATCGTTTCCGGCACCTGTTCCCTGCAGCACAGTTCTCAATCCGCCGCAAGCCTTCTCAAAATATTCATTATATAAACCGTCAGGAATAAAATCTCCTGCTGCCTTTAAATTTACTGAAACCATATATATCTGTTTTTAGTTATTCTAATATAATTTATCGGTAAGCTGTTTTATTACGTATGCAGGATATTTATGTTCATACAGAATCATATACACAGCCTCGGCAATAGGCATATCTATCCTGTACTCCTTGTTTATCTCGTTTATACACTTTGAAGCGTAATACCCCTCGGCAACCATATTCATCTCTGCCTGCGCACTTATTACGGAGTACCCCTTTCCTATCATGTTTCCAAATGTTCTGTTGCGGCTGAATTGCGAATATCCTGTAACAAGCAGATCGCCTAAATATGCCGACGTTGTAAGTACCCTGTCTTTATCAGGATGTGTTGCATTAAGAAATTCGGCAATTTCGTGATAGGCATTTGTCATAAGTACCGCCATAAAATTATCGCCGTATCCCAATCCGTGACATATACCTGCGGCTATGGCGTAAATATTTTTTAGCGCGGCAGAGTATTCTACACCGTAAATATCGGTTCCGGGAGTGGTTTTTATGTAATCGCAAGCAAACACATCGCATAACGCCCGTGCAATCTCAACATGCTTGCTCGAAAGCGTTAGATATGAGAGCCTCTCCATAGAAACCTCCTCGGCATGGCACGGCCCGCTTATCACACCAATCCTGTCGAACGGAATATTATGATACTTGTGAAAATACTCGGCTATAGTAAGGTTCTCTTCTGCAACAAAACCTTTAATTGCCGATATAATGAACTTGTTTTCGAGAGAAACGGTAAGATTAGACATTATATTCATAAAGTATGCCGACGGAGTACAGAAAACCAGCACATCGGCATTGGCCACCACCTCGTTTATATCGGTGCTCATTTGCAGCCTTTCCGGCTGAAGATGTACAGACTGCAGATAAAAAGGATTATGAGCAGTCTTCTTTACTCGTTCTATCTTTTTTTCGTCTCTCAGATACCATCCTATATTAGACTGATGGTTAAACAGCAATTTTATAAGAGCTGTAGCCCAACTTCCGCTTCCCACCATTGCATAACGCAGATTATCCCTCTCAAAGAATGTTTTCATAGCATTTTTCAATTATAGTTTTAGCCATAATCTTGCAAAGTTAATCTTTTATTTGAAGATTATGAAGCGGTTTTAAATTTTATTGGCACTCTTACAGCAAAAAGCCGGCAACCTGTTATAGTATCGCCGGCTTTATCGTAGTTATCAATCAAGTACAACTTACATAAAACTATTTATCTGCACATTTAGATTGTTTCATCTCTTTAAATTTTGCATATTGCTCTTTTGTAAGCACTTGCTGCAACGCCTTGTCCATATCGGCCTTATTCTGTTTTCTTTTTGAAGCCATAATATGCCTTAACTGCCCAACCTGTTCATCGGAAAGGTTTAATTCTCTCTGCATTTTGGAGACAGCATCCTTTTTGCATTTATCCCCACACTTGCAGTTATCAGGCTTTCTGTTTTTCTCCCCACAAGATTGCAGCTGCATATACTTTGCATTCTGCTCAGGGGTAAGTATCTCTGCAATCTTTGCATCTGTTTTTGCACGCTCCGCATTCATCTGTTCTCTCATTGCATTCATATCCGGTCTTTCACCGCTCTGTCTGAACTTTTCCATCTCGGCTCTACGCGCTTCTGCCTGCTCCTTATAGATAGATTCTATCTTGGCAGCCTGCTCTTTTGTAAGTTGTAGCTGTTCGGTCAAACGTTTTACCCGCATCTGTACCATATCACCTCTGCCACCATATCCGCCGGGCCCTCCATGTCTGCCATGCCCGTCCGGTCTTCCAAAACGCATATCCTGCATAGAGGCATTCATATTCTCCTCTTTAAATTGCGCATACATCTGATTTGCAGCACATAACAAAGCCGCAAACATCATAAACAAAAAACTTTTCTTCATTGTCTTATATTTTAAATAATACAGATATAAGACTTTTTTAAGAAAAAAAAGTTTAAGAAACTGCCTCGAATTTTATCGCTCCTTGCTATAAACCAATTACACGGCCGAATATCCTGTATCCTCTTTCAGAGATGGAGATAACGCGGCTTCTACAGCCAATTTATCGCACCTCTCATTCTCAGGATGCCCCGCATGTCCCTTTATCCAAAAGAACGACACTCTGTGTTTTCTGTACACTTGCAGGAATCTTTGCCATAAATCCGGATTTTTCTGCTTTTCTATCCCCTTAAGAATCCATTTCTGCAGCCAACCTTCATTTACAGCCTTTACAACATAGGAAGAATCGCTATAGATATGCACTATAGCATTTTTGCGTTTGATAGCCTCTAAGCCCACTATCACAGCCAACAACTCCATACGGTTATTTGTTGTACAGGAGTAGCCGGCCGAAAGTTCTTTGTAATGCTCGCCGCACCTTAGCACAACGCCGTAGCCACCCGGTCCTGGGTTGCCACGGCTTGAGCCATCGGTATATAATTGTATTACTGAATTATCCGCCATAACAGCTCCTCTCTCTATTTATGCAATTACAGGTCTGCCGCCCCTATCTTTGTTTGAAGAGCTTTCAAACTCCTTTACGGGCAGCGGATTGGCATGCATTTCGTCATAGCGTTTACGATTATTGTAAACATCTATGGCCATATAGAGAGCAGACATCATAGATTGCGGATTAGCTTTATTTTCTCCTGCAAGATCGTACGCTGTACCATGATCCGGAGATGTTCTTACAACAGGGAGTCCTGCTGTAAAGTTCACACCTGAGTCAAAGGCAAGGGATTTGAAAGGAATTAATCCCTGGTCGTGATACATTGCCAATACCGCATCAAATTTATACTGCATGTTTATGCTAAAAAATCCGTCGGGAGGATACGGGCCAAAAGCCAATATACCCTCTTCTTCGGCCTTTTTTATAGCCGGAGCTATTACATTAATCTCCTCGTTGCCAAGCAATCCCCTATCTCCCGAATGCGGATTCAATCCCAAAACGGCAAGTTTTGGCTTTACTATATTAAAATCGCGCAACAGAGATTCATTCATGAGCCTGAGTTTGCTAAGAATGCGCTCTTCGGTTATTGCAGCAGGCACTTTTGCCAACGGAAGATGATTGGTTGCCACACCAACGCGCATTTTATCGGCACAAAGGAACATAAGTCCGTCGGATGCACCAAATTCATTTACAAGATATTCTGTATGTCCCGGGAATTTGAATGTCTCCTCGGATACCGCACGTTTATTGAACGGTGCAGTTACCAAAACGTCTATATACCCCTCTTTAAGCTCCTTAACTGCAGTTTCTAAAGCTGCGATAGCCGCCTTTGAACCTTCGTGAGTCTGTTGGCCGGGCTCTATAGGATAGTTTTCAGGAATACAGTTTACTATATTTACCCTTTTGGGATGAGCATCTTTTGCAGAAGAAACAACATTTGTATTTATATTTTCGGTCTCGGGAATATGCTTTCTGTAAAACCCGAAAGCCTTTGATGAACCATAAACCACAGGGGTACACATATCCAATATGCGGGCATCAGACAGAGTCTTTATAATTACCTCATATCCAATTCCGTTTGTATCTCCCTGCGTAATTCCTACGATAACTTTTGCCATATATCCAATAAAAATTAAAACCGTGCAAGTTACGAAAAGTTTTTTTAGTATCTTTGTCTTATGTCAAATATTCTGCAATCAGATATAAAATACCTGCCCGGAATAGGGCCTAAACGGGGAGAACTTCTCACAAAGGAGCTTGGCATCTGCACATTCAGAGACCTGCTCTATTTTTTTCCGTTCAGATATGTAGACAGAAGCCGCATCTACTCAATCAGTCAGGTGCAGCCGTCAATGGCCTACATTCAGGTGAGAGGAAAAATAACATCTATAAGCGTAGTTGGGAACACTCCTGCAAACAAACGTCTGATTGCCGTTCTCAGAGATTCCACAGGTTCTATGGACCTGATATTTTTTAAGGGTATAAAGTGGATTAAGGAGAAACTTACTACAGGAACCGAATATATTGCCTTTGGCAAACCGAGCGAATTTAACGGAGTTGTAAACATGGTACACCCGGAGCTTATTCCTCCTACTGCCGATGCCACATTTGGTGGAAGCTCCATGATGGGCGTATATTCGAGTACAGAAAAGCTCAAAAACAACAATATAGGCAACAAGGCTATTGCCAAACTGGAATATACACTCATAGAGAAATACCTTCCTGCATTGCAAGAGACGTTGCCTCAATATATTTTAGAGCGCAAAGGCCTGTGCAGTATAGATTTTGCCTTAAAGAATATTCATTTTCCCACAAATGATACAGCCCTCTCACGGGCACAGCTCCGCCTTAAATACGAAGAACTGTTTTACCTGCAACTGAGCCTGCTCAAACAGAAAAGCGTGCGTATGTGCAAAGAGAGCGGAATTGTAATGAAACGCATAGGTGAGGCTTTTAACAAATGTTACGAATCGTTGCCTTTTCCGCTTACGGGAGCTCAAAAAAGGGTTATAAAAGAGATGTGGGCCGATATGCGCAGCAGCAAACAGATGAACCGTCTGCTACAGGGCGATGTAGGAAGCGGTAAAACATTGGTTGCGCTTCTTACCTCACTTATAGCCATAGACAACGGTTTTCAGGCCTGTCTTATGGCTCCTACCGAGGTGCTTGCACAACAGCACTTCAAAGGGCTTTCAAAATTACTGATGCCAACCGGTGTAAAAATAGGATTGCTCACAGGAAGCACCAAAGCAAAGGAGAGAAAAGAGTTGCTTGCGCAATTGTCTTGCGGAGAGCTTAATATGCTTGTAGGAACACACGCGCTTATAGAAGATGCCGTGGAGTTCAAGAACTTAGGTATAGCCATAATAGACGAGCAGCATAGGTTTGGTGTTGAACAGCGTTCTAAATTATGGCAGAAGTCCAGTATAGCTCCGCACATTTTAGTAATGACAGCTACTCCTATTCCAAGGACTTTGGCAATGACACTTTACGGAGATTTAGACGTATCGGTAATAGACGAGTTGCCTCCCGGAAGAAAGCCGGTACAAACAATACATGCCACCGAAAGCAGGCGTAGCCGTGTATTTGCCTTTATGAAAGAGCAGATAAAGGCCGGCCGTCAGGTTTTTGTTGTATATCCTCTCATAAAAGAGAGCGAAAAGATGGATTACAAAAATTTGCAGGAGGGCTACGAAACAATTATAGAGGAGTTCAAAGCTCCGGAATACGTTACGGCCGTTGTGCACGGCAAACAGAAAAACGAAGACAAACAGTACGACATGAACCTTTTTGCAAGCGGAAAGGCGCATATTCTGGTTGCCACATCGGTAATTGAAGTGGGAGTGGATGTGCCAAATGCTTCGGTAATGGTTATAGAGAGCGCAGAGAGGTTTGGGCTGAGCCAGTTGCATCAATTGAGGGGACGCGTAGGCCGCGGCTCAGAAAAATCGTATTGCATACTCATGACCGGATACAAGTTGAGTAAGGAGAGCCGGCAAAGAATAGATTTGATGTGCCAGACACAAGATGGGTTTGAACTGGCAGAGGCAGATTTAAGAATGCGAGGTCCGGGCGATATAGAGGGAACAAGCCAGAGCGGCCTTGCAATGGATTTGCATATAGCCAATATAGGAAGAGATTCTCTTATTTTAGAAGACGCCCGACGGCTGGCTCAAAATATACTTGACAACGACGCCATGTTGGAGAAGCCCGAGAACAGATTACTTAAGGAGCAGTTGGCTACACTAAGAAAAGAGGGACGAGACGCCAAAGACTACTCACAAATCAGTTAGGCCTTGCGGCAGATATACCCAGTGGAGCAGATATACCTGAGGAGCAGATATACCGCAGCATACTTGGGTATGTGAGGATATAGATGCGACGAAGTAACGAAGAGTACGATGTTAAACCTTGAACTAAAAACGGTTTTATAATTTTAAACGAGTAGTTCAAGGCACAAGGAGCAGATATACCGCAGCATACTTGGGTATGTGAGGATATAGATGCGACGAAG
>CAZULV010000009.1:0-1461 GCA_964621625.1 uncultured Muribaculaceae bacterium | reverse complement strand
TAACGAAGAAATACGACGTTTAAAATTATAAAACGATGAAATATATAGGAGCACATGTAAGCACAACCGGCGGCCTCCACAAAGCCCCGGCCAACGCAAATGCAATTAAAGCAAATGCGTTTGCATTATTTACGAAAAACCAGATGCAGTGGATGGCAAAACCTTTAACGGATGGAGAAATTAAGGCGTTTAAGGAGGCTTGTGAAAAGTACGGATATGGAGCGGGACAGATTTTGCCGCATGATAGTTATCTGATAAATTTGGGAAGCCCTAATGAGGAGGGGTTGCAGAAGTCGAGAGGAGCATTTGTGGAGGAGATGAAAAGATGCGAGCAGTTGGGATTGGACAGATTGAATTTTCATCCGGGAAGCCATTTGAAAGAGATAAGCGTTGATGAGTGCTTAAAAAGGGTTGCGGAGTCTATAAATATTGCATTAGACAAGAGTAAAGGGGTTACGGCAGTTATTGAAAATACAGCAGGGCAAGGGTCTAATGTGGGATTTGCATTTGAACATTTGGCTGCTATAATAGATGGGGTTGAGGATAAGGAGAGAGTTGGTGTATGTATTGATACTTGCCATGCTTTTGCGGCAGGATACGATTTATCTACAGAATTGGGATTCTGTCAGGTTTTTGATGAATTTGAAAAGATAGTAGGATTCAAATATTTAAAAGGAATGCATTTAAATGATGCAAAAAAAGCTGTAGGAAGCAGGGTAGACAGGCATAGCAGTATTGGAGAAGGCATGCTGGGAATTGTTCCGTTTAAGATGATTATGGAGGATAAGAGATTTGACGGTATTCCACTTATAATGGAGACCCCTAAACCGGAAATCTGGGAAGAAGAGATTGAGATGCTTAGAAGTTTTATAAAATGAAGAATATAACCCAAAAGGAGAGATGCAAGCAGGGAAAGCTTTATGATGCCAATGATGCAGAGTTGATAGCGGAGAGGCAAAAATGCAAGACAATATGCTATGAGTATAATCATTTGCCGCCATCGGAGAGTAAACGCAGGAAGGAGATTATTGAGAGTTTGTTTGGAAAAACAAAGCATGGTTTTTTAATAGAACAGCCGTTCTGGTGTGATTATGGTTATAACATAGAAATTGGCGAAAATTTTTACGCCAATGTTAACTGTGTTATTTTAGATGGGGCAAAAGTTGAATTTGGCGACAACGTATTCGTTGCTCCGGGTTGCGGATTTTATACAGCCGGACATCCTTTTGATGTGGAGCAAAGAAATAGCGGGCTTGAATATGCACTACCAATAAGAATAGGCAATAATGTATGGATAGGAGCACATGTTTGCGTTTTGCCCGGAGTTACTATTGGCGATAATTGTGTAATAGGTGCCGGAAGCGTTGTCAATAAAGACATCCCCGCAGGTTCATTAGCTGCAGGAAATCCGTGTAAGGTTATAAGAAAAATCGATTCTACCACAAAAAAGGTATAATTGCC
>CAZULV010000008.1:51249-90536 GCA_964621625.1 uncultured Muribaculaceae bacterium | reverse complement strand
TCACGGTATTCAAAATGTTGGTACGCAGAGTATTAGTGAACAGGATTGTGGTGCTAAAAATGTTAATGCACAGAATATTAGCGAACAAGATTGTGATACTCAAAGCGTTGCTATACAAGATGTTGGTGAAAAGGATTATGGTGTCAAAACTATTATCGCACAGAAAGTGAGCGCGCAAAATTTTGGTATTAAGAATGTTAGTACGCAAGTTGTTCGCGAGCAGGATTGTGGTGCTCAAAATGTTAATGCACAGAATGTTCGCGAACAGGCGGCTGGAGAGCAAAACGTTAAAGTAAATAATTCTAATATATCGGATGCTTCGGGAATGCCTAAATTTCGGAGTATCGCCGAGCAACAGGGTCTGCCTAAAATGTCTGGATTGCCTGTGCTGTTGCATGGTGTTACGGGAAGCGGTAAGACGGAGATTTATATTAATCTGGCAAGCAGGGTGTTAAGCATGGGACGAAGTGTGCTTTTCATGGTCCCGGAAATTGCAATAAGCAAGCAGCTTCAGCAAAGGCTCAAAAAGGTTTTCGGAGGCAGACTGTTAGTTTATCATTCAAAACAGACAGCCGCAGAGAAGGCCCGTATATATAAAATAGTATCCCGACAGTTTTTGAAAGAGTATATTGGAGATAGCTCTTCTGTCGAGGAGAAAACTCCTAATGATGCGGTAATTGTACTCGGAACCCGCTCTGCACTCTTTTTACCCTATGAAAATCTGGGACTGGTTATTGCAGATGAGGAGCACGACAGTAGTTATAAGCAGACCGAACCTGCTCCGAGATACCATGCAAGAGATGCTGCTATAATGTTGGCAAAAATACATGAGGCAAATATATTGTTAGGTTCTGCAACCCCATCTTTGGAGAGCGAATATAATTGCAGGATAGGTCGTTTTGCAAAAGTGTCTCTGCTCGAAAAATATTATGGGGCATTGTCGCCCGTTATAGAGATTGCCGATACTATCTGGGCGCGTAAAAGCGGACAGATGAAAGGCTCGTTTACACAAAAGCTTATAAACGAAATAGCAAAAACTCTTGATAAGGGCCGTCAGGTATTGATATTAAGAAACAGACGTTCATATTCTCCTGTTGTTGAGTGTACAGAATGCGGTTCTATTCCCAAATGTCCAAATTGTAATGTAAATCTTAGTTACCATAAATATAATGGTACATTAAGATGTCATTATTGCGACTATACCGTAAAATTCAATGGAATATGCTCAAAATGCGGGCTCGATACGTTGGAATACAAAGGTGCTGGAACGGAGAGAGTAGAAGAGGAGCTTGCTGAACTTTTCCCCAATAGCAGGATTGCGCGTTTTGATGCCGATGTGGCTGAAAGTAAAAGACGAGAGGAGGCTGTTATAAAGGCATTCTCAAATAGAGAAACCGATATTCTTGTTGGAACACAGATGCTTAGTAAAGGATTTGATTTTGAGTACCTCGATTTGGTTGCGGTATTGCAGGCCGATGCAATACTCGGGATTCAGGATTTTAGGGCCGATGAAAGAGCTTTGCAGATGTTCAGTCAACTTATGGGGCGTACAGGACGTCGCGGCACTCGCGGAAAGATAATAATACAGACAAACCAAAAGAATCATCCTGTATTGCAGCAGCTTAAAAGAGAATCGGCAATGCCGTCTGTAAAATATGAAATTGATTCATGTGTCTCTGAATCAGATAGTTCTTTTATTCTCTCTCTTATGCAGGAGCGTAAAGAATTTGCTTTTGCCCCTTATGTGCGTATGGTAAAGATACTTATAAAGCACAAGGATAGGGAGAAACTGGATAGTCTGTGCTGTAGGGTGGGGGAAGCGTTACAAAAGATTGCCTGTAAGGAGGTTACAGGGCCTTTTGTGCCTGTTGTAGACAGGGTGCGTGGTGAGTGGATAAAATGTTACTATATAAAATTTTTGCGAAACAAGGAGCTTGTAGAGAACAAGCGCAAATTGCTCGAAGCTATAGAGGGGCTTAAAGCCAATAATGCCATTATTATTGATGTAGACCCTTTGTAGAGCAGAGGCTAACGGTTAGTGAAATATTTTAGAGAGTAATTCTATAAGCAAATCACCCTCAGAAGCGGTGCCTGCCCCTCCGCTTTTAAATTTGTAATCGCACTCCTTCATAAGTGCAATGATTCCCATTACTTTTACGTATGAATAGTTGCGCATGGCTGTTGCATATTCGCTCTCCTGTGAACCAAAAGCGCCTGCCCGCTTGGCTGCATTTTCGGGAGTTCCCCCGTCTTGTTTAAGATATGCGTATGCTTTAAGAAGTTTGGCAAAATAGAAAAAAAGCGCACCAAGAGTGAGTGCCAACGGGTACTTCTTTGGATTTTCTCCAAAAAAGTGGGCAATCTTAAAGGCTTTATCGTAGTTGCGGTAAGAGATTGCCTTGCAAAGTTCAAACGCAGAAAACTCGCGGCTTATGCCAATGTTTGTCTCAATATCTTTTACAGAAATCTCTTTGCATTGCGCAGGAATGCCCTTTATAAGTTTGTCTATCTCCAAAACAATCTTTCTAAGGCTGTTGCCGGTATGCTCCGCCATAAGTGTTGCAGCATCTTGGGCTATTGAGAGTCCCTGCTCCTTTACATGGCGTACAATCCATTCGGCTACTTTCCACTCCTGCAAAACGGATGATTCAAAAACTTCCGCCACACTCTTTGCTTTTTTATAAAATCCGCTTCGTTTGTCGGCACTTTTACCTGTGTACACAAGAACCAAAACCGTTTCAGTTGCCGGAGACTGCATGTATATCTCAAGCGGTTCTAATTTGGTGAGAGACTGGGCCTCTTTTACTATAACCAATTGTCGCTCTGCAAACATGGGATAGCGGCGGGCAATAGAGACAATCTCTGCTGCATTTGTATCAGAACCATATACGATTGTTTGGTTAAAATCCCTCTCCTGTGGTTGCAATACATTTGCAAGCAGTTCATTTACAAGAATATCGGAATAATAAGGCTCTTCGCCCATAAAGAGATACACAGGCTTGAACTTATGCTCCTTAATGTCTTTTAATATAGAATTAAACTGTATAACAGTGTCTTGAGTGTTCTGCTTGGCCATATTGCTGGTTATACGGAATTTGTTTGGTACATGATAAAATAGTCGGATAAAAGTAGGCAAAATTCTGCATACCGCAAATTTTAATCTATCTTTGCAGACGACTCTCCAAACTTGGACCGGGTTTTACAAATGAACATAAGATGATGGACAGGATTTTTGACCCTCTTAGAAAAAAATATGTTGCCCTTACTCCGGAAGAGCGTGTAAGACAGTATTTTATACAGTGGCTTAACAAAGAGCGCAATTATCCTCTTTCGCTTATGGCAAGCGAATATCAGTTGCAGTATAACACGCGCAAATTCAGGTGCGATATAGTCTGTTTTAACAAGCAGCTCAAGCCTGTGCTTGCAGTGGAGTGTAAAGCTCCTCATATAAAACTGGAAAATATTGTATTGGAGCAGATTTCGAGATACAATATGGTGTTGAATGTAGAGTGCGCCGTAATAACAAATGGACTCTCTACTTATGCCTGTATAAGGGATGCTGCAACCGGAAAATACAGACTGGCAAATGATATACCGTATTATAACGACGATTTTTTAGTGTAACGGTTGATTTAAATTGGCATATATGGATAATACATTGTTTTTAAAGAACAAGATTTTTGGAATAATATCGGAAGTGGCGGCGGAGAATGGTGTAAGAGCTTTTGTTATAGGGGGCTTTGTGCGGGACTGCTTTTTAAAAAGACCGTGTAAGGATATTGATGTTGTGGTAGAGGGAAGCGGAATAGATATTGCCGAGAAAGTTGCCGAAAAGATTGGTAGTAAATTGTCGGTTTTTAAAAATTTTGGAACAGCAATGTTTAAATATAATGGAATGGAGATTGAGTTTGTAGGGGCGAGAAAAGAGTCGTACAGGAGAGAGTCTCGCAAACCCATTGTAGAAGACGGAACTTTAGAGGATGACCAAAAAAGACGCGATTTTACAATTAATGCATTGGCATTCAGTCTTCAGAAAGATGATTTCGGCCATTTGGTAGATCCGTTTGACGGAGTAGCCGATTTGCAAGCCGGTCTTATAAGAACCCCTTTGGAACCAGATACCACATATTCTGATGACCCTTTGAGAATGATACGAGCCATACGCTTTGCCTCACAACTTTCATTTACCATAGTGCCGGAATCTCTGGAATCAATCTTTAAAAACAGGGAGCGTCTCAAAATATTGTCGCGTGAGAGAATTAGCGAAGAACTTCATAAGATAATGCTTTCGCCAAAACCGTCTGTTGGGTTTAATTTATTGGAACAGACAGGATTGCTTGAATATATATTGCCGCAGCTATGTGCTCTTAAAGGGGTTGAGACAATGGAAGGTAGAGGGCATAAAGATAATTTTGCACATACCTTGCAGGTCGTAGATAATATCTGTCTTAATACCGATAATCTTTGGCTCAGATGGGCGGCTCTGCTGCACGACATAGGTAAGCCTGCCACAAAAAAATATGAGCCGGGAGTTGGCTGGACTTTTCATAGTCACGATTTTATAGGAGGAAAGATGGTGCCTGCCATATTCAAGCAGTTGAAAATGCCTCTTAACGAAAAGATGAAGTATGTGCAGAAGATGGTGCAACTGCATTTGCGTCCTATAGCTTTGGTTCAGGATGTGGTAACCGATTCTGCAATACGACGTCTGCTTTTTGATGCCGGAGATGATATAGATGATCTTATGACATTGTGTGAAGCCGATATTACATCAAAGAACGACAAGATAGTAAGAAAGCATAAAGATAATTTTATGCTTGTGCGCCAAAAACTTGTGGAGGTAGAGGCAAAGGATGCAATACGAAACTTTAATAATCCTATTACAGGCCAGATTATTATGGAACGTTATCATATAGAACCGTGTAAAGAGATTGGCATAATAAAGGAATTTGTTAAAAATGCAATTCTCGACGGAACTATAGAGAATAATTTTGAACAGGCATACGCCCTTATGGAACAAAAAGCTGCAGAACTGGGGTTATAAACTGTTAAAAAGTAATGTAATTGGCGGATTCTATAACAGTAACACGAGGCTTATATAACAGTAACACGTGTCTTATTTAATTGGTAATGTTAGAGAATCATTAGGTATAATCAATTATAACAGACAGCGAACAGATAAATTATCCAGGCCTGAACATACGGCAGTTGTGCTTGCCGTGCAGAGTGCAAAATTTATGCTTGAGGACGCAGTTGGCGTTCTATATCTGAAACGTATTGCTTGAAGTTTCTGTCGGTCTCTATAAGGTCCGACACAGTATTGCAGGCGTGAAGAACAGTGGCATGGTCTCTGCCTCCTATTTGTGAACCTATCGACGCCAAAGATTTCTTTGTTAGGTTTCTTCCAAGATACATTGCAATCTGACGGGCCTGTGAAATCTCTCTCTTGCGTGTTTTTGATACCAAAGACTCAGGAGATATTCCAAAATACTCACATACTGTAGATTGTATCTTATTTAGTGAAATCTCAACATTATTTACAACAACTATCTTCTCTATAAGCCTTTGCGCAAGACCTAATGTTATCTTCTCCTTATTAAAGATAGCATGAGCCAATAAAGAGTTGAGTGTTCCCTCTATCTCGCGGATATTGCCTGTTATATTTGTGGCAAGGAATTCAAGTACATCCTGTGGCAGCTCTATCCCATCCTTAAAACTTTTTGCAATAAGTATTGCCTTTCTTGTTTCGTAAGACGGAGCTGTAAGTTCTGCAGAAAGACCCCATTTGAAACGTGAAAGTAATCTCTGTTCCAAACCCTGTAAATCTACCGGAGCTTTATCTGAGGTGAGAATGAGCTGTTTGCCCGATTGATGCAACTGGTTGAATATATGGAAAAATGCATTTTGCGTACCCGGTTTCTCGGCAAATTCGTGAACATCATCGATTATGAGCACATCTACAAGCTGATAAAAGTGCATGAAATCGGTGAGTTTATTCTTTACGTTTACCGCATCCATGTATTGAGTCTGAAAACGGTTTGCGCTCACATAAAGAACAATTTTATCCGGGAATTTCTCCTTTATTGCAATTCCAATAGCATGTGCAAGGTGTGTTTTACCCAATCCCGGACCGCCATATATAAACAACGGGTTAAAGGCATTTTTACCGGGGCTGTTTGATATAGAGAGGCCTGCAGAACGTCCCAATTTATTACACTCTCCCTCTACAAAATTAGAGAATGTATAATTTGGATTAAGCTGCGGATCTATATTCAGTTGCTTTAATCCCGGCATTATAAAAGGGTTTATTATAACACCCTCTTTTTGCGGGTAAGGAATATCTTTGTTCTTTATCTCCGGATGCTCCTGTTGAGGAACTGTTACAATGCCAAAGTCGTCATTTACTATCTTTACTTTGTACATGAGCCTTGCATTGTCTCCCAATTTTCTTTTGAGTGCTTTGCCTATAAAATCTATAAAATGCTCCTCAAGGTATTCTCTAAAGAAATCGTTTGGAACCTCAATGGTAAATGTAGAATCTTCTAATGAAACGGCTTTGATAGGCTTTATCCACGTATCAAATGGCTTTGGAGGGATAACGTCTTTCATTATCTGAAGACATTCGTTCCATACCTTTATGTGCCGTGAGTTTTCCATTAGCGTTTTATAAATTTTGTTGTTCAAATTCCGAGTACAAAAGTGGTGAAAAAAACTTTATAAAAAAATCTAAAATCTATTGTTTTTTTTTAAAACGCTATAATGCATTATAAATCAATGTTAAAAAATTCTTTAATTGTAATACATTGTAAATCAATGTATTAATTCTTAACTTATTCAGTATCTATGCAATGCGGCAGTGTCTGTTATGGCTCTCTTTTTAAGCATAAAAAAGGGTGTGTTTTTATACAAAAATGTAAAAAAAGACACCCTTTAAAAATTGCCGTAAATGCCGTTCTGTGTTATTAGAACACAGAAATTTTTACAAATTTTTTAGGATTTTCTGTCATCTTTTCAACAAAAATATTGAGCTTTTTAACAAGGCTGTCAACCGAGTTGTGGAGTGAATCGGTTGTTAACAATTTTCCTATAGAGCCGTTAGGATTCTGTAAATTTTCCATAAGGTTTTTTAACTCCTCTATTGTTGCCTTTAAATCGGCTTCGCTCAAATTAGTTGTAATCTTATTGAGATTTTCCAACGATGAAGTCATGTTTCCGCTTCCTGCCTCAAGACTTGCCGATACTTTGTTTAGATTTTCTATTAACGATTTTATCTCAGGCGAGAGTGAATTTATGTTTGCAGTAATTCCCTGCGCATTCTTAAGCGTTTTATTTAGGCTTGCAAGACTTTGCGATATATTTGCTTTTCCGTTAGAATCGAGAATTGTGTTTACATTGTCGAGAACTGTATTCAAATTGTTCATAAGTGCCATAAGCTGCTCTTTCATGGGGGCTATCTCGCTTGTGAGCATGGTTATCATATCCGGAATAATGCATCCGCTTAAAGTATCTCCGCTTTCTGCATAAACATTGCTGTTGCCCATGCTTATTCTCATAGATCTGCTGCCCAATATATCTGAGCTGTAAACCTCTATAACAGAGTTGTTTGGGATTGAATACTCGGATTCTACATTAAACTGTACAATAAAATTGTCGGTTGCCGCCTTGTATGAAATCTTGTCTACCATTCCCACTTTTAGTCCCCTTATATATACAGGTCCTGTTTCCGATAGCCCTTCTACATTTTCAAAAGACGCATAGTATGTATTTCTGCTGCTGAAAATGTCTTGCCCTTTCAAGAAGTTGATTACCAAATATATTGCTATAAGAATAATGATAGTGAACAATCCTATTCCCTGTGTCTTTGTAAGTTTAAATTTTTCCATCTCGTTGCTGTTTGTAATGCAAAATGTGCCGCAAACTTAGTTTTACTGCCTCATTTTTGCAACTTTTATCTTAATTATTGTACAATTTTTCCCTCTTTTACATGTATGATAAAAGCTCCCTTAAAAGTGCCTCTTATCTTAGGAAGGGCCTTTGCAGCCTCTGTGCGGGTTGCATATCTTCCAATCATATATTTATAAGTATTGCCGGATTTTATATATGAGAAATCTTTTCTTTTCTTAAGGTCGGGAGCATTACTTTTAAGTACTTTTGTTACCGACAGTATCTGTATGCTGTAATATTCGCCTGCATTGGCTGTGTTTGAGTTGGATTTGTAAGAGGAACCGGAAGTTGCTGCAGATGAATTTTTGTAGCCATTGTTGCCCTCCTTTATAATATTTGCAGAAATGCCGGTATCAGATTCTTCTTCGTATGCATTTTTATATTGGCAAAAAGCATTAAACAGGCGTCTTGCAATATTGGTCTGACCCTCTTTGGTAATCATTACGGCTCTGTCTTTGCTGTTTGACATAAATCCTATTTCTGTGAGTATAGCCGGCATAGTGCTGCGCCACAGAACTATAAGACCACCCTGCTTTACTCCTCTATTGCCGTATATAGGGCCCGACTTATAATTTTTTTGAACAATCTCAGCCAATTTGAGACTCTGCTCGAGGTGCGTATTCTGCAATAGCGAAAATATTATATACGATTCCGGAGAATTTGGATTGAAGCCTTCGTACTTTGCATTATAATCATCTTCCATTACTATGACCGAGTTTTCTGCTTTGCAAAGTTCAAAGTTGGATTCGCTTTTGTGCGTTCCCATTACAAAAGTCTCCGTTCCGTTTACGCTTGTGGATTTTGTTGCATTTACATGAATGGAAATGAACAGGTCTGCCTTGTTACGGTTGGCAATATCAGAACGTTCTGCCAAAGGAACGAATTTGTCGGTACTTCTTGTATATATTACCTTGATATGCGGATATTTAGCCTTTATCATGCCTCCAAGTTTGAGCGCTACAGAGAGTACAATGTTCTTCTCCTTGTATTTGGCACCTGCGCTTATAGTTCCAGGGTCATGACCTCCGTGTCCCGGGTCTATAACTACAGTTTTAATCCTGTTAATAGGACTTTCTGCAGCAGGCAATGATATTACTGCCACTATGATTAAAAGTGCTGTAAGTAAATATCTTATTGATTTATTAAAAAGTAATGGCATGTTAGTTGCAAAAAAGTATTAAATTTGCGGTTTGCAAAAATAATAAAAATTGTATAAAAGCCCACAAACTGATTCATTTTGATGATTGTAAAAAAATCATTCCATATTTATACTGCGCTGTTTATCCTGTTGCTTGCCTTTGCGGTGCAGGCAAAGCCTGTTGTCCGGTATAGTGTTAAAAGCAGTATTCGGCCGTTAGCTTTGGATTCTCTGTTTGCGCGCGATTCGCTTAAGGTCTCAGATACCCTTTTGCTTGCAGATTCCTTGGCTGTTGCAGACTCCTTGGCCACTGCAGATTCTTTGCAAAACAGGGGCAGCATTGATTTTCCTATCTTTTCAACTGCAAGGGACTCTATAGTTGAAGATTTCTCAAAGGGCAGGCGGATGATATATTTTTACGGAGACGTTTCTGTAAAATATGAGGAAATGGAGCTAAAAGCCGATTATATGGCATACGACGTAGAGGCAAAGACCGTGTTTGCCAAAGGACTTCCGGATACAACAGGAACCGTTGTGGGACAGCCGGTGATGACCGAAGGAGACCACACCTATGAAATGGAGAGTGTGTATTACAATTTCGATTCTAAAAAGGCCAAAATCAGAAATATGATAACTCAGGAGGGCGACGGATTTCTGCATGGTCAATATCTTAAAAAGCAACCCGACAATTCTATAAACATATCAAAGGGAAAATATACCACATGCGACCATGAGCATCCACACTTCTACATGAAGATGACGGCGGCAAAAGTCGTAAACAAAAGCGGTGGAAGAAAACAGACTGTATTTGGTCCTTCGTTTGTGGTTGTAGAGGATGTGCCTACACCAATAGCCATTCCGTTTGGATTTGTGCCGCAGATGAGCGGGCGAAGCAGCGGTCTGCTTATGCCAAGTTATGGCGAAGAGACTGCCCGCGGTTTCTTTATGAGAGGTTTGGGTTATTACTTTATACTTGGTGAACATCTCGATTTGGCGGCTACGGCCGACATATATTCTCGAGGCTCTTGGGGAATGCAGTTAAATTCACGCTACAACAAGAGATATAAATTTAACGGAAACTTTGCGTTAAACTACTCTAACGACAAGTCGGGAGAAAAGGGGTCGCCAGATTATTTTGAAACAACAAACTTCTCGGTGCAGTGGAGTCACTCGCAGGATGCAAAGGCACGTCCAGGAACAACATTCAGGGCCTCTGTAAACTTTTCGAGCCCATCTAACAGTAAATATAATTCTCAGTCTATAGACCAGGCTCTGCAGAACCAGATTTCATCATCAATATCATACGGAAAAACGTGGGCCGGCTCACCTTTCAGCCTTACTGTTAATGCATTGCACAGCCAAAGTTCAAGAGACAGCTCGTATGCGGTAACATTCCCTAATCTAACCTTTACGGTAAACAGGATATATCCTTTCCGTCAGAAAGAGAGGGCAGGAAAAGAGAAGTGGTATGAATCGTTTGCCTTCAATTATAATACAACATTGGAGAATAAGATAAATTTTAAGGCAAATGAGGTAAAAGAGCCGGATTTCTTTAAAAAGATGAAAAACGGAATGAAGCATAACTTTAGTATAAGTCTTCCTACTTTTACGCTGTTCAAATATATACAGGCTTCACCGAGTGTCTCTTACGGTATGAACTGGTATTTCTCCGATGCCGAAAAGACTTTTGACGAGCAGACCCAGAAAGTGGTTACAAATTATTCTGATCCGTTCAGCACATTTGGAATAACACAGAATTTTTCTGCAGGAGTATCGTTCAGCACACGTCTGTATGGTATGTTCAATTTTGGAAAGAACCGCAGGGTTGAGGCTATAAGGCACATGATTACCCCTTCTATTTCGTTTAGTGCACAGCCTGAGATGGGAACTGCAGCCAACGGATATACCTCAATGAGCTATGTAGATGCAAACGGAGTTCAGCATGTTGTAGATTATAATAGGTATGAAGGGCAGATATACTCACCTGTCGGGCGTGGAAAATCTGCAAGTATGAGTTTTTCTATAGGAAACAATGTAGAGGCCAAAGTAAGGGATAAGAATGATACTACCGGAACCGGTGTAAAGAAAATAAAGCTCATAGATCAGCTCTCTATTGGCGGTTCATATAACTTTCTTGCCGATTCCATGAACCTTTCAAATATAAGTGTAAATATGAATACCACTGTTTTTGGCAAAATGGGAATCTCTGCAAATGCAACCTTTGACCCGTATGCCATAAACAAGTATGGAACAAGAATAAATAAATTTAATATAGCCCAAGAGGGGGGATTCAGGTTGGCGCGTCTTACAAATGCGAGCATATCTACATCTTATCAATTTTCGGGCGAGGGAAAGAGCCGCCTCGGCAGCAATTACGACCCTTCAACAGCCGACGGGGCAGTGCGTAAATCGCAATCTGAGATGTATCAGAAAATCTATTATCACCCTATTACCGGTGAGTATATTCCGGGTGGTTGGGTCTATTATATGGACCCTGAGATACCTTGGAGCGTGAATCTTAATTTTAGTTACAGTTACGGAAGAAGTTACCAGTATGCCAATGAGCAGTTGCTTACAAGGCATAATCATAATATGACGCTTGGCGTGTCGGCCCAGATGAAACTTACCCCTTCCCTTAATGTAAATCTCAATACCGGATTTGACCTTACAAAAATGAAGATGACAACCACACAGTTTAGCGGTTCGTATGATTTGCACTGTTTTGTAATTTCAATATCATGGATTCCTAACGGACAGTGGGAGAGTTGGAGCTTTAGGATAAATGCAAAGGCATCTGCCCTTGCAGATTTGCTGCAATACAAGAAAAATGCAAGTTATTGGGATAGATAGTACACAAAAGATATTTAATACTTTAGTTAACATGGAAAAGAAAATCATTTCGAGCCCGTTGGCTCCAAAGGCTGTTGGAACTTACAGTCAGGCAGTTGTTGCCAATGGAACTATTTATGTATCCGGACAGCTTCCTATAGATGCAAAGACCGGAGAGTTTGTACCGGGTGGTGTAAGGGAGCAGCTCCATCAGGTTTTTAAAAATTTGGGATATATTCTCGAAGAAGCAGGATATTCTTTTAAAGATGTTGTAAAGACAACAGTATATCTTGCAGATATGGGCGATTTTGCAACTTTGAACGAAGTGTATGCACAATATTTTTCTGAGCCTTACCCTGCAAGAGTAGCTTATCAGGTTGCCGCTCTTCCTAAGGCTGCAAGAGTAGAGATAGATGTGATTGCAGCAAAATAGCGCGGTTTTCCGTTAAAAAATTCAACAAACTCCATATTTTTTTTGTTTATTCGGGAGTTAATTATACCTTTGTTCCGCCCTTCCGTTCTTGAAGGGCGGTTCTTACAAAGAAATCTCTTTACTACTACAAAATGTACGATATTATTGAATTAAGCGGTAAAAGTTTAGAGGAACTTTATGCTATAGCTGAAACGTTGAATATTTCCAAAGTGAAATCATTCTCAAAAGAAGACCTTGTGTATAAGATATTGGATGAACAGGCTATTCAGGGGGTAGGCCGTCCTGCAAGAAAGCAAAGAGCAAGGATAACCACTTCTCGTAAGGTTGAGCCTGTGGTTTTGGATGTAAAGCCAAAGCGTGCGGTTGTTGAGTCTTCTGAGCAGCCTGCAAAACCTGTAAAATCAAAAAATACCATATTGGCGGAGAATACAGAGGCGGCAGATATCGCTGCAAACGTTTCCGGTGTAGCCGGTAGCGAGAAAGCAATAAAAGTAGAGAAAACGGAGGAGAAACATAATAGCCAAAAACGCGCTAAAATGATTGCTGCAAATAAAAATGAAGCTCCTTCTGTTAGTGCAACCGTTGCCGATGTTAAAACCGAAGTGCAGGAGAGCAGTGCTGCTGTACAGCAGTTGGAAGAGACGCAGAAAGCAGATGCAGCAAATGTGGCGAGTGATGAAACTTTAAACCGTCCGGTTCAGAAAAAACGCGGACGCAAGAAAAAAACAAAGGCAGAATATGAGTCTGATGATGCCGAAATAGCTTCTGAGGTAAATATGAATGAGCCGGAAGAGACTGTTACTGTAGCAGAAAAAGAGATTGATACAACCGATTCCAATATAATGTTGCAAGATGCGCAGCTTTCTGATTCTCAGAATGATGATACTGTAATATCTAATGGCAATGCTGCCTATGCCGAGGGAACAGATCATGGCGTATCGGATGAAAACAGTGCTGTTGCAGAGAAAAAGGAAAATACTGAGAAGCGTCATAAAAACGAGAAAAAGCAGAGTGCTCCAAAGATTGAGTTTGAGGGTATAGTTGAGGCAAGCGGAGTTCTTGAAATAATGCCGGACGGCTATGGTTTCCTTCGTTCGTCTGATTATAATTACCTTAACTCTCCTGACGATATATATGTGTCTCAATCGCAGATAAAACTGTTCGGACTCAAAACCGGAGATACGCTGTTTGGTGAGATAAGGCCTCCTCGTGAAGGTGATAAATATTTTCCGCTTGTAAAGGTAAACCAGATAAACGGACGCAGTCCGGAATTTATAAGGGATCGTGTTCCGTTTGATTTTCTTACCCCGCTGTTCCCTAACGAGAAATTTGATATAACCTCTAAAGGACACAACAATCTGTCGTGCAGGGTGGTGGATATGTTTACCCCGATAGGAAAAGGTCAGCGTGGTCTTATAGTAGCACAGCCTAAAACAGGTAAGACAATGTTGCTTAAAGAGATAGCTAATGCAATTGCCGATAATCACCCTGAGGTGTATATGATAGTTCTCCTTATAGACGAGCGTCCTGAGGAGGTAACAGATATGGCCCGCAGTGTAAAGGCAGAAGTTGTGGCATCTACGTTTGACGAACCTGCAGAAAGGCATGTGAAAGTTGCCAATATAGTTCTTGAAAAGGCAAAGCGTTTGGTAGAATGCGGACACGATGTTGTAATTCTGTTAGATTCAATTACACGTCTTGCACGTGCCTTTAATACAGTACAGCCTGCATCCGGAAAGGTGTTGAGCGGTGGTGTAGATGCAAATGCACTGCATAAACCTAAACGTTTCTTTGGTGCAGCCCGTAATGTAGAAAACGGAGGTTCGCTTACGATTCTTGCTACAGCCCTCACGGAAACCGGTTCAAAAATGGATGAGGTAATATTTGAAGAGTTTAAAGGAACAGGCAATATGGAATTGCAGTTAGACCGTAAACTTGCCAATAAGCGCATATTCCCGGCCGTAGATGTAACATTAAGCTCAACTCGTAGAGATGATTTGCTCTATAGGGCAGAAGATATAAACCGCATCTGGATTCTTCGTAATCACCTTGCCGATATGACCAGCGTAGAGGCAATGGAATTTATGAAAGACCGATTGGAAAAGACAATAAATAATGAAGAGTTTCTTCTGTCTATGAACGGATAGCGCATAAAATTAAAATCTGCAAACAATACACAAAACAGCCTTTGATAGCAATATACTATTGAAGGCTGTTTTTGGTATTACCGTTTCACTTGATTACAACACACATTATGTTGTTTAATTATTTACTATACATACGCCCCATTATGAGAACGTGCCGTTTGAGGTGCCGAGTTCGTGGGAGTGGACTACATTAGGACAGATAGGTACATGGCAATCGGGAGGAACGCCAAGCCGTTCAAACAAATCTTATTATGGTGGAAATATTCCATGGTTAAAGACTGGTGATTTGAATGACGGTTTGATTACAGAGATTCCTGAAAATATCACTGAAGAAGCTGTTGCAAACTCTTCCGCAAAATTAAATCCGACTGGAAGCGTTCTTATAGCGATGTATGGGGCTACTATCGGTAAATTAGGAATACTGACATTCCCTGCAACTACAAACCAGGCTTGTTGCGCTTGTATTCAATATGATGCGGTTATTCAAGACTACTTGTTCTATTTCCTTTTATCTCAAAGGAATGAATTTATAGCAAAAGGTGGTGGTGGAGCCCAACCAAATATTTCGAAAGAAATAATTATAAATACAGCTATACCACTTCCTCCTTTGGCTGAACAGCAACGCATTGTAACCGAAATAGAAAAATGGTTTGCTCTGATTGACCGAATCGAGCAGGACAAAACAGATTTACAAGCCGTTATTAAGCGAGCCAAGATTAAGTATCTTTTGACGTAATTTCTTTGTATCCATATAGGCTATTCTTTGTTTAAGAACAGGTTGCAAAATTCATTCAGTTGCTGTTGCATACGTTCCTGTGGAATGAGGATACGTTTGTACTCTGCTATCATTGTGGGGCTCATACTTCGGCTCATAGCATATTCCACAACAACCCTGTCTGCTTCCGGGCAGAGAATAATGCCGATAGAAGGATTTTCGTTAGAGCGTTTCACATCTCTATCGAGTGCTTCCAGATAAAACTCCAACTGACCGAGGTCTCGTGGGTGGAATTTCGTCTTTTTCAGCTCCACTGCTACCAATGCCTGCAACCCACGATGGAAGAACAGCAAGTCAGCCTTAAAAGTGGATGCGCCAATATTGAGGCGGTATTCCTGATCCATAAAGATAAAATCCTTACCAAGTTCAAGAATAAATTGTTTCATGTGCTCTACCAAGCTGTTTTTCAATTTTGATTCGCTATGCTTCTTCGGAAGATTCAGAAAATCAACAAACAACGTATCCTTGAACATTATTGGGGCATTCGGATAAGCATTGAGCAATCCTTTCGACATGTTATTCTTGCTGCCCAATAAAGCCGTATATGTCTGATTGGAGATGCAACGCTGAAGTTCTCGCTTCACTAAATGTTCTTTATTGGCATAGAGTATATAGAACATCCGCTCTTTATTACTTTTGCATCGGCAAAGAATCTCTATGTGATTGGTCAATGTGGTCAACTCCAATATTTTGGGCATTTGTCCAAATGCAAAAGGGACAATTTGTGCAGATGTTGGCTGCACAATTATGCTCGTCTCTTGTGTAGGCTGGCTCGCTTCTATTTGTGCAGTTCTTGGCTGCACAAATTCAGAGTTCAGATACTTTTCTACAGTTACACTGAATGTTTCCGATGAATATTCATCATAAAACATTACCATATTGTAAATGCTTCTCCTACTATATCCCTTAATGTCTGGACGACGAGAACGGATATATTCGGATAATTGCGTTACAACCTTGCTTCCCCATTCCTCGCTTTTCAGTTTGGCAGATACATAGCTGCCCACATGCCATGCTGTGAACAATAGTTCATTATTTACGGCTCTTGAAGCATGGCTTTTATGTTGGAGAATGATGTCTATAACTTCTCCAAACTGTTGTTCCATTGATATGATTATCTTATTGTTTTCCATACATTCAATCTTCATTTATGTTAGCGAGCAACTTTTCAAGTTCAGCTACAGCGTACTTCACGTTTGGCTTCAAGTACACCAACAGCCTTTCTATTTATGAAAAGAAAATAATCTGCTTCGAGATTACCTTTTAGTAGTCCTTCCCTTATAGCTACAGCTGTACAAGTTGGCTCATAATCATCCCTGTTGATTACTTTCCAACCGGCATCGACAAACCACTGATCTATTTTTTGTCTCGCTTTTTCTTCAGGTGTCATATATTCCTATATTTTTGTATTATCGGAAGTTGCGCTATATAAATAATTAAATAGTCGCAAACGTTATTGACGTTCATCCTTGTCTGTTATTAAATCTTTCAAGTCTACTTGAAGAATCTCTGCAATTTTTTGCAGCATCTACAAATTAGGCCGGATTCTATTAAGACAGCCTTTATCCTATTCAGTTTTATCCTTAAATGCAATTTTATCGCTCAAATATAGCGAATTATATCCAATAGTTGTACTTCTTTTTGTTGTCAATAATGCAAGGTGTTTCTTGATACATACTTTATAATCTTGCTGAAAATATGGGTTGCCTGCCCCGAACCCCAAAGTTCAAAGCGAGACAACCCTTAAAAAGGTATTTTAAATAATCGGTGGAATGGCAGAATATTTAATTACAAACAGCCCAGCAGATGATTCCTATTATAAGTCCCACAACAATATTTACAAGTTTGGCTTTAAAGAATGCGCTTTTGCTTTCTGCCAATAATGGAAGAGTTGTGTGTCCGTCTTGTACAATTGAATTTACCAGTAAGATATAGAACGGCAAAAGACCTTGTGCAAAGAGTGTAACGAATACTAAATGAGGTCCTGATTCTGGAATAAATCCTATTGCAACGGCAAGCAGTACCACAAGCAGCATATTGTTGCTTATCCAGTGTTCTATGTCTAAGTATTGTATTCCTATCTGGCACACTATCAATGCTCCAAAAGTCCAAAGGAATATAGAGAGCAGATGTTTTTTAATTACATGGTTCCAGATATGTTCCTTTATAAAGTGTTCTTTGGCTGTTGCTGTAAATAACAGGGTTATAATGCTGAATACTGCAAACAGAAGGTTTATCCATCTCTCGTTTAATATATTAAATTCTATATGGTTGTGATGCTCTGCATGACTATGATGCTCTACGTGATTGTGGTGTTCGTGTTCTTCTATATGATTATGATGCTCCACTGCATGACTATGATGCTCAGATTCTCCTTCATTATGTTTGGTGCAGTTTTCTCCGCAATTCTCTTTTACACACTCGTGAACAATTGAACCGTCACTCTCTATATGTGCATGGTCATGCTCTAACAGTCCGCCTATTACAGCCATAATAAATACGGCAATTCCAATAAGTATTGCAATCCTTTTCTTAGAAGGGTGCCTCATTACCTTGTACGACTCTGCTTTAAAGATAGATGGAATGGCATTATCCTCTCCGGTATGTATTTCATAATTGTCGGGACACAAATTTATTTGGGTCTTTTTAAATATGAATTTATCTACAATCCAACCGGTAACTATTGCAATTACAAAGAGAATTGCAAAAAGCAGCAACCCTTGCCACGGTATTAATGCTAAAATCACAAAGGCCTCATCGCCAGACGAGCATATCATCATGGCAATAAGTGCTCCAAAACTTATGAGCCTGTGTGTAAAAAGCGACACTGCTGCAAAGCCGCCTATACAACCCGGAATAAGCCCTAAAGCCGAGCCTAAAACCAGTTGTTTTATACCCGAACCTTGCAATTGGGAAAACCATTTGCCTTTTGATTGAATATTAAAATACTCAATCATAAGCATCATAATAAGCACAAGCCCTGTGATGAGGATACTGTTTCGCAGGGCATCAATAAAAATCTCAAGAGTCATAAACGGTACCGACTATTTCTGTATAGAGTTATAAAGTTTCATAAGGTCGCCTGCCGCCATGAACGAATCCATTTTGCCTTGCAGAACAGCCTCCTTATATTCTGGAAGTTTGGCCTCTATAATCGAATTTTCATAGAAGTTGTTTTTAAGAGCCTCATTTATACTCTCATACATCCAATATTCTGCTTGCTGACGGCGTTTGTGCTCATAATATCCGTTTCCTTTTACAAGTTCAAAGTACTCCTCTATCTTTTGCAGTATCTCAGGAAGTCCCTCTTTTGTTACCGCAGAAGAGGTAAGAGCTGTAGGAACCCATGTAGATTCAGTAGGAGGAAAGAGGTGTAGCGCATTGGCGTACAAAGCCTTTGCCATACTTGCCTTTTCTATGTTTGTTCCGTCGGCCTTGGTAATGGCAATAAGGTCGCTCATCTCCATTATACCCCTTTTTATACCTTGCAAATCGTCACCTGCACCCGACAGCATAAGCAACAGGAAGAAATCGCTCATAGAGTGTACCGCAGTCTCCGACTGCCCCACGCCAACAGTCTCTATAAAAACAACATCATATCCGGCAGCCTCGCACAAAAGCACTGTTTCGCGAGTTTTGCGTGCAACACCGCCCAAAGAACCGGCACTCGGGCTCGGACGTATAAAAGCGTTAGGGTCGTTACACAAAGTCTCCATTCTTGTTTTGTCTCCAAGAATACTGCCTTTGCTCTTCTCGCTGCTCGGGTCTATTGCAAGTACCGCAAGTTTGTGCCCTTTAGAGGTTATATAGCTTCCAAAAGCCTCTATAAATGTACTTTTTCCTGCACCCGGAACGCCTGTAATACCAATGCGCATAGATTTTAGTTTTGCAGAGTGCTCCTGACAGGCGGCTATAATCTGTTGTGCAATCTCCCTGTGTGCAGGCAATGAGCTTTCAACCAACGTAATAGCCTGGCTTAGAATAGTTGTATTCCCGGAAGTTATACCGTTCATATACTCCTCTACAGAGAGCAATGCGGGTCTCTTCTTAAAGAATTTCTTTATATACGGATTTATTACCGGTTGTTGCTCAACCCCTTCATTTACAACCAAAGCCGTATCATGATTTTGATGATCTTTTGGAGGCCATTCGTCTGTGGTTGCACCAGAGTTGTTGTAATTTGTCTTATTGTTGTTCATAGTAATGTTTTTTACCATTTATATTATATTCTGTTCTAATTGATATTTGCCGATATAAAAAGATTTACGAGCGGACGGTTGGGCGAATTTGTAACCAATGTAATGGTAAATACCTGCTCTCCGTAGAATCGGTTGCTGTCTATATTGGCCTTAACCGTAAACTCATCCCCGGGTTTTATGCTATGAGGCACCGAAACCGTAAAATCCATGCCGTTGGTGTCGGCCTTGTGTATTATCAACTCACCTGCTCCTGTATTTCTCATCATAAAAACAGCCTCAGCCTGCTTCCCCTTAGCTATATCTCCAAGATTAATGGAACTGTTCTTTGCCAAAACCATTGAACTGTTGTTCTTCTGCTCTTTGGTAAGCCCGGAGATTTTATCTATAATCATTGCATTTATATTCAGCTTCTCAGCGGCTTTAACACCGTTGCATACAACAGACGCACTATAAACGGTATTGCCCCAGTTTACCTGTTCGGCCGTATTTATCGTGTATGAAATCTCTGCAATCTCTCCTGCTTTAATGGTTGCAGGCTCTATTTTTAAAGAAAGGCCTTTTGAAATATTTTCAAATTTTACCGTAATGTCCCTGCTTGAAAGGTTGGCAACCTGCATGTTGCCCGATTTTACACAACCCTGCTCAATCTGGCCTGATTTTATATTGTTTCTCATTATTCCAAGAGGCCCTATCGCCACCGGAAAAATATCTTTTAGAGACTTCTCTTTTTCGTATACAATCCCGCTTATTCTCAGTAGTATAGGCTTGCGGCTTGCAGAAGAGTAAACCGTAATAGTCTTTTCAAAAGGATAAGGCCCCTGGTCATTAAGATATGTAACCTCAATCTTTCCGCTCTCCCCCGGCATTATAGGCTTTTTGGGCCATACGGGTTCTGTACATCCGCAAGACGTGATAACATTGTTTATTACTATAGGATTCCCCGAGGTATTGGTAAATTCAAACGCACACTGTTTCTTTCCGTCCTTTACAGAAAATTTTCCAAAATTATGGCTTGTCTTGTTGAATTTCAACGGATTTTCGCCATTCGTCTGTGCATAGGCTGCAACCGAAAGCAGTACAGAGAATAAGACAGAAAAATTAAGAAACAATATTTTAATAAAATGCCTCATTAATACGCAATTTTTTTACAAAGATACAACAATAAACATTAAATTTGTCTCCGTTAAATAAAGAGACTTATGAAATTATTCAAACAATTCATGGTGCTTGCAATAATGATACCTTTTATTGCAGCGTGTACAGGCAAATACAGTTACGAAACTGTAGAAGGAGATCCTATGGGATCAAGGATTTATACGTTGGATAACGGCCTAAAAATCTATCTTACGGTAAATAAGGATGAACCTCGTATTCAAACTTACATTGCTGTAAAAGTAGGTGCAAAGAACGACCCTTCGGAGACTACTGGTTTGGCGCACTATTTTGAGCATCTTATGTTTAAAGGCTCAGAAAAGTTTGGAACAAGCGATTATGCAGCAGAGAAACCTTTGCTCGACAGAATTGAGGCCGAGTTTGAAAGATATAGGACTCTTACAGATGAGGCCGAGAGGCGTGCCGCTTATAAGGTTATAGACAGTCTCTCTTACGAGGCTTCTAAATATGCCATTCCAAATGAGTACGACAAGCTCATGGCGGCAATAGGTGCGCAGGGTACAAACGCATATACCTCATACGACCAAACAGTTTATGTAGAGAATATCCCGAGCAATCAGGTAGATACATGGGCTAAAATTCAGGCCGACAGATTTGAGAACAATGTAATACGCGGATTCCATACAGAACTTGAAACCGTATATGAGGAGAAGAACATGTCTCTTACTCAGGATAACAGAAGAGTGCTTGAGACTATGCTTGCAGCCCTTTTCCCTAATCACCCTTACGGACAGCAGACAGTGCTTGGAACACAGGAACATCTTAAAAATCCGTCTATTACCAATATAAAGAACTATCATGCAGAGTGGTATGTGCCAAATAATATTGCTATTTGTGCCTCAGGAGATTTAAATCCAGACGAGTTTGTGGCAACCATAGACAAATATTTTGGCCAGATAAAACCTAACGAGAATCTCAAAAAACTTGAGTTTAAAGCAGAAGAGCCTATTAAAGAGCCTGTTAAAATAGAAGTTGTTGGTCAGGAATCACCTTTTATATATCTTGCATGGAGATTGCCTGCTGCAAATTCAGACGATATGGTTGTGCTTAACCTTTTGCAGAGCATTCTTGCAAATGGAAAGACAGGTTTGATAGACGTGAATATAAACCAACAGCAGAAAGTGTTGGGCGGTGCCGGTGGCGGTGTGCAGAGTTTTGCAGACCATTCATGCTTCCTTCTTATTGCAAGACCTAAGGCCGGACAATCTTTGGATGAGTTGCGCAGCCTACTTATAGAGCAGGTTAATCTGCTTAAGAGCGGAGAATTTGATGCTTCTCTCATAAAGAGCACCGTAAACAACTATAAGAGAGAGGTTATGAATAATCTCGAAAACAACGATTATAGGGCAGATTTGTTTGTTTCTTCATTTATTTATGATATTCCTTGGAAAAATGTTGTGTCGGAACTTGATCTTATGGCACAAGTTACAAAAGAGGATATAGTTGAGGCTGCAAACAAATATCTTACAGACGGATATGTTGCAATTTATAAAGAGCAGGGCAAAGCTCCTGAAACAGCTGCTATAAACAAACCTGCAATTACCCCGATTCTTACAAACAGAGACAAACAGAGCGATTTTCTAAAACAGATACAGGCAGAGGCTGCCGCAGTAGCTCCTATAGAGCCGGTTTTTGTTGATTTTGAAAAAGATATGCAGAAAGCCGAGGCTAAATCCAATATGGAACTCCTTTATAAGAAGAACGAGAGCAACGATCTGTTCAGCCTTGTATTCAGAATTGATTTTGGCTCAAAAGACAACAAGACAATTCCGTTTGCAGCCGATTACTTCTCTTATCTTGGCACTGTAGATAAAACTGCCGACGAGATAAACAAAGAGTTGTATGCACTGGCTTGTGATGCCGATATTACAGTAGCAAACGAGCATGTGTTAATTGCTGTTTCCGGTTTGAGCGAGAATATGGAGGCTGCTCTCTCTGTAATAGAGGATAAGATTGCAAATGTAAAGGGAGACGATGCTGTTCTTGCAAACTGTAAGGCCAATACATTTAGATCGAGGGTAAATGCAAAAACAAATCAGAGATATTGCTACTCTATGCTTGCCCAATATGTGTATTATGGCAAGAACAATTACTCTACCAATATGCTTTCAAATGCAGAGATACAGGCTCTTACGTCTGAACAGCTTATTAACGAGATTAAAAATGCCCTTAATTACGAGCAGAATATAATCTATTACGGTCCTATGGATAAAGAGAACGTTATTGAGATTGTAAACAAATATCATAATGTTCCTGCTAAATTGGAGAAATATCCTAAAAACGAAAGCGTTAAGTTGCAGCCTGTTACAGCTCCTAAGATTATAATAGCTCCATATAATGCAAAACAGATTTACATGATTTCGTATTCAAATACAGGCGAAATTTTTGACCCTGCCAAAACTCCTATAGTAAGCATGTATAACGAGTATTTTGGCGGAGGTATGAACTCTGTGGTATTTCAGGAGATGAGAGAGGCAAGAGGTTTGGCATATTCTGCAAATGCAAGATACTATGCCCCTGCAAAATCAGGCGAACCGTATTATTTTGGAACATTCATTGCTACCCAGAACGATAAGATGGTAGATGCGGTAACTGCATTTGAAGAGATTATAAATAATATGCCTCAGTCTGAGAGTGCGTTTAACATTGCAAAGGAGAATATTATTGCAAATCTCAGAACTAACAGGGTTCTTGGGGCAGATGTTATAACCTATTACCTAAATCTTAAGAAAAAAGGCTTGTCGGAAGACCCTAATAAAGACCTGTTTGAAAAAGTACAGACCTTTACATTGGAAGATGTTGTAAAATTCCAGCAAGATGTTGTAAAAGGGCGTACATACCATATAGGAATTTTGGGAACAGAGAAAGATTTGGATCTTAAAACGCTTGTTAAACAGGGTTACGGAGAGGTAGAAAGAGTATCATTAGAAGATATTTTTGGTTACTAAGATTAAAACATTATCTTTGCACCCGATTTTAACCGAAAACAATAAACATAAATAAACAATAACAATTAATATCTAAACATCATGGCTTACAAAATTTCAGAAGATTGCGCTGCTTGCGGAACTTGTATCGACGAATGTCCAGTTGGAGCTATCTCTGCTGGTGATATCTACAAAATTGACCCTAACATGTGTACAGATTGCGGTACTTGCGCAGCTGCATGTCCTATGGGAGCAATTGCACAAGCGTAATTCTAATAGTTTAGAAAATTCAGTGAGAGCCGGCTTTGCAGTCGGCTCTTTTTTTGTGTAATGAGCTGTTTTTCCAACGGAAATAATGCTATATTTGTAAGTTATTTTGAAATAATTTTGTCAATAAAATAATTGTGTAGTATAATGGTATCATTTTCAGGATTTTTGAAGAAGATGTTCGGCTCTAAGGCCGAGAGGGACTTGAAGGCTATCCAGCCTATACTTTCTAAAATATTGAGTTCTTATGAGAGGATAGATAAATTGTCGGATGATGATTTGAGGGCAGAATCTTTAAGAATAAAAAATGTAATTGCAGAGAGAATTGCGGCAGACGAGGCAAAAAAGAGGTCTTTGAGACAGCAGTTGGAGGATGTTAATATTTCTGCCGATGAAAAAGAAAAATTGGCAACAGAGGTAGATGCTCTTGCAAAGAGGATAGACGAGCAGATAGAAGTTGTTCTTATGGAGGTTCTTCCGGATGCTTTTGCCGTTATGAAATCTACAGCCCGCAGATTTAAAGATAATGAAACCATAAGGGTAAAGGCTACAGAGTCTGATAGAGATTTGGCTGCAAGCAAGGATTTTGTAACAATAGACGGCGATTTTGCCGTATGGAAAAACTCATGGATGGCCGGAGGAAATATGATAACATGGGATATGGTGCATTATGATGTACAGCTGATTGGCGGTATTGTATTGCATCAGGGAAAAATTGCAGAGATGGCTACCGGTGAGGGAAAAACCTTGGTGGCAACATTGCCGGTATTCCTTAATGCACTGGCCGGAAAAGGTGTGCATGTGGTTACGGTAAATGATTACCTCTCTAAACGTGACTCGGAGTGGATGGGCCCTCTTTATCAGTTCCATGGCTTGAAAGTAGATTGTATAGATAAGCATCAGCCGAGTTCAGAAGCACGAAAGGCGGCTTACAGGGCAGATATTACATTTGGTACAAATAACGAATTTGGTTTCGATTACCTTAGAGATAATATGGCCATTGATATAGAAGACCTTGTGCAGAAGAAACATCATTATGCCATAGTAGACGAGGTAGACTCTGTACTCATTGACGATGCGCGTACTCCTCTAATAATTTCGGGACCTGTTCCAAAAGGTGATGACCAGCAGTTTGTTGAGTACAAACCGTATGTGGAGAGACTCTACAATATGCAGAGAGGCGAGATTACAAAGATGCTCAACGAGGCTAAAAGACTTATTGCAGAAGGCAATAAGGAGGAGGGCGGTAAAATTCTTTTGAGAGCCTATAAAGGTCTGCCAAGATATAATCCGCTTATCAAATATCTGAGCGAGCCGGGAATCAAACAGATTCTTTTGAGTACAGAGAATCTCTATATGCAGGAGAACAGCAAACACATGCATATAATTACCGATGAGCTTTACTTTGTTATAGACGAAAAGCAGAAGAGCGTTGAACTTACAGATAAAGGTCACGAACTTATTGCCAAGAATGTGAGCGACAGTAAGTTCTTTATTCTGCCAGATGTTGGCGCGGAGATTTCGGAATTGGAAAAAGAGGCTGTTTCTGCAGAGGAAAAGCAGGCAAAGAGAGATGCCCTGCTTGCAGATTATGCTTTAAAATCTGAGAGAGTTCATACTGTAAATCAGCTCCTTAAAGCATATACAATGTTTGAAAAAGATGTTGAATATGTAAACATGGACAACCAGATAAAGATTGTAGATGAGCAGACAGGTCGTATTCTCGAAGGACGCCGCTATTCAGATGGTTTGCATCAGGCTATTGAGGCTAAGGAGAATGTTAAGGTAGAGGCCGCTACCCAGACTTTTGCAACAATTACCCTCCAGAACTATTTTAGAATGTATCATAAACTTGCAGGTATGACAGGTACTGCAGAGACAGAGGCGGGCGAGTTCTGGTCTATCTATAAATTGGATGTGGTTACAATTCCAACAAACCGTCCGGTTATAAGAAAAGATAATGACGACTTAATCTATAAGACTAAAAAAGATAAGTATAATGCTGTAATTGAGAACATTGTTGAGCTGCGTAATGCCGGAAGGCCTGTACTTGTGGGTACAACTTCTGTGGAAATTTCGGAGCTGCTCAGCCGTATGCTCAAACTACGAGGAATAAAACACAATGTGTTGAATGCCAAACAGCATGCCAAGGAGGCTGATATTGTGGCAGAGGCAGGACAGCCGGGTTCGGTTACAATTGCAACCAATATGGCGGGACGTGGTACCGATATTAAATTAGGTTCGGGTGTAAAGGATGCAGGTGGTCTTGCAATTATAGGTACAGAGAGGCACGACAGCCGAAGGGTAGACCGCCAGCTTCGCGGACGTGCGGGACGTCAGGGAGACCCAGGTTCTTCTGTATTCTATGTCTCTTTGGAGGATGATCTTATGCGTCTGTTCGGCTCAGAGCGTCTTGTTAAGATTGTAGACAAGATGGGAATGGAAGAGGGTGAGGCAATGCAGCACTCGATGCTCTCTAATGCAATTGAGAGGGCGCAACGCAAGGTTGAGGAGAATAACTTTGGTATAAGAAAGAGATTGCTCGAGTATGACGATGTAATGAATTCTCAGAGAGAGGTTATCTATACCCGCAGAAAGAATGCGCTTTACGGAGAACGTATAGATGTAGACCTTAAAAATATGATTTCCGACTATGCCGACGCTGTGGTTTCTGCAAGAGGAAATGATTTTGACGAATTTTCGTTTGAGCTCATAAGACAAATCTCAATGGAGCCTAATTTTGATGCAGCATTCTATAAAGGGGCATCTGATAACGATATTGCAGATAAGATTATCGAGGGCATAAGGGAGATGATAGGCCGCAAGACCGAGGTTATGATAAGACAAGCCTGGCCTATAATAGAGCATGTTTACAAAACCCAGCCACAATATGCAAACATTGCAATTCCTATTACCGACGGAACCAAATCTCTTAATCTTATTGTAAACCTTAAGAAGGCTTATGAAAGTGAGGGCAAGGAGATTACACGTGCTTTGGCTAAATCGGTTACTTTGGCAATGATTGACGAGCATTGGAAAGAGCATCTTAGAGAAATGGACGATTTGAAGCAATCTGTGCAGAATGCAACGTATGAGCAGAAAGACCCGCTTCTTATCTATAAGTTTGAGAGCTTTAACCTGTTTAAAGGCGTTTTGGAGAAGATAAGCCGCGATGTGATTTCTATTCTTGTAAGGGCTTATATTCCTATAAGACAGAGTGAGGAGCAGCCAGATATAAATCTTAGAGAGCAGCAGACACGTCGCAGAACAGATATGAGCCGTATGCAGACAAGCCGTTCCGATTTTGCAACCAATGCCGGTGAGCCAAAATCAAATGCACCTGTGCATGTAGAGAAAAAAGTTGGAAGAAATGAGTTGTGTCCGTGCGGAAGCGGCAAGAAATATAAAAACTGTCACGGTAAGGATAATGCCTGAAAATAGACAATAAACTTAAAAGACTATGGAAAATATATATGATGTAATTGTTGTAGGAGCCGGTCCTGGAGGTTATGTTGCCGCCATAAGGGCTTCTCAATTAGGGTTTAAAACAGCCGTTGTAGAACGTGCCGAGTTGGGCGGAGTATGCCTGAATTGGGGATGTATTCCAACAAAAGCCCTTTTAAAGAGTGCGCAAGTGCTAAACTATACAAAACATCTTGGAGATTACGGTGTTGTATTGCAGGATAAAGAGGGGAATACTGTTGAGGCCGACTCTGTTTCTGCATGGCCCGATATTAAAAAGATTGTTGAGAGGGAGAGAGGCGTTTCTGCAACAATGAGCAAGGGTATAGAGTACCTTTTTAAAAAGAACAAGATTACAGTTATAAAAGGTGAGGCTTTTTTGCCGGAGGCAGGAAAAGTTGAGGTAACCTTTACCGAGGGGGAGAATGCCGGTGCAAAAGAGATTTTTGAGGCCAAACATATAATTCTTGCAACGGGAGCCAGACCAAATTCTCTTCCGTTTGCCCCGATAGACGGTAATAAGATAATATCTTACAGACAGGCACTTATTCCTGAGTCATTGCCAAAAAGCATGGCTGTGATAGGTTCGGGGGCAATTGGCAGCGAACTCGCATTTTTCTACCGTTCAATGGGTGTAGAGGTATATCTCATAGAGTATATGGACCAGATTGTACCTCTCGAAGATGCCGATGTTGCCGCACAGTTGAGCCGCAGTTTCCGTAAAATGGGAATAAAGGTAATGGTTTCGTCGGGAGTAAAGGGTATTGATACAACAGGTGACGGTTGCAGACTTACCGTTGAGACAAAAAAAGGAGTAGAGGAAATTGTTGTAGATAAGGTGCTTTCTGCTGTTGGAGTTGTTCCTAATACAGAAAACCTTGGATTGGAATCTCTTGGTATAGAGTTAAATAGAGGAAAAGTTCCTGTTGATGAGTTTTATAGAACAAAAGTAGGCGGCATTTATGCCATAGGCGATATAATTGCTACACCGGCATTGGCGCATGTGGCTTCGGCAGAGGGTATTGCAGCTGTAGAAAAGATTGCAGGCTTAGATGTTACCCCTTTGGATTACACAAACATTCCGGGAGCAACCTATACTTCTCCCGAAATTGCCTCTGTGGGTATGACCGAGAAAAAGGTAAAAGAGGCCGGTATTGCATATAAAGTTGGAAAATTTCCTTTTACCGCAAGCGGAAAGGCTACCACAGCAGGGGAGAAAGATGGTTTTGTAAAACTTATTATAGATGAGCAAACCGACAAAATACTTGGAGCGCACATGATTGGCGCAAATGTTACAGAAATGCTTTCGGGCATAGTACTTGCAAGGAACATAGGAGCTACTGCAAAAGATATTATAAAATCCATACATCCTCATCCTACAATGAGTGAGGCTATAATGGAGGCAGCGGCAGCAGCTCACAATGAGGCTGTACATATTTAAAAGACTTCCGGGTAGGAGACTTGAGTAGAAGACTTTCGGGAAGTGGATTTATTCAATAATAAAAGGAGGAAATTATGGCAAAGCATGAAGCATCTACTTTAGTAAATGAGGTAAGCCGCATTTCTGCCGGGACAGAGGTGAAGGGCAATTTGGTTTCACAATCAGACATTAGGATAGACGGTGTGTTTGAGGGAGAACTTGTAACAAACGGCAAGTTGGTTTTGGGAGAAAAAGCCGTTATTAAGGGTAATATAATATGCAGCAGTGCAGATATTTGGGGGCAGATAGATGGTGATATGTGTACCAAAGAGGTAACAACATTAAAGAGTTCCGCATCATTTACCGGCAATCTCAAAACATACAGAATATGTATAGAGATGGGTGCTGCATTTAGCGGTAATTGCAAAATCATAGCCGAAGAGGAGTTTAAAAATATCTCTGCCGAATGTTTGAAGAATTAACAGCAATACAAGCTATTTAATTAGAGAGAGTATGGCATCTGCCATGCTCTCTTTTGCTATTAGAGCATTATATGCAACGGCAATTGCCGATTTGGCCATCATTTTTATATCGTTTGCGCCATCTCCAACAACAATTGTCTTGCAGAGAGAAATATTATTGCTGCGGCATATTTTGCAGAGAATATCTGATTTTGCATCTGCATCTATTATAGGAGCATGCAATTTGCCCGTAAGTTTGCCCTCTTTAACCTCTGGCACAGATGTATATACAAAATCAAATCCCAACCTCTGCTGCATAACACGGCCTATAATATCAAAATTGCCTGTAATTAAGGCTGTTTTTATACCTCTGTCTTTTAGTGTTTTAATGAGCTTATCTATTCCGTTGGCCAACGGAAGTGCATACGCTGTTTTACGTATTTGCGTTACCTCTATACCTTTTAGCAGTGCCACACGTTCTTTAAAATTGGCTGTAAAGTCTGCCTTGCCGCTCATGGCCGATTCTGTAAGCTCCTCAAAGGCATAAACTGCCATTTTACTGTTGTTCTGCAGCCCTGTATTCTTGAATATCTCATTTATGCTCTCTGTCTTTATAATTGTAGCATCCATATCAAAGCAGACCAATTCTATTTCGGCCGGTATAGAACAGCAGCCCTCGCATGGGCCTGTGCAATTTTGCCCCATATTGCATACAGTTATGGCCTCTCCATACTCCCTGGCCATAATTGTGGCTTTTTCAATGGCTTGGATTATTCCATTTTTGTTATGTTCTGCTTTTAAGAATTTCATGGGCTTTATTTTGGTGCAAAGTTAGATTTTTATGATAAATATGTTACCTTTGCTTAGATTTTGGTGTCCGTTATTTCTATCGGAATAATGGATGAATAGGGAATCAGGTTAGAATCCTGAGCAGACACCGCTGCTGTAAACTCTGTTTCTCTCTTTGAAAATCATTGCCATTGTCTTTTTTAACTGTTTGGGAATACAGTGTTCCTTAAACACAGACGAGAAGGCTTCAAAGAGGTGAGTGAGCCAGAAGACCTGCCAGAATCATTGATTATTAAATGCTTTCGGGTAATAAAGCTTTAATGGTTATGGATTTTGCATGTAAAACACAATTGCTTATAGGCGCGGCCTCTTCTGGCAGCGGAAAAACTACATTAACGTTGGGCCTGCTCAGGGCTTTGCGCAATAGAGGTATCTCTGTACAGCCTTACAAATGCGGCCCTGATTATATAGATACCCAATACCATTCTCTCGCTTCCGGCAGGGATAGCGTAAATCTCGATCTTTTTATGGGCAGCGGCAGCCATTTGAAAGATGTTTATACAAAATATGGCAGCGGTGCAGACGCATGTATTATAGAGGGGGTAATGGGATTGTTCGACGGATACTCCAAAATGGAGGGCAGTAGTGCACGCGTTGCAGAGAATCTTGGAGTTCCCGTTCTGCTTGTTATAAATGCCAAATCGGTTGCCTACTCGGTAGCTCCTCTTATATACGGCTTTAAAAATTTTTATAAAGGGGTAAAAATAGGTGGAATAATCTTTAATATGGTTGGCAGCGAACGCCATTACAACATTCTTAAAGATGCCTGCAGCGATTTGGATATACCTGTTTTAGGATATATTCCCAAAGATAGTTCTATAGAGATTCCTTCTCGCCATTTGGGCCTTACACTTGAAGAGAATTACCTGTTTGAAGATTTTGTACAGAAAATTTCGGAGATTGTAGAAAAGCATATAGATGTAGACAAGCTGCTTGATACATTTTCGTTGCGGTTTATGGATAATACTCAACACAGTGCAACCGTTGCAGGCAATAATATAATTGCCATAGCAAGGGATGAGGCCTTTAATTTTATATACAAAGAAAATCTCGACAGACTTTCTTCTTTAGGTAAAGTAGAGTATTTCAGCCCTTTATGTGATAAAGAAATGCCTGAGTGCAATCTGCTCTATCTGCCTGGCGGTTATCCCGAATTACATTTGAAAAAGCTGTCGGGAAATAAAAAAATGTTAAAGGCTGTGAAGAATTATATAGAAAATGGAGGAAAGACAATTGCCGAATGTGGGGGAATGATGTATTTGTGCAACTCTGTAGTTGGAGAAGACAGCATGGAATATGAAGTTTGCGGAGTGCTCGGGCAAACAGCAACAATGGTTGGTAAAAGGTTGCATATAGGCTACAGACAATTTGAGTATAACGGCATAAAGGTAAAAGGACATGAGTTTCATTACTCACGCATCTCAGACTCTTTGCAGGGGGCGGAGAGAGAACCAGCAGGGGTTGTACAGATGTATGATGCCAATGGAAAATCTGTTTCTACCGCATTATACCGTTATAAAAATCTTATAGCCGGATACACTCACCTTTATTGGGGAGAGTTTAATCCGCTTGAACTTTTTTAATGGCCATGTATGTGTAATTCTAATATAAGGCATTGTAATTCTATTATTTGGAGGCTTTTTTAATGGCACGTATATATACAAAAAGAGGAGATTCCGGCATAACATCTATACATGGGGGAGATAAGGTGGCAAAAGATTCTGCACGTATTGAGGCTAACGGTACATTGGATGAACTAAACTCCCTTATAGGGGTGATAAGAGCCTGCATACGCAACGGCGGAGACTGCATCTGCAACAGCGGAAACGGCATACGCAACGGGGAGGACTGCATGTTAAAAGAGGGTGCAGAAAACCAAAAGAAGGAGGAGGCTTATGACTCTTTAGAAGAACTTTTGGCCGATATACAAAAAACAATGATGCCGCTAATGAGCATAGTTGCAACCCCCTCTTGCAAACGTGATGCAAATCCGCAGAAATTTGATGCAGCCATGATTAACGTATGCGAAAATGTTATTGATACTGTGGCCGAAAAACTTGAAGGAAGAAACTTTTTTGTATGTCCGGGCGGTACAATGACCGCCTCTTTGCTGCAGTTGGCAAGGAGCGTTGCACGCAGGGCAGAGCGCAGATTGTGGACCCTTAACAGAGAAGATTCTCTTGAACCGGAGATTATGCAGTTTATAAACAGGCTTTCAGATCTGTTTTTTGTACTTGCAAGATATGAGAATCTTAAAATGAATGTTGGAGAAGAGCGGTGGGTAGAGTTCCATTATTATAAAAGGAGAAAGTAAGATGAATAAAAAAAGATTGGCCCCTGTAATGTTTGCAGGAACAGGAAGTGATGTTGGAAAAAGCGTAATAGCAACAGGCTTTTGCCGTATTTTTAAGCAAGACGGCTATGAGCCGGCACCATTCAAGGCCCAGAATATGGCACTCAATTCATTTGCAACCCCCGACGGACTTGAAATAGGACGCGCCCAGGCCGTTCAGGCAGAAGCGGCCGGAATACCCTGCTGCACAGATATGAATCCTCTTTTGCTTAAACCCAATTCAGACCATACTTCGCAAGTTGTGCTTAACGGAAAACCTTACGGAAACCAGAGTGCCTATGCCTACTTTAGAAAAGAGGGCAGAGATGTACTGAGGCGTGAAGTACATGCCGCTTTTGACCGTTTGAAAGCCCGTTATAATCCTATAGTAATGGAAGGGGCTGGTTCTGTGGCCGAAATAAATTTGCGGGAGACAGACTTGGTAAATATGCCAATGGCCATATATGCAGGAGCAAATGTTATTTTGGTGGCCGACATTGAACGAGGCGGAGTATTTGCGAGTGTTTATGGTTCGATAATGCTTATGACTCCGCAAGAGAGAAGCTGCGTAAAGGGTATTTTAATAAACAAGTTCAGAGGAGATTCCCGTCTTTTTGAAAGCGGACGCAAGCAGATTGAGCAGTTGTGCGGAGTGCCTGTGCTTGGAGTACTCCCTTATTTTAAAGATATTCATATAGAGGAGGAGGATTCTGTAGCCCTTAGCGGAAAAAACACCGCAGCATGCGATAACAAAGTAAACATAGCGGTTATATTGCTAAGACACATCTCTAATTTTACCGATTTTAATGTGCTTGAGCGGGATTCGCGGGTTCATCTCTTTTATACCAACAATATCAATGAGATAAAGCGTGCCGATATAATAATAGTTCCCGGCAGCAAAAGCACCATTGCCGATTTGGCAGAATTGCGCAAAAACGGAGTTGCAGCCGCAATAATCAATGCACACAAAGAGGGGGCAACCGTACTCGGCATTTGCGGAGGGTATCAGATTATGGGCGAAGAGGTGTTGGACCCAAATCATATAGAGGGAGAGATAGAGCGTTTGCCGGGATTAGGACTATTGCCTGTAAGCACAACAATTTCTTGTGAAAAGATAACCCGACAGTCCGGCTTCTGTACACTGCCTCTTGAGGATAAGGAGCAGAACGAGAGCCGTTCAGAAACAACGAACAGCTCAGAAGTGAAAAGCCATTCGGAAACAAAGAACCGCTTAGAAATGGTAAGCCGTTCAGAAGCGATAAGCCGCTCAGAAACAACGAACTGCTCAGAAATAGTAAGCCGCTCCGAAATGATGAGCGGATACGAAATACATATGGGAGAGACATTTCCGGTTGAGGGATGCACCAACTTTATGCCGCTTAACCGTATAGACGACGGAAGAAGCGACGGCTGTTTTGTATCGCGCAAATGTATGGGAACATACATTCACGGAATACTCGATAACCAACGGTTCGCAGATTGGCTTATTGAACCCTATTTTGCAGGCCTTTCGGCAGAACCATTTGATTATAAAGCCTATAAAGAGGAGCAGTACAACAAACTGGCCGCAGAGATTAGAAAGCATGTAGATATGGATAAGATATATAAAATATTGGAAAACAATGATTGAGGGACACGGCGACGATATATACAGATACAAGGGCAGGATAAAGGCCAACTTTAGCTCAAATGTGTATAACGGGGTTGAGCATAGCGGGTTGTATGCTTTTTTGTCGGGAAAAATGGATGTTATGCTCTCATATCCTGAGCCGCAGCCTGTAACGCTCGAAGAGCGTATTGCAAACAATTATACCAAAACAGGCTGTAGAAACATATCGCCTTCGTGCGTATGTGCAACAAACGGAGCAACCGAGGCTATCTATCTTGTAGCCCAGGCATTTGCCGGCAGCAACAGCGCAATCATAGAGCCTACATTTAGTGAATACTCAGATGCCTGCTCTATGTACAGACATAAAATAGAGCATCTTTCCTCGTTGGAGGAGTGTAGGGATTTTTGCATAAACACACACGGGCAAAAAGTTGTATGGCTGTGCAATCCCAACAATCCAACGGGGCGGGTATATGATAAAAACGAGCTTTGCAAACTTATAAAGGATAACAGCAATGTATTGTTTGTAATAGACCAGTCTTATGAATTTTTTACACTCAAAGAGCTTATTGGGGCAGACGAAGGGGTAGATTTTGGAAATACCGTGTTGCTTCACTCTATGACAAAACGTTATGCCGTTCCTGGGGTAAGATTGGGGTATATGACGGCCTCGGAGAGCATAATGGAGAAGATACGCAAAGAGCGGATGCCATGGTCTGTAAACGCCTTTGCAATAGAAACAGGACTTTTTCTTTTAGAAAATGACATATCATCTGCAACCTCTGTTCCTCAACTCCTTGAAAGAAGCAGAAATCTTGCAGAGAGCATAGAGAAGATTGGCGGTGTAAAAGGCTCATGTTTTAAAGTACACCCCTCAGATACGCACTATATGCTTGTGCATATTGTAAAGGAGATTGATTACAAAAACGGAATAAGCTCTTGCAGTGCCTCTGTTCTTAAAGAGCATCTTGCAAAAGAGCATGGAATACTCATAAGGGATGCTTCAAATTTTGCATTGTTAGACAAATCGTGGTTTAGGATTGCAACGCAGACCCCAAATGAAAACATATTGTTGATTAAGGCATTGGAAGAGTTATGTTTGTAATTTTAGGATGGTGTCTCGACAGACTTTTTGGAGATCCGGCACGGCTGCCTCACCCTATAGTACTCTTTGGCAAATCCATTTCTGTTATGGAGAAATTGCTCAACAGAGGTAAATTCCGTATTCTTAAAGGGGCATTATGCGCAGTAGCTCTTATAATTGCAGCCTATGCGGCCACAGATATAATAATACGGTTGGCAAATTCGGTTTCTGCAGTGGCAGGACAGTGTGTGTGTGTTATAGGGGTGTTTTTTGCCCTGAGCGGAAAGACTCTGACAAAAGAGGTTAAAATGGTATTTGAAGCCGTTGAGGTTTCATTAGAAAAGGGGCGTAGGCAAGTTGCAAGAATAGTGGGACGCGATACATCCGGCCTTTCTGCCTCAGAAATACGTACCGCAGCCTTGGAAACTCTTGCAGAGAATTTAAGCGACGGAGTAATAGCACCTCTTTTCTGGTGCGCGATAGCCGGAGTTCCCGGAATGTTTGCCTATAAAATGGTAAATACGCTCGATTCTATGATTGGATACAAAAACGAACGCTATATACTCTTTGGACGCGTTGCCGCCATAACAGACGATCTGGCAAATTATATACCGGCAAGAATCACAGCCTTTATTATGCTGCTTGTTGCCCCTTTGGCTTTATGTGTAAATCGCAAAGCAAAAAGAGATTGTGACAGCCATAAAAATTGCGGTTTTATAGAGCGTATAAAGTTTGTAGCAAAATACGGAAAAGAGCATCTGAGCCCTAACTCAGGGTATCCAGAGGCGGCATTGGCCTCTATTCTCGATTGCCGTTTTGGCGGTCCGCACAACTATTTTGGAAAAGAGGTTTACAAACCATATATAGGAACAAACCATAAAGATTTTACCATGCACGATATGTATGTGGCCGTATTGGTAAATCTATATAGCGAAGTTGTTATGGTTGTGGCAGTCTCTGTAGTTATGGCTATGCTTTAATTGTGTTATTAAAATTGGTGACAATGAGAGAATTTAATGTTTTAAAACCTTCGCAACAGATAAGGGAAGCACTTGCAGACAAAATAGATAATCTTACAAAACCCAAGGGTTCATTGGGTATGTTAGAAAAGCTTGCATTAAAGATTGGTCTTGTACAGCAGACTCTCTCCCCTCAGTTAAAAAATCCTAACCATATTCTTTTTGGAGCAGATCACGGCATTGTAGAAGAGGGGGTAAGTTTCTCTCCAAAAGAGGTAACATGGCAGCAGATGACGCATTTTTTAAGGGGCGGTGCAGGTATAAGTTTTTTATGCCGTCAGCATGGCTTTAAATTAAATGTTGTAGATAGCGGAGTGGATTTTGATTTTTCTTCTGACAGCGGAATAATTGATATGAAGATAAGAAAGGGGACAAGAAATTTTATAAACGGGGCCGCCATGACCACAGAAGAGCTGGAACTTGCCATTGACAGGGGAGCTGTAATGGTAGACAGAGTTTGCGGCAATGGGTGTAATATTGTCTCTTTTGGAGAAATGGGAGTTGGTAACACCTCTCCCTCTTCTATGTGGATGAGTTATTTGGGAGGTATTCCGTTAGAAGAGTGTATTGGCGCAGGCAGCGGATTGGCAGGCAGCGGATTGGGCCATAAGGCAAAAGTGCTTGCAGAGGCAGCCCGCAATTATGAAAATGATACATCTACACTCTTCTTTTCTTGCGGTATGGGGAATGGCAGAACGGCATGCGGATACAGGGCCAAAGGCAACAGAAATTTTGTGCTCGAAATAATGAGAAGGTTTGGCGGGTATGAGATGGTTATGGCCGTTGGAGGAATGTTGCGTGCGGCAGAACTCGGAATGGTTATTCTTGTAGATGGATTTATAATGACCGCCTGTATGTTGGCAGCTTCTGAACTTTATCCGGCAGTTTTGGATTATGCCGTGTTTGGGCATTGCGGAGACGAAAGCGGCCACCGCAAAATGTTAGATGTTTTAAAGGCCGAGCCACTGCTCTCTTTAGGGTTGAGACTTGGAGAGGGAAGCGGTGCTGTTTGCGCATATCCTATAGTAGAATCGGCGGTAAAGATGATTAATGAGATGGATTCATTTAAAGGTGCCTATGTAACCAAATATTTTTAGTTGTACTGTTTTATGAAAAGTATAGCAAAAGGTCTTATAGCAGCTATATGCTTTTTTACCAAACTGCCTCTTTGGCGGTTATACTCTCCGGAAAAAGAGTATTATAAAAGAGTTGTAAATTATTGGCCATATGCCGGTATAGTTACCGGTGGTGTTGCCGCGGCGGTAATGGCAGGAGCTGCGTTTGTATTTCCCCCCTCGGTGGCTGTTATCTTAGCTATTGCGGCAAGGCTGTTGCTAACCGGTGCCCTTCACGAAGACGGATTGGCCGATTTTGCCGATGGGTTTGGTGGAGGAACAGACAGACAGCGTATACTTGCAATAATGAAAGATTCGCATATAGGCAGCTACGGTGTTATAACTTTGGCGATATACTTTCTGTTGCTGTACACTCTCCTTGCCTCTGTGCCTGTAAAAAGTGCAGCTGTAATGATTTTTTGTGCAGATATATGCGGTAAATTCATAGCCGGTAATATTGTAAATATGCTCCCTTATGCCAGAGAAGAAGCCCAAAGCAAGAACAAACTTGTATATGAAAGAATGCCTCTTGGTGTATGGCTCTGCAATCTTGTTTTTGTAGCGGCCGTTCTTGTGTTTTTTAACTTTTATTTTCCGCAATTATCTCTTATAAAGGCATTCGTTGCACCGGTAATATTGTTTTTGCTTGCGGTATTTTATATTAAAAAGAAATTGGGCGGATATACCGGAGACTGTTGCGGCGCACTCTTTCTTATGTGCGAACTTTCGTATCTTTTATTTATTGTATCATGAATGTTTATCTTGTAAGGCATACCTCTGTAAATGTTCCAAAAGGAGTGTGTTACGGCCATACAGATGTTCCTCTTGGAGATTCGTTTTACAAAGAGGCTCAGGTTGTTATGGGTAATCTTAACCTGATAGAAAAAGAACTTGAAGGGGAGTGGGATGCCGTTTACAGCAGCCCTTTGGGAAGATGCTGCAAATTGGCTGAATTCTGCGGCTTTAAAGAGGCGATTTTAGACAAACGTATAATGGAGATGAATTTTGGAGAGTGGGAGATGCAGCGGTTCAACGATATAAAAGATTCGCGCATAGAGCAATGGTATGCCGATTATATAAATGTAAAAGCTACGGGAGGCGAATCGTTTAAAGACCAGTTGGAGCGTGTAGCCGCTTTTTTTAACGAACTTAAAACAAAAAAATACAGAAATGTATTGCTGTTTACACATGGAGGCGTGCTTATATGCTCAAAAATAATAGCCTCACAAACCTCTCTAAAAGATGCCTTTAAAAATCCCTACGGATATGGCAGCATTATAAAAGTGGAATTATAACAAACACTATTTTTGGCAATTATACCCTATTTTATTCTCATTGGAATACCGCTCACCATAAAGAAGACTTCGTCTGCCTTTGAAGCTATATATTGGTTGAGCCATCCGAGCAGGTCTGTAAACTGCCTTTGTACTCTGTTTTCCGATACGCCTCCAAGGCCTATTTCATTTGTTACGAATATGAACGTGGCCTCTTGAGCCGTAAATTTTTCAAATTCATCTTTAATCTGTTTGAGAATACTCTCTATAGAGATATTATCGTTGGTACAACCGTTTTCGCTCTCCTGAATAGAGTCGAAGTAGAAATTGGTGGCCCATAGCGTAACGCAATCTATAAGTACCGGAAAACCGGATACGTTATGTTTGTGCAGGTACTTCTCCTCTTCTATGTTGTGCCACTGTTCTCCCCGCCTGTTTTTGTGTATCTGCACCCTTTTGGCAAACTCATCGTCCCATATCCGGGAAGTGGCCATGTATACGGCCTTGCCACTGCCTGCAAGTGCCAAAGTTTTCTCTTCTGCGTATGTGCTTTTTCCGGATCTTTGCCCGCCTGTAACAAGAATGATTTTGCCCATTTTAGTTTGGATAGGAGTGATAAATCCTTAGCACACGAAGGTACAATTTTTTAATAAACGGGCAAAAGAGCGGTGCGCTTTTTTATAGCTTTTTAGCATCTTTTTTGGGAAATTTTATATGATTTAAAGTGTTATTTTTAGTTCTATTTTTGTATAATTTGAACTAATTTGAATTTAAATTAAATTAAATTAAATTAAATTAAATTAAATTAAATTAAATTAAATTAAATTAAA
>CAZULV010000008.1:0-51149 GCA_964621625.1 uncultured Muribaculaceae bacterium | reverse complement strand
AAATTAAATTAAATTAAATTAAATTAAATTAAATTAAATTAAATTAAATTAAATTGTTACGGCTATTACTCAAATAATAAAATATGGCAATTTTGCCACTATTTTATATACTTTTTTAACACTAATGTGTGGTATGTCGGAAAAAAGCTGTATTATTGCGAAATTTTTGTTGAGACCGTTAATTTTCAGCCGAAAAAGGGCGACCGAAAAAGAAGCCAATGTTATTAGAAATGCATCGACTCATAAAAGTAATACTTCTACTATTACCACTATTCTGTGTAATGGTTGCCCGCGCACAAAGTATACCGGATTCTGTGTTGGCGTGTTACTGTAGTGATTGCTTAACCGAATATTATTTAAAACTTAGAGCCTCCGGTGAGCATGATACGCTCATGCTTGAACGTGTACAAGCACAGCCGTTTTTGCAATCGGAAGGATTGGAGGCACACATAGCAAGCGGAATTATAACTTTAGAGGGTCTGGAGAGAAAGACCGTTGTGGCAATTAAAACCAATCTGCTTTACGATTTGGCAACATTGGCAAACTTTTCTATAGAAGTGCCGTTAGGCAAACGAAACTCTGTACTTTATTATCACCAATTTCCATGGTGGCGTTTTGGAGAGGGACACAACGAGTTCTGTGTACGCTTTTTAAGCATTGGTGTAGAGAGCCGTTGGTGGTTTAATCCCGGAACACACCAAACCTCATCTGAACATGTTGGGCGCGACAGACTTACCGGACACTTTATTGGTATCTATGCCGAGTCCGGCAAGTGGGACTTTGAGCGAAGACGTGATTTATGTTATCAGGGAGAACATTGGAGTGCAGGTTTGAGTTATGGCTATGCTATGCCTGTTGGCCGACGGCTGAATCTGGAGTTTTCGGTATCGGCAGGATATGCCTCTATTCCGCATAGGGGATATGAGCCTGCGGCGGATTACTCCCAATTATATCACCTGCCGGAGAAAGACGGCCGGTGGAACTATATTGGTCCAACAAAACTGCAAGTCTCATTGGTAGTGCCAATTACCGGTAAATTAAAAAGAGGAGGCAAAATATGAGTATATTCAAATATGTATGGCCTCTCTTCTTATGCTTGTTGTTAACAGCTTGCGAGCATCGTATGTTAGTGGAGCGTAAAGATTACTCTATTCTTAAAGTGAGACTTATAACAGACAGCATTAACAATGTAACCTGCAATATTTATAACGGAGAGTTGGAGGCTCCTGTTATAACTTCCGATGTTATGCGAACCTTCGTTTACGACTATACCGGAACGTCGCTTCTCTCGCAGAGATTTATTAGAGAAAAGAGTATTGATGCTCAGGGAAATATAGAATTAAGCGGCTATATTACACACTCTCCCGGCAATTATCGCCTGTTGAGCTATAATTTTGATTTGGAGTCTACATATATAAACGGCGAAGAGGATTACAACAATATTTACTCCTATACCAATAAGATACCCGATGCACTGTACAGCCGTTTTGGAAGCATGGCAGATAAACTGGGCACAGTCTACTACCAACCGGAACATTTACTGGTAGCCTGCGAGCCGCAACTTACAATTGAGGAGCACAACAATAAAGAAATCATAGAAATGGAGGCTCATACGGTTGTTGAGACTTATTATATTCAAATTCCAGTTTCGAGCGTAGAAAACATGGCTGCCAATGCCGCATGTTCGGCTATACTTTCGGGATTAGCTCCCTCTACGCTAATCAGCCAAACAGATGGAAACAGCAAAGAGCAGGCATCTGTATATTTTGAGTTACAGCGAGGCATAGACCCTCGTATTGGAAACGGAAAACGTGATATACTGTGCGCCACATTCAATACGTTTGGGAGAGCGCAGGATGCTACGGATAATCTTAAAATCATACTATCTGTACTTACACGTGATGGCAAAACCCATCAAAAGGAGATAGATATGAGTTACATTTTTAAAACAGAGGATGCCCGCAGGCGTAATTGGCTTTTGATAGATGAAATATGGAGTATACCACATGCTATGGGGAATGCCGACGGCGGGTTTGTGCCAAAAGTAGAGGATTGGGACGATATAGAGGAGACAATCCCTATTTAATACATTAGTAAGAACATTTTATTAACGCAAAATATTTAATAACACTTAATATATGATGAAAGAGAATTTATTAAAAAAGATTTTATTGTTTTCAACAGTGGGCATGGCTCTCACCGGTTGTGTAAGCGAAACACATGTTTCTACAGAGGAGAGTAACAAACAGATTACATTTGAGGTAGCCAAATACAAGCCGACAACTCGAGTAATGGCAATAATACCCATTGATGAGTTCGGTACATTTGCCTATAAGAAAAAGAATAGCGAAGGAGAACATACAACCTTTATGAATAACATAAAAATCAAGCATTATTCCGGTGGTTATTGGGCATCAGCAGAAGATGAAAATGCATATATGTGGGAAGCAAATTCTCATATAGACTTTATAAGCTATGCTCCTTATAATATCGATGCAGACAATTCTGTTGTTCCTAAAATTTCTGACAATGGTAGTGGTTCAAAAAATCAACTAAAGTATGAAGGTGTTACTGTTGACGAATCTAAGCAGGTTGATTTATTATATAGCGATAAAGCCGTATGCCAGACATATAATACAACTGGTAGATATACAGGTGTGCCTACATTGTTCCGTCACGCATTGGCTAAGTTGAACTTTAAATTTACAGTAAGTTGTACAAGCAACTTTGGTGTTGTGGGTAGCACTGATGCTCTCCGTTATTGGCAGGTAAAAGTAACATCCATAAAGATAGAGAACATCTATAAAAAAGGAGATGTTACATTGCTTTTAGAAGACGATTCTCATGACTCTATGACCACAAAAAAATGGAATAATCAAAATACAACCAATAATGTGTGGACTCCTGTTACTGAGGGAGAAGATGTTACTTGCGCAAAAGAATGGACTGTGGAAGGCGGGCAAGAAGCATTGTCAAGTTTGCAAACATTCGGTAGTGGAAATAACAAGGCAGAGAATTACTATGTTTTGCCGCAAGTGCTTGAGGATGGTAAGCAAAAGATAACTGTAAAATATGTAGTATCCACAAGTACGACATCAGATGGCCCTTGGACTGCTGCTGGGGGTGAGCGGACCGGAGAAATGTATTTCCGTAATTTAACAGCAGTAGCTGCATGGGAAATGGGTAAAAATATCACTTACACCATAGTGATAGACCCTACAAAAGAGGCTATACATTTTGCGCCGTCTGTAGAGGGATGGGAGTCAACAGGAACAGGAACTTCCGGTGATATCAAATTCTAAAATATATTCATGCAAAGTCATATAAAACTTGTATGTATATTAATGTTGCCGATTATGGCGTTGTCGTGCGGGAAGTTGGAGGAGACTCCAACTTCTGCACCGGCATCTGCCGTGATAACCTTTGGCGCGGAGATAGGCAGAGATAACAGCCGTGCAGTATCCCTTGTAGGGAGTGAAACAGAGATGCGCACAAAACCATTCTGTGTATTTGGAGACTGGAAACGTGACGCCGGCTACTCAGAGACGGTATTCAAACAGGTGAATGTTACCTACAACGAGGCTTTCTCGGGCTGGAACTATTCTCCCACAAAGCATTGGGAAGATAGCGGAGATTACGAATTTCGTGCCTATTGGCCGGCTTCAACCCCTATTGCAAACACCTCCAATACATCTGCGTTGGCATTGGAGTACAATATGCTTACTCAAGACGAAGATTTAATGGTGGCATATAAAAGTTGTCAGACCAAAGAATCTACTGTAGATTTGAGCTTCAGGCATGCACTGTCGGCCGTGGCGGTAAAATTTGAAACTACAGACGATACTCGTGAGTATTGGATTAAGAGAGTTTATTTTACCGGTTTATATTATACAGGAACACTGCTTTATAATGCAACGGATAATACGTTGGATCTTACAAACGCATGGCTGCATGCAAAACGGAGCGATGTAGATGTAAACGGCATTACAACAATGCATCTGCGCGAATGGTCTTCGGATACCGGACAGAAAATCCCACGCCAATCCAACGACTATCAGGCCGATTTTAACCTGTTTATTCCACAATCATTGCAGGTAGATGAAGGCGTTGCCAAACCGAGCATCTCTATTACGGTAGATGTAAAATTAGAAGATATAACCACAGAGATAACCTTTTCTGTAGAGCTCCCGAGCACTGATGACGAAGGAAATCCGTGGGTGTGGCAGGCAGGAAAGAAATATGTGTATGTAATAGGCGGCCCGCCTGCAGATTACAGCATTTCGGTAAGCATTACCGATTGGGACAAAGTAAACGCATCCGTTGGCGATATAGAATTTTAAGCCCCCACAGAAAATGAATAAATGGTATCTTAATTTATCCTTTGCACTCATAGCCTTGCTATTATTGTGCTGCACTAAAGAGGAGGAGCTGCAAGCTACAGGACAACTTACCGTGAATGTGCAGCTTGCAGATATTGCTTCGCGGGCACAAGCCGCAGACGACAGCCGCCTGTATGAGGGCAACGGCATTGAGGATATAACGGTTATGTTGGTAAATTCGTCTGGTATCATAACTTTTATTAAAACAGAAAGCAACCTCACAGGTGCAGAGCTGCAGACCAAGACGGTAACCGTACATGCAGATAATTTAAAATTAGGACAATATACCCTTTATGTGTTTGGCAATACTCAAAACACACTGTTTGAAGAGGTGCGTACACTGCTTGAAGGATTAAGGCAAGATGCGGTTTTTGATTCTCAAAAGAGAGATGCTCTTTTTACCGCTCTCGACGGTACAAATACGCCAAAAATAGATGCCGTTCATCCATTGCTCCTTACGGCAAGTAAAACAGTGCAGATTAATATTAAGAACAACACCACTTCTATAGAACTTATACGCCCGATTGTAAAGTTTGAAGTGCAGCTATACAACCATTCAGATAAAAATATAACGGTTACAGAGCTTGGCTTTAGTAAATTTAATCCCTCTACAGGTTATCTGTTGCCGCACGACGGAGATATACCTTCTACTGTAGTTTACAGAGATTTGCCTGCTTATGATACATCCAACCCTAAAAGTGTGGCGGCTGCACAAAAAGAGACGGTTTACGAGACGGCATTGTTTGAAAACCGTGCCACAGAATATCTGCTTAATATGACTTTACACATAGACCCCGACAAAACTGCAGTGCTGTCTAATAAACAATTAATGATTGTAAACAGCGAAATGTCTGATATAGAGCCTATGACGGAACAGCTTAGAAACCAACATGTGCTCGTTACCGTTAATGCTTATTACAACACAGAAAAAGGGCAATTTGAGTTTGAAGTTGAGGGGTGGAAAAATAAAGAAGAAAACGTGGAATTCGATTAAAGAGAGTCATGAAGAGGTTATTATATATATTGTTACTATTATTGCCATTCTTTGCCGGATGTACTAACGAGCTTATTGATACACAGACCTCTGTTCCGGAGGGAGAACCTGTGGAGCTTTGTCTCGGCTTTGGAGCTAAAGGAGGTATCCAAACTGTGGTAACACGGCAGACAATGCCTAATCCGTTGGATGAAGCCAAAGTGTGGAATCTCTACGTGTTTGTATTCGACGGCAACGGTAACAAAATATATGGCCGCTATTTTGATGTTAACAACAAGATGCCCGATGCAGACAATCTTAACGACGATACTTGGCATGTAGATATATTTGATAGTGAAACTGAGGGGGAGATGTTGTGTAAAGGAACGGTAAAGATAAAAACCATTTCAAAAACAGGGTGCAGCATTTATGCCATTGCAAATGTAGATAGCGAAATGATTAATCTCTCACCTGAGGCTTTTGGATTGATACATAATGAGGAAGAGTTGCAAGAGAGGGTGGTGTCGCTTAATCAGCAATTGGTGGAGCGGAGTGGTTTCTTTCCCATGACCGGAGTGCTTAAGAATATAAATACCGGTGCAGGAAGCGGTATAAGTGAAACGCTCAAACTAACCCGCATAGATGCCAAAGTGCATTTTTGGGTAAAGACAGGAGACGATTCTGGTATAGAGACGTTTGAATTGCATAACTGGCAGGTATTTAATGTGCCGGCAAGCAGTTATCTTATGCCAAGAGCCAATAGTACAGATTTAAGCTACGCTTCAGGTGCTTATTTTAATACGCATACCAAAAATGTAGAAGAGAGAGAGTTAACAGAAAGTGGAAATACAAGGTATGGCTTTTCGTTCTATATGTTTGAGAATAATCTGCCTCCAAAGAAAATTCCCAATACATACAGCGACCGTGAACGTTGTGAAAAGGACGAGTCCGGTCTTAACGGTGATTGGGAGTATGCCCCTGAGAACTCTACCTATGTGGTTATAACCGGACGTCTGTTAATGAAAAATGTTCCAGGTAAAGAGGGGGCTACACTCAATGCCAATGTGCGCTATGTTATTCATTTAGGAGATTTTAGCAACGCGAAATGGGATAATTTTGCAACTGAGCGAAACACTTCATATACTTACAACGTAACCATTAACGGTGTAGATAATATACGTTTAGAAGTGGAGACCAATAACGACGAAAATGAGGGCATTACGGAGAATTCTCCTGGAGCTGCAGGCGAAGTTACCATTGCCTTGCAGGAAATAATTGATTGCGATGCCCACTATACCACCCATGTAATGGAGTTTGATGCCCAAAATGTAGAGGCCAACAATGTTACATGGTATGTGCGTACCCCTTTTGGCGAAGGAAGTCCCATTCATGAGAACGGTGTAGATATAACCACAGGATTAGATTTTAAATGGATAGAATTTAGGGTAAACAGTAAGGAGAACAACAGCTATTCCAAGAAGCGGCAACGTTATATTCCACACCACACAAAGAGAGATAAAAACGGTGCACCGTATTTGTCTTCCGATAAAAAAACTATGTATGTAGACGAGCTTGTGGCTTATCTTAAAACACAGAAGAGAGCTTACGAATCCAATCCGCAAAGCAGTGACTTTGATAAAGACGGCAAATTAATAGTAACTGCTTATATCAATGAATTTTATTATGAGGAACACCCTATTACGGGAATAAAGTCTGGTGAGCTGTGGAAACAGTTTGTAAATAGAGACGAAATGCGTTTGATGCATATACTGTCTGATACCAAAGAGAGTATGGATAAGGAGAGCACAGAGGTGGGCTCTTCGTTTACAATACAGCAGCGTTCTATACAAACGGTGTATAATCATAATCATCCCGATTTAAAAGATGCTTTTGGTGTAGAGCATTTTGATGAACATGCACAGCTTCCATACAATAACAATGGATATAATGTAACGGAGAATCGCGGTAATATAGATGATTATAACGGACGTTTGAATACACTGTTTGAGTTGGGGCTTGCAAACTCGGGCAAACAATTCATTACAGGCAAGAGATGGGGCGATTTTCTTGATATAGAAGCTGTTGGTGAGGAAAATGTGCTGCTGCCTGCATATAAATATCTTAGATACTCGTGTCTTACCAGAAACCGGGATAATAACGGAAACGGACTTATTGATGCCGACGAAATACGTTGGTATATTCCCTCTGTAAAACAGTTAGTGGGTTTATGGATAGGGGCAGACGGTATTCAGAATACAGCCCGTCTGTACACGAGAACAGCTGAGCAGAGGGCAAGTAGTGACCCTAAAGATTGGAGGCAGCATATTGCTTCAAGTACACGAACAGGAACAAACAGTAATAATCCTATTGTTGTATGGGCCGAAGAGGGGGGCTCAAACGGTTCTTTAGAAGATTCTTACAATTGGGGCGGAAAACTCAATGAACTGGAGACAATATGTGTGCGTAATCTTGGTATGGATAATGTAACAGATTTAACCAAATCTCCCACCAATTATGTAAAAAAAACTAAAGTTACGGATAACTACTACACTTTTGACCTCTCGTATTTGAATGAAAAATGTATCCGTTACCGTATTCCGGATGGTGTAAACCTTGTATATTCCGACGAAAATTCTATTCAGAACAAACCTTACTGGAAGTTTGAAGCCACTAAAAATTGCCCTATAATTAACCCTGCCGTTACCTTTGCTCAAATGCAGGAAGAGATTAATAAATCTTTAATTAACAGCCGCTTTTGTCCACAGGGGTACAGGCTTCCAAATCAGAGAGAGTTGATTATAATGAATCTTTATTGCGATTGGAATTTTTGGGATAATAGCTATCACGCTTTTACACGTACTTATTATTCTCACGGAGTTCACGGCAGCAAGCCAAAAGAGAGTGAAAAGAATAAATACGGCTGGGCACGCGGTTGGGGAAAAATCTACATGACAGAAAAAGAAACAACCACTCAGATTAGAGCCGTGCGCGATTTGGACCTCTGATTTTACGCTCTATATTTTGTCTATAAAACTTGGGGATGACCAAATAAAAGATTAATTTTGTTGCCGCATTCGGTGATGCGTATAATTGCTTTATATGCAGAGAGGGAATCAGGTGAGAACCCTGAACAATGCCCGTTGCTGTAAATTCTGTAATGCAAACGTAATCTGTGCCACTTTACTATTAGGGAAGGCGCGTTTGTGGAATGAGTCAGAAAACCTGCCGAATGAATTGGTTGTAACAGGCCTCGGGGAAAAGGTATGTTGCTTAATCTTATAATTATTCATTGGTTATGAAAATTTTTGTGGCGGGGATAGGTCCCGGCAGCAGAGATGATATAACTCCTGCGGTTATGGAGGCCGTTTCTGCAAGTAATGTAATTATTGGCTACAAGTACTATTTTAGGTTTATAGAGCCGTATCTCGCACCCGGAGCGGAGTGCATAGATTCCGGTATGAGAAAGGAGATGGAGAGAGCCCGTCAGGCTTTTGAATATGCACTGCAAAATAAAACGGTATGTGTTATAAGTTCGGGAGATGCGGGTATTTATGGAATGGCTCCGCTTATATGGGAAATGTATCTTAATATGAAAGAGAAAGGCCTTAAAGAGGAGCTTGAATTAAAGGTTATTCCCGGTATAAGTGCTTTTCAAAAGGCAGCCTCTGTGCTTGGAGCGCCAATAGGCCATGATTTGTGTATTATTTCGTTGTCTGATTTAATGACTCCATGGGAGCGTATAGAAAAGAGAATAAAGGCGGCTGCCTATGCCGATTTTGTTACGGCTATATATAATCCCAAAAGCCATGGCCGTTATTGGCAGCTGTACAGGCTCAAGGAGTTGTTTCTTAAAGAGAGAAATCCGCAAACACCTGTTGGATACGTGCGTCAGGCCGGGCGTCCCGAAGAGAGTGTTACGGTAACCACACTCGGAGAGTTTAATCCGGAGGAGATTGATATGTTTACCGTTGTTATAATAGGAAATTCTCAGTCTTATATAAGTAATTCAAAGTTTATTACTCCAAGAGGGTATTACAAAAAATATGGCAATGATGATGCTGCGCAAGATGCCGTTAAGGTAGGGCAACAGATTATGATGGAGAGCTTTGGTACTATAGAGCGGGAGCTTAAAAACAAGGATATTCCGTTGGGACGTAAGTGGCCGTTGTTGCATGCCATTCATACAACTGCCGATTTTGAGATGGAAAACCTGCTGTATGTGGGAGAGAATGCTGTGGAGCGTATTTTTAAAAAGCTGTCGGGAAAAAATGGGGAACAAGGAGAAAATTGTGCCGATAAAACTATTATTACCGATGTTACAATGGCTGCTGCCGGTATAAGAAAGGGGGCTTTGCAGAGATTGGGAATAGAGGTAAAGTGTTATCTGTCTGATTCTCGTACAGAAAAAATGGCAAAAGATTTGGGTATTACGCGAACACAGGCGGGTGTGAGATTGGCTGTTGAGGAGCATCCTAATGCGCTTTATGTGTTTGGCAATGCCCCTACGGCGTTAATGGAGCTTGCCGTGCAGATAAAAAGGGGGGCGGCGCAACCTATGGGAATAGTGGCTGCTCCTGTTGGTTTTGTTCATGTAGAGGAGTCTAAGCACATGATAAAACCGTTTGCAGATATTCCAATGGTTATTGTAGAGGGGCGTAAAGGGGGAAGTAATCTTGCTGCTACCATAGTAAATTCTATTCTCACATTTGATGATGCACAGCTTTTGCGTCCGGGAAGAGATTTGTAATAATATGGGAAGGTTTATAGTTATAGGGGTAGACGATAACCCAAAATCGGTAGAGAGGAATCTCTCTCAGGTGGTGGATAAAATAGCCGGAGCTGCACTCTATACCGGAGGAAAGAGGCATTATGCCCTTGTTAAAGAGTATCTTGCAGAAGATGCCGCGTGGCTTGATATATGCGTTCCGCTCGAACCTCTGTTCTCCAAATATGATAAGGCTCTTAAAACGGGTAATGTTGTGGTGTTTGCCTCGGGAGATCCGCTCTTTTTTGGTTTTGCAAATACCCTTAAGAGAAAGATGCCTTATGCTCAAATGGAGGTTTTTCCGGTGTTTAATTCGTTGCAGACTTTGGCTCACAGATTGGTAATGCCGTATGACGATATGCATGTGGTTTCGCTCACAGGGCGTCCGTGGCACAAGTTTGATGAGGCACTTATTGAGAGAAAAGCAAAAATAGGAATCCTTACAGATAAAGTACATACGCCGGCAGCTATAGCATCTCGTGCCATTAAGTATGGTTTCTCAAATTACAGAATGTATGTTGGAGAGGCTCTTGGCGGAGAGAGGGAGAAAATTTACAATTTAACGTTAGAAGAGGCTGCATTATTTAAACCCGACGGCTTTGTTATGCCTAATTGCCTTATAATGGAGCGTATGGATGGTTGCGGAATATACAAAGAGAATCATTCCCGCAGGTTTGGAATACCGCAGCAGGAGTTTGCACTGCTTAACGGCAGGGCCAATATGATAACTAAAATGCCGGTTAGGCTGCTGAGCCTGAGTATGCTCGGCTTGTATGGGAAAACATCGTTATGGGATGTGGGCTTTTGTACAGGCTCGGTTTCTGTTGAGGCAAAGATGCAGTTCCCGCATCTGTATGTAAATTCATTTGAGATAAGGGGAGAATGTGCCTCGATAATGGAGGAGAATTGTATAAAATTCGGAGTTCCCGGCATAGTGAGCCATATAGGCGATTTTACCGCTTTTAATTTTGACCTTATGCTTAAAAGTGGAGAGCTTCTAAAGCCTGATGCTGTGTTTATAGGCGGACACGGGGGAAAACTTAACGAGATAATGTATATTATATCCAAGTATCTTCTGCCGCAAGGTATTGTGGTTTTTAATTCTGTGAATGATGTTTCTCCATTTGAAACAGCCGCTCGTAAAAACGGCTTTAAAATAGTGGAAAAGGTAGAAATCACCATTGATAATTATAATAAGATAACATGTTGCAAAGCCTGTAAAGACAGGTAAATATAAAACTGACCTATATGAAATCGAATGTAAATATTGCTAAAGACAATATGCAGTCTGAAAGAGTGCTTATTGTTGGAAAAGGTGAAATTGCGCAAAAGGCAGCCTCTTTAATTGAGAAAAACGGTACGGCAAGCTGTTGTATGCTTGAGCTGGCCGCCTCTTTTACAGAAGAGCATTTTAACGGTTACAGAAAGATTCTTTTTGTTGGTGCGTTGGGCATTTGTGTTCGTACAATAGCTCCGTTTGTAAAAGACAAGCATACAGATCCTGCCGTTGTATGTATTGACAATTGCGGAAAATATGCGGTGTCTGTATTGAGCGGACATATAGGGGGGGCAAACGATTTTGCCGGATATATGGCATCGCTTCTTGGAGCAGAGCCTGTAATTACAACATATACAGATAATGCCGGACTTTGGGCTCTTGATACGCTTGGCGAAAAATTCGGCTGGAGTACATTTACAAACGGAAGCAGCATGAACAAGCCTATATCTATTTATGCGGGGGGCAAAAAGGTTGCGCTTATCCTCGATATAAGAGATGAGGGAACATGCTGGCTCGAGAAGACAAAAGGCCCTAACGTAGATGTATTCTATAATTTCCAGGATATGCCTTTGCATAAAAAAGATTCGCCCGAGTATGAATATGACCTTATAATAGCTGTTACTCCGTATCTGTATTGCTCTGAGATTCCAATGGTAACATACGTTCCAAAGGTATTGCATCTTGGAGTGGGATGCCGTAAAGGGTGCTCAGAAGAGGGTGTAAGGGAGCAGATAATGGAAGCCATGACCGATAAAGGGTATAATATATATGCAATAGCATCTCTCTCTACAGTTGATGCTAAGAAGGATGAGCCGCTCCTAAAATATTTAAAAGACTCTTTTCTTATTCCCGACAGCTGTTTTAACATCTATACAGCAGAGCAACTTAAAGATATAGATGTGCCCAACCCGAGCAGCAAGGCTCTTGAAGCTGTTGGAGTATCGTCTGTATCGGAGGCGTGCGCAATAAAGGCTTCTAACGGTGGAAAATTGCTTATAGAGAAGCAGAAGCGCGAAAAGTATACTTTTGCATTGGCATTAGACAGACGTTCCGAAAGGTCTGGTCATATAGAGATAGTTGGTGCAGGTCCGGGAGACCCGGAACTTATTTCTGTAAAGGGAAAGAGATTCTTGGAAGAGGCAGACCTTATTTTATATGCCGGAAGTCTTGTTCCTAAGGAGCTTACATATTATGCAAAACCGGGGGCGGTTGTTGAGAGTTCTGCCTCTATGAATTTAGAGCAGCAGTTTGCCCTTATGAAGGAGTTCTACGATAAAGGCTGCCTTGTTGTAAGGCTTCATACCGGTGACCCTTGCATTTATGGTGCAATTCAGGAGCAGATGGCATTTTTTGATAAATACGGCATGAGTTATCATATAACTCCGGGAATATCCTCGTTCTTGGCGGCGGCTGCAGAGTTGCAGAGCCAGTTTACCATTCCCGAGAAGGTACAGACCATAATTCTTACAAGAGGAGAGGGGAGAACAGCAATGCCTGAAAAGGAGCGTTTGAACCTTTTGGCACGCTCGCAAAGCACCATGTGTATCTTCTTGAGCGCATCTGTTGCAGAACAGGTGCAAGAAGAGTTGTTGGTACATTATCCCCCTACAACTCCTGTTGCCGCATGCTATCATCTAACATGGAAAGACCAGAAAATATTTAGGGGTGAGCTTAAAGATTTGGCTTCTATTATAAAAGATAATAACCTCACTCTCACCACAATGATTGTGGTAGGCGATGCAATAGGCAATAGAGAGGGATTGTCGAGATTATATGCAGATGAGTTCAAACATCTGTTTAGAAAATAATATGTGAGTTAAGATAGTATGGTTCTTGTTTTAGGCGGAACAACAGAGGGCAGGCTTGCCGCAGAGACTCTTGATGCGGCAGGCTCTCTGTTTTTTTACTCTACAAAGGGTTCAGACCAGCAGATACAGCTGCATAACGGCCAACGTGTGTGCGGTGCAATGGATTTTGTCTCTATGTGCAATTTCTGCAAAACAAACGGTATACAGGCAGTTGTAGATGCAGCCCATCCGTTTGCAGAGGGGTTGCACGATACTGTAAATCGCGTGTGCAAAGAGTTGGGAATAGGGCTTATAAGATATGAGCGCGATTTTTCTACTCCATATAAAGAGATAATCTGGTGTGATTCGTATGCAGATGCTATAGAGCAACTTAAAAGAGATAATATTACAAAACTGCTTGCCCTTACGGGGGTAAATACCATTCCAAAATTAAAGGGGTATTGGTGTAGTGCGAATGTCGATTGTTTCTTTAGAGTATTGGATAGAGATGAGTCACGGAGCATGTCCTCTAAGGCCGGATTTCCGCAGCATAAACTGCTCTTTTTTAACGATGAATTGCTGCATCGCGGCAGTTCAGACAATGCCTCGTCAAAAATTTCATCGAGCGTTTCATCAAGTGTTCCCTCAAATGCTTCGTTGAATGCTTCGTTGAATGCTCCGTCGAGTGTCTCGTCGAGTGTTTCATCGAGTGTTCCGTCGAAAATTTCTAACGTAGTTTCCGAGGGTGTTTCAGAGGGCATTCAAGAGGGTGGTCTTAAAGGAGAGTCGGAGGGTGGTCAAGCCGGTTCGCCCGAGAATTTTTCTGCCAAAGTAGTGCAGAAAGAGATTGAGTGTATTAGAAAGATATTGCCTCAGGCCATTATTACAAAAGAGAGCGGAGCAAGCGGTTATTTTAATGAAAAGGTTGCTGCTGCACTCAGATGCGGAGTAAAAATCTATGCCGTGCGCAGACCTCTGCTAAAGTACAGCCTGCCTGTTGTTTACGGTCCTGTAGGGCTTAGGCTTATGATAGAGAGACTTTTACCGGATTTCTTTCCGTTAAGGATAGGACTCACCACAGGAAGCACTGCCACTGCTGCAACTAAAGGGGCTATGCTCAGACTGTTATATGGTGCAGACGAAAAGAGCGTGTATATAACTTTACCCGGAGGCGAAAAAGTTTTTAAAGAGCTTAAAGGAACGGGCTATATATCCAATAAGCAGGCATGGGGATGTGCTGTAAAGTATAGCGGAGATGATCCCGATATAACAAACGGTACGGATATTACTGTTACAGTGCAGCTTAACAGATTAGGCAAAGTGAGGTTTTTTGGTGGAGAAGGAGTGGGGCGCGTTACTCTTCCCGGATTGGGAATAGAGGTTGGAGGCCCGGCAATAAACAAGAATCCGAGAAAAATGATGGAAGCGGTTGTAGATGAACAGTTAGCTGCTTATAAGGAGTTCTGCCATAAGAACGGTATAGAGTATCCGCAAGGGTGTTCTGCCGATATTACAATTTCTGTAGCCGGAGGCCGCGAAATAGCCGCAAAAACATTTAATCCCAAAGTGGGAGTTGTAGATGGTATATCTATAGTTGGAACGAGCGGTGTTGTGAGACCATTTTCTAAAGAGGCCTTCCTTAACTCCATAAACCGCGAAATGGATGTAGCCAAAGCCTTGGGGGTTACGCATCTTGTTATAAACTCAGGAGCAAAAAGCGAGCAGAAAATAAAAGAGAGTGTGGGCCCGTTGCCCTCACAGGCGTTTATCCATTACGGCAATTTTATAGGTGATACAATAAAAATGGCTTCAGAGCATGGTTTTGAGAGGGTTACAATGGGGGTGATGATAGGTAAGGCGGTAAAACTTGCTGCCGGAAACCTCGATACTCACAGCAAGACCGTAACTGTAGATAAAGGGTTTGTAAAGCAGGTTGCACGCGATAGCGGCTGCAGCAATATCCCAGAGGATTTTACATTGGCCAGAGAATTATGGGGTATCTTTAAAAACGATGATGCCGTAAGGTTTTTTGGCAGAATAAAGGAGCTTTGCTACTCGCATTGCGCACCGCTGTTGCCTAACGGAAAATTGGAGATAATGATAATAGGCGAGTAGCGGTAAATCAGACTACAATCTTTAAAAGCTCATCTATTGTTGCAACGGTAATCTCTTTATTCTCTGTTGTTATGGTAAAAGGAGCAGCCGTATTTGAGGTTACTGTTATGGTTGTGTCTGTTCCCTCTTTCTCCCTTGTTGCCATTATTCCGTTACGGTGGAGGGCTTTCTTTACCATATTGTGCAGCGACCCGTGACGTCCCTGCAGGCATACTGTTTTGTTTAGCCTGTTCTCAACTTTAAAGAGTCCTGTTTCGTAATCGAAAGCAATTCCCTTTCTTGTAAAGAACTCGCTCAATGCTCCGCTTATTGCCAAATCTTCCGGCGTTCCTATTGCAAAACCGTATTTTTTATCCATTATCCATATTTTGTCTGCAATCTGCAGTGCCAATTCCATATCGTGGGTAGATAAAAATATTGTTCTGCCGGCCTCTCTTGTAAGTTTGTGCAAAAGCTGCATTATCTCTACTTTGCTCGGGAAATCAAGAAAAGCAGTAGGCTCGTCGAGTATAATTATAGGGGTCTCCTGAGCCAACGATTTTGCAATCATCACTTTCTGCCTCTCGCCATCGCTAAGCGTATGCACCATTCTCTCTTTAAGATGGTTTATTCCAATAAGATCTATTGCCGCATCTACAATTTCATAATCCTTTTTGGAGAGAGTGCCCCAAAAACTTGTATACGGACTCCGTCCCATTCCAACTATATCGCGTGCAGTCATGTTCTTAATGTCGCACTTGTCTGTAAGCACAACTCCAAGAGTTTTAGAGAGTTCTTTGGGAGAATAGCTGTTGAGCTCTTTGCCCATAATAAGAATATCCCCTTCTATTTTATTCAAGAACCCCGACAGGGTTTTGAGAAGTGTTGATTTTCCAACACCGTTTGCTCCGAGCAGACATGTAAGCTCCCCTTTCTGTATAGATGCGTTTATATTGTTGGCAACAATCTTTCTTCTGCTGCCATCCTCTTTTTTCCAGTGTTTCTGATAACCTATGGTAAGATTATTTATTATAACAGTGCTTTCCATCTTTAACTCTTTTACCCTCTCTTCAATTATTCGCCTATTCCGTTTTTCCTTTTTCTGAACAATACGCTCACAACAATAGGTGCGCCTATAAGTGCTGTAACCGAATTTACCGGCAATACCCCTTCAAATCCAGGCATTCGTGCTATGAGGTTGCATATAAGGGCCAAAAGTGCGCCCACCAATACAGAGGCAGGCATAAGGAGTCTGTGGTCTGAGGTCTGGAACATGCCTCTGCACAGATGAGGAACGGCTAATCCAATAAAGGAGATAGGACCGCAGTATGCCGTTACAACCGCAACAAGAACGCCCGAGGCCAAAATAACATAGAATCTGGCCTTTTTTATATCCAGACCAAGGTTTTTTGCATATCCGTCGCCGAGCAGCAAAAGATTAAGGCTCTTTATCAGCAACATGCTCAACGGTATAAGTATTGCCATTATGCTACAGAAAAGGAGCATCTGGCCTCCCGATACCTTTGCAAAACTGCCGAGTCCCCAGATTACGTATGCCCTTATATCTTCCTCTACACTAAAGAACTTTAACACACCTATAATAGCGGTGGCTATATATCCTATCATTACACCTATTATAAGCAGTGTAACATTGCCCTGTACCTTTTGCGATACAAAGATTATAACAGCCATAACCCCCAAAGCTCCCAATATTGCGGCAATTGTAATTGCAAATTCGCCAAAGAATCCCATTTGGCTGAGAGCCTGTCCAAACACTCCCGACAACAATATTACAAAGGCCACTCCAAGGCTTGCTCCCGAGCTTATCCCCAAAACCGACGGGCCTGCAAGCGGATTCCTGAATACGGTTTGCATAAGCAATCCGGCAACAGAGAGTCCTGCACCTGCAAAAACTGCGGTAAGGGCTTGTGGCATACGTGATTTTATAATTATGTTCCGCCATATCTCGTTATCGCAATCGCCTCCGGTAATTATGCTAAATACATCACCTGCAGGAATTGGAATTGTTCCGAGCAGCAGATTAAGAAATGCAAATATTACAATGGCAAAAACTATTGCCGTAAAAATAAACGGTGTATATTTTTTCATTATGCAGGGAGTCTATTCTTTTAGAAGTGTATAATATGTGCCTTCGTAATCATCTTCAATAAGAGCAGGGTGGAAGACCTTTATAAGGTCCTTTAAAACCAGATGAGGATTTGTGGGTGAACTCTCATAGAAGCCTTTTTCTCTCTGATTGCAATAGATTACGCGTCTCTCCTTAAATGCCTTAAAATCTTTGTAGCGCGAATCTGTTTTCCCTAAAACTTCATAAGTGTATTCGCCTTGATATCCATTCATAATTCGCCAATACTGAGAGTTGGCCGCCTTCTCATAAATGGTTTCAAAGTCAAAATTGATTCCACCTGACTCATTATTGTCTTTTAAAAAATAATCAGCTCCGGCATCTTTAAACAGATGTGCCAAAAAACTCTTTCCTCCAACCGCATACCATGGTCCTCCATGAATCTCCCCGCTAAGCACGGTAGGACGCTCCTTAACATTTGCAGTTTTGGCTTTTAGTGCATTATACTCTCCGGCAATGCTGTTGAATATACGATTGGCCTTTGCCTCTTCGTCCATAAACAGGGCCAAGAACTTAATCCATTCTGCCTGTCCGAGCGGATGTGGCTCTTTGTATCCCAAATGAGGCACCAATGGAATGCCGGTATCCTTTATGGCATCATAACCTCCTCTTTTAAACGGAGATATAAATATTATATCGGGATTTAGATTTATGATTATTTCATTGTCGAAATTTCCCTCTATACCTATACGGCGTGTTACTCCGTTCTTTATCTGCTCCTTTACTATAGGATTGTGCAGGTATCTTGTACTTGCCACTCCGCATACCTTCTCCGTTTCGTTAAGGGTTATGAATCCTGCAAGTTGCAGGGTGGTCATACATATTACTTTTGATATAGGAATCCTTATTGGCGTATAGCCTTGCGGAACAGCAGTCTCATTATCTTTTACAAGGGCAAACTTATAAACTACAGCCTTTTTAGAAAACGGGTCGCACATTTCGAGCAGCTTTATGCCATTTTTGTACTCCACTTTAAATCCTTGTGCATACTCAACATACACTTTTGTAGTATCATTTTTTATGGCGGCATTACCGCATGAGCCGGCAGCGTTAAGGCTTGCGGCATTGCTCTTTTGTGTAAGGGTGTTTTGTTGTTCACCCGACAAACCCTGTTGCTCTTTCTGCAAACCTTGTGCAGATTGTCTGCCGTTGCATCCTGCAACAGCAAATAGGGCTGCAAATACAGCACATTTGAATAAGACAGACGTTCTCATAATAACAAATAAGGCGAGAATTAACACACCTGTATTGCGTATGGCATTCTTTTCCTTTGAAAAATATGTAAATTATTAATAGCACCTTTATCCCGAGGGCACGTTAACTAAAAGCAAAGGCAGGTTTCCTGACTCATCTCGTTGAGCACCTTCCCGTAAATACTTTATTACAGTGGTAGGAGAAGCTCTGTTACCGTTTGTTACAGTAGAGGTTACAGTAGCGGGCACTGTTCCGGAATCTAACCGGATTCCCTTTTATACGGTTGTCTGATATGCAACCGTATCACCTTTACGGCGGCAAAGATAGTAATTAAATTTTTCCTGCAAAACTATTGTTGGAGTAAAAATAATTATTACATTTGCGGCCGATTTGGTGTTTGGCATCTGCAATCACAGATGCCGGATGAAAAGGGAACCGGGTGAGAGTCCCGGGCAGACACCGCTGCTGTAAGTTCCGTAAACATCCTTTGATAATCTTACGCCATTGTCCTTAACGGACGAGAAGGCATCAAAGGGGGAGCAAGCCAGAAGACCTGCCAATATCAATTTGTTTTGAAGCTTTCGGGTAATAAGAGCTTGCAGACAGACATTAATCCTCTTTTGAGATTTGTCCGGCTGAACCTTGTGCAAGAGATTGCGCAGTTTTGCTATGTGTGTACATTTTTGTTCCCGAAGGTAAACCTTAATAAAGAACGGAAATGAAAAAAAATGTACTGTCGCACCTGTTTTTACTGTTGTTCATTTTAGTTTGTGAGAGTCTGTCGGCTCAAAAAAATTATGTATTGCAAGGAGAAATCCTAAATGCCGAGGGACTTCCTATAGAATTTGCAACGGTAACTGTAAAGGAGAACAATACTGTTTGGACAGAGAGCGATTCAAAAGGCCGTTTCAGGCTAAAATTACCCAAAGGAGATTATACATTGGTTGTATCTCTAATTGGATTTCAGACTTTAGAACAGGAGGTTGCGCTTAACGATGATTGCCATATAAAAGCTACTCTTGTGGAGCAGGCCGAGAATCTTACCGAGGTTATGGTGGTGGGAAAGAGTAATGCTCAGGTTCTTAAAGAGAGCGCGTTGGCCGTAAGTGCCCTTAATGTAAGACCTATAATAAATTCTGCACATAATCTTAATACAATCATAAACAAGACTACAGGTGTAAAGGTAAGGGAATCGGGTGGTGTAGGCTCTGATTTTGACCTCTCTATAAATGGAATGTCGGGAAATTCCGTGAGATATTTTATAGACGGTGTTCCTCTCTCTGCAAAAGGCTCGGGGGTTAATCTCTCTAATCTTCCGGTAAATATCATAGACAGAATAGAGATTTATAAAGGTGTTGTTCCTGCTCATTTGGGTGCAGATGCCCTTGGCGGAGCCATTAATATAATTACCAAAGAGGATAAGAAGAACTATCTCGATTTCTCATACGGATACGGCTCTTTTAATACGCATAAATCTGATTTTAACGCACAATATGTATTAAAGAACGGGCTTATTTTTAAGCCTACCATTGGTGTAAACTATTCAGATAATAATTACATAGTAAAGGATGTTGAGGTGTGGAACGAGGAGAAAGAGAAATATGTATATGAAGACAGAAGACGTTTTCATGACGACTATTTTTCTGCATTGGGGCAGTTGGAAGTTGGAGTAACCAACAGAAAATGGGCAGATGCTTTTTTTGTAAGTGCTTCATATTCAAAAGTAGATAAGGAGATTCAGACAGGTTCTATACAAACTATAGTTTACGGCGATGCCGAGAGAAAATCAGATGCAACCAATATCTCTGCAACATATCGCAAAAAGAATTTTATAATAGACAGATTGCAGTTTAATGCAATGGCTTCGTATACATGGGACCATTCAAGAACTATAGATACCGCCTTTAGAAAGTATGACTGGACACAACAATATATAGAGACAACCCGCAATGAGATTTCCGGCGATTCTCGCTCTATAAGACATTACAAGCGTCCGAGAACGGTTGCCCGTGCAAATTTTGACTACTCTATAAACGACAACCATTCATTTAACCTTAATTATTTGTTAAACAGACTCGGAAATGAGAGATATGACGATATGGACAAGACTTTCTCAAAATCGAATGATGTGCTTGCCAACCATATTATAGGACTCTCATACAACCAGTCTCTGTTTGGAGGAAAAATGAACAATGTGTTCTTTGTAAAGGATTACCTTAACTATCTTATGGTAACACAGAGAGATGAGTCTTGGATTTCAGGTTCTAATAAAGTTGATAAGAAGGCTACAAAGAGCTATTGGGGATATGGAGTTGCCGTAAGGTATACATTTTTGGAGGAGTTGGCTCTGAAGGCCTCTTATGAGCATAGCGTGAGGCTTCCGCTTGGTAATGAGTTGCTTGGTAATGGTGTAACTGTATTGCCAAATCTTACCCTTAAACCGGAGAGCAGCGAGAACTTTAATTTAGGGCTGTTTGGCTCTTCAAAAATTAAAAACAGTCATCTGCTTAATTATGAATTTAATGCATTTCTAAGAGATGCTTCTGATTACATAAGGGCCGTTTTGTCTGAGAGAGACGGTCTCCAACAGTATGCAAACGTATCGAGCGTTCAGGTAAAGGGAATGGAGGGTGAATTTTCATATAATTACAGCGATATGATGCGTGTTATGGTAAACTGCAGCTATCAGAATGCCTTGGATATGAACAAATACAAGGATGACGGAAAGTACTCCATAACCTACAAGAATAAAATTCCTAACAGACCGTGGCTCTTTAGCAATGCCGAAGTTGATTTCTACTTTAGGAATATATTGCAGGGCAACGATAAATTGAGAGTGGGATATCATTACCAGTATGTACATTGGTTCTATCTTACCTGGGAGGCTTACGGTTCTTTAGACGGAAAGTCAAAAATACCTACACAGCACCAGCATAATGCGGTTGTTTCGTATTCGTGGAAAGGAGAGCGTTATAATCTTTCACTTGAGTGCAATAACCTGCTCGACAAGGCTCTGTACGACAACTTTATGCTGCAGAAACCGGGAAGATCATTCTTTGCTAAATTCAGATTATTCATCAACTAATTTTTTATAAAATGAAAAAGTTAAAATTTTTATTATTGGCCGTTGCGGCAATGTTTAACCTCCTTCTTACTTCTTGCGAAAAGGATGATAATCCCTCTTCTGCAGGTGAGGATGATAATGTTGAAAAGTATTTTGATATATGGGTAAAGGCGGGAACAGACAATGTAGCTTACCTTGTAAAGAATGTTGAGGATGTTTCAGACCCTAATGTTGTAATCGACTATAAAAACTCGGGTGCCGATATTACCAAAAAATTGGATGAGGAGACTATCTTTAGAGATGGATATTATTATCAGATTCCGGCTTCGGGCGGTCGTTTTGGAAAATATAGAATTTACGACGGAAAACTTGATGTTATAGCAGAGCGTCCGTTTGCAAGCAATACCTATAAAACATACAGATATACACATTGCTGGTTAGACAAAACCACCCTTTGCATTATGGCATATAACGGAAACAGTGCCGCTCCCGGTATAATCTGGACAAAACTCAATACAGAAGATATGTCTATTATAGCAGAAGGTCAGCTTGAGGGGGTTGAAATTGACGTTGAGAAAGGTTTCTATTTCTCTACTTCGGGTATTGCAAAATATAGAGAATCCGATGGTTATATTATTTATATGACTCAGAAAAAGTCTAAATTCTGGAGCAATGACTTTAACGTTATTTTTATAAAGGCCAGCGATATGACCGTAAAATGCGATGTTAAAGAGAGCCGTGTAAATACCATGGCCGGTACTGCATACGGAGAGCTTTTGCAGGATAAGACTTTCTGGGACGAGAAAGGAAACCTTTACGTTGCCTGCAATACAGCGAGAACAGATGCAAACAGCTATACAGAGCAGGTTGGAAATCTTTTGCGTATAAACAAAGGCGAGTTTGAGTTTGACAAAAACTATATGGGACACAATTATTCGTCGGGAAAACTCGTTACCTCTACATATATGGGTAACAATAAGGCGGTGCTTTATATTCAGGACCCTACTCATACAGGTGCAGCCGGTTGGGGAAATAACTATAACTGCTATTTTGCAATCCTCGATTTGGCAACAGACCAGAAGACATATCCTACCTATAACGGAACTCATCTCCCATACAGCATGGGTACTTTTGCCCAGTTTGCAGTAGTTAGAGATGGCAAGGTTTATTTGGCAACAAATCCGGAGAACGATGCCCCTGCAATTTACATATACGATATTGCTACCGGTAATGTTTCCAAAGGTCTTTCTATTCAGGAGGGATACAGCTTTAGAAGACTCGTTCCTATGGAGAGAGAAAAACAACAAGAACTATAATTCATTTCAGATTTAATATTAAAAAGCTATGAAGAGATTGGCAAGTTTCCTTTTTAAGGTGCATAAATATACAGGCATATTTATTTCTGCGTTCTTTTTTATGTGGTTTGTTACGGGTGTAGTCCTTATTTATCATCCTTATCCAAGGTTGTCGGAAAAACAGTTTAATGACATGAAGGAAACTTTGCCCTCTTCGTTGCCGGATTTGGAATCTATATCGCAGCGTGTTGGAGGAGAGGAGATTAAAAGACTTACTGTAAGACAGTTTCAAGAACAGACGCTGTTAGATATAAAAACGGTAAAAAACTCCTATCTGCTTAATGCAGATACGGCACAAAATGTTAAACCTATAGATTTTGCCGTTATAGAATCTGTTGCCAAAAAATGGATAGATGCTCCTGTTATAAAGGTGGATACTCTGCATAAACGTAAACAATGGGTCCTTTATTCCAGGTATGAAAGAGAGCTGCCCATTTACAAATTTTCTTTCGATGACATAAATAAATCCCAACTCTTTGTATCTGGAAGAACAGCCGATGTCCAGCAGCTTACAACAGCAAAGCAACGTTTCTGGGCATACATTGGAGCCATTCCCCATAAATTGTACGTCCCTGCTCTGAGAAGAGATGTTAATCTATGGATGGATACTTTTGTAGTTGGAGCATCTATTTGTCTGGCAGCGGCACTGTCGGGGTTTATATTTGGATTGTATATATTTATAAGAAGAAAAAAGGTTACCGGAAAATGGAGCAACCCTTATCGCAAAAAGTGGCAGAGGGTACATTTTTCATTGGGATTGGTGTTTGGTATATTCCTTATTGCCTGGGCTATAAGCGGTATTTTTGCAATGTCTCGCGTTCCGCAATGGCTTATAAAGACCGAAGCTCCGTTTTCATTTGACAGAACAAGGCTGTGGGGCAAAAATCTGCTGCCTCTCAATGCCTATAAATTAAGTTTTAATAAGGTTAAGGAGACTTATCCTGAGCTTAAGCAGATTTCATTGGCTCGATTTGCCGATATTCCTGCGTATATAATAGTAGAGGGAGAAAACGAAAGATACATAGATGCTTCAGGAGAAGAGGTTGCCCGTCTTGTTATCCCTCAGCATACCATAGAAAATGGATTTAGAAATATTTACGGACCTGATACTCCTGTAAAGGTTTCTGTACTTGATGAATACGATAATTATTATATAAATCTTAGAAGAACATATACGCTTCCTGTATATAAAGTTGAGGTTGATAACAGCGATAGAGACCTTTACTATATAAGCCCGATAGATGGTTATATAAAATACCTCAATAAGAATAAGAAGGCCGACAAATGGCTCTTTAGTGCAATACACTATCTTAATGTGCCTTGTCTGCTTAACAGGCCTTGGCTCTGGACTATATGTATCTGGGTGCTCTGTGCCGGATGTGCGGTTGTATGTCTGTCGGGAGTAGTATTAGGGGTAAAATCAATCATTGGAAAGAAATAATATAAAACTATAAATATGAAAAAACTGAGTGCATTATTCATTTTATTGATAATTACATTTACAGGTATGGCACATAGCGATGAGAATGTTATAGAGAGCGATATGCTCAAAAACATGCAGCAAGGAGATAAAGCAGCGTTGCTTATGGTTCATTTTGGAACATCATACGACAATACCCGCGCCCTTACTATAGAGGCCCTTAATAAAACGGCAAAGGAGACTTTTCCTGAGCTTGGATTTGCAGAAGCCTATACATCAAGGATAATAATAAACATTTTAGCAAAAAGAGGTGTTCAAAAAGAGACTCCGCTTGATGCTCTGCTCAAACTCAGAAGTGAGGGATATACACATGTTGTAGTGCAGAGTTCCAATATAATAGAGGGGGCTGAGATGGAATCTTTAAGACGGGATATAGCCAAAGTTGAGCCGTTTTTTAAAGAGATACGCATAGGATTGCCTCTTCTCTCTTCTGTATGGGATGCTTTTGAAGTGGCCGGCATAATGGGTAACGAATACTCTTCATCTGAAACAGGAAAAGGGGGCAAGGAGCATTTTATATTTGTAGGGCACGGAACATATACACCGAGTACTGCAATCTATAGCCAGATGGATTATATCTTTAAATCAAAAGGTTATGATAATTTTCATGTGGCAACATTAGAGGGATTTCCAACAAAGGCCACCGCTTTGGCTCAATTTGAAAATCAAAAGAAAATAAAGGGGATTACTCTTGTTCCTTTTATGTTTGTGGCCGGCGATCATGCACAGAACGATATAGCTTGCGACTGGAAGGAAGAGCTCGAAGACGAGGGATATACTGTAACTGTGGTTACCCGTGGATTAGGGGAGCTTCCTCAGATTAGGGAACTCTTTATAAATCATATAAAATTTGCCCTGCATCATCGCCATATAGATATTATGGAGAAGAAGGCAAAATACGCATCTGAAAAGTAGTTTATTATGATACGTCGTTTTTTTCAGACATTCCATAAAATTTTTGGATTGTTGCTCTCGCTGCTCTTCTTAATGTGGTTTCTCAGCGGAATAGTAATGATATGGCACGGATTTCCGCGGGCATCGCAAGAGTACAAATTGCGTCTGCAAGAGCCTTTGTATGGCAATCTGCCTGCAATAGAAGAGATTATAGATTCTCTTCCAGACAGCGCAAACTCGGTTGGCTCTATCTCTATTTCGCGTAAATTCGGACGTCCCGTTGCGGTTCTTGGGGTAAAAGGGGGCAATAAGGAGTACTATATAGATTCATTGTCGGAAGTAGAGAGTGGTTTTAATGATGAAATAAAGGAAAAGATAATAAAAGAGTGGTGCAAAGCTCCAGTTTTAAAAATAGATACGCTCCAAAGAGTAGACCAGTGGATTCCGTTTGAGCGGTTAAAAAAGGAGCTTCCTATTTACAGATACTATTTTAATGACGAGCAAGAGCATCAGCTGTATATCTCTTCCAAAAACGGCAGTGTAATACAGTTTACCGATAAAGACAGTCGTTTTTGGGCAAAACTCGGAGCAATTCCGCATTGGGTATATTTTACACTGTTAAGGCAGCACCAGAACGCATGGACAAAGTTTGTGATATGGTCTGCAAGTATAGGCTGTATAATGTGTCTGTGCGGTATGTTTGTGGCAGTCTCCGTATGGTGGAAGCAGCGTAAGAGCGGCACTCTTTTAAAAAATCCGTATAAGAAAAGATGGCACAGGTGGCACTTTGTAAGCGGACTCGTTTTTGGTCTGTTTGCCATAACATTTGCATTCAGCGGTGTAATGTCTATGACCGATGTTCCGGGATGGCTTAAAAAGAGGAAGCCTGAGCAGAAAGACGAGCGCGCACAACGGGTTATGCCAAGACGCAGCCAGAGGGGAGGGAAGGCGTTGCCTGCAGCAGCATACCTGCTTGATTACCGCACCGTTATAGCAGAAAAAGATTCTGTAAAGGCCTTGTCTTTTGAAAGCTGGAAAAATCATCCTTACTATAGAGTTTCCTACAACACTTCTGTAGAGTATATAGATGCTTTGGATTCTGCAACTGTAAAGCCGTTTGAACTCACTTTTGAGATGATAGAGGCCGATGCAATACAGAAGATTTCAAAAGATGCGCAATATAGCGTTGAGCTACTCACTAAGTATGATAAGGATTATTTTGCCCGCAAAAAGGAGAGGGCCCCACTGCCTGTATATAAAGTAACAGTTCAGGATTATATGAATACCTGCCTGTATTATAATCCAAAGACCTTGCAGATAAAGCAGGTTGATGATGATACCCGTACTCGCAGTTTTCTGTATGGAGGTTTGCATAGACTTGATATAAAGTTTCTTACCGACAGGCCCGTGCTTTGGCATATTGTAATGCTCACGCTTCTTGTTGGCGGCAGTTTCCTTTCGCTTACAGGTGTTGTGCTTACGCTAAAATGGTTGGCAAGAAATATTAAAAAAATACTTAATTATCTTAAAAAATACTAAAACATGAGAAAAATTTTGTCATTGTCTGTTGTAATGTTGTGCTCTGTCTACGCTTTTGCACAAGACAACGGCAATAAGTTGTCCCAGGAGGATACACTTAAAGAAATTTCTGTTATAGGCTATAAAAAACAGCCATTGCAGCTGCAGCCTGTAAGTATGCTTAACCTTGATGTTGAATTAAAATATCTGCCTATGACCGTGAGCAAGATAGATAATACAACACTTGAAAGAAAACATATTGTGGATATGAGCGATGCAGTACGTTTTCTTCCGGGAGTTGTGAGAACATCAAACCAGCTTGGAGCATTTGAGCGTTACAGCATACGTGGTACTACCGATGCAGTTTTTGCTTATGACGGAATAAGGGACGAGCGTACTCTTACCAATACAGTTCCTTTTGGCGACCTTACTGCAGTAGAGTCTATTGAGGTAATAAAGGGCCCTGCCTCTATTCTTGCAGGACACTCTGTAATGGGTGGTGTAATTAATATTGTACGTAAAAAACCTACCGATAAATTTACAGCAAATGCAAGCATCAGCTATGGTAGTTGGGACGAAAAGGATGCAACTTTGGGCTTTGGCGGCAAACTTATAGGCTCTGTAAACTATAGGGCACATGTTCACTATAGTAACGGCGACGGTTACAGAGAGGTAAACTCAGACCGTTTTTCGGGAATGTTTGCAATAGGTTCAAAGATTGGAAAGAGAGGTTATTTAGATGCAAGCATTAATTTTGCCGATGATAATTATACAACAGATATAGGTGGTGCGCCTGTAATGCCAAACGATATTTACCGTACATCAGACGATAAACTTTATCTTGAGAGCGGTGCAAGAAATCCTAAATGCAATTACGAAGATGTGTTTAATGACAATGCCAACAATGTAATGAACCGTAAGAATCTCGATGTTATGGCAACATATACACACGAAATTACAAGCTGGCTAAAATTGCGTGAACGTTTTTCATACTCGCACAGCAATCTCGATTATGCGGCTGTAGAGAATGTATCGTACCTTACAAGCAGCAGTCCTATATACGACTATTGGTATATAAACAAGAGAAACAACAAGAAAATGTATGTTAATCTCGATTCTGTAAAAAGAGGTACTCCGCTTGTTTTTAGACCGGACCACGAAGTTTACACAAACAACATAGATTTTACCGGAAAATTCAAGACAGGTTCTATAGAGCATAGTTATACAGTAGGCTGGAACTTCTCGTATTTCGATTTTACCCAGTGTAACGGATATGGTTCAGATGATGTATGGGGCCCCGGCAAAGGTGAGATAATGGCTGTGGATAATCCTAATTCATCCGGTGCATGGTGGGATTACAAATATTCACAAGCAAGAATATACCACTATTTTAATAACGGAATATACCTTACAGATGTAATAAGTTTTAACAAACACTGGAAGGCTATGATAAGCGGCAGATTCGATTCTTACAGATATAAGAACGCAAGTGCCCCTATATCAGACGGAAGAGACCATTATCATGAGGCAGACCGCACCGCATGGAGCAAAGTTTCAACCTCTGCAGCAACATATAGATTTGGTGTGGTATATCTTCCTGTTCCTGAGTTGTCTATCTATTTGTCGGCAGCATCTTACTTTAAGCCATATAATACAGTTTATAGCCCTTCTATAATTTATTACGACAGAAACGGTCATGAGTTTAACCCCGATCAGGCCGGTGGAGAGGTATATAAACCGCAAACAGGAAACCAGTTTGAATTTGGTGTGAGATGGGAGAGAGACTGGTTCGATGTTAATGCAAGCGTATATTATATGCGTAAACATAATGTAGTAACCTCTATTGGAAAACTTACCGTTGAGCAGGAGGGTGAACAGGTTGAAAAGACCGTTCAGGCACAGGTTGGTAGAGCCGAGTCTAAAGGCTTCGATTTTGATATAACAATGCGTCCTGTACGTAATCTTCAGGTTGTAGCAGGTTTGGGATGGTCTGATTACAGACAGATTTCGAGTGAAATGGATTGGGCAAAGAACCTTGATTGGATAACTCTTAACGAGGATGGCAAAATAAATTTGAGGGCAACCAATGTTCCGCGTACAACATTCTTTACTTATGCCGACTACACCATTCCTAACGGATTCTTTAAGGATTTGTCTTTCCATTTGAGCGGAACATATACCGACAAGATATTTACAGACGTTGTAAACCATGTATATGATCCGGCAAGATATATTGTAGACGCAGGAGTGTTCTACACAATAAATAAGACTATTACGCTATCGTTTTTGTTAAATAATGTGTTTAATGAGCACTATTTCTCAAGTGCAACCCGTCTTGCAAAGCCAAGGAACTTTAGAGTAACAGTGGCTTACAAATTCTAAGCAGATTTCTATCTGATTTTAAGACGGAAAAACAAAGGAGAGATTCGTTAGAGTCTCTCCTTTATGTTATATTTATTTCTTTCGTTGCTGTTGCGGCTCACAAGTTCGGCAAGAAAGCCGGTAAGGAATAGCTGTACTCCAATAATGAGTGCCACCAATGCAAGATAAAACAGCGGCTGATCTGTAACGGCTCTGAACTTTAACCCGTTTGCCTGAGAAATTACCTTGTCGGCAATAAGCCAGATTGCTATTATAAAGCCTGCAAAAAAGGTGAACGAACCTATTAATCCAAAAAAGTGCATAGGCTTTTTGCCAAAGCGAGAGAGAAACCAGAGGCTTATGAGATCTAAGTATCCGTTTATGAAACGCTCCAAACCAAATTTGCTCTTACCAAATTTACGTGCATGGTGCTGTACAACTTTCTCTCCTATATTGGAAAATCCCGCATTCTTTGCCAAATAAGGGATGTAACGGTGCATTTCTCCGTAAACCTCTATATTCTTTACAACCTCGTTGCGATAGGCTTTAAGACCGCAATTCATATCGTGCAGCTTTATTCCGGTAACTTTACGTGCTGTTGCATTGTATATTTTTGAGGGCAGATTCTTTGAAAGTTTGTTATCGAAGCGTCTTTTTTTCCAGCCGCTCACAAGGTCGTAACCATCCTCCTTTATCATGCGGTACAATTCCGGAATCTCGTTTGGGTCATCTTGCAAATCTGCATCCATTGTTATTACAACATCTCCGCATGCAGCCTCAAAACCACAATACAACGCTGCCGATTTTCCGTAATTGCGCCTAAAACAGATTCCCTTTATGCGATTGTCGGCCATGGCAAGCCCTTTGATTGTTTTCCACGAACAGTCTGTGCTGCCATCGTTTACCATAATTATCTCATAATTAACCTGCATTCTGCCCAAAACAGTATGCAGGCCGCCAACAAGCTCGGTAAGCGATTCCTCTTCGTTAAAGAGGGAGATTACAACAGATATATCCAATTTAGAATCCTTTGAATCAGTTTTATTCATAATATACATTCCCTACGGTTACTCTGCATCACTGCCGTTTTTGTCATACTCTGCAAACGGATCTGTCTTCTTTGTAAAGTTTGCAATTATAGAAGACATTACGGCACCTATCACTATATAGTAGAACAATCCTGCAAACAGTGTAATCTGAGGCAGATTGTCGGCCATGGAGTTTATTATATTCTCCTCTTCAGACGAATAATTGCCCGAAGCCATAACCGTTTGCATCTGCTCTATTGCCAGCTCTGTTGTTTCCGGAAAAAGCAAAGTCATGCTTATGAACGAGAAGCATGCGCACACTATAGAGGAGAGACAGCACAAAATAAAACCGTATTGGAAAGAGCTTCCGTAACTTATTTGCTCAAAGTTTCCTGAATACTGTTTCATGAAATAGTACAGCAGATAAATGCAGCCTGCAAATTTTACCATCCACAATATTATTGAGGAAAATCCCGACAGCCCGAACACAGACTGTATCAATGAATAGACTATAGTTACAAGCGATAATAAAAGGCCGTTTATTGCGGCTGAATTCCATTTGGCGGATGCTTCCATATTTTATGATATTTGATTGTTGTAAAATGGTAATCACAAAGGTAATTAACATTCTTTTAAACCGAAACATTTTATTCTAAATTTGTATCAATTCTTATATATTTGCACCCAATAAAAATTTATGTATGGAGACATTAAACAGCGAGTTTCTTTCCTTTTTGAGAGATATGGGTGTTGGTGAGGAGTACCTTCGCATTACCCGGATAATCATTACGTTATGTGTAATATTTCTTGTGGCGTATCTGTTGGAAAAGATTTGCCGCAGGCTTATAGTACCTATAGTGAGAAGAGTAACTGTAAAGACCCGTTCTGTATGGGATGACTATCTTCTAAACGATAAGATATTAACTTGTGCATGCCGCATTGTTCCCCCTTTTGTTATTTCGGAATCCGTTCCGTTTGCTTTTTCAGATTCTCCGGTGCTGCTTGATTTAATAGAAGATTTGTGTTGGGTATACATTACGGTAATTGCAATGAAGCTCTGTTGCTCCCTGCTGTCGGCCTTATATACAATATCAAGCGAACACGAAAAGTTAAAGAACCACTCTCTAAAAGGGTTTTATCAGATGGTAAAACTCATTGTAATATGTATAGGTGTTATTATTATAATAAGTATACTCATAGATAAGAATCCTTTGGCAATCCTCACAGGACTTGGTGCAGGAACGGCAATCCTCATGTTGGTTTTCCAGGATACCATAAAGGGGCTTGTTGCAGGAGTGCAGCTTACCGCCAACGATATGCTAAGGCCGGGAGACTGGATATGTATGCCAAAATATGGAGCCGACGGTACTGTGCTTGAGGTTAATCTTACAACAGTAAAGGTGCAGAACTGGGACAAAACCATAACTACCGTACCTCCGTTTGCCTTGGTGAATGATTCGTTCCAGAATTGGCGCGGAATGTTTGAAAGTAACGGACGTAGGGTAAAACGTTATCTGAATATAGATATGTCTACCGTGCGTTTCTGTACAAAACAGGAGCTGGATGTATTCTCTAAAGAGCCGTGGATGAAGGGAGTTCAGGAGCAGGAGAGTTATGTGAATTTGTATCTATTCCGCCGTTATGTAGAGTCTTATCTGCAGAATCATCCTAAGGTAAGCAAGGAGCTTACTCTTATGGTGCGTCAGTTGCAGCCCGAGGCTCACGGACTTCCTATAGAGCTCTATTTCTTCTCGGCAGATACTGCATGGGTAAACTACGAGAGCCTTCAGGCGGAGGTGTTCGATCACCTGCTGGCAACTCTTCAGCATTTTGGATTGAGGGTATTCCAGTTGCCGTCGGGTTACGATATAAAAAGAATTGGTGAAGCATAACGAAAAAAGTTATATCTTTGTGCGATTTATACCGACAATAATAATATAATAATATGATAAATATTACATTTCCAGACGGTAGCGTGCGTCAGTACGAGACCGGAACAAACGGCTTGGAGATAGCAAAAAGCATCAGTCCACGCTTGGCGTCAGATGTTTTGGCTGTCTCTGTTAATAATGAAATTTACGATTTGTTGAGACCGATTAATGCCGATGCCTCTATAAGATTGCACAAATGGGAAGATCCTGAGGCTAAAAAGACATTCTGGCACTCATCTTCACACCTTATGGCCGAGGCTTTGGAGGCTATTTTCCCGGGTATAAAATTTGGTATAGGACCTGCTATTGAGACAGGTTTCTATTACGATGTGGATTTGGGAGAAAGAACCATTACAGAGGCCGATCTCAAGAAAATTGAAGACAAGATGATAGAGTTGTCCCGTACAAAAGAGGCATTTGTAAGAAAGGATATCTCAAAGGCTGAGGCCATGAAGACATATACCGAGAAGGGCGATGAGTATAAATGCGACCTTATCAAGGATTTGGAAGATGGTACAATCACTTTCTATACAAACGGAAACTTTACCGATTTGTGCCGCGGACCTCACCTTACAGATACATCTGTGATTAAGGCCGTAAAGCTAACCTCAATTGCAGGTGCTTATTGGAGAGGAAACGAGAAGAACAAGATGCTTACCCGCATATATGGTGTTACCTTCCCTAAGAAATCTTTGTTAGATGAGTATCTGCAGATGATGGAGGAGGCTAAAAAGCGCGATCATAGAAAATTGGGTAAGGAGCTTGAACTGTTTGCTTTCTCTCAAAGAGTAGGACAAGGTCTTCCGTTGTGGTTGCCACGCGGAGCTGCTTTGCGTGAGAAGTTGGAGAATTTCTTAAAGAATGTGCAGAAACAGTATGGTTATCAGCCTGTAATAACTCCGCATATAGGTCAGAAAGAGCTCTATGTTACATCCGGTCACTATGCAAAATACGGTGCAGACTCATTCAGGCCTATTACAACCCCTCAGGAGGGTGAGGAGTTCTTGCTCAAGCCTATGAACTGTCCGCACCATTGTGAGATATATAAAACAAAACCGCGTTCGTATAAAGATTTGCCTTTGCGTTTCGCAGAGTTTGGAACAGTATACCGTTACGAGCAGAGCGGTGAGTTGCATGGTCTTACAAGAGTAAGAGGATTTACTCAGGATGATGCTCACTTGTTTGTAAGACCTGACCAATTGAAAGAGGAGTTCTGTAAAGTTATAGATATAGTGCTTTACATATTCAAAACCCTTAATTTCGACCAATATACAGCTCAAATATCTTTGAGAGATCCTAACAACCGTGAGAAATATATTGGTACAGATGAAAATTGGGAGAGAGCAGAGAATGCCATTATAGAGGCTGCTAAAGAGAAAGGTCTCAATACCGTTGTTGAATATGGCGAGGCTGCATTCTATGGTCCTAAGCTCGATTTCATGGTTAAGGATGCTATTGGTAGAAAATGGCAGTTGGGAACCATTCAGGTAGACTATAACCTTCCTGAGCGTTTCGACCTTGAGTATACAGGAGCCGATGATAAAAAATATCGTCCTATTATGATTCACAGGGCACCGTTCGGTTCTATGGAGAGATTCGTTGCCGTATTGTTGGAGCATACCGGCGGAAGACTTCCTTTGTGGTTGGCTCCGGATCAGGTGGTGATATTGCCTGTAAGTGAAAAATATAACGATTTTGCAAAAAAAGTTTGCAATTTCCTCAATAATTGCGATATTCGCGCCTCAATTGACGATCGTAACGAGACTATTGGTAAGAAAATCAGGGAAAATGAGCTTAAGAGAATGCCTTACCAATTGATTGTCGGCGAGAAGGAGGCAGCAGAAAATAAAGTTTCTGTAAGAAAGCAAGGTGGTGAGGATCTTGGAGTTATGGGAACAGAAGAGTTTGCTTCTTATATAAAGGAAGAAATTAGAAAACAACTTAGTAATAATTAATTTATAGGAGGATTATTTTATCGCAACACCATTTAAACCGCGTCCGGGGGTAGGTGCCAAAAAACCGGTAGGCGCTTCATCTGCTCCAGTTGGAAATAGAGGAGCAAGAGCTGTAAACGGACAGCAAAAGAAAGATGACGGACCCCGTATTAATGAAGAAATTAAATCGCCTCAAGTAAGGGTGGTTGGAGAGAATGTTCCCGAGCAGGGAATTTATCCGCTTGCCGAGGCTCTTAAAATGGCGGTTGAACAGGAACTTGATTTGGTAGAAATTTCTCCTAATGCAGATCCTCCGGTATGTAAAATTATTGATTATCAAAAATTTTTATACCAGCAGAAGAAGAAGGCAAAGGAGATGAAAGCCAATGCCAGCAAGGTTGTTATAAAAGAGATCAGATTTGGTCCTCAAACCGATGAGCATGACTTTCAGTTTAAACTAAAGCATGCAAAAGGATTCCTTGCAGAGGGATTTAAGGTTAAGGCCTATGTATTTTTTAAGGGACGTTCAATATTGTTCTCGGAGCAGGGTGAGAAGCTGCTGTTGAGATTTGCCGTAGAACTTGAAGATTGCGGAAAAGCTGAGCAGATGCCTCGTCTTGAGGGTAAGAGAATGATAATGATGATTGCTCCCGTAAAGAAGAAATAATTTTTTTACTAACCATAAAATATTTTTAAGCAATGCCTAAGATGAAGACCAATGCCGGTGCCAAAAAGCGCTTTGAGCTTACCGGCTCGGGAAAAATTAAAAGAAAGCACGCTTTCAAGAGTCACATTTTGACTAAAAAAACAACTAAGCAAAAAAGAAATCTTACCTATTCTGCTATTGTAACAAAGGCAGATGAAAAGAGAGTAAAAGCTCTGATTTTAGCTTAAATTTATTATTTATTAACCGAGTGTTCAGCAGAAAAGTTTCTTAAAGGGAAGAACGCTAACATTCACAAAACTTTATTAAAGTATGCCAAGATCGGTAAATGCGGTAGCGTCGAGAGCACGCCGCAAGAAAATTCTCAAACAGACTAAAGGTAACTTTTTGGCAAGAGCAAACGTATGGACAGTTGCCAAAAATACTTATGAAAAAGGTTTAACTTACGCTTACAGAGACCGTAAGACCAAAAAAAGATATTTCCGTGCGCTTTGGATTCAGAGAATCAATGCTGCAGCTCGCGCTCACGGTATGAATTATTCTCAATTTATAGGAAAATTGGCTAAAAGCAATGTAGGTCTTAACCGCAAAGTTTTGGCTGATTTGGCAATGAATAACCCTCAGGCTTTTGAGGCTATTATCAATTCTGTAAAATAGGCAGTTCAATTGGTTTTGGGATTCTTACATAACAGATGGTTTAAGTTCTCCCTTTGGGGCGGCCTTTATCTCTTGTGGGTTATATGGCTCGGAAACTATTGGTGGCTTTTGGGGCTGGCAATAATTTTTGATTTGTATATAACCAAAAAGGTAAAGTGGGCGTTCTGGAGAAAGAAATCGTCTAATGGCAAGAGCAATACCCTGCTTGAGTGGATTGATGCTGTAATCTTTGCATTGGTGGCAGCTACATTCATAAGGATGTTCTTTATTGAGGCCTATACCATTCCTACCGGTTCTATGGAAAAGACCCTTTTGGTAGGAGACTATCTGTTTGTAAGCAAAGTGGCCTATGGCCCTAAAATCCCGGAAACTCCGGTTTCGTTTCCTTTAGTGCATAATGTAATGCCCGTAACAGGCGGTGAGTCGTACTCAGAGATAATCAAGAACGACTATAGAAGACTCAAGGGCTTTTCGAGTGTAAAGAGAGACGATATTGTAGTATTTGGATTTCCTCATGGAGATACAGTGCTTAAAGCATTGCCTCAAGACGATTACTACCAGCTTGTTAGAATGAACAATAACAACAGGGAGTACACACAGAAAATGTACGGGCCTGTTATTGTGAGACCTAACGATAAAAAAGACAATTATGTAAAACGCTGTGTAGCAATTGCCGGAGATACTTTAAGTGTAGTCAACGGTAACGTTTTTGTAAATGGCGTTCCTCAAAAGGAATACGAAGGATTACAAAGTACATATACCGTTTATACAAATGGCTCTGCCATTAATCCTAAAATTCTGAAAGAAATAGGGCTTGTTCCTCAGGAGGTTTATTTTGATCCTTCACTCCCAGGATATCCCGATATGACCCTTACAAAGGGCGAACTTGCTAAAGTGAAAGATTTGGCTATAGTCGCAGAGATAAGGGAGAATATAGATGTATATCCGCCGGATTATCCGGATTCGCCGCTTCTTCTCTTTCCTTTTACCGATAATTTTGAATGGACAAGAGATAATTACGGGCCTATATGGATTCCTGCAAAAGGGGCTACGGTTAATCTTACTTTAGAAAATCTGCCTTTATATCAGAGGATTATCTCAACTTATGAGAAAAACAGATTGGAGGTAAAGGATGGAGAAATCTACATAAACGGAGAAAAGTCCGATACATATACTTTCAAACAGGATTATTACTTTATGATGGGAGATAACAGACACCATTCGTTAGATTCGCGTTATTGGGGATTTGTGCCGGAAGACCATATAGTAGGCAAGCCTGCAATGCTCTGGTTTTCTACCGATAAATATGAATCATTCCCGTCTAATATAAGGTGGAACAGACTGTTTAAGTTTATATAAAAACATTTGTATATTAGAAAAAAAAGAGTGATATTTGCACCCTCTAAAATTTTGAATAATTATAAAATCGCAATATAAAATGGCAAAAGTTTGTCAAATTACAGGTAAAAGAAGAATGATTGGAAACAATGTTTCCCATTCTAAGCGTCGTACAAAACGTGAGTTTGCCCTTAACTTGAGAACTAAAAAGTTCTGGTTGGAGGAAGAGAAGAGATTTGTAACATTGAAAGTTACAGCAGCTGGTATTAGAAATATCAATAAGAATGGTCTTGCAGCTTCTTTGAAATCTGCTTCTGAAAAAGGTTTAATCAATTTAGTGTAAATATATTGAGATATGGCAAAGAAAGGTAATAGAGTTCAAGTTATACTGGAGTGTACAGAACAAAGAGAGAGTGGAGTACCTGGCATGTCAAGGTATATTACCACCAAAAACAAAAAGAATACAACACAAAGATTAGAGCGTAAAAAGTATAACCCTTATTTGAAAAAGGTTACTTTGCACCGCGAGATTAAATAACGTTTAAAAATTTTAAGAAATGGCAAAGAAAGCGGTAGCTACCTTTAGTGGTGATAAGTCACAATTGAGAAATTTTGTAAAATGTATTCGCATGGTTAAATCAGACAAAACAGGTGCATACATTTTCAATGAAGAGATGGTTCCAACAGCTCTTGTAAAAGACTTTTTCGCAAAAAAATAGTTTGCGTTTAGCATAATTAGATTAGGCCGGGTCAAAATAAGTTTGATCCGGCCTAATTTTTTAAGTGTAACTTTATTTTATCATGTCATGATTTGTCGTGTTGAATAGCTATTTTTGTAGAGGTTTATAAATAGTTTTTTATGTCGTTTGCATTATTGCTTCTTGCGTTCGTGGTATTTTGGGTAGCTGTTTTGTGCTACAGTTTGTTTCGCATTTTAATGTGGCTGTTAAAATCCTTAGGATTATTTGGCGAGGCAGACTCTATAAAAGAGTATGTTATAACGGCTAAAATAAAACGGAAACTTCCTTTAATTATTGAATTTATAGATAGATACCTTGAGAAGAATAAACTGGAATATATATGCTATAACAAAGCGTTGGATGTTCTTATATGTTCCAATATTCTGCAAGGATATTTATGCGATGAAAGAAACGAATTGTTTAAGATATTGCCTTTAATGGGTAAGAATGCATATAAAGGGAGTGACATTAGGCAGTGGGTTATTTTTAATTCAAAAGCCAGTGTTACATCGGAGGAGGTTGCCATTGCCTTGAATGATTCATACCCAAAGAAAGAGAAAGCAACATCAGTTGTAAAGAAGAAAACAGGGGCAAAGACAAAAGAAGAAAAGGCGAAAAAAGAAACAACAAAAGACTTAGTTATAAAGAAGAAAAAGACAAACAAGGCGACAAAAAGTAAAGTCCTATTTGAGGAAAAAATGGATAGTCTGGATTCGCTTGACTATATGTTATCAACTTTGCCTAAAACACCGGATGAAAGCAATCCTCCATTATATCCCGAATATCCTGAATATTCCAAATCTACCAAATTCCCCGAATTTCCCAAATTTGGGCCAAGTAAAAAAAGAACATCAACCCTCTTTGGCTCATCGTATACCGACAAACAATATCAACATATGGATGACGAAGTATTTGAAGAGGCTGTAGATACAACCTTAATGTTTGGCAATGAATCGAATATATCGGGCTTTAGCCGTGAGGATGAGCAAGAAGCTATAGCAGATTACGAAGATGTTGTGGAGTTTGAGGGGTGGGAGCCATGGGATTGACAAACTATAAAAAAAACTCTAATCCATACTCTTTTTGGCAACGGTTTTCTGCTTTTATGTTTATATTTGCAGGTTACTAAACAAACTTACAAATTATGGCATTTTTTGGATTATTCGGAAAAAAGAGCAAAGAGGAAAAGGAGTCTTTGGAGCATGGATTGCAAAAGACAAAAACCGGTATTTTTGAGAAAATATCAAGGGCTATTGTTGGTAAATCCAAAGTAGACGAAGACGTTCTCGACGGCATAGAGGAGGCGCTTATTGCCTCGGATATAGGCGTTGAAACAACCCTTAATATTATAGACAGGCTTGAAGAGCGTGTTGCCCGTGACAAATTCATGAATACAGACGAGCTTTATTCTATTTTGCGTGAGGAGATAGAGGCATTGCTTAATGTTGAGCAAGATGAGGGGAAGGCTGCAGAGAATACCGTGTTCGATTTTTCAAAGAAGCCGTATGTGATAATGGTCGTTGGGGTAAACGGTGTGGGTAAAACCACAACAATTGGCAAATTAGCTCTAAGACTTAAAAATTCCGGTAAAAAAGTTGTGCTTGGTGCTGCCGATACTTTTAGGGCCGCAGCCGTAGATCAATTAGTTATCTGGAGTGAGAGGGCAGGAGTCCCTATTGTAAAACAGGGAATGGGGGCAGATCCTGCTTCTGTTGCGTATGATACCCTTAAATCTGCTGTTGCTCAGGATGCCGACGTTGTTCTTATTGATACAGCAGGGCGTTTGCATAATAAAATAAATCTTATGAATGAGCTTACAAAGATAAGGAACGTAATGCGTAAGGTTGTTCCGGATGCTCCGCATGAGGTATTGTTGGTGCTCGACGGCTCTACCGGACAAAACGCCTACCAACAGGCAAAGGAGTTTACCAAGGCAACAGATGTTACCGCATTAGCCGTTACCAAACTCGACGGTACTGCAAAAGGCGGAGTTGTAATTGGAATAGCAGACCAGTTCAAGATTCCTGTAAAGTTTATCGGAGTTGGCGAAAAGATAGAAGATTTGCAGATTTTTGATAAAAAAGAGTTTGTTGCATCATTGTTTAAAGACTAATAATTTTTTCAGATATGGATATTTCGTATAATTGGCTAAAGGAGTATGTTGATTTTGATTTGGCTCCTGCTGAAATTGAAACTATTTTAAATTCTATAGGTTTGGAGGTAGAAGCCTCGGAGGTTAGAGAAGAGATTCCAGGCGGGCTCGCAGGTGTAGTTGTTGCAGAGGTACTTGAGTGTAATGAACACCCGGATTCAGACCATCTTCATGTAACAAAAGTAAATGCTGGAAGTGGTGAGCCGTTGCAGATTGTATGTGGTGCGCCAAATGTGGCGGCAGGCCAGAAAGTTATGCTTGCTACCCTTAATACAAAGCTCACATTCAGCAATGGAGAAGAGATTAAGATAAAGAAATCAAAGATTCGCGGCGTTGAAAGTTTTGGAATGTTATGTGCCGAGGATGAATTGGGTATAGGACTCAATCATGAGGGAATAATGGTGCTTGACGCAGCAGCAGTTCCCGGTACTCCGGCCAAGGATTATCTTAATCTTAAAACAGATACCGTATTTACCATAGGCCTTACTCCAAACAGGGTTGACGCTGCATCTCATATTGGAGTGGCTCGTGATTTGAGCGCGTATTTGCAGCTTAACTCACTTGGCGGAAAACTAAAATATCCCTCTGTAGATGCTTTTGAAAAAGGAGCAAAGAGCGATGGCGCAATAGAAATAGAGGTAAAGGCAAAAGAGGCTGCGCCAAGATATACAGGATTAACAATCAGGGGAGTAAAAGTGGGAGAATCTCCGGATTGGCTTAAAACAAAACTTATGGCTGTTGGCCAGCGTCCTATAAATCTTGTTGTAGACGTTACCAATTTTGTACTTCAAGAGCTTGGACAGCCTATGCACGCTTTTGATGCCGACAAAATAAAGGGTGGAAAGGTGGTTGTGGATTTCTGTGCAGAAGGAACAAAATTCACAACTCTCGATGGTGTTGAGAGAACGTTGTCTGATAAAGACCTTATGATTTGCAACACCGTTGAGCCAATGTGTATAGCCGGTGTTTTTGGCGGATTGGAGAGCGGTGTTACCACAGATACTGTAAATGTATTTTTGGAGAGTGCTTATTTTAATCCGGTTTCAATAAGAAAAACATCAAAGAGGCATATTCTAAAGACCGACGCTTCTTTCAGATATGAGAGAGGTTGCGACCCTATGATTACCGAATATGCACTAAAACGCGCGGCAATGCTCATAAAAGAGTATGGCGGAGGTGAGATTATAGGTGATATAATTGATGTTGTTTCTGCTCCTATAGAGAAGAAAGTTGTTGAGCTTGACTATGCCGGAATGGAACGCCTCATTGGTAAACAGATTGGTGGTGAGGTAATAAAGAAGATTCTTTCATATTTGGAGATGGAATTTGTAAGCGAAACCCCGTCTGGAGCAGTTGTGAAAGTTCCTACATATAGGGTTGATGTTTACAGAGAGTGCGATGTTGTAGAGGATGTGTTAAGAATTTACGGATACAACAATATAGAGTTGCCGGAGACTGTAAAAGCCTCAATAAACACTACTCCAAAACCGGATCCTGAGCGTGTAAGGTCTGTGGCTTCTGAGTTTATGGCAGCCAACGGATTTATGGAGATGATGAACAATTCGCTAACAAAGAGCGATTATTATGCACATCTCAAGAGCTATCCGCAAGAGAATTGTGCTATGATTCTAAATCCGCTGAGTTCCGATCTTAACTGTATGCGTCAGACGCTGTTGCTTAACGGACTCGAAGTGATTGCGTATAACGTAAACCGTCAGATGTCTGATCTTAAGTTGTTTGAGTATGGAAATGTTTATTCTTACAATAAAGATTATGTTCAGCCTGAGAATTACAAAGAGCCTGAGTTTAATGTGAACGGTGCGCCTTTGCATAAGAATGCAGAGCTTAAAAAGTATTCAGAAGAGCCAAAATTCTCTATATTCATTACAGGAAACGGTGTACAATCGTGGAGAAACCATACTGCAAGCGGAAACTATTTTACATTAAAAGGATATGTAGAGTTGCTGCTCAAAAAATTTGGAGTTGAAATTTCAAATCTCGAATATTCGCTTGCTCCTGCAGATTTGTTCTCAGAGGGACTTTCATACATGGTAAATGGAAAAGAGCTTGCCGTAATGGGTACGGTTGCCCCTGCAAGATTAAAACAATTTGGTATAAAACAACCTGTTTTTGCAGCAGAAATAAGCTGGAATGTTCTTCTTAAACTTATAAAGAAGAATAAAGTTCAGTATAAGGAACTTCCAAAATATCCGGAGGTAAAACGCGATTTGGCACTGTTGCTCGATACTCATGTTTCATTTGCCGATATACGTAAAGCCGCTTTTGCTACAGAAAAGAAGTTGCTTAAGAGTGTTACTCTGTTTGATGTTTATACAGGAGATAAAATTCCTGCAGGCAAGAAACAGTATGCCGTAAGTTTTGTTTTGCAGGATTTAGACAAAACGCTTACAGATAAGGCTGTAGAGGCAATAATAGCCAAGCTCCTCAAAACATTCCAAGATAAGTTTGGAGCAACATTAAGGTAGCCGCGGAGGTTTGAACCAATTCCCGCAATTATTGTTTTAATCCCGACAGTTTGCATAAAAAGAGCAGCTGTCGGGATATTTATTTAAAATATATTGATATGAAAAAACAATTATTGATGGGAGGCGTGTTGGCTGCAAGTATGGCTGTATCGTTTCATCTGCCGGCATGTACGGGAATGGCTCTTACAGCTAAGGATGGCGGTTATGTAATGGCACGGACAATGGAGTGGGCCGGAGGTTATGTGCCTTACGGTTATGTGGCAATTCCAAGAGGGCAGGAGATGGTATCTTATACTCCCGAAGGTACAAACGGGTTGCGTTTTACTGCAAAATACGGAGTGGTTGGAATTGCTCCGCAGCAGAAGGAGTTTATTATTGAGGGGTTAAATGAAGCAGGCCTTTCTGCCGGATTGTTCTATTTTCCTAAATTTGGAAAGTATGCAGAATATAATCCAGCCAGGAATGGAAAAACTTTGGCCGATTTGCAGTTTGTTTCGTGGGTTCTAAGCAATTTTTCCTCTATAGAACAGGTAAAACAGGCATTGAAAGATGTTACTGTTGTCTCTATAGATGAAGGAGGTGATTCCTCTACGGTGCATTGGAGAATAGCAGAGCCGGGCGGACGTCAAGTAGTACTTGAATATATAGACGGAAAGGCTGTTTTCTATGAAAATCCTGTAGGAGTGTTTACCAACGGGCCTGCATTCGACTGGCATCTTGCCAATTTAGGAAATTATGTGAATATATATCCCGGTTCTGCAAAAGAACAAAAATGGGGAGATTATACCTTTGGACCTATAAGCGGAGGTTCAGGAGCTTTGGGGCTTCCGGGCGATGTTACTTCTCCTTCTCGTTTTGTGAGAATAGCCTATTTTAAAGCAACAGCTCCTCAGTTGGAAACCTCATATAAGACTGTACTGCAGTGTTTTCACATTCTTAATAATTTTGATATTCCCATTGGTATAGAGCACCCTTTGGGCGAGGCTCCGGATGTTCCGAGTGCAACATCTTGTACAACCGTTAGCGATTTGCACGAATTAAAGCTCTACTATAGAACAACTTATAATTGCAATATAAGATATATAGCTCTAAAGGAGATAGATTTTGATACTGTAGAATATAAATTTACCCCTTTAGATGCAGAACTTATACAGCCTGTAGAGAAAATTATGTTAAAATAGCATAATCTACACTCTTACAGGCTGTTGAAAATATTTAGTAATAGCTTACTGTCTTCTGTTCCAACTCGCTCAAAAGATTGTTTGCCAAACGGCTTGCACCGAGGCGGAACAGATTTTTATTAAGCCACTCTTTGCCAAGTATTGTATCTACTATTGCATAATAGCAGAGGGCATCTTTAGCAGCTACCATTCCGCCGGCAGGTTTGAATCCAATCTTCTTGCCGGTTTTTTCGTAATATGCTTTAATACATTCGCACATTACAATTGCAGCCATAGGAGTTGCGGCAGGTTCTTGTTTTCCGGTAGAAGTCTTTATAAAATCTGCTCCTGCTTCCATTGCAAGGAATGAGGCTGCCGCTATCTTCTCAGGAGTAGCCAATGCTCCGGTTTCAAGTATTACTTTAAGGTGTCTATCTCCAACAACCTCTTTAATCTGTTTTATTTCATCTGCGGCCTTCTCATAATTAGCTGCAAGAAAAGCATTGAGTGCAAGTACAATATCAACTTCATCTGCGCCATGCTCAACAGCCATGCTGCATTCCAAACGTTTTACCTCTATAAAACTCTGTGCATTAGGGAATACGGCAGCAACAACGGTTATGTTTACATCCGGTGCGGTAAGAGCCTCTTTTACATATTTCCCAAGATTTGGATATATACATATCGAAGCAGGGGTAGGATATTCCGGATAAATGTTTTTGAAATTGTTTACTTTACGGGCAAGTGTTGCAACTTTTTCCGGAGTATCAGAACTGTTCAGTGTTGTCAAGTCCATGAATCCAAGGCAGGCTGCAAGATTATCCGAGGTATTCCAATTCTCAAGATTGGCCTGTATGGTAGCCAATTTTTTGTCTATCTCTTCCAAATTGGGCGTGTATCCGAATTTGTTAAAAAATGTTGTCATATATATCTATTTCTGTTTGTTTTAATTCGTATTGTGCTATTACTCTTTATGTTTCGAATCTATAAGTATTGTTACAGGACCATTGTTTACTAAAGAAACCTTCATGTCGGCACCAAACACACCGGTTGCTATCCTCTTTCCTAATCCCTCCTCTAAGCTCTTGATAAATGCTTCATAAACAGGTATCGATATTTCTGGCTTTGCCGCTTTTATGTACGATGGACGATTTCCCTTTGCAGTTAGTGCGTGAAGCGTAAACTGACTTATGAGAAGAATATCTCCGCCATCATCTATTATAGAGCGGTTCATAACTCCGTTTTCGTCGTCGAAAATGCGTAGATTCACAATCTTTTTACTAAGCCATGCAATATCTTCGGCGCCGTCGGCCTCTTCTATTCCAACAAGAATCATGAGCCCTTTGCCTATTTCACCGGCAATGTTTCCGTCTATTTTAACATTCGCCTCAGTAACGCGCTGTATAACAACTCGCATAATTTATATATCTATAATTTAGCCTTTTATCTGTATTGTAAACCCTCCCTCTATAAGCGGACGGGCTATCTCTTCCATCTCTTGTACCGTAACTTTCTGCAGATTTTTAGCAGGAGTCTCACGGTCTATCGTGTACATCATTACCTCTTTAGGTTTAAGTTCCCTCACCAGACTGCGCCATGCAGAACAATGTTCCTGATTAGTGCAATCTATGATTTTGCCCTCAACATCACCTTTAAGAAACATAGTCTGCAAAATAAAGTTTCCTTTAAACAGCTTTATATTCTCTATTGTCTGTTTTAAAGAGTATGCAGCGTTAGGCCTGTCTATACTGTTTACCATCTCTTCAAGCGGAGAGTCTATTTTTAAAATAGGGTTATTTATTTTCATAAGGGCATTGCGTACACTCTGTTTGCCCAATTGTGAAGCATTGGTAAGTACAGACACTTTCGCTTGCGGATAAAGTCTGTCTCTCAATTCTAAAGTAAACTCTATAATCTGCTCAAAATCCGGATGAAGAGTTGGTTCTCCATTTCCTGAAAAGGTAATGGTGTCTATTTGCGTGCCATTGGCTTTGAACTCTTCTAATTTGTATTCCAATGCTTTGTAAACATCTTCCTTGGCAGGTAATGCTGTATCTGATTTCCCATCTTTGTTCCAGCCGCACTCGCAATAGATACAGTCAAAACTACACCATTTACCAAATTTCGGTAATAGGTTTACTCCAAGCGAGCTACCTAATCTGCGGCTCTTTATCGGCCCAAAAATAATGTGGTTGAAAAGTATTGTAGACATTTTAAACTCCTTTATATACGCCCTTATACGAGTCTTGTTGAACGGCTTTTTTCTGTAAGCCCGAATGTGTTCCAATTTATATTGTCTACCAAAACAATGCCCGGCTTCTTGCCAACTTCAAAACTTCCCAACTCTTTTTCATAACCAATGGCTTTAGCTCCGTTCAAACATGCCCAAACAAGAAATTCATTAAGCTCTATATGTGGAAAGTGGTTTTGCAAACACTTGATTTCCTCTATAATAGAGAGGATTTTGTTGCTTGAAAGGCTGTCGGTGCCTATACATATTGAGAGATTGTTTTTTCTCATCAAATTTATGTTAGGGAGCATGCGGTGTATGAAAATATTTGAAAGCGGACAAATTGTCCAGAATGGTTCTGCCAATGTTGCAAGCGCGGCATCTATGCTCTCCTGATTTACCGTTACGTTATGTACGAGATTTATTCTGCCTTGCACAGGTTTTGCGGAGAACGACAAAAGCCTCTCCAAGAAATAGAGCAGTGCCGGTTTGCCTGTAACCGGAGGAGTGGGCAGATTGCGGCCTTTATAATTTTCTGCCAAAGCACCTGTTCCGGAAATAATAAGTTCTTCTTCTTCGGGACTTTCTTGGCTGTGGTAGGAGAGGAAGCCGCTTTTAAGACCCTCTTCTGAGGCGCGTGCCAACAATTGCGGACTCATGGTATAGCATGAATGCGGTGTAATGGCTGCCACTATTCCATATTCCTTTGCTGTTTTTCCCAATTGCTTGCCACTCTCTATAACCTCATCTGTTTCTTGAGGAAGAGTGCCAAAAAGTTCTATGAATGTTCTGGTGCGTAACGGCGATTTGGCTTTAATTGCAAAACTTTCGTCGCAGTTGCTTATATCAGACATTGCACTTACTCCTTGAGCATACAGAGAATCAAACTGCTCTTCGAGAGCTTTTATGCGTTCCGGCTTATCGGCAGAAGAGCGAAGTTCATTAATCTGGTTTATGAATCCGCTCATTCCTGTAGCCTCCTTAAATAATCCTTTAAGATGAGAAAGCTCTATGTGGCAATGTGCATTGGTAAAACCGGGGCAGAGAATACCGTTGTAGAATTCTGTATCTTCGCATTCTCCGTTGAGTTGTCCTACTTCGGTTATTACCCCTTCGTCATTAACCTTTATGTATCCGTTTTTAATTGGATCGGAGGTTAACGGATATATATAATTCGCTGCTATCTTTTTCATAATTAATATGTTGCTTATTTAAACGGTTGTACCATAAATGTTTCACCTGCAGGTCTGCGTCTTTTGTCAGGCGATTTCGCATCTGGTTTGTTTTTATGAGTAAGCTCCTTAATCTGCTTTGCCGGAATCATTTTTTTAGCATTGCTGCCTTTGCCTGGCAGATTACCGTTTTGGGCATTATCATTTTCCTTTGCTATTCTGTAATCTTTGAGAAGCGGCGGGTATATCGAATCTATATAATCGGCACTCTGCAACCGTATATTGTTTATCCACCATACGGGATTTTGAGGTATATCTGCCGCAGTTGTATCTGTAAACCGCCAAGATTCAGATTGTTTGGTCTCGCTATACATTGAGAGCCATTGCAATGTCCGCAAATACGGCTCTTTCCAAAGAGTGTTTAAATCCATTTCTGCAAGTGAATCAAGAGCCCAAAAATCAATCTCCATTCCCTGCTCTTTTGTCATAATCTCATTCAGACGGTCTTGACGCTGTGTGAGAAGTTCTTTTGCCTTTTTGTGCATCTTTTTTAGAGCATCGCCTTTTTGCAGATAGTATTTTACCGATGTACAGTAATCGTTGTATGTATATCCGTGCCGTGCAGTTACGGCTTCGTACAGATAGAGAGAATCCATCTGTGCCCTGTACTCGGGAATATTTTCTATGTATTTGTCTGCAAGATACATTTCGCTTATTATTGCAGACATGGTTTTTTGCGGTATAACATTCTTATTCTCAGAGCATGAAGAAAAGAATACGAAGAGCATTGAGAATATGATGTAAAAAATATTGTATCGCTGTTGCATATAACCTCTTTATATGAACTGCAAAGTTAATTTTTATTATTATTTTTGCCAATTCAAATTGAGTAAAATGAAGATAAGACCTCCTAAATTCATAAAAAAACTTTTCCCTACATTCATCTGGAATTTTCCCAATGAAAAGGAGGGTATTTTTCTTACATTCGATGACGGACCAAGACCGGAAGTTACCCCTTGGGTTCTTGATTTATTAGATAAATATAATGCTAAGGCAACATTCTTTTGCATTGGCAAGAATGTGGAGATGTTTCCCGAACTTTTTGAGGAGGTAAAGCGTCGCGGTCATGCCGTAGGAAACCACTCTTATAGCCATGTAAAAGGATGGGGAATGCAAACGGGTGATTATGTGAGGGATATAGATATTGCGGGAGATATGATAAAATCAAATCTGTTTCGTCCGCCGTATGCCCGCATAGGGCCTAATCAGGCAAGGGTGCTCAATGAGCGGTATCATGCGATAATGTGGAATATATTGAGCAGGGATTATAACCGTGCTCTGTCGGGGCAGGCGTGTGCAAATAATGTTATACCTCATATAGAGGCGGGAGATATAATTGTATTTCATGATTCAATAAAATGTGCTCCAAATCTGTTTGAGGCATTACCTATGGTATTGGAGGCAATCAAGGCTAAAGGACTTGTATGTAAGCGTATAGATTTATAAGAAATATAGAAATTATTTAGATATGAATGTATTGGTTTTGGGCTCCGGTGGAAGGGAGCATGCAATTGCATGGAAAATTAAGCAGAGTAAAAAATGTGATAACCTGTTTTGTTTGCCGGGCAATCCCGGAACAGCTCAAATTGCAACAAATCTGTCGGGTGGAGTAAATGATTTTGAGACTATTAAAAAGGCTGTGCTTGATAATTCTGTTGAGTTGGTTGTTGTTGGTCCTGAGGATCCTTTAGTAAACGGTTTGCGTAATAAATTTGCGGAGGATGATAGTTTAAAGGATATTATGTTTGTGGGGCCGGGAAAGGAGGGTGCAATGCTTGAAGGAAGCAAGGATTTTGCAAAGGAGTTTATGCAGAGGCATGGAATCCCTACAGCGGCTTACAGGAGTTTTACATCTGCAAATATCGGTGAGGCTTACAAATTCCTTGAAACATTGGAGGCTCCTTATGTGCTTAAGGCCGACGGACTTGCAGCAGGTAAAGGCGTGCTTATTCCAGAGACTTTGAAGGAGGCCGAAGAGTCTTTACGCCAAATGTTGGGCGGAATGTTTGGAGATGCAGGAACTACGGTTGTTATAGAGGAATTTTTGAGAGGAATAGAGGTTTCTGTGTTTATTCTTACAGACGGAAAGGATTATCTGATTTTGCCTGAGGCTAAAGATTATAAACGTATTGGAGTTGGCGATAAGGGATTGAATACCGGTGGAATGGGTTCTGTATCTCCTGTTGGTTTTGCCAATAAGGAGTTTATGGAAAAAGTAGAAGAGCGCATAATAAAACCTACAGTAGCAGGCTTGCTGAGAGACGGGATTGATTATAAAGGATTTATCTTTATAGGCCTTATGAACTGCGGTGGAGAGCCTTACGTAATAGAGTACAACGTGCGTATGGGCGATCCTGAAACAGAATCGGTAATGACCCGTATAGACTCCGATTTGCTTGAGCATCTTGTTGCAACGGCAAAGGGTGAACTTGGCTCTCAGAAGATAGAAATATCGGAAAACGGTGCTCTCACAGTTGTATGTGTATCCGGCGGTTATCCGCAGTCTTATGGCAAGGGATATGAAATATTCGGGTCTGACAGGTTATCATGCTCAGATGATAAAAGCAATCTTAAGATTTTTCATGCAGGAACAGCAATGAAAGATGGCAAGCTGGTAACATCGGGAGGCCGGGTTCTTGCTGTAACTGTTAATGGTAAGGGGATACAGGAGTGCAGACAGGAGATATATGCCGAAATAGACAATATTCTGTATACAAATAAATATTTCCGTTCCGATATCGGCGAAGATTTGCTTAAATATGAATAGCCGATTAATAAGGAAGATATTGCCGTACACGGTGTTGCTTGCATTATTGCCGGTTGCGCTATGTGTTCCTTTAGTAAATGTTGCAGATGAGTGGATTCCGTTGGTAAGCGGTTTTGCCGATATGGAAATTTTGGAGAGCGGTTTTATATCTGCAGCTTTGGTAATTCTTTTTATGGCAGCCACGTTGGTTGCCGTCTGTTGTGTTTTGCAACAGACAACGGCTATACCTATATTACATACACTCCTCATATTTGGAATGTTGTTGCTATCAGATCCTTACTCGTTAAGGTTCAATATGGTGTATCCCGTGTTACTGTGTTTGGTGTGGATGCAGTTCTTCCTGCTTAAAAATCAGGTTTATGCGGCATTTTTGTTAATCTCGGTGGCTTCGTTGTTCTATGCTCCGGCAGTGTGGTTTGTTCCGGCAGCCATTATACTTTTGCCGCTTAACGGAGTGCCCGATTTCTTTAGAATATCTGTAAAGTCTATTGGAGGATTCATTACGCCGCAGCTTTATCTGTTGGTTTTCAGGTGGATTAAATTTAACGATGCTCATATTTACCTTCAGCACTATATTGCAGAGATAACAGATATAGGACTGCCGCTCCATTTGTTGCATCTGTCGGATTACTTTCTGATAATATGTGTGTTATATATGGTTGTGAGGTCTGTTTCTTTTGCTTTGTTGCGAATGCCCGACGGAATGGCATTATATATTATTAGAACAGAAATTGCCACGTTTTGGCTTACATTTGCAATGTTTGTATGCTTTTATAACACGGTTGAGACACCGCTTTTTAATCTTGTGATTCTTCCTGCAGCTCTGCTTATCTCATACTATCTTAAAAATTGCGACAAAAAGAGCCGTGTAACAGCAGAATATCTTACATTAATGTGTGCGATACTTCTCAGGGGATTCTCGCATTTGGTAAACTAATCGGTTATCTTACTATGGAACAGCTGATAATAAAGAGAACAGACAAGCAGGGAATATATGAAGAAATTATTCCTCAGATAAAGGCCGTAACAGAGAATGAAACGGATATGATTGCCAATATGGCTAATATTGCGGCATCTCTAAAAGAGGCATTCGGATTCTTTTGGACAGGTTTCTATATTGTGAGGGGGAGCGAACTTGTTCTTGGACCGTTTCAAGGACCGCTTGCTTGTACCAGAATAAAATACGGGCGTGGAGTATGTGGAACAGCATGGAAAGAGCTCAGCACGGTGGTAGTTGCAGATGTAGAAAAATTTCCGGGACATATAGCCTGTAGTAGTCTATCCCGTTCAGAAATAGTTGTGCCGGTGTTCAGTGGAGAGGATTGCATTGCCGTTCTTGATATAGACAGCAAAGAACTCAATACCTTCGATAAAATTGATGCACATTACCTTGCAGAAATTGTAAAATTGATAATCCGATAGATTTTAAAAATTCGCTTCTCTTAGATAAAAATAATTGCTATAAAATTTTAAAATTATCGCTGCGGATTATTTTTCGCTAAAAAAATAAAAATTATTTGCTATCCGTTTAAATCGGATAA
>CAZULV010000007.1:0-95111 GCA_964621625.1 uncultured Muribaculaceae bacterium | reverse complement strand
CTTATTCTTTGAGCAGATGCGGGCGAAGCAGGCGGGTGCGTGACATGGATTGTTCTTCCTGCCATTGGCTTATGAGTTTAGGATTTCCGCTTAAAAGCACATCCGGCACTTTCCAGCCGTTAAAATCGGCAGGTCTGGTGTACACCGGTGCAGAGAGCAAATTGTCCTGAAAACAGTCGCTGAGAGCCGATGTTTCGTCTGAAATAGCTCCAGGAATGAGTCTTATTATAGCATCACATACAACTGCTGCCGCAAGCTCGCCTCCGCTGAGTACATAATCTCCTATTGAGATTTCGCGTGTAATCAGATGCTCTCTTATGCGGTGGTCAATACCCTTGTAATGTCCGCAAAGTATTATAATGTTTTCCATACATGACAGTTGGTTGGCGATAGGTTGGCTGAGAACTTCACCGTCGGGAGACATATATATAATCTCATCGTAATTACGTTCCGATTTGAGCTTGCTTATAAGTTTGTAGATAGGTTCAATCATAAGAATCATTCCGGCATCACCGCCATAGCTATAGTCGTCTACCTGACGGTAATTGCCTTTTCCGTATTCACGGATATCGTGTATATGAATTTCTACCAACCCTTTATTCTTGGCCCGCTGTACGATTGAATGGTTGAGCGGACTCTCTAATAACTCTGGAACAACTGTCAATATATCTATTCTTGTCATGCTGCAAAGGTAATTAATTATATGACAGCTCAGAAAAATTTCTCTGTTTTCAGGTGTAAGATAAGCATATTGTTTTTTATCTCTCTTTCTTGTGTCTTATACGGTGGAATATATAATCATTTATTGCCATACTATCACTTTTTAGGTTGATTATTACGGTGTTTTTAAGTATATTTGCAAGTTATTAATTTATTAGTTTTAACACTAAGAATATGGAAGAAAACACTACCGCTTTAAGTGCACAGAGTCAAGAGATTGAATCTTTGGATTCTACACAGGAAATGCTAGAGCTTGCCGAGGATGCCAAAATGCAGGAATTTCCTGATTATTCAGAAATGAGTCTGAAAGAGATAATACAGCTTTTTCAGGAAATGATAGACAGAGGAGACCAGCAGGAGCTTTATAAACATGCAGATGCCATTAAGGCTGCTTTTTATAAGGTTCTCAAAAAAGAGAAGATTGCATCCGGAGCTTTTGATATGGCAAATGAAAGCGGAGAAGCAGTGGCGGATGTAGCAGAAGAGGTTGCAGAAGGTGCAGAGGCGGCCGTTAGTGTGTCGGGCGTACAGGATACAATATCTAACAATCCTTTCAGTGAGATTGAACGAGGTTTCAAGAGCCTGTACAATACATATAAAGCGTCAAGAGCAGAGTATGTGCAGCATGTTGAGAGAGAGAAGGAGGAGAATTATGCTAAGAAATTAGAAATAATAGAGAAAATAAAGGAGTTGCTCGAAAAGGCAGAGGATGTTAATTCTACTTTTCCCGCCTTTAGAGAGTTGCAGAACCAATGGAAATCTATAACTCTTATACCTCAGGCAAAGGCTAAGGATTTGTGGGAATCATATCAGCTTTATGTAGAGAAGTTTTATGATTATATCAAGATAAATAATGAATTTAGAGATTTGGATTTTAAGAAAAATCTTGAGTTGAAAACTTCTTTGTGTGAGAAGGCCGAAGCGTTGCTTAATGAGCCTAATGTTGTAAATGCTTTTAGGGAGCTGCAGAAGTTGCATGAAGAGTGGAAAGAGTTGGGACCGGTTGCAAAAGAGTATAGAGTATCAATTTGGGAGCGTTTTAAAACGGTTACTTCTGCAATAAATAAAAAACATCAGAGTTTCTTTGAGAATCTTAAAGAGGAGCAGAAGAAGAATCTTGTAGAGAAAACTGCTTTGTGCGAGCAGGCAGAGAGCATTGCTGCCAATGTTGCCGCCGATTCAAATGAGTGGAATAATCTTTCTAAACAGATGGAGGCTCTGCAGGCAAAATGGAAAACAATAGGTTTTGCTTCTAAAAAAGAGAATCAGAAAATATATGACAGATTCAGGAGTGCTTGCGATAAATTTTATAATGCAAAACGCGATTACTATTCTAATTTCAAGAATGTAATGCAGGAAAACTTGGCCAAGAAGGAGGCTTTGTGTGAGCAGGCCGAGGCTCTTAAGGATAGCACAGACTGGAAGAAGACTACAGACCAACTCATTAATTTGCAGAAGCAGTGGAAGGAGATAGGCCCTGTTGCAAGAAAACAGTCTGATTTTGTATGGAAGAGATTCCGTGCCGCATGTGATTATTTCTTTGATAACAAGGCAAAGCACTTTGGAGAAGTAGATGTTAAATATGATGAGAATCTGTCGGCAAAACTTGCTTTAATAGAGGAGGTTAAGAGTTATACGGTTAATAACTCCAAAGAAGAGGATATTAAGGCTATGAGAGAATTTCAGAATAGGTGGAATGAGATTGGTTTTGTGCCTTTTAAAGAGAAAGAGGTAGTTCAAGCTGCATGGAATAAGGCTATGGACACTCATTTTGCCGATATAAGATCTCTCGACAGCGAGAAGAAACTTAATAAGTTCAAGAAAATGGTTACAGACCTCAAGAATTCCGGGAAAGGAGATAGGGGGTTGAGAAACGAGAGAGAGAAGCTGATGCAGAGATTTCGCAAGATGGAGCAGGATATTGCAACACTCGAAAACAATATGGGCTTCTTTGCAAAATCAAAAAATGCCGATGCTTTTATTGCCGATATACAAAAGAAGATAGAGATTGCAAAGAACGAGTTGCTTCAGATAGAAGAGAAGATAAAAGTAATAGACAATCAGTTTTAAATAGTGTTTATCCCGACAGATATAGTAGTGTAACTGTCGGGTTTACAATGTAATGAAATATTAAAGACAAAAAGTGAGATGAATAAGAATACGGTTTTAGGTTTTATCTGTATTGGAATTATTTTAATTGGGTTCAGTTGGTATAATACAAAAATATTTAAGGAGCAGCAGCGCGCTCAGTTTGTTGCAGACTCCATTGCTCATGCCGAAGCTCTTAAAAATGCACCGGTAATTGATTCTGCAGCGTTGGCAGCAAACGGAACTCTTGTGCAGAATGCTTTGGAGGGGGGTGAGAATGTATATAACGATGCGCCTGTTTATAAAGATTCGCTTCTTGAGGCGGCAAGCAGGGGTGTGGCAGAATTTTACACTTTAGAAAATGACAAACTTAAGATTGTATTTTCTACAAAAGGTGCGCAGGCTCATGAAGTGCTTATAAAAGATTATTATACTTACGATAGTCTTGATCTTTACCTGATGAGAAAGAATGCAAGTGATTTTGGGCTTACTTTCTACACAGATCAGCAGATAAATACAGGAGATTTTACTTTTTCTAAAGTTTCGCAGACCGATAGTTCATTGGTTATGCGTCTTAATTTTAGCGGAAGTGCGTATATAGATTATATTTATACTTTGCCGGCCGACAGCTATATGCTCAAATTTAATGTAAAGATGGTTGGCATGAACAAATACATATCGCGCAACATGTCTAAAATAGGTGTGAACTGGAATATGGATATTCCACGATTGGAGCGCGGATATGATAACGAAAAGAATTACTCTACCATTGCATACAAATATCCTAACGAAAAAAGCGTGGAGGATTTAGGACTTAGAAAGGAGTCAAGTTCAAAAGAGATTACAACAAAAGTTGAGTGGGTTGCGTTCCAGCAACAGTTCTTTTCTGCAATCCTTATGGCCGACAATGATTTTACAGGCGGAGATATTTCGTATAAGTTTGCTACAGAAGATGAGTATCTTGTAAATAGAGAACTTATGGATTGTAAAGCCGATATGCAGGTAGATTATGTTAGTGCACAGGAGATTGAAATACCTTTTCAATTCTATTTTGGACCTAATCTGTATAAAGTGCTTAAGAGTTACGGATACGGCTTTGAGCAGATTGTTCCATTGGGAGGCTGGCTTATAGGTTGGATTAACAGGGTGGTCATAATCAACTGTTTTGATTTTCTCAGCGGATTTATATCTAATTACGGTATAATAATATTGTTGCTTACAATTTTTATTAAGCTTATAATCTCTCCTCTTACATTCAAATCTTATATGTCTTCGGCAAAGATGAGGGTGCTTAGACCTGAGATAGAGAAGATTAATGCAAAATATCCTAAGAAAGAGGATGCAATGAAGAAGCAACAGGAGACAATGGCGTTGTATAGCAAGACCGGTGTAAGTGTATTTGGCGGATGTCTGCCTATGTTGTTGCAGTTCCCTATACTGTTTGCAATGTTCCGTTTTTTCCCTGCTTCATTTGAGTTAAGGCAAGAGGGTTTCTTGTGGGCAAAAGATTTAAGTGCATACGATTCTGTTTTGGAATTACCGTTCCATATTCCGTTGTACGGAGACCATATAAGTCTGTTTGCAATACTTATGGCGGTATCTATGTATTTTTACTCAAAACTGAATATGGATCAGATGCCGTCTGACCCTAATATGGCAGGAATGAGGGGAATGCAGCTCTACTTTATGCCTATATTCTTGTTGGTGCTTTGTAATAACTTCTCCAGCGGTTTGAGTTACTACTATATGCTTTCAAACCTTATTACAATTTTGCAGACATGGGTTATAAGAAAGTATTTTGTAGACGAAAAGAAGATATATGCACAGCTGCAGGCAAAGGCTTCGAGTTCAAAGGCCAAGAAATCTAAATGGCAGGAGCGACTTGAGCAGTTGCAGAAGCAACAAGCCGAGATGCAGAGACAGCAACAGCAGAAAAAGAGATAATAGTAAGGAGTAGCTGTTTTAATGTAATCCGTTATGATTGCACAGGAGATAAATATTCTACATAATGAACTGCCGTCAACTGTAAAGTTGGTGGCAGTTTCAAAATTTCATCCTGCACACTCTATTGAGGAGGCTTATGCTGCAGGTCAAAGAATTTTTGCAGAGAGCCGTCCGCAAGAGTTGGCGGCAAAAGCCGTTGTTTTGCCAAAGGATATTGAGTGGCACTTTATAGGGCATTTACAGACCAACAAACTTAAGATGGTGTTGCCGTATGCTTCGCTGATTCACTCTGTAGACAGTCGTAAATTGCTGTTTGAGATAGACAAATATGCTATTAATAAAGGTCTGAGAGTTAATTGCCTGTTGGAGATGTTTGTTGCACAAGAGCAGACAAAACAGGGATTTTCTGAAGAGGAGCTGCTGCAACTTGTTTCTGAAATTGCAACAACTCCTCTTAAAGGTGTTGAAATATGCGGACTTATGGGAATGGCCTCATTTACCGAGGATACGCAAAAAATTCGCAGTGAATTTGAAAGATTGGCCCTGGCCTTTAATACTATCAAAGAGAAATATGCTAAACAATTTCCGGCCTTTACCGAGCTCTCAATGGGAATGAGTAATGACTACAAGATTGCCATTGAATGTGGAAGCACTTTGGTGAGGATTGGAACACGCATATTTGGAAGCAGATATTAAAGCCGAAGTCTCTTAAACTCCGGCTATATCTTATAGCTCTATATGTGTATCAAATACAAAGGTTGCGGGACCTGTGAGATAGATATCGGAAAAAACCTTCTCGTCTTTGTTATATTTGAAACTTACAGAGAGATTGTCGCCAAGGGCTTGAATATCGTATTTTACAGTCTCTATTTGATATGGCTTTTGCCCCTGAGAGGATACCATTATCTGTTCCTTTTCTGCAAAACCTTTATTGCAGAAAAGGTATGTTGCAATAGATGATGCTGTTACCCCTGTTCCGCAAGCGTATGTTTCGGCTTCTACACCGCGTTCATAGGTGCGTACTTTTATTTTATTTTTGGCAACTTCAACAAAGTTGACGTTTGTTCCGCCCGGAAAATCTTTGTGCCAACGCCAATATTTGCCCTTTTCGTCTACCGGATATTCCATTACATTCTCTACAAATTCTACATAATGAGGAGAGCCTGTATTAAGGAAATAGGCATTTTCTGAATATTTTTTATACTCGTTAATATCGATCATACGCAATTTTACAATACATCTGTGCTTTTCGAGCTCAAGAACCTCTGCATGGTGGTAGCCGTCTATTGCCTCAAATTCAAACTTCTTTATCCCTATATGTGCTGCAAATGCAACAAGGCAGCGTCCTCCATTACCGCACATTGTGCCTTCGTAGCCGTCGGCATTAAAATATCGCATAGAAAAATCATATTTATCGCTTGCGCCAAGCAGCATAAGTCCATCGCTGCCAACACCAAAACGTCTGTCGCACAATAATTTTATCTGCTCGGTAGAAAGGTTGTATTCATTTTTTCTATTGTCAAGGATTACAAAATCGTTTCCGGCTCCCTGATATTTATAAGCGTGTATTGTCATAGTTTTGCGTTTATTACTGTGTTTATTATTTACTGTAGGTATTATAAGTTGTTTATGTTGCTGTTGTATATGATTCTAATTAATATTCTGCAATTTGCCAAGCTCCTCAATCATTGCTCCGGCCACTTTTGCCGATGCTCCTTTGCCGCCAAGAACCTCACGTACAAGGGCGTAGTTATTCATCATCTCTTTTCTGTAATCTTCGTCTCCAGTAAGTCTGTTCAGCTCCTTTATAATAAGTTCCGGGGTGCACTCGTGCTGAATCAGTTCTTTGAACAGCTGCTTGTTCATAATGAGGTTGGCAAGACTTATATATTTTAGTTTTACTAACTTCTTGGCAATACGGTAGCTTATTTCGTTGCCTCCGTAGCATACAACCTGCGGAGTTCCTATAAGAGCCGCCTCGAGACTTGCCGTTCCGGAACTTATAATTGCAGCTCGCGCATGCCTTAGAATAGAGTATGTTTCCCCTTTTATTAATCTTATACGGCCCGACAGGTTTTCAATGCCGCTTTTTGCCAATACCGATTTGTATAAATCCTCTTCAATAGATGGTGCTCCTGCTATAATGAATTGATAATTAGGATATTGTTTTACCACCTCAGCCATGCGAGGAAGCAGATAGGTTATCTCATTACGTCTGCTGCCCGCTAAAAGCGCTATTATCGGAAGATTTGCGTTAAGATTATATCTTTTGCAAAACAGCTCTTTGCTCTCTGTGGCAGACGGATAATTATCTACACTGTCGAGCAGAGGATTACCCTTATATATTGCATCTATTCCCCATTTTTTGAAGTACTCAATTTCAAATGGAAATATTATAAAGAGCCTGTCTACGAATTTCTTTAGTTTATGTACGCGCTTTTCCTTCCATGCCCAAACTTTTGGTGCAATATAATAAAATACCTTAATCCCCCTCTCTTTTGCAAATTCGGCTATTCTTAAATTGAATCCGGGATAATCTATAAGTATAAGAACATCAGGAGAGTAATTGATTATATCATGTTTGCACTCCTTAAGATTACGGCCAATTTTCCTAATGTTTGCAAGTACCTCAACAAATCCCATTATAGCACTCTCTTTGTAATGTTTTACAAGATGTGCTCCTTCGGCCTCCATAAGATCTCCTCCCCAACATCTGAACTCCGCATTGCCGTCCAGTAATTTAAGTCCTTTAATTAGATTTGCTCCATGTAAATCTCCGGATGCCTCTCCTGCTACAAGATAATATTTCATATTTATTTCCGTTGATGTTGTTTTATTTATCGTAGGGTTGTTTAATAAGTACTATTTTAAAATTAAAAATGATATTTTATTGCTCAACTTTAATGGTTTGTTGCAGTGCCGTATTATTTTTGAGTGTTCCAAGCAGTGCCCAGACGCTCCATTTCTGTATAATCGGTATTGTCTATATTGTGTGGAACAATGGTTATATATCCGTTTTTCAATAATTTATGGTCTCCCGACGGATTCTCTTCCTTATCAAGAAATTCGCCTGTCATCCAATAATAGTCTCGTCCGTGAGGATCTGTACGCTGTTCAAATTCTTTAATCCACATACCGTTACCCTGCTTTGCAAACGTTATTCCCTTTATCTCTTCTTTTGGAATTGCGGGAAAGTTTACATTTAGGAATACGCCCTCTTTTGGCGGAGCAGATATGAATTTCTCTATAATTTCTTTGATATAATCCTCTATTTGCGAAAAATCCGGTGATGGAATATGGGTATCTATAGACAATCCTATAGATGGAACTCCGTATAATGTTCCTTCGGCTGCTGCACCCAAAGTGCCTGAATATACAGAGGCTACAGAGGCGTTTGAACCGTGATTTATTCCTGAACAGAGAATATCCGGTTTGCGTTTGTCAAAGAATTTGTTCATTGCCATTTTTACGCAATCTGCCGGAGTTCCGTTTAGCGAGTAAACCAAAATGCTGTTTCCGTTGTTTTGTATTTGACAGGATATTTTTTCTAATCTCAGAGGCTTTTCCATAGTGAGTGCGGCAGACTTGCCGGATTGAACCTCTTCAGGCGCAAGAACTGTTACATTTCCGTAAAATGAAAGCAGTTGCGCCAATATCGAAATGCCCTTTGAACGGTAACCGTCGTCGTTAGTAACTAATATTTCTAATGGCTTTGTTTGCATAGGTTAAAAAAATATTGAAAAAACTTTGTAAAGATAGTTATTATTATTCAAAAACCTGTATCTTTGCACGGTTTTTGAGAAAAGGAAAAAAGTTCTTAAGATGATTTTTAATTAAAAAATAATTATGAGTAAAATTAAAGTAGGTATTAACGGTTTTGGCCGTATCGGCCGTTTGGTTTTCAGAGCCGCTCAAGAGAGAGATGACATTCAGATTGTAGGTATCAATGACCTTATTGATGTTGAGTACATGGCATACATGCTTAAGTATGATACTATGCATGGCAAATTCAACGGTACTGTAGAGGTAAAAGATGGCAAATTGGTTGTTAATGGTAACGAAATCCGCGTTACAGCCGAGAAGAACCCTGCAGATCTTAAATGGAATGAGATTGAGGCTGAATATGTAGTTGAGTCTACAGGTCTGTTCCTTACAAAAGAGAAAGCTCAGGCTCATATTCAGGCCGGTGCAAAAAGAGTAGTAATGTCTGCTCCTTCAAAAGATGATACTCCTATGTTTGTTTGCGGAGTAAACCTCGACAAATATGTTGGTCAGGAAATCGTATCAAATGCTTCTTGTACTACTAACTGTCTTGCTCCTATAGCAAAAGTTCTTAACGATAAATTTGGTCTTAAAGACGGTTTGATGACTACTGTACACTCTGCAACTGCTACTCAAAAGACTGTAGACGGTCCTTCTGCAAAAGACTGGAGAGGTGGTAGAGCTGCTTGCGGTAACATTATCCCTTCTTCTACAGGTGCTGCAAAAGCTGTAGGTAAAGTAATCCCTTCACTTAACGGTAAACTTACAGGTATGTCTATGCGTGTTCCTACTTTGGATGTTTCTGTTGTAGACCTTACTGTAAACCTTGAGAAACCTGCTACATACGCAGAGATTTGTGCTGCAATGAAAGAGGCTTCTGAGACTTATCTTAAAGGTATTCTCGGTTACACTGAGGATGCAGTTGTTTCTTCAGATTTCTTGGGTGACAAACGTACTTCTATTTTTGATGCAACTGCAGGTATCGCTCTTACAGATACTTTTGTTAAAGTTGTTTCTTGGTACGATAACGAGATTGGTTACTCAAACAAAGTGCTTGACCTTATCAAACACATGAGCACTGTAAAATAATCGAATAACATTTGTGTTAATTGATACTAAAGACGTTGGCTATTGCGGTCAGCGTCTTTTTTTTGGGGCAATTATACCCTTTTGGGTAACATTACGCCCTTTTGGGGAGAATATAGAACGCCCTCAAAGGTAAATTCTGTTTAAACTCGAATTTGCACCTTTGAGGGCGTTTATTGTATTGGTAATGGAGAGATTATGCAGGCAAAGCCAAGAATGCGGCAGCAAATGCCAAAATTGCATAAAGCTCAGGGAATACGGCGAGAATCAATGTTTTACCAAAAACGTCGTTTCCGTTAGCCATTTCGTTTATACCGTTTGCTACCATAGTTGCCTGTTTAACGGCAGAGTAGAAGCCAACAATGCCAAGTGCCACACCGGCGGCAAGAATTGCCAAAGAGGCATTGATAGATAATGTTTCCATTACTTTAAGTTTGTTTAGAGTAAGGAAGAATGCAGCAAAGCCGTAAAGACCTTGAGTAGAAGGTAATGCGCAGAGAATCATTGCGGAACCAAACAAATCAGGATTCTTTTTTAATGCACCGATAGTGGCATTACCACCGATTGTTACTCCAAATGTTGAACCTATACATGATACAGCCAACATAATGCCTACTCCAAGATAGGCTAAAAAGAAAGGTAATTGTTCCATAGTATTAAAATTTTTAAATTGTTAATCTCTTTTTATTTTTTTTTAGAGGATTGTAGGCTCTTCCGCCCCCTTCAAATCCTGCATTTTTATAAAATTCAATAAAAGTAAGACGCAATGGATGTACAAATGCGCCAAGGCTCGAAAGTAACAGTACAAAGATGTGTCCTACAACAAGCATTATGCACATAAGCAACCAACCAACATAAGGAACTGCACCAAGAGACAGTGCAATGGAATTTACAACAAATCCTAAAATACCTCCAGATGTGGCTAATCCAAAAAGTCTTATGTATGAAAGTACATCTCCAAAAACAGATGTTGAATCATACAGAGTAAATGTTCCTTTAAATATCCTTACAATAGGGTTCTTTGCATCTGAACCGCATGTTATAATGAGCAGCAGACCTGCAAGACCTATATAATTTACCCATGACGGATAGGTGAATCCGGCTTCGGTAGAGGCATAAGCCAATGTAGCCCAAGCTATTGCAATTGCCCAACCTAACGCGTTTAATCCAACCCTATAGTTCTTTTTAATGATATTGTAAACACTCTGGATAAGCCTTGCAACTATTATTTGGAAAATTCCAAATAGTATTGCAAACCAGAACATTTGCATATCGTTAAAGAATTTATCGGTTATATTCTCAGGAAGATGCACAAGTTCATACAGCTTGGCTCCGAATATTGTTCCGCTTATAGCCGGAATTATAATTGTTCCCAGTCCGAGCCATGCTATAAGTTTACCGTAATTGGCAAATTTTGGCATCTTAAAGTTTACAAACAGACCTGCAAGTATGAGTATAAGTCCGTAGCCCATGTCTCCCAGACAGAATCCAAAGAAGAGCATATAGAATGGAGCGTAGAATACGGTAAGATCTAATTCTCCATATTTAGGAAGCATATATAACTCTCCTATAGGCTCGTATAATTTTGCAAAAAAGTTGTTCTTTAGCTTAATAGGAGGGTTGTCCTCTACTTTAGCATCCTCTTTAAGATAATAGACATTATTGTCTTCGAGGAATTTTACAACACTCTCCTCTATATCTGTAGGAGCAAAAGCCTCAAAGACTGCAATGGTCTCATCTGCCTTTTTTACAGAACTACTGTTGGCCAGATATAAATCGAGATTTGCAAAAAGCTCATCTTTCTTTATCTCTATATCCTCTATGCAGTTTGTTAGCGAAAGAAGTTGTTCTTTCTGAGAGACTCTCTTCTCTTCAAGTTCGTTTATCTGTTGTTGCAGAACATCGGCTGAAGTCTGAGGAAATATACTCTCCTGTACAGGCAGTGTAACATTCTCACCCTCTTTAACAAGAACTGCAAAATATACTTTGCTCCCTGTTTCATTGAACTTGTATATCGGATACATATTTTCCCACTCGGTATTGTATTTCTGTGCAGAAACAGTATAAAAGAGTGGTTTATATCCCAAAGATAAAATGTCTTCCAAGTTCTTTTTGGTGAATGCACCCCACGGCAAAGCTGCGGTGTATTCTGTTTTAAGAGCTGCAAGAGTGTTTTTTGATTTCTCAATGTCGGTAACAAGAGCAAAGTATCTCTTTACAGGATTATCAATTTGCGGTTTCTCCGTAGGAATGCTCTTTTTGGCAGCTATGGTCTCCTCCTTTAACCTTTTAAGAGCCTTGGCCGCTCCATTATATTGGGCAATCTCCTCAAATTTTTCCATTGAGAATCCGTCGATAGCCCTCTTTTGCCTTGTTACATCTACAACACCTATCTCCTGGAGGCTTTTGAGAAATGCTTCTGTCTCTTTGTGAAATATCACAAACGAGTATTTTGTCATTTTCTTAATCATTGTTCTCCTCCTCTTCTAAGTGTCGGGTTTTTACAATCTTCTGAGATGCCTTTGAAAGATTCTCCTCATCTTCCATGTATCTCTTTATTTTCCTGATAGCCTCCTGATACCCCGGAATCTGAACCTTCTCGTAAAGATTCACCTTTTGGGTAGTTTTTTTGCGGGTATAGTCGAGTATCCGCATCTTTTCGAGATAAATTTCTGATTCGATTCCTATCTGTGCAAGTTGTTGCAGTATTTCAACTCCGTCGGTATACCAAAGTGGTTTTCTAAAAATGTCAAATTCATTTACATCATAGAGAACCTCAACTAAGGCCGGAGTCTTTACTCCTGCAATTTTCTCTGTTTTTAGAACAACGTCTCTTACTGCAATGAGTCCGGGAGTAAATTCATTCCACAGAGCTGCCAGATATTCGTAAGATTTTAATGAGGCCGACAGTTTTTCCATAAGAGCATCGCTTGTAGACTTGGCACGCTTTACCTCAAGCCTGAGCGCACTCTCCTTGTTCTTTAGAGTAGGCAGCGCGTTCGTCCTTATCTTGAGTTGCTTGTTAAGGTCGTTGAGCGAGGTCTTGTTATATTGGAATTTAATAGCCATAATTAATTCTTACCTTTCCAGTATTTATCTACAAGATTTTGTTTTATACCGAGCTCTTCAGGCTTAAAGTATTTGCCGAATAGCTCCCATGCGGTATCGAGCATTTGGTCTATCTTTATATTTACGTCAATGGCCAACAATTTGGTAGAGTAGTCTTTTGCATAGTCGAGACAACGCAAATCGTAATCGCTCAAATCAAAACCGTTTTCGAGCTTTGTCTTTGCATTTGCGGCATCGGCATAAAGACGTACACCTGTATTCATTACCTGGCCGTGATCTTCGCGGGTCTGTTTTCCTATTACCAACTGCTTTAAACGAGAAAGCGAGCGGAATGGGTCTACAATTACCTTTCCGGTATCGGAATCGGTTCTCAAAAAGAGCTGTCCCTCTGTAATGTAACCCGTATTATCCGGAATGGCGTGGGTAATATCGCCATCGTTAAGTGTAGTTACCGCAATGATTGTGATTGAACCGCCATTCGGCAACTGTACTGCTTTTTCGTAAATCTTTGCAAGGTCTGAATAGAGAGAGCCCGGCATAGAGTCCTTTGACGGAATCTGATCCATACGGTTGCTTACAATAGAAAGAGCGTCGGCATACAGAGTCATATCTGTAAGAAGTACAAGCACTTTTTCATTCTTGTCTACCGCAAAATATTCGGCAGCCGTAAGAGCCATGTCTGGAATAAGCAAGCGCTCTACAGGCGGCTGTTCGGTTGTATTTACAAAGCTTATAATTTTGTTTAATGCTCCGGCATTTTCAAACATCTGCTTAAAGTACAGATAGTCGTCGTTTGTAAGACCCATACCACCGAGTATAATTTTGTCTACATCGGCTCTAAGGGCAACGTTTGCCATAACCTGATTATATGGTTGGTCTGGGTTGGCAAAAAACGGAATTTTTTGTCCAGATACAAGTGTATTGTTAAGGTCGATTCCCGCAATACCTGTAGGAATAAGCTGTGAAGGCTGTTTTCTTCTGTAAGGATTAACGCTCGGGCCTCCTATAAATCGTTTTTCTCCCTCTACGGCCGGACCATTATCTATAGGTTCTCCGTATGCGTTAAAGAAACGTCCTGCAAGTTCTTCGCTTACATTAAGTGCAGGTGGTTCTCCAAAGAAGATAACCTCTGAATCGGTTGGAATACCCTCTGTTCCTGCAAACACCTGCAAGGTAACAAGGTCTCCTTTTATTTTTACCACTTGAGCCAATCTCCCGTCTACGGTAGCAAGCTCATCGTTAGATACCCCCTGCGCCCTTAGTACAACTGTGGCCTTGGTAATGGCCTCCAATTGGGTATATACTCTTTGAAATGCTTTAGTTGTCATGGTTGATTACTTTATTTAGTTGCTCAAGATATTTGTTGAAATCATCGCTCTTGAACTGTGAGTAGTTCATCTGGCGCATAATATTTATAATGTTCTTGTAGTACGCTCCACACTTTTCAAAATCCTCAAATTCAACAGGTGTATCACATACCTCCAAAACTTTCTTTAACATAAATTCCTGACGGTCCATTGGGGTAGAACTGTCTATTGCATCAAAAGCATCCTGTTGCAGAATGATAAAGTCTATAAGTTCGCTCTTCCAGTATCTGTTGTGATACTCCATAGGAACACCATCGTCTCCAAGAATATTAATCTGCTCATAAGCCTCTTTTCCTCTTAAAATAAGATTCTTTGCCTTGTGAACGTTCTCTACCCAATGAGGGTCTACCTTGGCATTGAGATACTCTGTAATCTCCGGATAGTCTAAATATTTTGAGTATGAATCAATTGGGTCTACGGCTGGGTATCTCTTCCTGTCGGCACGGCTCTGGTTTAGAGCATAGAAACATCTTGCAGCCTTTTTGGTAGATTCGGTTACAGGCTCTTTGAGGTTACCTCCCGCAGGGGATACTGTACCTATAAATGTTACCGAACCTGTTGCTCCGTTGTTTAATTTTACGATACCGGCCCTTGAATAGAAACTTGAGATGATTGCCGGCAAATCCACCGGGAACGCATCTGCACCAGGAAGCTCTTCCATTCTGTTACTCATCTCCCTTAATGCCTGTGCCCAACGAGAGGTTGAATCGGCAAGAAGCAATACTTTGAGTCCCATGGCACGATAATATTCACCTATTGTCATGGCTGTGTATACAGATGCTTCACGGGCTGCAACAGGCATGTTTGAGGTATTACATATAATTGTAGTTCTCTCCATAAGGCTGCGTCCTGTTCTTGCATCTATGAGTTCAGGGAACTCGGCAAAGATTTCTACAACCTCATTTGCTCGCTCTCCACAGGCCGCCATAATTATAACATCTGCTTCGCCCTGTTTTGCTATGGCATGTTGCAATACGGTTTTTCCGCAACCGAAAGGACCGGGAATAAATCCGGTTCCGCCTTCTGCCATAGGATTAAGTGTATCTATACATCTTACACCGGTCTCCATTATTTTGTATGGACGAGGTTTTTCAATGTATCCACCCACTGCAACTTTTACCGGCCATTTCTGAACCATTGTAACGTTATGCTCCTCTCCGTTTTCGTCGGTTACAACGGCAACCGTATCTTTAGCCTTGTATAAGCCGGCAGGTTTTATCTCTTTTACAACATAGTTCCCTTTAAAATTGAACGGAACCATGATTTTGTGTGGAAGCCAACCCTCTTTTACCTCTCCGAGCCAATCGGCCGCAATAACTTTATCGCCTACTTTGGCAATAGGGGTAAAGTCCCATTCTTTTTCCAAATCTATAGGAGCGGTATATTCACCTCTCTCCAAAAATACACCGGTCATAGTGGCAAGGTTATTCTGCAGACCGTCGTAGTTGCTCGAAAGAAGACCGGGACCCAATGTTACCTCTAACATGTGCCCCACAAACTCAACATCGTTGCCCTTCTTTACACCACGAGTGCTCTCGTAAACCTGAACAGACGCGTTCTTGCCGTTTACCTTTATGACCTCTGCCATAAGCTTGGTATTTCCAAGTTTTATATAGCATATTTCATTTTGTGCAACAGGCCCGTTTACCTCAACTGTAATGAGATTGGCAATGATGCCTGTAACTTTTCCTGTGGTATTCATATAGTTATTCAATTATTTTATTTTTAATTCCGTGGAAAGTACCTCTAACTTCGTCTACAAGTTTATGGAACATCTCTTCGCCTGTTTTGCTGTCTAATTTGTTCCATCTGTCTATGAGTTTGCCTTTTGCAAGAAAAGCGAGTATCACATCCATATTAAAGACTCCGTAAGGGTTAAGCCCGTTTATATATTCCCATTTGAACCTGTCGAGCATCTGCTCTTTTTCCAAAATGTTTTTTGTGGCAAATATTTCTGAAAGTCTCTTGCTTTGCTCTTCATTCAAGTTGGGAGATATGTTGCCGTTTACCGTCATTTTGTAAGGGGCACTCTCTTTTCCGAGTTTGCCTGCTACAAAATCAACTTTTCTGTTCCTGATTTCTAAATCGAGTGCAAAATAGATTCGTATGAATCTGTTCTTGCAATTTAATGCAGCCCTATAGAAGTGAGGATTCAGATTCTCTTCGTTGCATCCGAATTCAAACCACTCTATAAAACGTTTGTCTTTGGGAGAGCAGCTGTTGTAGATGGCCTCTTTTATGTAGTCGTAAGAGAACCCCTTGTTATCTGCATTTAGAACAAGTTCCGGTAAACCTACAATAATGTAATGATAATTCTCCATTATTGAATACTCTCCTCTTGATTAGCCAAACAATAACTCTTTTGTTTTAGGTCTCAAATATTGGGCTATGATGTTTTCAAAATCCTTGTCGGTAAAACTTATCATATAACCTTCGCCTTTAGGTCCGATCTTAAAGCCACCGGCAATGTTTTTGCTATACTCCACATTAATACCGGCTTTGCATATTCCCGATATGTTTTGGGCCATGAATTGTTCGAGTTCGGCTTTTTTGTCTGCAGGCAGAATCACATCTAAAGCAACAGCATCGGCCTCATTTGGATTGAATGCCGAAACTATGGCAGTTATAATTGTCTTTATGAAATCTGTCTCAGAAACTGCAGCTTTTACAGGTTGGGCAAGTGCTTTGGTTACTATAACATTTTCTATCTGTTGTTTTACCGCGGCGAAAGCCTGTACAGAGGCCATTTTTATATCATTTTCTGTTTTTGATTTAAGTTCGGCCGCCTCGCTTTTAGCTCTGTTGAGAATCTGTTCTGCCTCCTCTTTTGCTTTGGCAATAATATCGGCAGCCTCGTTCTTTGCATTAGCCTTCATCTGTTCGGCCTCTTGTTTGCCTTTAGACAAGCCCTCGTTATACAGCTTATCTGTGAGCTCTTGAAGTTTATTTTGCATATAGTTTAACCTCCTATTTTTTTAAACTACCAAAGTTAATAAAATTCCAATTACAATACCACTGTAAATTACAAAAAATATGCAATATTAATACCCTGTTTTGTTCCGATTGTTCGAATATTCGGTCTTATTTTCTGCACTTTTTAACATATCTCTACAGTATGCTTACATAACGTATTCCAATTTAGTGCTTAATAATTCACGGTATGGGTGCAATGTGTATATACTCATGTAAATACAAAAAAAGAAGGTGCCTTGAATTAAGACACCTTCTCATATAATATATGTTATATAATTAGCCGAGGAATGCGAGCAAGATACCTGCTGCAACCGCACTACCTATAACACCTGCAACGTTTGGACCCATTGCATGCATCAGTAGATAGTTGGTCTTGTCATATTCAAGACCTACGTTATTTGATACACGCGCAGCATCAGGAACTGCAGATACTCCGGCGTTACCGATAAGAGGGTTGATTTTGTTGCCCTCTTTGAGGAACAGGTTAAAGAATTTCACAAACAATACACCTGCAAATGTTGCAACAACAAATGAGAATGCACCAAGAATGAAAATCTTTACAGAACTCCACTGAAGGAATTTATCTGCCTGAGTAGAAGCACCTACGGTAATACCGATAAGGATTGTAACAACGTCGATTAGCGGACCGCTTGCGGTGTTTGCCAAACGTTTTGTTACACCAGACTCTTTGATGAGGTTACCAAAGAATAACATACCAAGGAGTGGAATACCAGATGGTACTATAAACGCGGTAAGAAGGAATCCAATGATAGGGAAGAGCTTCTTTTCTGTAGGGGATACGGCTCTTGGAGCTTTCATCTTTATAAGACGCTCTTTCTCTGTAGTGAGCAATCTCATTACAGGCGGTTGGATAACTGGTACCAATGCCATGTATGAGTATGCCGATACGGCAATTGCACCCAGCAAATCCGGTGCAAGTCTACCGGCAAGGAAGATGGCTGTAGGACCGTCTGCACCACCAATGATACCAATAGCACCGGCCTCTGCAGCTCCAAAGCCCAACGCAAGGGCTGCTATGTATGCGCCAAAGATACCAAACTGTGCTGCCGCACCAATAAGCAACAATTTAGGGTTTGAAATAAGGGCAGAGAAATCTGTCATTGCTCCAATACCCATAAAGATAAGCGGCGGATACCAGCCTTGTCTTACACCCTGATACAGGATATTAAGCACAGAGCCCTCTTCGTACACGCCAACCTGAAGTCCCGGAAACAAAGGAATGTTTCCTATTACAATACCAAAGCCTATAGGAACGAGAAGCATAGGCTCCCAATCCTTTTTAATGGCAAGGTACATGAAGAACAATCCTACCAATATCATGATTACGTGCCCAACTGTAACATTGGCGAAACCTGTATAAAGGAAGAATTGGTTCAAGTTATCTAAAATACTAGCTTCGTAAATCATAATTATCCGATTATTACAAGTGGAGCACCCTCAAGTACTGAATCACCTTTATCTACTTTAATTGCTGTTACTGTACCGTCTGCGGTAGCTTCAATAACATTTTCCATTTTCATGGCCTCAAGAACCATAACTTTCTGGCCTTTCTTAACGGCATCACCTACTTTTACATTAACCTCAAGGATAACGCCTGGAAGCGGTGAAGTTACGGTTGCACCGGAGCCGGAAGCTGCAGGTTTTGCAACAACAGCGGCAGGAGCTGCACCACCGGTCTTGGCAGCAGGTTTTGCAACAACGGCAGCAGCAGCAGGTTTTTTGGTAATAGGCTTCTCAAACTCAACTTTAAATGGAGTTCCGTTCACCTCAACCTCCGCAATATTATCATCTACTTCGTTAACGGTTACGGCATAATCGTTACCGTTAATTTTCAATTTATATTCTTTCATCAGTTTTCTTAATTAAATTATTTTCTTTTGTTTAACTGTGGAGTTTCTCTTAAAGTGTAAATCTTAGAACTCCAAGGTGAGTAAGATTTGGATTCCTTATGTATTGTAAGGACTGTGTTCTCAAAGTCATGAGCCTCGTTGTCTATTTTATAGAGGTGGATGGCCATTGAGATAGCAGCATAAGTCTCTGCAGAAACCTCTCCTGATGTATCTGCTTTATCGCTGTTGGCTGTATCTTTGGTAGCCTCTTTTGCGTTTGCAGATTTTTTCTGGATATGGAATTTGCCAATTCTCTTAAAGATAAGATATAATATTATCAATGAGAGGAATGTAACAAACATAGCGGAGAAAGTAAGGAAAAGTCCGTAAGGGTCTACCTCTTTCATTAGCGATGCTTTTGATTCTCCGTCCAAAGTAAGGTTATTTGTGCTTGGGGTAGGGGTGTTGCATATAACCCATCCTTCAACAGTGGTATTGTCGGCAGCATTAGCTTTTGCCTTCATTACTTTGTTTACAGATTTATACACAAAACTCTCTACCTTGTTGCTTCCTTCTCCGTCAACTTTTCTTGCGTAAGACTGATTGGTATCCAATTGTGGGATAACAACTCTGTCTACGATTGTTTTACCGTCGGTAGATACAAAAAGCACCTCTTTGGCATTGTCTAATTTAAAATTTACATGAAAAGTACCTCTCTCTTTTACACCGTCGGCCCAGAACAATGTATGTTGGCGTGGTTGAACTTGAGTAAGCACATCTCCTTTTGGAATCCTGTACATGGTAAGGTTATCGGGGTCTGTTGTAAGATAGCAGCCTGCAATATTTACCGTACCGTACGAAGTATTGAAAAGCTCTACCCAACCGCTTCTATAGCCGTAGTCATCTTCAAATCCCTCTGTGTTTGTAACGACAACCTCGTTCAAACGCATATCGGAAATATTTTGGGCATACAGAGAAGAAGCGCAAGAAAGAACTCCCAATAGTATGAATAATTTAAAATATTTCTTCATCTTTTTGTTGTTTTAATTATAGAGGAAGGTTATCGTGCTTTTTGGCAGGATTTGACAATTTCTTGGTTGCAAGCTGCTGAAGAGCGCGTATTATGCGGAAACGAGTGTTACGTGGCTCGATAACGTCATCGATGTAGCCGTATTTGGCAGCATTGTATGGGTTAGCGAATGCATCTCTGTACTCTTTCTCTTTTTCTGCAGCAAATGCAGCCGGATCTGCAGCCTCTTTCATCTCTTTGCCATAAAGTACTCCTATAGCTCCCGACGGACCCATAACAGCGATTTCTGCTGTAGGCCATGCGTAGTTGATGTCTCCTCTCAAGTGTTTAGAACTCATCACGCAATAAGCTCCACCGTATGCTTTACGCAATACAACGGTAACTTTTGGAACTGTAGCCTCTCCGTATGCGAAAAGAAGTTTTGCTCCATGAAGGATAATTCCACCGTACTCCTGCTGTGAACCAGGCAAGAAACCGGGAACGTCTACCAATGTAACCAACGGAATGTTGAATGCGTCGCAGAAACGTACGAAACGTGCGGCTTTTCTAGAAGAGTTAATATCAAGTACACCGGCAAGAACTTTAGGCTGGTTGGCAACGATACCAACAGACTGGCCGTTGAAACGTGCAAAACCTACAACTATGTTCTTTGCATAATCTGCGTGAACCTCAAGGAATTTGCCATCGTCAACTATGCCACCGATAACTTCGTAAACATCGTATGGTTTGTTAGGGTTGTCTGGGATAATTTCGTTAAGAATATCATCGAGTCTGTCGATAGGGTCCTCTGTAGGAACAATAGGAGTCTCCTCAAGATTGTTCTGTGGAAGGTAGCTCAACAAATCGCGGATAACCTTAATGCCCTCTTCCTCGCTCTCAACTGCAAAGTGTGCAACACCGCTCTTGCTGGCATGTACGCTTGCTCCACCGAGGTTTTCTTGTGTAATATCCTCACCTGTAACTGATTTTACAACTGTAGGACCGGTAAGGAACATGTAGCTTGTACCTTTGGTCATAATGTTAAAGTCTGTAAGGGCAGGTGAATATACGGCGCCACCGGCACATGGTCCGAATATAGCCGAAATCTGAGGAATAACACCTGATGCGAGAATATTTCTCTGGAAAATTTCTGTATAACCTGCAAGTGCATTTACACCTTCCTGAATACGTGCTCCACCTGAGTCGTTAAGACCTATTACAGGAGCGCCCATCTTCATGGCCTGGTCCATAATCTTGCAGATCTTCATTGCAAAGCTCTCAGAAAGAGAACCTCCGAATACTGTAAAGTCTTGTGCAAATACATATACGAGACGGCCGTCGATAGTACCGTATCCTGTAACAACACCATCACCAAGGAATGTAGTTTTCTCCATTCCAAAGTTCTGACAGCGATGTGTTACAAACATATCGTACTCTTCGAAGCTACCCTCGTCGAGTAACATATTGATTCTTTCGCGAGCAGTATATTTGCCTTTAGCGTGTTGCGAGTCAATTCTTTTTTGACCGCCACCCATACGCGCTTTCTCACGCAAAGCGATAAGCGCTTTAACTTGTTCGAGTTGTTGGCTCATTTTATATTTGTTTTAGATATTGATTGAGTTTACTTTTTAGAAGGATCTTCACAGATTTCTGTAAGAACACCAAGAGTAGATTTTGGATGAAGGAATGCAATGTTCAAACCCTCTGCGCCTTTTCTAGGAGCTTTATCTATAAGCTGAACTCCTTTTGCAGCCAAATCGTCGAGAACAACCTGTACGCCGTTGCATGCAAATGCAATATGATGTACGCCTTCGCCTTTTTTCTCAATGAATTTGGCAATTGTTCCCTCTGGAGAAGTGCTTTCCAAAAGCTCTAATTTTGTTTGGCCTATTTTAAAGAAAGCTGTTTTTACTTTCTGGTCTGCAACCTCTTCTATAGAGTAGCATTTAAGACCCAATTTCTCTTCGTAGTAAGGAATTGCAGTTTCCAAAGATTTAACCGCAATACCAATGTGTTCGATATGTGTTAATTCCATTGCTAATGTATTTGAGTGATTAAATTAATTAATATTCTTTGTAGAAAGAAAACACAAAATTAATAAATATTATACCTTTGCCATAAAATTTAGCAAAAAAATTGAACTTTTTTATAATTCTTGAATAACATGAAGTTTAGGATAGCCAACTATTACGGATTAGTTGTTTGGAGAGTGATTCTCATATACATATTGTACACTTTGTGCAGGCTTTTTTTCATAATTTCAAATTATGCACTGTTAGAGCCGCTTACCGGTTCGCAGATTATGAACATACTTTTTGGCGGACTTATGTTTGATACTTCTGCTATTCTGTATACAAACATATTGTATCTGTTTTTAGCTTTTATTCCAGCTCCGCTTGTAAAAACCTCGCTGTACCAGAGAATATTAAAGTGTATTTATGTGGTGATTAATTTTATGGCAATATCCATAAATTTAGCCGATACCGTATATTTTAAATTTACACTGCGTCGTACAAGTATGACCTTCTTTAGCGAGTTTACAGGAGATGTAAAGTTCTTTAAAATATTTGCCGAGAGCATACAGCTTTACTGGTATGTATTTGTTATAGGTATAGCATTTTTGTTTGTGCTTATATATCTGTCGGGCAGTTATGGAAAACCTCAAAATCTTTATAGCAGAAATCTTAGTAATGATATAAAATATTATAACAGAAAGAGTTTCGGGTACGGATTTTATGTGCGTCAGGTTATTGCTCTTGTTGTTGTTGTGCCTGTGTTTATTATAGGAGTAAGGGGTGGTGTTACAAGAACAATGAAGCCTATAACAATAAGTAAAGCAGGAGATTTTACAAGCAGGGCAATACATGCGTCGGCCGTTTTAAATACTCCGTTTTCGCTTATACGCACAATTGGAAAAGCCGATTACACATATCAGAAATTTTACCCTTCATACGAGGATATGGAGAGCATTTTTTCTCCTGTACACAAAGTTTTATGCAGCGCCGACAGTGGAGCTATAAAGACAACCGGCGAGAGTGCGTTTGGAAAAAATATAGTTATTCTTATACTCGAAGGGTTCGGATACGAGAATATGCACTTTCTTAACGCTAATTTGGGCCGAAGTTATACTCCGTTCCTTGATTCTTTGAGCAAAAACGCACTTGTTTGTACAAACGCTTTTGCCAACGGACGAAAATCTATAGATGCCATACCTTCTATATTTCTATCATTGCCGAGTATGTTGCAATCATATGCAGTTACCCCATATTCAACGGATTATACATACGGATTACCAAAGATACTCGACTCTTTGGGATATTATACCGCATTTTTTCATGGTGCGCCAAATACCTCTATGGGAATAAGGGCGGTTGCACGCCTGTGCGGAATAAAAAACTATTACGGAAAAGACGAGTATAACAATAATTCTCATTTTGACGGCTCGTGGGGGATATGGGATGAGCATTTTCTGCAATATGTAGGCGATGAGATTGGAAAGTTGCCGCAACCGTTCTTTGCAAATATATTTACGCTTTCGTCGCATCATCCATTTAAAATTCCTGAAGAGTATAAGGATACATACTCAGAAGGCTCTCCAATGCAACGCGTTGTTGAATATACAGATATGGCTCTTAGAAAGTTTTTTGAAAAGATAGAGCAAAAGGAGTGGTTTAAAAATACATTGTTTGTTATAGTGCCGGATCATTCTACTCTTGCCGGTATAGAGCCGCAGTTTAGCACTACAATAGGGAATACCCGTATACCTTTGCTATATTATGCTCCTGGATATATAGAGCCTGGTGTATATAGCGGTGTTACACAACAGATAGATATTATGCCAACGCTTTTAGGTCTTCTTGATTATAAAGAGCCTTATTTTGCATTTGGACGTAATTTGAATGAAAAGAATTGCAGTACAGATACTCTATCGTCCGTAAAAACTCTTCCGCAGTTTGCAGTAAATTATACAGAGGGACAATTCCAATTGGTTATTGGAGATACATTACTTTTTAGAGACAATGAGAAACTTAAGGCTGTATATCTTCTTAACGAAGACCCTCTTTTGCAAAACAACCTTATAGGAGAGGGAGTTGCAGGGGCAGAACAACTCAGGGCCTCTGAGCAGTTGCAAAAGCAGGATGCCTGGTTTAAGGCGTTTATACAGCAGTATGTAAACAGGCTTATAGATAATAGATTGAGTAATAAATAAGTAATAATAGAACGTTGTAAATAAAGTAGTGAGATAAAAAGCGGTGCTTTTTGTATCATTACCTTTTGCATCATTGTCTGAATAACAAACAGATAACCCCCGAAAGCTGTTATGAGCTGTCGGGGGTTATTATATATAAGCAGGGATAAAACAGTGTTATGAATTATATTCGTCCCAGCTCTTGATTTTTATTTTCTCTAATGGAACAGTACAGAAGGCATTTATAAATGCGCTGGCAAGACGTGCATTGGTAATAAGCGGAATGTTAAAGTCTACAGCCGCCCTTCTTACCTTGTAACCATTTTCCAACTCTACCTGAGTAAGGTTCTTAGGTATATTAACAACCATATCTATTTTTCCGTTCTGCAGCATTTCCATAGCCTGAGGCTCCATTCCGGGTTCGCTTGGCCAATAAACTTGTGTGGCAGGAATGTTATTATCTATCAGGTATTTGAAAGAGCCTCCGGTTGCAAACAGATTGTATCCATTGTCGGCAAGTTTCTTGGCGGCAGCAAGCAATTCGGCTTTCTGTTTTGCGCTTCCTGTAGAGAGTAGAATGTTCTTTTTAGGAATCCTGTATCCTACAGAGAGCATGGATTTTAGAACAGCTTCATTTGTGTCGTCTCCAATACAGCCAACCTCACCGGTTGAAGCCATGTCAACTCCAAGAACAGGGTCTGCCTTCTGAAGTCTTGAGAACGAGAACTGCGAAGCCTTAACACCAACATAATCCAAATCAAAAGCATTCTTGTTAGGAGCCTCTACCGGTTCACCTATCATAACTTTTGTGGCAAGCTCTATGAGGTTAATCTTAAGAACTTTAGATACAAACGGGAAGCTGCGTGAAGCTCTTAGATTACACTCGATAACTTTAATATCGTTGTCTTTTGCAAGGAACTGGATATTAAAAGGTCCGGAAATCTTTAACGCCTCTGCAATCTTTCTTGCAATCTTCTTTATTCTTTTTGCAGTCTCAAGATATATCTTTTGAGGAGGGAACTGGATTGTTGCATCTCCCGAGTGCACACCGGCAAATTCTATATGCTCCGAAATAGCGTATGCTATAACCTCGCCTTTATTTGCAACAGCATCAAATTCAATCTCTTTAGCACCTTGTATAAATTCGCTCACCACAACAGGGTGTTTCTTTGAAACATTTGCAGCAAGTTTGAGGAACTGTTCGAGTTCGGTTTTATTAGAACATACATTCATTGCCGCTCCCGACAGAACGTAAGAAGGTCTTACTAAAACAGGGAATCCAACATTATCTACAAAATCATATACATCCGACAGTGTTGTAAGCTCTTTCCAACGCGGCTGGTCTATACCAAGATTATCGAGCATAGAAGAAAAACGGTGTCTGTCTTCTGCATTATCTATAGACTCTGCGCTTGTGCCCATGATAGGAACGTTTGCATTGTCGAGTTTAAGAGCAAGATTATTAGGAATCTGACCACCTACAGAGACAACAACTCCGTGAGGCCTTTCAAGCTCATATATATCCATTACTCTCTCGAATGTAAGCTCATCGAAGTAGAGACGGTCGCACATATCATAGTCTGTAGATACGGTTTCGGGGTTATAGTTTATCATAACACCTCTCCAGCCGCAATTTTGAATGGTCTTTAGTGCGTTTACACTACACCAGTCAAACTCTACGGAACTTCCAATCCTGTATGCTCCGGAGCCGAGTACAATTACAGACTTGCCATCACCTTGGTAATCTACATCGTTTGTAGTTCCGTTGTAAGTGAGATATAGGTAATTTGTCATTGCAGGATACTCTGCAGCCAATGTATCTATCTGTTTTACAACAGGAAGGATGCCGAGTTTTTTTCTGTAATTCCTTACTAACTCCAGATACATGTCTGTATCTATGGTATCTTTATATATAAGTCTTCCTATCTGGAAATCAGAGAATCCCTGACGTTTAGCTTTTTTAAGCAGTTCGTAAGGAAGCTCGTCTATTGTGTTATATTGCGATATTGCCTTATCGGTTAATATTAAGCCGTATAGCTTGTGCAGAAACCATTTGTCTATTTTTGTGAGGTCATGAATTTGGTCTACAGTATATCCGGCTTTGAATGCTTTTGATATTACAAAGATACGATTATCGGTAGGTTCTCTCAGAGCCTTGTCTATATCGTCAACCTTTATCTCTCTGTTTGCAGTAAAACCGTGAGCACCTTGGCCTATCATTCTCAATCCCTTTTGCATAACCTCCTCAAAGGTGCGGCCTATTGCCATTATTTCTCCAACACTCTTCATGCTGCTGCCAATCTCGCGGCTTACGCCGTGGAACTTAGACAAGTCCCAACGCGGAAGTTTACATACTACATAATCGAGAGCCGGTTCAAACATTGCAGGAGTGGTTCTTGTAACCGAGTTCTTTAGCTCAAAAAGACCATATCCCAAGCCTAATTTTGCGGCAACAAAAGCGAGAGGATAACCTGTAGCCTTTGAAGCAAGAGCGGAGGAGCGGCTCAAACGGGCATTAACCTCAATAACCCTATAATCTTCTGATACAAGGTCAAATGCGTACTGAACATTACACTCACCTACAATTCCTATATGTTTTACGATTTTTATTGCAATAGATCTGAGTTTGTTAACTTCGTGGTCTGTAAGGGTTTGACAAGGAGCTACAACAATGCTCTCTCCGGTATGTATTCCAAGAGGGTCGAAGTTTTCCATGTTGCAGACAGTTATACAATTATCGTATCTATCTCTTACAACCTCAAACTCAATCTCTTTCCAGCCTTTAAGCGATTTTTCTACAAGGACCTGTGGAGAGAAAGTAAATGATTTTTCGGCAAGTTTAATGAGCTCTTCCTCATTATTACAGAATCCGGAACCCAATCCGCCGAGAGCGTATGCAGCCCTTATAATTACAGGATAACCCAACTCTTCTGCAGCCTTAAGGGCATCTTCTATATTCTCTACGGCATGGCTTTTTATGGTCTTTACGTTAATCTCGTCGAGTTTGTTTACAAACAATTCGCGGTCTTCTGTATCCATTATAGCCTGAACCGGAGTGCCGAGAACCTTAAGATTGTATTTTTCGAGAATGCCGTTTCTGTAGAGTTCAACACCGCAGTTTAGGGCTGTCTGGCCTCCAAAAGCAAGCAGAATACCTTGTGGCTTCTCCTTTTTAATGACTTCTTCTACAAAATATGGTGTAACAGGAAGAAAATATATCTTGTCGGCAATACCTTCTGATGTTTGGACTGTTGCAATATTAGGATTTATAAGAACGGTTTCTATCCCCTCTTCTCTCATGGCTTTAAGGGCTTGAGAACCTGAGTAGTCGAATTCGCCGGCTTCGCCAATCTTAAGGGCACCGGAACCTAAGAGCAGTACTTTAGAAATCTTTTCCATCTATATTACAACATTTTAATAAATTCGTCAAATAAAAATACGGTATCGGTAGCTCCGCTTGCAGCCTCCGGGTGGAACTGAGCAGAGAAGAACGGTTTGGTCTTGTGCTTTATGCCTTCACATGTGCCGTCGTTCATATTAATGAAAAGCGGTTCCCAATCTTGCGGAAGAGTGTTTAAATCAACTGCATATCCGTGATTTTGGGCTGTAATGAAGCAGCTTGTGGAATTGTACATTCTCACCGGCTGATTGTGACCTCTGTGTCCGTATTTTAGCTTGAAAATTTTTGCTCCGGCAGCTTTTGACAGCAATTGGTTACCCATACATATACCGCATATAGGTTTGTTTGCAGCCATGGCAACCTGTATGTTCTTTACCGTAGCATCGCAAAGATTAGGGTCCCCGGGTCCGTTTGAAATAAACAATCCGTCATATTCCAACTGATTAAAATCATAATCCCAAGGAACTCTTATAACTTCAACTCCTTTATTGAGCAGCCAGCGTATTATATTGTTCTTTACCCCGCAATCAACCAAGACAACTTTTTTATCTGACTTGCCGTATCTTATTATCTCTTTGCAACTTACATTGGCAACTTGATTCTCTTTGTTAGGGTCTGAAACCGCAAAATCGGCACTGCAACCTTCGGGAACAATCTTGCCGAGCATTGAGCCCTTTTCTCTTAAGGTCTTTGTAAGTTCACGTGTATCTACTCCGTATATTCCGGGAATCTTTTCCTCTTTCATCCATTGATCAAGGCTTTTTACAGCATTCCAATGACTATACTCAAATGAATAGTCTGTTATAACTAAAGCCCTTACGTGGATTTTTCCTGATTCAAAGAACTTTTCGAGTCCGTTTTCGATTTCCATAGGTGGAACACCGTAATTTCCTATAATAGGATAGGTGGAAACAAGAATCTGTCCTGAATAAGAAGGGTCTGTAAGACTTTCGGGATATCCTACCATAGCTGTACTAAAGACAACTTCACCATGAGTAGGATGCTCGTAACCAAATGAATAGCCCTCGAATTCAAGGCCGTTTTCCAAGATTAGTTTTACTTTTTTATTTGATTGCATCTTTAAAGAAAGTATGAAGTTTACAAAATTGGGCAAAAGTAAGAAAAAATGCGTATATGTACAAAAATATTCGATGCTATGGATATTTGTTGAGTATAGAGGAGTCCTATGGCGTTTTGTAGAGCAAAGAAGCATGCAGATGACAAATGTTCTTTTATAGTGGAACTTACAATTAGAATTTATTACACGTCTTAGAGTGTTTTACCGTTTTAATCCGCTAACCGGTATTTGCTTTTACAATACCAACGCTTTGATATACTCATCTTTGGGTATCTGAACCAATAATGATGAGAATATTATGATTTCTGCTAAAAACATTAAAAATGAATTTTAAGAGAAAGAATTGTTCTGTTTGAGTAATATATGTAATTTAGGGCTTGGAAACAAAAGTGTGTTAATCCACCGGTAAGCATGAAGTATATTATTCTAATTATATCTACAATAATTTTACTTACAGACTGCACAAAGCAGAACTCTGAGGTTTCTGTAAAATTAAAAAAAGCAGCAGAATGTATAGAACAATATCCCGACAGTTCTCTTGATATTCTTAACACATTACAACTCAATAATATTACAATACAAAAGGAGAGGGCTTGTTATGCACTCCTCTTATTGCGAATGTGCTCTATTTGTCTACTTATTTGGAAAAATGGGGTTCAGGTGTTGTCCGTATTATAGAGGCGTGCAAAGAGCAAGGTGTTCCAAAGCCAATTTACGAAGACAGAGGTGGATTTATCCACATTATCTTTAAGAGAAAGTCAGTCATACAGTCAAATGACACCAAGAAATTGGGCAAAAAGAGTAATTCCGATAGGCTGAAACAAATAATAGACATTTTAAGAAGCAATAATACGATTACTACTGAAGAATTAAGTACCATGCTTTCGGTATCAAAATCGACAATATTGAGGGGTATTAAATTTTTGAAAACCCAAATTACACTAACATGGGTTGGTCCAAAGGTAGGTGGTCATTGGGAAATAGAAGAATAAGATATGATGAGACCATATATCATTTGCCACATGATGTCGCTCCTTGAAGAACACTTTGATTGTTGTTAAAGATATAGAAAATCGAGCCTCCGCGGATGTATTAGTTGATCTGTCTACCAATATAAAGTAATGATGCAAAAAGTAGGAGCTTTTTGCATCATTATAACTTCACTTACATTCCGCGAGCAAAAATAGGCCATAACTCTCTTTTGAGTTCTTCCCAGCTGTTGCGTGTAGAGGCTTCGAACCGGCGTGTAAATTCGTTGAGCATCTTTACAGCTGCCTCTTTTTTACCCTCTTTTATGAGAGTTGCTGCCTCTGCTTCAACTTTTTTACACTCTTCCATCATAAGTTTTTCGTAATCGAGCACAAGCGGCTCAAGCAGATGGCGGGTCTTGTCCCAGTTAATTGTTGCAATCCTGTTGGTCTCGCGGTAAGACCATATTGCCGCATCCTCTCTATAGCGGTGCTGGCCGCACACATCAAATCCATTAGGCAGGCAATCTTCTCCGCAATATATTGGAATACGAGGCGTTTGTGCCGGATTGTCGAATGCAAAATATGCAACTCCTCCAATTTCATCCGGAAGCCAATCTCTCAATTGTATAATATGTGAATAAGAGCATTGGATTACGGCAATTGTGCGTATTCTCGGAGCAGAATCCTTTTTTATCTGATTAAAAAGTGCGCGTAAATCATTAGGCATAAAGGCCGATACCGGACATACTGTATCTTTAAAATTAATGTATTCTCCGTTATGTTGCCTTACTCTTCTGTCTACAACAACATTCATCCCCTTTACTTGGTCGAACTCTGTTCCCTCGTATGTCTGACGGTATAAGGCAAACATTGTTTCCGGTGAGACTTTTTTGTCGGGTTTAACAGAGAAAGGAAGTTCCTCTGCATCGTAACTTAGATTTAAAGAGGGGGCTAAGGTGTTCAGTACAAAGTATTCACGTACGCTAAACGGTTTGCTGTCTGATACCATTTTATAAAATTTGAACTCACTTTTGCCATCCCAAAGTCCCATGTGTATTGTTCTCTCTTTTAAATCGGAAGAATACATGAAATTACAAGTATCGTTAAAGTTTACAACTCCTATTCTTGGAATATTTGCAGAGATGCCTACATGGTCATCGGGTATGCGTTGGGCAACCCAAAGAGCCCCCGGCTTGTTGAGTTTTGAAGTTTTTTTCTTTTTGCCCTTTTCTGCAGGTGCATCTTTTCCGGGAAAATTTGTTCCGTAAATCTCAAAGTGCCAGACTTCGTTCTTATCGGCAATAGTAAGACACTCTCCGTTATCGGCATAACCAAACTCTTCTGCTAATGAACCAATGAGTTTTATTGCTTGGCGTGCGGTAGAGCATCTTTCCAAGGCAATTCTTTCGAGCTCCTCTATGAGAAACAATCCGGAGGTATCTTTGAGAAATCTTTTGCCGACAGTTGTGGTTTCTCCTATTGCAAGCTGCTTTTCGTTAAGACACGGATACGCTACATTCAAGAACGAAAATGTTTCACCTTCCTTTGCCGGAATACGTCCTTTCTCTTTGAGTCCGCGTATGTCGTGCGGCTCTTCTGTGTGCAATGCACCCCAATAAACAGGTTGTGTATCTGAAGCATTGTAGCTTTTGCGCTTCTCCATAGTGAGCCATGTGCGGTAATTGGAGTCGCAGGTATGGGCAGTCATTACAGAGCCATCTGTACTTGCCTTTTTGCCTACCATTATTGATGTACAACTCTCGGCCTGGTTCTCATCGTATGTATTATACGCATAAGGCTGAGCTTGCAACAACGTTGTAATGCCAATGAGCATTGTTGTTAAAAGACTTCTTTTTAAGTTCATAGCTTTTACGTTTTATTAGTGGGATGATGTTATATGTTTAGTCTTGATAACAGGAATAATTGTTCGTATATTTTGGGTAAAGTTAAAAAAAATATCAAAAAAATTAGTTACTTCGCGTGCAAGAATTATAATAGGTATATAGTAAGTTCTATTTTGCTCATGTATACAGCTTTAGCGTTCATGTTTATTGGAATGGCAGTGGGAATACTGCTTAGGAAGGTTGTACAATTCTCTTTGTCGGCTTTTATAATGTTAATAGTTTGCCTGTTGCTTTTTGTTTTAGGTATAGAACTTGGTTTTAACGAAGAGCTTGTTTCTAAATTTGCACAGATTGGTTTATCTGCCTCTATAATAGCGGTTTTTGCGGTATTGTGCAGTTGTATTGCAGCAAGTCTTTTCTTTAGGTATGTAGTAAAGAGGGGAGGAGAAAAAAATGAGAGATAGTATTATAATCTTATCGGCTTTTGTAGCCGGTCTGTGCCTTTCGATTTTTGGAATTGTGCCGGAAGATATTGATTTGTCGGGAATTTCAAAGTATATACTCTATATCCTCACTTTTTCTGTGGGATTGAGTCTCGGACTCGACAGAACATTGCTCCCAACCATTAAATCACAGCCTGTGCGTATGCTTTTGTTGCCGTTATCTACAATGATAGGCACTTTTATAGGTGCTTTTGCGGCATGGGTTACAATAAATGCCATTGCTATAGGGCAACAGCAGGAAATTGGAATACTCGATGCTTTGTGCGTAAGTGCCGGTTTTGGGTATTATTCTCTCTCAAGCATTCTGCTTAATGAGGCCCGTGGAGTTGAGCTTGGCACAATGGCTTTGGCTGCAAATATTATACGAGAGCTTATGACGGTTGTTTTTGCCCCGCTTATGGCAAAACTCTTTGGAAAACTTGCTCCAATCTCATCCGGCGGGGCAACAACAATGGATTCTACACTGCCTATAATACAAAATACTGTTGGAAATGAGTATGTTCCAATATCTATATTTCACGGCGTAGTTGTAGATTTCTCCGTTCCGTTATTCCTTTCGTTTTTTGTTTCGCTATATTAAGCCTGATTTTCTGAGTCTTCTTTTATAATCTTGAGCAGCATGTCTATGGCCTCTTCTTGAGGAACAGAGCGCATTACTGCCTCTTTACCGCGATATATGGCAACTTTGCCTTTACCCTCGCCAACATATCCGTAATCTGCATCGGCCATTTCGCCCGGACCGTTTACTATACACCCCATAACGGCAATCCTTAACCCTTTGAGGTGAGACGTGCGTTTTTTTACCTCATTAAAAGTCTCCTCTAAATTATAGAGCGTTCTGCCGCAGCCGGGACAGGCAATATACTCCGGCTTTGTAAATTTACGCCTTGCAGCCTGCATGAGATTGTCTTTAAATTCTGCAATTTGCAAAGAATCGGGAGTATATGTTGCTTTCTTGCCTGATAGACCGCCTTCTGTTTGGCAGCTAACAGTAAAGTCGTTAATTTTCTTGTCTAACAGCAGCGGACCAAACAGGCAAGAGGCCTCTATTATAAATTGATTCCAATCCTTTGTCTTAAATTCTATATGAGGAGTCTCTCTGTTTTGCAGTTGGCTGTTTACCAGTTTTATATGTGTATTAAAGTTTGCATGAGCCTCTGCATTGGCATTTGTGTCTTTTGAAAAATAATCTGCAATGGTTTGTGCTGCAGGTATTTCGTTTATAGGATTTTCTGTTAGCGAAACACGTATGGTATCGCCAACGCCTTCTGCAAGCAGTGCTCCTATTCCAACGGCAGATTTTATTCTTCCCATATCGCCGTTGCCGGCTTCGGTTACTCCAAGATGTAGTGGAAATATAACGCCTCGTTTCTCCATTTCTGCTTTTACAAGCCTGTATGCCGTAGCCATTATTATTGTGTTGCTTGCTTTAAGAGATACAGCAACATTATAGAAATCATTATCTATACACATGTCTATCCACTCCATTACCGCCTCTTTCATGCCTAAAGGAGTGTCGCCATACAGATTTATTATTCTATCTCCTAATGACCCGTGATTAAGTCCAATCCTTACGGCTGTGCCATGCTCTTTGCAAACAGATATGAACTTTGCAAACCTGAGCTTTGCCTCATTGTGATCTTTTGCAAAATTTCCCGGATTTATTCTCACTTTGTGAGCCACTTTTGCCGCCTCAATTGCAACTTCGGAGCTAAAGTGAACATCTGCAACCAATGGGGTATTGCACCCGGCAGCCGCAAGCTGTTTTTTTATCTCTTTAAGAGCCTCTACCTCTTTTATTCCCTGTGTGGTAAGTCTTATCATTTGCGCTCCTGCCTCGGCCATTTTAAGGCATTGCTCAACAGAAGCCTCTATATCTTGTGTATGAGTATTGCACATTGTCTGTACAACAATAGGGGCGTTGCCGCCTATTTGCAGATTACCTGCTTTAACCGTTATCAGTCTCATTTTACGTAATTGTTAATATGGTTCCCTATTTACGGCCCTTGCCGCTACCGAGTCTAAAGAATACTCCAAAACTTAATGTGAGCTGGTTTGCATGGGTATACAACCAATATTCTGTAGAGTATATCTCAGGGTCGCAAAAATGCGACATAGCATATCTGTAATTGCACTCAACATGAAACTCAACCGGCTTAATTACAAATGCGAGTCCGCCGCCACCCATGATTCCTATTCCTGCACGGTTGGTTGTAGAGGGGATTCCCCCTTCAAGGTCTGTTGAGGTTATGTAGTATCCGTAAGGACCAAGATTAAATAGAAGTCTCATTTTCCAGAAATCTATTCTAAATTGCGAAAGCAACGGTAACTGCACAGCTTTGTATATCTGTTTTTCGCTTATATCACTCTGCTCGGTCTCTGTAATTTTTGTATATCCTATTTCTGAGTACTCCAAGCCTGTATGTATTCCAAAATAGGGCATGCTTCTCCATAACGAGTGGTAATAGGTGTAATATATGCCAAAATTTACAGGCGTCTTAAAGTTTTTATGATTAATATCCTGACTGAAATTTACATTAGACATTGCATATCCCACTTTAAAGCCTATAAGATGTTGGGAGAGTACCGTGCTGTCTTTTATCTTTACAGCCGCGGCATCTGCAAATGAATTATCGTCAAACTCTTTGTATATATCAACTGTTTTCTCCTCTGTTGTCTTTTTCTTGTCTGTAACATTCTGGGCGCATAACGAGGTTGCAACCATTATAGAACATCCTAACAGAAGAATCTTATAAATATTCATAATATGTATTCCTGTTTTTAGAGTATTCCTGTTTTTAGAATTCGTTAATAAGGTCAATGATATTTACAGATTGCTCTATATCCATCTTTTCCTCTAATTTTATTACGGTATCGCCGCTTTCGAGTTTATACAGACGCACCTTCTCCGGCTGGCGTTTTTCAAGAACCGAACCGGTATCGAGCAGTCCGTTGTTGTTTTTGTCTTCTGTTATCCTTATGGAGTAATTGCCCTTGTCGAGATAAGGAAAGAGCAACAATGTGTCTCTGTTTATAATGTGCTTGCGGTATACTTTATCGCGATTTTCGTTAATAAGTTCAATTATATATCGGCTGTTCACACTCGTAAGATCGAGTGATATTGAGCTTAATTTGTCGTCTGACGGAAGAATTATCTTGCTGTATGTGGAGTCGTTTGTAAAACCGTTTATGTCGCGGAATGCGGCATGCGGTATTATAAGTTCATAATCGTTTCCGTGTTTGAACTGTATCTGCGGTTTTAGTATGTAGCGTCTTACATTTGCACTGTCTTGCTCTGCAATAAGTTTTTCAGGAGTCTTTACCCCTCTTGGAGTACTCATTGTAAAGCTAAGGGTATCAAATTTGGCTACAACCAGAGGCTCTGGAAATTCCAATACATAGCCTGTCTGTTCAACCATTTTAGGATCGGCCGAGAGTGTGAATTTTAGCAAATCTTTGCGCTCGGGCTTTTGGGAGCCTCGCTCTCTGCTCTGCTGCTTGTCGTTGCTCTGTTTCTCTCTTGGTGCAACCAATTTAAGCTCTTCTACTGTTGGTACATTCTTTCCCAAAGAGTCTGTCTTGTGATATTTTATACCAAGGAACAGGGTGTCCGGCAGTTTAGAACCTATATTAACCCAAAATGCAAGACTGTCGAAAGTCTGGTTAAATTGTTTTATTATTTCGTCGGACTTTACGCCTCTTATGGCAAATGAGTCTATTACAACGTTTGGCGCGTTAAACTTTATATACGCACCGCGCTGCGAAACCCTTTCGTAAGAAGATATGTATTGCATGGCAGGCTTCTCCTTAAATACATAAATGTTGGTTTCGCTCGGCCTCATAAGACAGTTTACGGTATCTTTTACATCGTAACAGGTTAATTGCGGCATCCCATTCTGCATTACAGTACAAGGCGTTATAAGAGAATCTAAAAAGCCAACTGTTTCTACGCCTGGGTCGTATAAGTTGTTATTATTCTCGTCTTTAAAGGCATACATTGCATAAGGAACGGGTTTTAGGTTGCGCAAACAGAAGTATCCCCATTTATCACTCTTTGTAACAGCATCGGGCAGTATTTTAAAGACCGATGAATCTTTTGGCTCTTCGTACAGTGCAACGGTTATACCCTCTAACGGAAGCATTGTTGCATAATCGAGCACAGTTCCGCTTATGAGCATAGAATCAACCGAATTTCCTGTAGAAAAGCTGTATACATACCCCTGTAGAGGGTTTCCTTCGTTGTTGTCGGCCAACGAAGAGCCAAAGTTAAGGGCGTATGTGCGGTTTGAGTCCAAATCTTCAGGGAATGTAATTACAAGGTTTTTTCCTTTGATTTTGGTTTTAGGACGCTTTTTTTGCGGAGGCGAGAGGAATATGCCCTTCTCGGGATTTTTTAATTGTATGTACTCGTTGAATGTGAGCGTTATAGAGGTCTTGCTCACGGGAACTTTTATGGCATTGGAATCGGGAACAGAGGCTAATATTACCGGTGGAATGGTATCTCTTGGCCCTCCGCTCGGTGCTCCTGTGGTGTTTGCGCATGAAGATGTGTGCATGCAATATGCCGCTAAAAGTGCGCATGCCGTTATTTTTGCCAAATTATTTTTTATGTGTATAAAAATTTTTCTCATAAATACCTTTAATATATACCCTTCTATTACTCTTTTACTTCTACTCTTTTACATCTACTCTCACAACATTCTCCACGCCCTTTATTTTGAGTATGCGCTTCATTATAGTATCGAGGTCTTCTGTATTGTGTACGTATAAATCTATATATCCTTCAAAAATACCGTCGTGTGTCTCAAAATGTATCTTTCTTATATTTACACTCAGAATCAACGTTATATATTTTGTTATTTCGTTTACTATACCTATCCGGTCTATGCCTTTTATCTCAATGCGGGCAAGGAATGAGAGGATTGTATGTTTTGTCCATTTGGCATTTACAATCTTTCCTCCTTGTACAGAGGCCAAAGAGATTGCATTAGGGCATACTTTTTTGTGAATTACAACTTCATTGTTATTGTCGAGAAATCCTATAATAGGGTCTCCCGGAATAGGATTGCAGCACTCGGCAACTTTGTATGAGAGCGTTTTGTCTAAAGGATTCTCTTCGAGCAGATAATCCTTCTTCTTGTCTATCTCCGGGCGTTTTTTATCTGTTGCAGAATCTTGCTCCTCATCCTCTTTATCTGAGTTGCCAAAGAAGAACTGGAGGTTCCAGAATTTTACAAATTTGTTTTCTGTATTTTTCTTTAATATTTTTTCGAGGTCCGACAGATCTATGAGACCAGCACCTATTTTGCTGTACAGCTCATCTTTATTGTTTAGATTGTAGGCAAGCAGTAGTTTCTTGAATACACGGGTCTGCGGGGTTATTCCAAGTTCTGCCAGTTTTTGGTCGAGAGTGTTCTGACCATCCTTTATTGCATTTTTTACATCGGCCTTTAGTGCATCGTAAATAAATCTTTTAGCCTTTGGTGTTGAGGCAAAATCGAGCCATTCGCGTTTTGGCTTTTGCGTCTCGGATGTTATTATTTCTACCTGATCACCGTTTTTTAGCACATGCGAGAGCGGCACAAGTTTTAGATTTACCTTTGCAGCAATGGCGCGTTCTCCAATTTCTGAGTGGATATAGTATGCAAAATCAAGAGCCGTTGCCCCTTTGGGGAGCTTTTTAGACTCACCGTTTGGTGTAAAAACGTAGATTTGAGAAGAGAGCAGTCCGGCATGGAACTTATCTAAAAATTCGAGTGCGCTCACATCGGGGTTTTCGAGTACCTCGCGCACCATATTGAGCCAATTGTCGAGTTCGCTCTCATGTTTGCTCACCCCTTTGTAACTCCAGTGTGCGGCAAGACCTCTCTCTGCAATCTCGTCCATTCTCTTAGAGCGTATCTGTATCTCCATCCAGTTGCCCTGAGGACTCATGAGCGTACAGTGCAGGGCTTCGTAACCGTTAGATTTAGGGCGACCTACCCAGTCGCGCAATCTCTCCGGTTTAGAAATATAGTCTGCAGAGATAAGCGAGAAAATATCGTAACACTGCTGTCTCTCTGTTTTTGAGTCGTCCGGTTCAAATATTATCCTTATTGCAAACAGGTCGTATATCTGATCAAAAGGGATTCCCTTTGTAGTCATCTTTCTCCAGATGGAGTAGGGGCTTTTTGTACGTTTGGTTATTGTAAACTTATATCCCGCTTTTTTTAGGATAGCATCAATCGGCTCTATGAAACGGTCTATATCGCAACTCTTTTCATTTGTATATATCGACAGTTTTTTCTGTATATAGGCAAAATCGTCGGGCTGTCTGAATTTGAGCCATATATCTTCCATTTCCGATTTTATGCTGTAAAGGCCCAATCTGTGTGCAAGAGGAATGAAGATATACATTGTTTCGCTAAGAATCTTGTCTTTCTTGCGCTCAGGCATAGAGTCTATTGTGCGGCAGTTGTGCAGCCTGTCGGCCAACTTAATAAGTACAACACGCACATCGTCATTAAGGGTAAGAAGTATACGTTTGAAATTCTCTGCTTGCAGAGACTTCTCTTCTGTCTCGGTAAGTCGGGCATTGTTATCGCTGCTATGTACAATATTATGGCTTGTATCCATAGCCGACTTTATCTTTGTGAGACCGTCTACCAAAGAGGCTATTTTTTCGCCAAACAGACGTGCTATATCTTCTACAGTATACTCTGTATCCTCAACCACATCGTGCAGAAGAGCAGAAACGATTGATTTATAGCCTAATCCAATCTCTTGAACCACAATTTTGGCTACCGCAATAGGATGCAGGATATACGGCTCGCCGGAGCGTCGCCTCACACCTTTGTGCGCTTCGTTTGCAAATTCAAAGGCGCGTATAACCTCTTCGTATTCCTGTTGGTTGGCGCATCTTTTGAGACTTGCAAGCCTTAATGGCTCAAATTCTTTGTATATCAAATCGTTGTCTTCTTGTGTAAACATGATCAGAACAGTAAATCTCGTTTGTTGTTTTTAATGGCCTCTAATTTAGCGAGAATCCTCTGTTTTTGCTCGCTGTCAGGCATATTTTCCAGTGTTTTTTCTATTAGTCTGTATCCTGTCTCTTTTGTCTGTTTGCTTGAGTAATCTTCTAAATATTCTGCCAATGTGAGCATTGCATTTGGTGTGCAGAACTGTTTTATAAAGCCCGGTATTGCAAACTCCATAAAATGTTCGCCTGTACGTCCCAATCTGTAGCACGACGTGCAGAAACTCGGTAGAAAGCCTCTCTCCAAAAGCCAGCGTATAACATCGTCTAATTCGCGGGTATCTCCAACTTTAAACTGCTCTTTGTTAAGCTCCTGAGTTTTTGCTTTGTCTTTCTGATAACCGCCTATTTCCAATTTTGTTCCGGCATCTATCTGTGATACGCCAAACTCTATTACAGCATCTCTTATCTCGCTGCTTTCGCGGGCTGTCATTATAAGGCCTGTGTATGGAACTGCAAGGCGAAGTACTGCAACAAGCTGTTTGAACTGTTCGTCGGTAACTCTGTACGGAAGTTCGAGATTCATGCCCTGGGCAGGCTGTATTCTTGGGAAACTTATTGTATGCGGGCCAACACCGTATCTGTTTTGCAGATGTATTGCATGCGAAACCAGGCCTAAAACCTCAAACCGCCAGTCGTAGAGACCAAACAGTGCACCTATTCCCATGTCATCTATTCCGGCTTCAAAAGCTCTGTCCATTGCATTGAGCCTCCACATATAGTTTCCTTTTATTGTGTCGGCAGGATGATATTTGGCGTAGGTCTCTTTATGGTATGTCTCCTGAAATACTTGGAATGTCCCTATTCCGGCCTCTTTTACAATTTTGTACCCCTCTATATCCAACGGGGCGGCATTAATATTTACCCTTCTTATCTCTCCGTTTCCTTTCTTGGTGGCATAACATGTTTTAACACAGTCTGCTATAAATTGAGGGGTGTATTTTGGAGCCTCTCCAAATACCAAGATAAGTCTTTTGTGTCCCTCGTCTTCTAAGTTATATATCTCATTTACAAGTTCTTCTTTTGAGAGAGTCTTTCTTACGGTATCTGAGGAAGAGCTTCTGAATCCGCAATATTTACAATTGTTTATACAGAGATTTCCAACATATAGCGGGGCAAAAAGTACAATTCTGTTTCCATAAACAGACTTTTTCAGTTCCCTTGCGGTTGCATAGAGCTTTTCGAGGCCCTCTTTAGATTTTATTGCCAACAAAGCGGCAGTCTCCTCTACACTCAGCGGCTGTTTGCGTTTGCTCTTGGCAAAAATCTCTTCTAATCTTTCAGGTTCTTCTTTTGTATTTTCTATTAAAGAGTGCAGATACTCGTCATTTATGAAATCTACAGCATCTTTTGTGAGTTCCATGTTAATGTTCATCTTCATCTGTATTATATCTCCTTTACATTATATTTCTCTACATACTGGAAAGCATGCGAAATTTCTGCACCTACCAATATTATAGTCCAACTTATATTCATCCAGATAAGGAAGAGCGGCACTGCCGCAAATGCTCCGTATACTGCGTTTATCCTCGATACGAGTATCTGGGTCTCCATATAGAGGTATTGCATTGCCACAAATGCCGCTGCTGCAATTATGGCTGCATTAAAGGCTGCAGTAAAGTGTACTTTTACATTTGGTATGTATTTGTACATAACCGTAAACGTAAAGAGTATTACGGCAAAGAACAGAATCCATTGCAATACAAATCCAATAGACTCTATATGCCTGAGTCCAAAGCCTATGGCATTTATCTCGTTGCTAAAAACCGAGAACACCGACAAATATATTATAATTATGAACGGTGCGGTAATAAGCACTCCAAAATAGTAGAGAAACCTTTTTGCCAAGGAGCGTTTGCGCTCGGTTTTCCAGATTTCGTTAAAGCTCCTGTCTACATTTCTCATGAGCCATACTATAATCCATACAAAAAACAGACAGCTTATTACTCCAAAAAAATCTTTTTGAGCGGTTGCTATAATGTTGTTGGCAAAATGTATAACCCAATTTATAACCTCTTGACTGCCCGAAAAGTTCTCTAACAGCAACTCCTGCATCTTTTTCTCAAGGCCTGCACTGCCGGTTATAGCAAAGGCAACGGCCGCAAACGGAACTACCGACATTGCCGAGAAGAAGCTGAGCGATACGGCATAAAGCCCGAGTTTGTCGTTGCCCGATTCCTTTATGGTAATAATGGCCACTTGCAGATATTTGAGCATTCTCCTCTTGGCTTTTCCAAAATCGTTGAGGTTAAGATGCCATATATCTGTAGTTATGAATTTAATGAGCCAACAATAAAGGGCTTTTATCTCTTCAAAAAGGTCTTTCAACTCGGTCGCTTTAATCTGTTAATTATTTACGGAGTTTGGCCATGAATTTTTCAGGGTCTATTATATATCTGGTATGTGTGCCTTTTCCAATCTCTCCATTACTGTCGTATGCGGCAATATTAAATTTTACCCAATTACCGTTTACCTCTTCTATCTCTGCAATTGCCCACACTTCTGTTCCCGGAAGACAGGCTCTTGAATGCTGCACATTAATCTCTGTGCCAACACTGTCTGCTCCCTCTTTGCTTAAAAGTTCAAACGAAGCGCACTCCATAAGGGCTATCATTCCCGGTGTTGCAAAAACTTCCAAAGCACCGGAACGGTAGGATTTTGCCGTGTCGTTTTGTGTTACCGTCATATCTACGCGGTTCTGCAATCCTTTCTTTATATTCTCTCTCATATTGTTATATCTAATTATTATGCCTGATTATAATAACACATTACTGCAGCTTGGCAGCAACTGCATCAACCATTTCCTGTGCCGTTTTTTCTATTTTTTCTACAGAAGCAGAGCCCATGCTCTCTACTACCTGACCTGTTATCTCAAATCCCTGTTCTTCTGCAAATTTTTTAAGTGCTTTTGCTCCGGCTCCGTTCCATGTAGATGAACCAAATAGAGCCAAAATCTTATCTTTTGGTTGGGAAAGGTCAATCTCGTTACACAGATGCTCCATCATCGGGTGCATTTTTGTGTTGTATGCGCAAGTTCCCAAAACAAGAGCCTTATAACGCCATATTTCGTTTAAAATGTATGAAACATGTGTTTTTGATACATCAAAAGTCTTTACAGGAATGCCTTTTTCTGCAAACAGACTGCCTATGTAGTCTGCCATTTGCTCGGTGTTTCCGTACATTGAGGCAAATGCAATAACAACACCGTTTTCGGCCTCATATCTGCTCCATTTATCGTATAGTTCTATTACTTTCCCAGGATTTTTCCAGATAAGACCGTGTGACGGAGCAATCATATCTACAGCAAGTCCGCCTAATTTAGCGAGTGCCTTCTGTACCATATTGCTGTATTTTGCAACAATATTTGAGTAATATCTTCTCATTTCGTACAGATAGTTCTCTTCAAAATTATTTTGGGTGTCGAATATGCTGCCGTCGAGAGTGCCAAAGCCACCGAATGCATCGCATGAGAAGAGAATCTTGTTAGAGACTTCGTAGGTCATCATTGTCTCAGGCCAATGTACCCAAGGTGTTATAAAAAATTGCAGGGTTGTTGCTCCAAGTTCTAATTTGTCGCCATCCTTAATGGTTATAAAGCAGTTCTCGTCTATGTTGTAGTAGAGCTTAAGAATCTTTAGAGTCTGATTGTTTCCAATTAGCTTCACATTTGGATGCACAGCCATTACAGAGGTAATCATGCTCGCGTGGTCGGGCTCCAAATGGTTTATTACCAAATAGTCTAAGCTCTTTCCGTTGAGGATTCTCGCTATCTTATTCAGATAATCTGCGGCAGCTCCAAACTCAACGGTATCTATCAAAGCTGTTTTATTGTCGTTTATAAGATATGAATTGTATGAAACGCCTTGCGGTAGTGGCCAATTGTTCTCAAAAAGCTCTTTGCGGCGGTCGTTCACGCCAACATACCATACATTTTCATTAATTTTAATCTCTCTCATATTATGTAAATATTTTGTTATTGTCTTTCTACCATATTGTAAAGCCTCTCCTCAGTTATTACCTCTGTGCCCAATTTTGCAGCTTTCTGCATTTTGCTCTCTCCGCTTTTGTCTCCTGCAACAAGATAATCTGTATTTCCCGTAATAGAACCCGCAACTTTTCCGCCGTGCGCCTCAATATATTTTTTTAGCTCTTCGCGAGAAACGGAGAACAAACCGGATACAACAAGCGTCTTGCCGGCAAGCACATCAGATAATTTTTCATTGTCGTTTTCATCTATGCTCATTTTAAGACCGGCAGCCCTAAGCTCTTCTATTACTTTTATATGGCGCGGTTCTGCAAAATAAGACAAAAGCGAGTCTGCCAATTTTTCACCCACCTCTTCAATGGCAAGAAGCTCCTCTTTAGAGGCCTTAATGAGGTTATCTATATTTTTTAGAGAACCCGACAGGTTTTTGGCCGTGGTTTCCCCTATATATCTGATGCCTAATCCAAACAGTACTTTATGAAAAGCATTTTTCTTACTCTCTTCTATTGAGCTGAGAAAATTTGATACCGATTTGTCTTTCCATTTGTCTAACGTGAGCAGCTGTTGCGGAGTGAGTTTATACAAATCGCTTAGCTCTTTTATATACCCTTTGTTGTAAAGTTGCTCTATAGTGGCCTCTCCTGCGTTTATATTCATGGCCTTACGACTTATAAAATGTATAAACTTACCCTTTTGCTGCATAGGGCAGAAGTCTGAATTGGGGCAGAATGATTTGGCTTCGTCCTCATCCTTTACTAAAGGTGTACCGCAATCCGGACATGTTTTTGGAAAAGTCGCCTTTTCTGCATCGGCAGGGCGTTTTTCGGGCTCTACTCTCGTTATTTTTGGAATAATCTCGCCACCTTTCTCTACATACACATAGTCTCCTATATGAATATCGAGCAGCTCCATCTGGTCTGCATTGTGCAGAGATGCCCTTTTTACAATTGTTCCCGACAGTTGTACAGGTTCAAGATTGGCTACAGGGGTTATTGCTCCTGTTCTGCCTACCTGATAGTCTATAGAGAGCAACTTTGTTAAGGCCTCCTCCGGTTTGAACTTGTAGGCCGTTGCCCAGCGCGGAGATTTGGCAGTAAAGCCTAAACTGCGTTGCAGCTCCATGCTGTTTACCTTTATTACAATTCCGTCTGTTGCAAATGGAAGAGTCTTGCGTTTGGTATTCCAGAGATTTATATAATCTATGATTTCTGCTATGCCGCTGCACTCTTTTGAGTATTCAGATATGGGGAGTCCCCATGATGCGGCCTCTTTAAGTGCTTGTGTATGTGTGGAAAATGATTTGTCGGGTGCAATAAGATGATATAAAGTACACTCCAATCCTCGGTCTGCAATCTGGTTGCTGTCTAATAGCTTGAGCGAACCTGCTGCTGCATTTCTTGGGTTGGCAAAAGGTTGCTCCTCGTCTGCCTCCCTCTGAAGGTTCAGCTTGTCAAAAGCTTTGTATGGCATATAAATTTCGCCGCGAATCTCAAACTCCACAGGATAACCGCTCCCTTCTTTGAGTTTTTGCGGAATAGAAGGAATATGCTTTACGTTTAGTGTTACATCATCTCCAACCGTTCCGTCTCCACGGGTAAGAGCTCTTGTGAGCATGCCATTAATATAGGTAAGACAGATGGCAGTACCGTCGAACTTTAGTTCGCAATTATAGGTAAAGGTCTCTTGCGTGGCCTTTGAAATTCTCTCGTTAAAGGCATACAGCTCCTGAAAATCGTAAGTGTTGGCCAACGAAAGCATAGGATATTTATGTTTGTATTGGGCAAATCCCGTTTGGATTCCATTATTAACCTGTACTTCTGTTGTGCCGTTGGCGTTGTTTCCCAAATCGCTGCCCACTTTTTGGGTAGGGGAGTCGCTTGAATTAAACTCGGGAAACATCTTTTCGAGCTGCTGCAGCTCATTCATTAGAATATCGTATTCAAAATCTGTAATTACCGGATTATTTAATACATAGTAATTATGATTGTGAACATTAAGCTCCTTTCTGAGCGTCTCTATGCGTATTTTGGCGTCCTTTTTCTTCACTGTGCAAAAAATTCTAACAAAAATACGCATAATTTTAATATTTGTAATAAATTTGCGGCCTGAAAGATAAACAGAGTATATTTATAATGAAAAAATCAATTGTAATTCTTACAGGCGGCGGTCCTGCACCGGGAATGAATACTGTTGTGGGCAGTATCGCAAAGACATTTATTCAGAACGATTACAGAGTATTGGGCCTTCACGGCGGTTATAAAGGCCTATTTTCACCAAATCCTAACTTCTGCGAACTCGATTTTGTTACAGCAGACTGGATTTTTAACAGAGGCGGTTCTTATCTTATGATGAGCCGTTACAAACCTACTGAGGCAGATTTTCAGGAAAACTTTAACTTAGACTTTTTCAAAGACAACAATATTCAGCTATTGGTAACAGTAGGTGGAGACGATACTGCTTCTACAGCAAACAGAATTGCAAAATTCCTTGCTGCAAAGAGCTATCCTATTGCCAACATACATGTTCCAAAGACTATAGACAATGACCTTCCTCTTCCGCAGAATATCCCAACCTTCGGATACCAGTCTGCAAAAGGCGAGGGAACAAAGATTGCAACAACCATTTATGAAGATGCAAGAACCAGCGGTAACTGGTTTGTAGTATCTGCAATGGGCCGTTCTGCAGGACACCTTGCATTGGGTATAGGCGCAACATGCCACTATCCTATGATTGTAATTCCTGAAATGTTCAACAAAACCCAGATTACAGCAGAGAAGATTATAAATATGGCAATCTCTTCTATTATAAAGAGAAAAATCATGGGTATATCTTATGGTGCTATAATGATTTCAGAGGGTGTATTCCATGAGTTGAGCCATGAGGAGCTTGAGGCAAGCGGTGTAAAATTCACATACGATGAGCACGGTCATCCTGAGTTGGGTAAAGTCTCAAAAGCACAGCTCTTTAACGAGATGTTGGAGAACAAACTCAAAGCATTGGGAATTTCTGTAAAATCACGTCCGGTAGAGATTGGTTATGAGGTAAGATGCGTAACTCCTTTTGCTTATGACCTTATGTACTGCTCTCAATTGGGTATGGGTGTGTATAAACTCTTTACAGAGGGTGTAACAGGATGTATGGTTTACGTAGATCTTAACGGTAATGTAAAATCGTTGTATCTTAAAGATATGCAAGACCCTGAGACAGGAAAGATTCCTCCTCGCGGTGTAAATATCCATACCGATAAAGTACAGCAGATTTTCAACTACCTGATGCACTACATTACTCCTGCCGATTATGAGGCTGCAAAGAAATATGTTGCAAACCCTCAGGAGTACGACTTTAAGAAAATACTCAACTGGTAGATAATATTTGCCTGAATCTCTCTGATTCAGAGCAATATCGGAGAGAAAAACATGAATAATAAAGGCAAATTCATTATATATCAACTTTTGTTAAGAGTCTTTGGTAATACCAACGAAAAGTGTATTCCCGGAGGCTCTTTTCAATTGAACGGATCCGGCAAATTCTCATCTGTAAGCAGTAAAGTGCTGGAAGAAATAAAAAAGCTCTCTGTAACACATGTCTGGTATACGGGTGTTATAGAGCATGTTACAAAAACATCGTTTGAGGAGTTTGGAATACGCAGAGATAATCCTGTGGTAATAAAGGGAGAGGCAGGTTCTCCGTATGCAATAAAGGATTATTACGATGTAAATCCATATTTGGCAGATTCGGTTTGTAATCGTATGAAGGAGTTTGAAGCCTTAGTGGAGAGAACCCATTCTGCAGGATTGAAAGTAATTATAGATTTTGTTCCAAATCATCTTGCCCGTGAATACAAATCGGATTCCGCCCCTTGCGGAGTAGAGGATTTTGGTGCGTCTGATGATTCTTCGGCAGCTTTCTCGCCTCACAACAATTTCTACTATTTACCCGGACAGAAATTAGATTTGTCGGGGCAGATAAATAGTGCAGTGAGTGGCGACTGTGCAACTGAGAATGCTTGTGCTGGTTATGACGGATATTACGAATACCCGGCCAAAGCAACCGGAAATGATTGTTTTTCGGCCCGTCCGGGAGTAAATGATTGGTACGAAACTGTAAAACTGAACTACGGTGTAGATTATCTTTGCGGAAGAAGATGTTTTTTTGAGCCTCGTCCCAAGACCTGGAATATGATGCTTGAGGTGCTGCTATTCTGGGCTGCAAAAGGGATAGATGGTTTCCGTTGCGATATGGCCGAAATGGTGCCTGCCGAGTTCTGGCATTGGGCCATAGGGGAGGTTAAAAGGAGATACCCGGAGATTGTCTTTATTGCAGAGGTGTATAATCCTGCTCTATATGGCACTTACCACTATTTTGGAGGCTTTGATTATCTGTATGATAAAGTTGGATTATACGATAATCTTAAGGCTATAACCAGGCGTTTTACCGGTGAAGCCTCTTGCTTCTCGCCTGCAAGTTCCATTACAGGAAACTGGCAATCGCTTGGCGATATGCAGGATTCAATGCTCAATTTCCTTGAAAATCACGATGAACAGCGTGTTGCATCAGATTTTAACGTAGGCAATCCGTTTGTTTCAATTCCTGAACTGGCTGTTTCGCTTATGCTTAACAGAGCGCCGTTCATGCTCTATTTCGGGCAGGAATTTGGCGAAAAGGGAATGCTTGCCGAGGGATTCAGCGGTGTAGATGGGCGCACGTCTATATTTGATTATTGTTCTGCTCCGTCGGTTGCAAGGTGGTTAGACTCATTGCTTTACGGCACAGACAGATTGTGTGCAAAAGAAAAAGAGCTATACGATATTTATTGCAGGTTGTTGCATATTGCAATGAATGAAGAGGCAATAAGAGTAGGGGAGACTTTTGATTTGGAATATGCCAATTTTAATACTCCCGGATTTAATTCTAACGACTGTTTTGTATTTGCCCGTATGGCTCGTAGTACGGCAAATGGAGGACCGCTTATTGTTGCGGCTGATTTTTCACAATCGTCAAACAGCCTGCCGGTAAAGTTGCCGGGGCACATGTTTGATTTCTTTAATATAGCCTCGGGCAGTTATAATGCAACGGATCTTCTTACAGGAGTTGCATTTTCTGTTGTGCTTGCTCCGGATTCCACAATAGATATTCCAGTAACCCCATACGGCATTGCCGTTATAAAAATAGGATGAGGTTACCAAAAATAAGCGGCAGGATTCTTATTGAGTCTTTAGGAATCCCGCCGCTTTACCCTTATAAATAACTTTAATATCAACTTTTTGCTGCTAAGGGTAACAGCATTTTACTGTAATCTTGCCAATGTCTTTTGTGCTTCATTCCTAAGCTCTTGCGGAGCATCTGAGGTAATGATTCTTTTGCAGGCATCGGTAATTTCCGCATTACGGTATGAGTGTCTGAACCAGCCTAATGCCTCAACAGCGCATATACGTAATTCAAGCGGTTGTTTGGCATCTTCTATAAATGCAATTACTTGCGGTACAATATGATGATAGTGGTAGTTACGCAGTGTTGTAATGTACTGCATACGCTCTTCTAAATCAATTGTATTGTCGTTCAGACGTTTGATTATACTGTTTACACGCTTCTCTGCTCTTTGGCGGGTTTCAAGCATATTTTCCATCCTCTCTTCTGAGTTTAGAAGGTGTTTTTGCTCTGCAAATTGTTTGCGGATTTGGTCACACACTTTGTCGGGCTCAAATAAATTAAGATTCTCTTCTGCCCTATATGCTACACGCACCGATATTGCATCATTTATTGCGGCATTTACTACAGCTGCAATAAGTTTGTCGTCTCCGCATAAGCCGCTGTATTCGGCACAGAAACGGCGAACAAGTTCGTAACTGTCGTTAAGACCTATAATAATAATGTCTTCTAATTTAGACGAATTCATATTATGCAGGGCTTTAAGACACTCCATTCTCACGCTTCCAAATGGAGATTTGCAGAATGTATTAAAGGCAAGTTCTTCTATCTTTTCGTAATTATTGTCACTGAGTTTCCTTATGGCCATAGCCTGCCAGTCTGAGCCGCTGCATGCGTATTTGTTGTTTTCTATAATGCTGAGCCAGAAATCGTTATTCTCTGCTTCGGAAACAATAACCTTGTTTATGTCTATATCCGGTGTTGAGGTGTTGGCAAATCTGTAAGTAGGGTCTCCAACAAGGTGTGCACCCAAGAAGTTCTGTGCATATCTGCTCCATTGGCCTATACGCATTCCGCTCGCCAATAGTCCCATATAGGCATTGGGATGCTTGTCCTGAATACTGTTTAAAGTATTGCCTTGTGTGGCAACTGTATTTCCATCGCAGAACAGATAAGCGTTTGAAACGCAGTCGTCTCTATGGAAAGAGCCGTTATAACAGGCATCAAACATTATAAATCTTGGATTTGGATTATTTGCATAAATATCTTCTAAATAAATATCCATGCCTCTTTGCCTCTGTTTGTCGGCTGCTTTCTGTGCAGCTGTGGTATCAATCCAACTCTCGGGAACACCAACTTCCGCCGCCCATTTCTTTATGGCTTGGGCTTTATCTCCTTTTGTACGCGAAACTCTTGTACGCAAATACAATTTTACCATTTCTATAGCCTCTTCTGCGGTGGTTGCGTTCTGATTATCGTTAAGATATTCTCTTGTCTCAGAACCATGATGGTGTGCAAGGGCAATATCGAGAGTAGGGCGGCGGAGATATTCGAGAACATACTCCTTTACCGGATATTTTGTCTCAAAATCAATAAAACGCACTGTATTGCCGGCTGTAAACAGCCCGGGAATCTGCTCTCTTAATGTAACCTGCTCGCCGGACCAGCCCTCTTTGGCCTCGGAATTATAAGCGTGTCCACGGAAAATGAAAAAATCGTCGAGCTTGTTCTCTTGGGCATGGGCCTTTACAACTTTCTCAAAGTATTTTTTCAATTTCTCATATTTGTCTTCTCCTGTGGCACGGATACGTCCTGTGTAAATATCTGTGCATATCTTTTGTGGAGAATCGTAACGTAGCGAATAGTAAAAAAAGTGAGGAATATCCTCGTCTTGTTTTATAAAATCCCATTTAAGGTCAAAATCATCATAAAAGCGGTCTGTTCCGCAAGACGATTCTTTCCAGTCCTCTTTTTGGTTCATTTTAAATGCAGATGCAAAGTGCTGGGCATCACGGGCCATAACAACAGGAATATCTCCCACAAAAACAGCACCCTCCAATGGCATTTTACCATTATACAGCTCTATCAGGCGGGCTTTTACATCATCGGGGCTGTTCCATTGGTCTGCAACTATATAAGTGGCAAGACCATCGCGCTCTATTGCAGATTTGTAAGCCTCAATGCTTGGGCGTATTGCTTCAAAAGTCTTAATATCTGTAATAATGGCAAAAGAGGTAGTACTCTTAATGGCTGGTTTTATTACGGTATGCTTTGCCAATGAAAGCATTGGCAAAAGCATAAATACCGCAATAAACAATTGTTTAAGATTTATAGTAAAACTTGTCTTTTTGTTCATTATATAGCTATTTTACTCTGTTTATGGTTTGGATAAGCTCTTTACGTAACTCATCTTCTATAGTCTTGTCTTTTAGGATAGCTTGGCATCCGTCGCTTATTTTGGCACAGAACATAGATTTGTCATACCATCCCAACATCTCTGCAACATTAACTCTCAGTTCAAGTTCTTGCGATTTGTCGGCAATGAGTTCAAGCATTTTATCTATATTATCGTGGATAGTAAAATTTCTCATCCAGCGAGAAGCCATGATACGTTCTCTCAATGAGGCATTATTATCAAACAGAACAGAGAGGTTCTGCTGTTTTGAGCTTTGCTGGTATTCTATCATATCCTCTATATTCTTAACTGCATCCTCTATATCCACATCTGTGAGGGTAGGTTTTACTCTCTCCAATGCCTCTCTTAAAGAGGCCTCAGGATACAGAGCAATACATTTTTGCAGATTGTAATTTACACGTTGAGATTCCGGATATTTTGCAAATACATCTATTATGGTTTCAGATAGTGTTGTATCGCCGGCTCTCCATGCATAATCGGCAGCATTGCGTCTTGTAAGTTCGTAACTGTCGTACATACCGGTCTTTATGCCCTCTATATAATTAGCATCGCGGTAACGGCTCAACAGTTTAATACACTCCATACGTGTTGTGCCAAATTTGCATCTTTTCATGTGACCAAGAATCTCAAAAGAGCTTATTGCATCCATATCTGCAAGTTTTCTGAGTGCAAGCGACTGAATATAGGCGTATGGCGAGTCCAACAGCTCTTCCCAGTATTGGACATCATTGGCGCGGGCTACTATATCGCTGCGTAAAGTGCTGCCTTGCTGCTCTTTAAAGTGAAATGTAGGGTCGCCTATGATATGTCCTTCTAAAGTGGCTATCATGCGGTTATACTCTCCTATACGCACTCCGTGAGAAATAAGTCCCACCATTTCGTATGTCCAGCGGTCTTGGAGTACATTTACAGTATTGCCCTGACAGACAACAGTTTTTCCTTCGCTAAAAATATAATATCCCGATATGCTTCCCGGTCTGTGGAAAGAGCCGTTGTAGCAGGCATTGAACATTACAAAGCGAGGCTGCGGTTTAAATCCTTTAAGGTCGTCTAAACTTATAATTATAGGGTCGGGGTCATTTTTACCCTCTGCTTCGCACTGCTTTTCGGCCACCTCTGCCTCAAAGAATTTCTCGCTTAATCCGTACTCTTTAAGGAATCTTGCACGTGCCTCTTCTCTTTTGGCCTTAGGGACAAAGCGCAATTCCATATTTACATTTGAGCGGAAGTTTTCTAAGCGGTCTTCTATATTCTCGATAGGGGCTGTGCCGCCGGATATATGCTGTTTGTCTATAGAACCATGCTCATTAAAGAGGAATGCATCTACTTCTGGCCTTTGCAATTCATCAAAAAGCTGGTATTTCATATATCTGTCCATCCTAAAATTAAGATGTCTTGCATTCATGTGTCCGTTGCCCAAGAACGGGAAGTTCTCATTTACTGCAATCTTCTCATCCTGCCATACCAACATGCAGTCTCCGTTGTAGCCGTGTCCTGCAAATGTAACAAGATGGTCTAACAAATCCGGGTTTTTCTTTGCCTCAACAGCTTTTTTCAGATACGCTGCTATAGCCTCATATTTATCTCCGCCTAATTGTGGAGGGTACATTATACGTCCCGAGTAAAATGTAGGATTAATAGTTTGAGGAGAGTCTTCTGTGAGCTTGTACCAGAATTTGAGAGGATTGAGGGTGTCTTTCTCTATAAACTCAAAATTAAGGTGCAAATCGTCGTAAAAACGGTCTGAAGCTACAGACGACTGATCTTTATCGTATCTTTTTTCATCCATTTTAAAGGCTGTTGTCATGTGTTGGGCATTGCGCACCATTGCATAGGGAACGTCTCCTATCAGAACTATGCCTTCAAAATTTTTAGCTTTAGAATATACCTTTTTTATGTTAGAACGTACTTGGTCCGGATTCTCCCATGCTCCGCTTATAATGTATGTTGCAAGACCGTCGGCCTCAAGGGCATCTCTGTATTCAAGAACCTGTTTGCCTATCTTATTGTATGTTATATTATCTATAATAATGGCAAAAGAGTTGCTCTGCTTGCTTGTAGGCTTTATGATTTCTACCGTTTTTGCAAGTAGCGGTGCTGCACATATTATTGTTATGATAAATGTTAGTATTCTTTTCATAATCTAAAAGTTAATTAAATAATTGCCCGTTATTTTTCTGAATTTAATCTTGTGCAAGCACGTTTAAGTTCTTTTTCCATTTCAGGTGAGGTAAAATCCTTATCGGCCAGCATCTTTTCCAATACAGGTAATATTTTGTTGCGCTCAACAGATCTTCTGTACCATGCCAACGATTCAACTATACATACTTTGAGTTGAGAATCGGTATTTTTGTCTTGGAGAAGTTTTAGAATACCATCTGTAATCTGGTGGTAAGGGCAATTGCGCAAGAATCTTACTCTGGCTATCTTGTGTCTTACAGATACAGAAGTATCCTGCAGGCTCTTGAGAGCCTCTCCGGCTTGGTCTTTAGATACTACTTTTATAAGTTCTTCTTTATATTTTTGGGCATGGTAGAATGATTTATCGCTAAAGTATTTATCTATCTCTTTTAGAACCAAGTCTTTATCAAAGCAGGTTAATGTGCTTAGTATGTTAAATTTAACACGTAGCGCATAATAGTTTTTAACGTATGAATCAATCAAACAAGGAATAAACTCAGGATTGCCGCAAAAACTCATTCTGTTTACTGCAATTCTGCGTGTAAATTCAAAGCTGTCGTTTGTTGCAGCAATAAGTGCCTCATGCCATTGCGGAACATTAAGACTCTCCAAAAGCATCATTGCATTAAATCTTACAATTGCATATTGAGAGTTGTATACTTTATCTAAAAGAATATCGGCTATGCCGTTGTAATTGTTGCGAACAAGTTTTATAAGAGCTACATTTTGTATTTCGGGATTTTGATTATCAATCATGCCTTTCCAGAAATCGTTGCTCTCCTCACTCATAAGATGATTTATATCGTGAGAATGATGCTCTTCTGCATCGTGTCCATGTCCTGCATGGTGGTGATGATAAGTGAATTTGAAAGTAGGGTCTCCAAATATATGCGACTCTAAAATCTGAGAATATTTAGCCCAGTTGCCAATGCGTGCACCTATGCCAAGCAGTCCGAGCAGATCAAATGAAGATTTATCTTGCAGTACATTAACGCTGTTTGCATACGAAACAAGACATTTGCCGGGAGTCATAATATATTTTCCGGCAATAAAATCGTCATTTCTAAAATCACCGTTATAACATGCATCCATTACTACAAATCTTGCATTAGGAGAAATTGCATCTACATCCTCTATAAGTATTCCGGTTTTTGCATCTTCTATAGAGTCTTTTACTAACATCTCCTCGGTATTGTAGTTTGCATACCAAGATGAATCCAATCCCCATTTCTCTATAAGTTCTGTTGCTGCGTTATGTGAACCTTCATAAGGACTTCTAAAATACTTTCTAAGCCCCAATTTAATATACTCGAGATGGTCTATATCACTCTGGCGAGGCATATCTGTAATATATTGCCTGTTAGGCATACCGTGGGCATGAAGTACCATAAAGTCTAAATCGGGACGACGGAGCTCGCGAATGAGAGTAGGCTTCATGTAAGGCTCCATAGAGAAACGCAAAAATTTTGCATTATTGTGGCGTGTGAATACACCTGGGAATTGTTCATGCAGAATCTGCTGTTCTGCTCTCCATGCCGCCATACACTCAGAATATGAGCCATATCCTGTGTATGATACAAATGTATCAAAGTGATTATGCTCTTTGTGTGCCTCTACGGCTTTTTTGAGATAATCGCTTATCTGTTTGTATTTATCGCCGTTAGAGGCTTGTGCCATTAATCTTGCCGAGTATATGTCGCACTCTATATACTGTTTTGATTGGGCAGACATATGGTAGAAGAATTTAAGACCGTCGGTAGAATCTTTTACAAACTCAAATTCGAGGTCGAAATCGTCATAGAATCTGTCTGAAGGCACAGAAACCTCTCCAAGCGGATAATCCTGCTCGTCCATCTTAAATGCACTTGTAAGATGTTGGGCTTTTGTTATCATTGGAATAGGAATATCTCCTATAAAGAAAGCCCCTTCGAGGTTGTTGTTTTTGTAAAGTTTTAATAATTCATTTCTTACCTGCTCGGGACAGCTCCAGTTATTGGAAACTATATAAGTAGGAAGGCCTTCGCTTTCTACTATCTGTTTATAACTGTCTATTTCCGGGCGGCATTTTTCTAAAGTAATACTGTCTACAACAATTGCGTATGTAGTTTTACCGCTGATTGATGGTTTTTCAATATTCCCGGCCATGCTCCGATTAGAAATAATCAGAGCAAGAGCCACGAATATAGGAAGTAAAGTTGTTTTATGCTTCATTTCTATTGTTTGTTAATTTAATTATTAAAAAGCAACTCCTATTTTAAAATTAGTGAATGTACGTTTAGAAAATTCATCTGAATCCGGTTTGTAATAATCAAAGCTGATTGCCGCAAACATAGACATTGATGAACTTTTGAAGCCTGAGAAGGCATAAGTTATTTCACCGCCGAATTTGCTGTAGTCTGTACACAGATAATTAAAATCTTTAAGTGTAAACATTGTCCAGCCTGTATTCTCGGCATTGGTTCCGGTGTATTGCAATTCTCCTTTTCTGTTAGATGAGAATCCTCCGTTTATGTTAATTGTAAGGGAGTTATCTTCATTCAACTTTATATGGCGCGATACAAAGGCACTGTAAATGCCGTTTTCGGTATTCTGGAAAGATTTTGGAATGTAATATATCCAATCATTTGTGTTGTTTGCATATTGTACTCCGGCCCACCATTTATAAGCGTTACCATCGTTTACAACATAGTCCAACTTTACCGATACGGCACGTTTTGATATGTTTGAACGGGTATACTTTGCATTTATAATCCACTCCTGTATCTCATAAGTATTGTCGAATGTCTGAAAATACTCTATGCCGTCTACGCTTTTATCTTCGTATTTTGCATTAAGAGCAAGAATGTTTCCATTGTTAAATGTATAGTTGGCAGAGATATTTCCGCTCCAGATATCCTCTTTTACAGTTCCTACCATTTTTAAAGGAGTATTTCCGCTCTCAGGGCCTGCATCCTCATCGAGGTGCTCGGTATCTACATCCTCTACTCTTTGCATATAATTTGCCGACAGCAGAATGTTCCAATTTTTGTTTTTGAATCCGTATTGGATACCTCCGCCCATGGCATTTGCATTATAATAGCGGGTAGGGGTAAGTGCCGAAAAATAATCCAATTCTGCCTGTGTAAAGAATCCCGGCGATACAAAATCCCAGCACATAGGAACCGAGGAGTTATTTGTATTGCTTGCATTTCCGTCTTCTCTGCGGTTATAGTAATCGTAGTTGAGACCTATGAAATGCTTTTCTCCAAGTTCAAAAACCACAGATGCGCCTATTTCAAATTTCGACATCAGCATAAGAGGTCTCGGGTCTATCTGTTTTGCAGCCTGTCCTGCTGTATATGATGCACTCAATCCCAAAGTTAGAAAATCAAACATTTTTGGAGTAGAGCCTTTCATCTTTATCATATACTCCTGGTTAATCCATTTGCTTGCAGTTGAGTCTCCAAGGAAAAACGGCATTTCTCTTAACGGATCATATTTGGAGGCATTAAAACGCACTCCGTCGAGTTTGTCTCTTTTATATCCGAATTCTCCGTACAGGAACATATTATTCAATTTCTTATATATTCCACCTCCCTCTGTGTGGAATTTGATGGCATTATTGTCGTCGCCCTCTTGAACATATTTGAAATCGCCCTTTGTTATTCCGTAGGAAAGGTCGGTAATACTGTATGAGGCAGGTGCATCTACAACACCTGCGGCAGCATTGTTTGTATTGTTAATCCAGATATTTTCCAATTTCTGTTTGGCTACAGAAGCAGGAGTCGTATTTTCCTGAGCTATTGTAGGATTTGCGGCGGTTATCACCAAGGATAAACATCCGATAGCTTTAAATATATTTTTTATCATAGCTGTTTCTTTCTTAGTTAATAACTTATTCGCCTGCCGGTCTCCATTGAGGCGCTTTTTGTCCGTACCTGCGTATCATAGGAGAATCGAGCACTTCGTAATCTTGTGTAGAATTGTTGGTGTCGGCAAAGATAGGAGTACCGTCGGAACGGGTATCTACAACTTTGCGGCAAACAACCTTTCCGCAATAAGTTTCTCCTACAGAGGCAGCTCCTGCATCTATATAGCCTGGAACACGTTTGTTAGAAAGCAGAGCGAGACTGCTTAAAAGCTCAACACCGTCTAATATCCAAGAAGAGTGTATTCTTGCATATCGTGTTGTTTTGTTTACCTGCGTACAAGTATTCTGGTTGTTAAAATCTTCGTAAAAATTCTCTCCGGCTGCATCGCTAAACGGTGTATCTGGTCTAAAGATACAGTAAGCACCTCCGAATACAGAAACCAACCATTGTATTTTATTGAGACTCTCCGCATAATACAGAGGCATATTTGCAACCTGCGGATTATTACGAGTAGCATTTCCTGTCCAGCATTCCCATTCTGCCATGGAGTTATCAAAAGAATTTGGATTGTTTTCTCTATGGTCTCTTGATTCCTGACAAATTACTACACTTTCTCCGGGATAAAGCGGGTAATCTTTGCCTGTTCCTGGGAATTTCCATACATACTCTGCATATACATAATTGTTCACACCCTCTTCATCCGGCCATACAGGGATTGCATCTCCCTCAAATACCATGTTTGGAGTGAGGTTTGCAAAACAAACTCCATCTAAATATTCAACTTTATCTCCGTTGTTATAGATTTGATAAGTCTGGTCTCTGAAATAGTAAGGAGCTATACCGCAAAAATATACCTCGGTGAGAATAAGCGAACCCACCTTTGCAGGTCTTATTAACAACCCTTGATTAGAAGCGGCTGCCTCTTGGTGAGAAATAGGCCTTACAAAAGAGATAGAGGGAATATTTCCATTCATGAAATACCTGTCTCCTTCATTCTCTACAGAACCCATGGTTGTAACAGAATAGTTGCCCGGCACGATTTTAACAGAAACAATGCCGTTTTCGTCTGTAGTACCTTTGGTGATTTTTCCTGTACCTAATTCTCTGAACTCAACATCAAGACCTTGGGTAGAAAAAGACGGGTCCGGTGTTGCCTCACCGTTTTTAGGTACAAAACCGGTTATTGCCGATACTTTGTATGATACAGATATTTCCTCTATTACAGGAACATCTTGGGCATCGTCCATCATGCCTACACATGATGCAAGCATTGCCGATAATATTGTGCCAAATAATATTTTAAAGTATTTTTTCATATTTATATCTCCTCTCTTTATTTTATTCTTGCATTAAGTTGTAAACCAAAGAAGAATAGATCCGGATTCATTCTTTCGTACATACCCGGCTCGTTAAGTACTCTTTGCAAAGGAGAGCTGCGGAACATGTTCTGTACAAAGAATGCCACATCGAAATTGTCTCCAAACTGCTTGGTCACATTCAGATTTACAATAAGATTAGGGTCGTACACTCTGTTGTGTAGTTTACGTATAGGATTTGCTTGAGAATCTGTATCTCGCAACAGATACTTCATTGTGCTATACATTTCGTGCTCCGGATTGGCCCAAGCCTTGTCAAACGGTTTCATTTGGCCGGTTTCACGCTCTATATAATATGCCGGAATAAGATCATCCTCTGCATAATTGGTCCACGCTTTTGTACGCCAGTTTACATGGGCTGTAGCTGTAATTACCAGACCTATCTGAGGAATATTATGAGTTATTATAAAGTTGGTCGCAAAATTCTCGAGATAACTCAAACCTTCTGTATCCTTATGTTTGAATACTCCCAAATCCGGATATTTAGAATAATCAGACGATGCTCCTGCCGGAAGGTAGTTGTATGTATAGTATCCTTTGCTCCAGCTTTTCTGTGTGTAAATCTGACCATCTATTAAGAAGGAGGTTCTTATGGCATTTATTCTGCCAAAATCCAAAACAAACTCTAAACCTGTACGTTTATACGCACTGTTATTGCCTGGGGTGTAATATTTTACAAGTACCTGATTGCTCGCTGTTTCCTGTAGAATAGGTGCACTTCCGTCAGAAGGATATTCTGCCGCCTTATATTGTTTGTAAGTTATGGATTTTACAGTTTCCGGTGTTATAGAAAATGAGTATCCGTTAAGCATTTCTTCCTGATACCCCACCAAAGAGAAGTGCATTTTACCCAAATTTGCAGTAAGGCCTATCTCATATTTATCCTGACGGGCCATTTCGAGGTCGTGGTTTGTAGCATCAAATACTCTTGTTGTAACAAGTTGCATCTTTTGAGACTCTGCAATATCGGAAGCCGAAGCGTTATTAAAGTTCAGCAGATCGAAATATGCATTGTCGGGATACAAATACATTAGGGTAGGGGCCTTGCGGGTTATACCGTATGCTGCGTGTAAATTGAGCTTTTCAGGTACAAGTTCATAAGACATATTTATACGTGGAGAAAAACCGCCTCCAAAATCAAATGTATGATCATATCTTACACCTGCCACAATTTCAAACTCCCTGTTTGCAATTTTTGCAGAGAATGTCTCTTGCAAGAATGCACCCAACTGATTTACAAACGGAATATCTTTAAATGCCCTCTCTCTATATGCTGTAAAAGATGCGCTGCTTGCACGGAAAGGAGGGTTGTCTACATCAAATACTTTACCGTCTCCAACATTGCCATCGCTTTTAAAATCTGCGCCTAAAACAAGTTTGTGGTTTGTACTGCCCCAGTTGCCGGCAAAATTGGCCTTTACCTTGGCAAAGGTATTAAGCTCTTTACCATAGATATTGTAGTTGTAGTCATAAGTTCCGGGAAGCATCCATGCTCTCATCTGCTCCATTTCCTGCTCGTAACGTGTAAGTTGGTTTCCCTCTACATCGTAAACGTGTCCGTTCTTATAACTTGATACAACAGAACCGTCTATTTTTGAGTAAGAGTATTGAAAATCAGCATTTGTTGCCTGATCCTGAAAATAGCTTTTTCTATTTGTATAGCCGAATGACAGGTTGTATTGCAAACTTTTGAACCATCCTGCATTGGCATTATATGTGCCGTTGTGGGCAATGCGGAATCCAATATCTCTTTGATTGAATGTTTGAAAATCGTTAGGGTCGTCTTCATTAGGTTCAGACATATCTTTTGTCCATAAGAAACTTAATGAACTGTTAGTATAGAATTTGCCGAATGTATTGGTATATCCAACTCTCGCTGTAATTCTCTGATAATAATCGTAACTCTCTACCGGATCACTTACGCTATAGGCATAGTCTATACCGTAATTTATGTTTCCTGCCTTTTTGCCAAGGGCAAAACCTTGTGTGGCAGAAATAGAGTAGAGATTAGGGTTTATAGCCAATTTTAATGTAAGCGGCTGCTTTCCGGCTTTAGAGTTTACTATAATGGCTCCGGAGGTAATATCTCCATACTCAACAGGTGCAACACCACGTATAACCTCTATGCTTTCTACGTTATCGGTTGTGATAGTACGTAAATCCACACCTGTTTGCGGGGTAAGGCTTCGGGTTTTACTCTCTGTAGATATGGCACTCGAAAGTGTTTGCATGTTTGCATTGTTTGAGAGTGGCGAGCCATCCATTACAACAGCTGTTCCCAACGAACTTCCGCCACGGATGCTTGCCGATGATACTTTCTGCAAATCCGGTTTTGTTACACTTCCGCCGGGAGTGAGGGCCATTACGTCGGCTAATGAATTGGTCTGCATGTGCTCCATAGCCGTTTTAGATATAAAAGACGATGTTGCAGCTCCTGCCTTAGACGACTGGGCTGTTACAACAAGTTCTTGCATACGGAAATTGGATTCTACAAGCATAAATTCAAATCTTGTTCTGTTGGCAGATACATTTATTACCGTATCCAAAGTCTCATATCCCAAAGATTGGATTTGGATTTTGTGTGTACCTTGCGTAAGATTCTGAATGCTGAATATACCATCGGCATCAGATGATACCGAAACGTTAGATTCAGGCAAAATTACAATTGCAAACGGTACGGTAGTTTTGTCTGAGTTTCCTCCAAATTCGGAAATAGAGAAAACTTGTCCGCCAATAGTTACTTTTGCCTTGTTTTGAGCATTTGCGTTGGTACATCCTAAAATTGCAAATGCCATAAACAAACTGAAAATAAAATAATTTTTCATAGGCATGATTTTAATTTGGTTAGTATGATATAGTTAATGGTGTTTGTTTTGCGTATATAGGAACACGTGTCTGCACGTATATAATACATACACTATCGGCCCTATTGTAATTTGCAAATTACAACACGGCACGCAAAAATATAGGAATGCTAAATTTTAAATGTACATAGAATATCAGGCGTACACCACGGCCGGTATTTGTAATGTGCCACACCATAATAGTATAGTGTGTTTACTATAAAGTCCGTATCCTGAATAGAAAAATTGAATTCGGAGAGAAGTGTTATAAGCAAAACCAACCACAGAATTGGAGCATGCAACGTATTCTCATTGTTGTATTTTTCTCCATCCAATGTATATACGAAATTTGCACAATGCTTTGGTTTCCTTATTTTTACTACATCATCTATTGAGTCTTTCTGCATCTGGCAATCGTCGTAAACATAAGGACTGTATGCCTCAAATATTGCGCATGTTGTATGGTAGTGTTTATGGCAGCAGCAATGGTGCACGGTAAATCCCGATGAACCGAAAATGTAGGTCCATATCACCATAAGGAATACTATGTTTCTGAGTGCCGCTTTCATAAAACATGCGAATAACGGCTACAAAGCTACTTTTTTCTAAAATAAAAACAAGGGAAATTGCAAGTTTTTTATTGCTTTTTCTTAAAAAACACCATTAGAACGCTTCTGAAACAAGGTTTGCGGTGTTGGCTTTTACAAAATCCAATATTTGGCGGGCATCTACTTTTATCTGCAGACCGCGGACTCCTGCGCTAAGATAAATATACGGGAAGCCGGTGCACGTTTCGTGAAACCATGTGGGAAAAGGCTTTTTCATTCCTATTGGCGAGCATCCTCCCCTTATATAGCCGGTTACCGGAAGAAGCTCTTTCATGGGAATCATTTCTGCTTTTTTGTTTCCCGATACCTTTGCAGCTTTTTTTAAGTCTACTTCGCGGTTGCCTGGAATTACACATACAAAATATCCGGTTTTGTCGCCGTGCAACACAAGAGTCTTAAAAACCTGTTCTATGTTTTCTCCTAATTGTTCGGCTATATGCGTGGCTGCAAGGTTGTTTTCATCTACTGTATATGGAATAAGCCCGTATTCTATTTTGTGCAAATCCAAAATACGGGCAACATTAGTTTTTGCTATTTTGGCCATGAGTACAGCTTCTTATGATAATTTTTCTTTTGCAAGTTTTGCAATTATCTCTGTGCACACATCTGTTCCGTAGAACGATGAGTCTAAACAGAGGTTATATGAGTGTGAATGTCCCCACTCTTTATATGTATAGTAGTTGTAGTAGCCGGCCCTTTTCTTGTCTTCTTTTTTCATATAGTCAATAACTTGTTGGTCCGACAGCTCTTTTAACCCGTCGAATCTCTTGCTCAATCTAAGGCGGGCAATCCTGTCTGAGTCGTTTGCTGTAATGAACACGCTCATGCAGCGCGGCTCGTCCCTTAATATATAGTCGGCACATCGCCCTACAAAAATTGCAGAACGTTCTGCCGCAATGTTGCGTATTACGTCGCTCTGGATTCTGAACAGTTCGCTTTCGTCTAAAGCGTTTACCCCAAAATAGTCGTTATATCCAACTCCGGAGATTCCAATACCAAAGAAGCCCCCTTTTACTTTGCGTGGCGTTTCATCGGCATTTTCAAAAATTTCTGTGGCAATGCCGCTCTCTTTTGAGGCTATATTGAGCAACTCTTTATCGTATACCGGTATATCAAATATTTTAGAAAGTTTTCCGGCTATTTCCAATCCGCCGGCGCCCAATTGTCGGCCAATGGTTATGAAAAATTTAGAATCCATTATTTTGTCTTTTGAATTTTTTTATCTGATGAATTAACATGAATGCGGCAATTATGCTTGCAAGTGCATCCGATAAAGGCATGCTCCACCATACACCCTGTACACCAAAGAAATGAGGAAGAGTGAGCAGCAGTGGAAGCAAAAAGATAAGCTGTCTGGATAGTGAAAGGAATATTGCTTTTCCGGCCATCCCTACGCTCTGGAAAAAGTTACCGGTAACCATTTGAAAACCAATGATAGGAAAGAATATAAATATTATCCTTATTCCGGTTCTGCTTATATTTATTAGCTCAGCGTCTGTTGTGAACACTTTTATAAAGGCATCAGGGAACAGCTCAGCTGTAATAAATCCGAATGTGGTAACGCATGTTGCACATATTATTGTGCATATCAACACTTTGTGTACCCTGTCAAACTTCTTTGCTCCATAATTGTACCCGGCAATAGGTTGCATTCCCTGGTTGAGACCCATTACTATCATTACAAATATAAATGTAATGCGGTTGATTATGCCGTATGCTCCAATTGCAAGGTCGCCTCCGTGCCTTTGCAGACTTTGGTTTATTACAATTACAACAAGGCAGGCGGCCAAATTCATTGAAAACGGAGCCATTCCTATTGATAGTACGTCTTTTACAATACGTGGAATGAGCTTGTAAGTTCCTTTTGCAAAGTGTACTACGTTGTTTTTGTTTGAAAACATCTTTAGCAGCCAGCAGAGTGCAAGCATCTGGGCTATTACCGTTGCCACAGCCGCACCGCGTATTCCCCAACCGAACCAATATATAAATATAGGGTCGAGGATTGTATTTATTACCACCGTAAATATTGTTGCCATCATGGCCTGACGGGGAAATCCTGAGGCTCTCTGCACTGAGTTAAGACCTAAATACATGTGGGTTATAATGTTTCCGAGCAGGATTATTTCCATATAGTCGCGGGCATAAGGAATGGTCTGCTCGCTTGCTCCAAAAAAGTAGAGTATAGGGTCGAGGAATGTATACACCGCAATCATATATAATGTACCTATTATAAGATTGAGCGTTACAACGTTGCCAAGCACCTTACGGGCCATTTCGTAATTTTTTTGCCCGAGAAGTACAGATATTGAGGTTGATGAACCTACTCCAACCAACGAGCCAAAGGCCGCTCCCAAGTTCATGAGCGGGAATGTGAGAGCCAAACCGGCAATTGCGTATGTGCCTACTCCGTGCCCTATAAAGATGCTGTCTACCATGTTGTAGAGAGAGGAGGCAGTCATGGCAATAATTGCGGGAATAGCATATTGCCTTAGAAGTTTTGAGATTTTTTCGGTTCCCAATTCTGTGGGTATTCCGGATTTTACAGCCATATTTCGTATCTGATGTTTTATAACAAAAATGTATGTGCCGCCATGCAGCACTTTAACGTATGAACCTGCAAAAATAGTTAAAAAGACAGAAACAGATTGTAAACAATTTAAATTTTATTTTGTGTAAAAAAGGGGGCTGTTTTAGGGCAATGTCGTACAAATTCTATACATTTGCAGGTTATTTAATGGATGTTTTACTCTGTTTCGTTTATGGGTATAAGAAAAAAGATATTTTTGGGCTTTGTGGTTATAGGAACTGTTCTGTTGCTGTCGGGTGTTATGGCAATTTATGAATTTGTGAGCATGCGCAAGACCGTTTCAATTTTGGTGTCAGACAATATTGCAAGTATAAACAGCTCTAATTTGCTTATTGAGGTTACCGATGAGTACAATTTAACCCTGCTCAGGAGCATGGGGGAGTCTCAGTCTGTTGCTATTCCCGATATTCAGAGAGATACACGTTTTATAGATTATCTTACCGAGGTAATGGATAAATATACAGATGTAAGAGAGAGGAACATGGCCGATTCCATTGTTTTTGCATATACGGCATACATTCATGTTATGAAGGAGGCCCCTATGGTGTGGAAAGGAAATTACCAAGATAAGCGTTCATGGTACTTCGACCGCATGTATCCCGTATATATGAAGTTGCGCGGCTATATAAGGCAGCTTACGTTGCTTTCGCAGGAAGCCTTGGCAGAGAACTCCCAGAACATGAGCCACAGCTATTACCGCAGTCTTATGCCGTGTGTTGTGGCCGTTGGAATTGGAATTGTGCTTGTGTTCTTGTTCAATTACTTTATAAACTTTTACTTTATAAGGCCTATGTTGTTAATAACCAAGGGTATATCTAATTATGTGCTGTATAATAAGAGCTATGGGGTTACAATAGATAATTATGATGAGCTGCAGGATTTGAACCAGAATGTTACCGAGCTTATAGATGCAAATAAAAAGCTCTTGAAGCAGTGCGGAAAAACAAATCTTTGAGAATAAGGAGGCAATTATATGAATTTGAGCGTAGTATCCAGAAATATAGGAATTGCATTGCTGTTTAATGCATTCTTTATGTTTTTAGGGGTAATTGTTTCCATTGTATATGATTTTGATTCGTCTTTTTCTCCTCTTCTTTTGAGTTGTGTAATTACTGCAATTACAGGCCTTTTCCCCCTTATATTTGTGCGCAAATATGAGAATATAAGTATAAAGGAGGGCTTTACGATTGTAATACTTTCGTGGTTGCTCTCGTGTCTGTTTGGTATGCTGCCATACGTTTTGTGGGGCGGTGAGTTTTCCCTTATAAATTCGTGGTACGAAAGCGTATCGGGGTATACAACAACGGGGTCTACTATTCTTACAAATGTTGAGGCTTTGCCCAAAGGACTTCTTTTCTGGCGTTCTTCTACACATTTCATTGGAGGTATAGGTGTTGTGATTTTTATGCTGCTGATACTTCCCTCTGCAAGTACCTTTAGAATGCGTTTGAGCAAAATGGAGATTTCTGCCCTTTCAAAGGAGAATTATAAGTTTAGGACAAAACAGACCGTAAAGGTTATAGCCTCTGTGTATGTGGGACTTACAATCTTAGAAACAGTATGCCTTATGTTGGTTGGCATGGATTTTTTCGATGCCATAAACCATGCTTTCAGTACTGTGGCAACAGGTGGCTTTAGTACAAGGGGCGAGTCTATACTTGCATTTGATTCGGTCTCTATAGAGATTGTAATTACAATATTCATGTTGCTCTCAAGCGTGCACTTTGGATTGCTGTATTCTTCTGTTACAACGCGTTCGTTTAAGATATTTAAATCGCCTGTAATAAGATTCTATCTTGCCACCTTGTTGGTTACAGGAATAGTTATAGCATTTAATCTTAAATTTTCAGGAGATGCCGACAGTTGGTTTACCGCATTGCGCCTGAGCATATTTCAAGTGGTCTCTATGGCCTCTACAACAGGATTTGCAACGTCAGATACTGCAATATGGCCTCATCTTTCCATATTGCTGCTCATGTACCTCTCTATTCAGTGTGCATGTTCCGGTTCAACTTCGGGAGGATTAAAATCAGACAGGGTACTTATTTTCCTAAAGTCTTTTCAGTCTCAGCTTAAAAAACATGCCCATCCAAATGCTGTAATTCCTGTAAGGGTTGGTAATCATATAGTTGAGCCTGAATTAGTCTCTTCTGTAAATCTGTTTATTGTAATATATGTGTTTATGATTTTTCTTGGGGCCATTACATTTTCTGTATTGGGAGTGAGTATGATCGATGCCTTTTCGGCCTCTATCTCGCACATGGGTAATGTAGGTCCGGCTTTTGGTACTGTTGGCTCTCTCGACAATTATTCACACTTCCCTGCTTTGGGAAAATTCCTCTCTACATTGCAGATGTTTTTGGGCCGTCTCGAAATATATACACTTTTAGTAGTATTTGTTATCTATAAATGGCGGTAGAGATATATTTGAAGGAAAAGATGGTGCAGTATCTCAAATTTGCACCTACGCCTTGTCAGGATATAATGTTTGACAAGCTCTCCCGCTTTATTTCGGGAGATGCAGGCAAAAATTGGCTTATGGTTATAAGCGGCTATGCCGGAACAGGAAAAACTACGGCTATCTCTGCATTTATATCGCTGCTTAAAGAGCTAAAACACAGATATATACTTCTTGCTCCAACGGGGCGTTCGGCAAAAGTGCTTGCCAATTATACAGGAGCTTCTGCCAAAACAATACATAAACAGATATACCGTCAGAAGTCATTGAAAGATGGTGAGGGCAGGTTTTCGTTGGATATGAATAAATACAGAAATACTGTGTTTATTGTAGATGAGGCCTCTCTTATTACCGTAAACGACGGTAGTGGAACTTCAAATTCGCTGTTTGGCTCCGGCAATTTGCTCGATGACCTTATAACTTATGTTAAATCCAATGATGGTAACCGTCTGGTGCTTATGGGAGACCCTGCTCAGTTGCCTCCTATTGGAATGGATATTAGTCCGGCTTTAGATACCTCTTATCTTGGATTATACACAGAGCCTGATGAGTGCCGGCTTAAAAGCGTTGTGAGGCAGGAGCAGCAGAGCGGTATACTATTTAATGCCACGCTGTTGCGCAGGGAGATTGAGGATTGCAATTTATGTGAGCCGCAACTTAATGTGGCTGATTTTTCAGATATAGAGAGAATAGGGGGAGGAGAGCTTATAGAGAGAATATCCGATGCTATAGATACTTACGGGCTTGATGATGTTGCTGTATTGTGTCGCTCCAATAACAGGGCAAACAGATATAATCAGGGAATAAGGCAAAGTGTCTTGTTTAGAGAGGAACAGCTTACAAAAGGAGACAAACTAATGGTGGTAAAGAACTGTTACCAGTTTTTGGATAAGATTCCCGAACTTGATTTTATTGCAAACGGAGATGTGGCACGGTTAGAGAAGATTGGAAATTACGAGGAGCGTTACGGTTTGCATTTTGCCTCTGCAACACTCTCGTTCTCCGATTATAACAATATAGAAATAGATGCAAAGGTAATACTCGATACTCTCACTTCTGTTACTCCTGCACTTAGCCGTGAGCAGCAGAAGGAGTTATTTGAAGGGGTATTTGCAGATTATGAGCATATTTCTGTAAAGCGTAAAAGAATGGAGGCGGTAAGGGAGGATATATATTTTAATGCACTGCAGGTAAAATATGCAACCGCTATGACAGGGCATAAATCGCAAGGCGGACAATGGAAGTGCGTGTTCATAGATAATCCATTTTGGGGGGAGGAGATTTCCTTAGATGATAAAAAATGGCTTTATACGGCCATAACACGTGGTATAGAGAGGGTATATTTGGTAAACTTTAAAGATAAATTTTTTAAAAACAATTAATATGTCTAAAAAACTTGTAAAACTATTTGCAGCCGGAGCGGCCATGATGTTATGTGCATATACCGCTTCTGCACAGGATAATACCGGTAATAAAGATGAGGGTAAAACAGCTCTTACCCACGAGCAGATACTTGGCAGACTGCCGGAAGGAATTATAAAGCCAATGGCAAGAGGAGTGTGGAAAGACAATGAAAATATTTTGCTCTATAAAGGGCGTGGAAAACAGACAGAGGTGATGCTCTATAATCTTAAAAAGGGTACTCTTCTCTCTTCTGCTCCTGTAAAGACAGAAACCGTAGGGCAGGATAGCGTTAAAATAAAGCTGTTAGCCTCTCTTGAACAGGCTCTTGGCACAGAAAAATATAAAAAGAGCATTCTAAAAACTTTTTCTCCTGATAAGTCTAAGGTTGCATATATCCGCAATAACGATTTGTATCTCTTCTCATTTGATGACGAATGTGAATATGCCCTTACAAATGATGCAACAAATACTCTTATGAACGGTTATGCTTCGTGGGTCTATTATGAGGAGATTCTCGGACGCTCTTCTATGTACAAGGCTTTCTGGTGGAGTCCAAACAGCAAAACAATTGCCTATTACAGATTTGATGATAGTAATATTTCTATGTTTCCAATCTACAATTCTACCGGAAAGCATGGCTTTGTTACAGAGACCCGCTATCCTAAGGCCGGAGACGAAAATCCTAAGGTTGATGTAATGTTTGTGAATGTAGAAAATCTCGATAATGTTTCTCAGGAGTATCATGTAAAGGGGGCATTTGATAGAGACGAAGACCAGTATTTTGGTATTCCTTTCTGGAATGCCGACGGCAGCCGGTTTATTGTTCCGTGGATGCCGCGCGAGCAGAACAATCTTGTTTTATATACTGTGAATCCTCTGTCGGGTAAAAAAGAGAAAATATATAACGAGACACAGAAAACCTGGATAGACTGGATGGAAGATATGCACTTTACAGAAGAGGGTTTCTATATGGTGCGCGATTTTGATATGTGGCAACAAATTTATTTTCAGTCATTTGATGGTAAAGTTCTTAAAAAGATAACAGACGGTAACAATTGGGGCGTGAGTATTGTAAAGGTTGATGAGAAGACCGGATTAATCTATTTTACTGCCCGCAGAGAGATTTCTACACGCAACGATTTTTATAAAGTGAGTCTTAAAGATGGCAAGATAACAAGATTGTCGGAAGGGGAGTATAATTATATTGGAGTTTCTCTATCTCCGGATAACAGACATTTTGTGGCGATGCGTTCTAACAGTTCAACTCCAACACAGCTTGTTGTTGCTTCTACCGGCAAAAAACCTGCTCTTAAAGTAATATGGGATACTAAAGGGGAGAAGTTTGATAACTACAAATTAGCTATTCCTCAGATGATGTACATTACCGTTGACGGATACAGGCTTCCTGCACAGGTAATCTGGCCTTTGGATTTGGATTCTGCAAAGAAATATCCTGTATTGGTATCTATGTACGGAGGTCCGGATGCAGGTACTGTTATGGATACATGGAAAGGCGTTGGCGAGAGTACACAATGGTGGGCAAATGAGGGCGTTATACAAATTGCCATAGATCACAGGGCTTCCGGTCATTGCGGTAAAGAGGGCCTTAATTATCTTCACAGGAATCTGTTGAGTGTAGAGCTTACAGATTATATCGAGTGGATAAAAGAGCTGCATAAACTTCCGTTTGTAAACAGGGAGAAAGTTGGAATTACAGGATTCTCTTATGGCGGTTCAATGACAATGCTTGCCGTAACAGAGGGTAATGAGTATTTTAAATACGGAATTGCCGGAGGCGGAGTTTATGATTGGGGGCTGTACGATACCCATTATACAGAGAGGTATATGGATAGGCCGCAGGATAATGAGGCCGGTTATAGGAATACACGTCTTATGGAAAAGATACATAAGTACAAAGGAGATAAGACCAATTACGTAAAGATTACTCATGGTACAAGCGATGACAATGTGCACATGCAGAATACTATGCAGCTGATTGAGGCACTGCAGAAGGCCGGCAAGCAGTTTGATTTGATGATATATCCGGGCGAATATCACGGATACCGCGGAAAAATGTCGGAGCACTCAAATAAGGGGGATTATATCTTCTGGTACAGGCATCTGCTCGAAAAAGAGACTCCTGAGTGTATTCTTAACGGAGCTGTACAGCACAGGTAACAAGCAATATGCGGGAACTGTTATTGAGCGTTGTTGCAAAAATATGCCTGTTCCCGCCGTCTTTTATTCCTGAGAGTCTCTTTAACTCATTGGTATTTAAAGGAAAATTTCTTGCCGTAAGATCTGCGTGTGCATATCTTGCGGCAAGTTTTTTTAAAGTCTTTTTATTAAACTCTATAGTCTCCTCTATTTTATAAATCTTGCCGGGGAAATCCGGTATAAGCTCATCTGATGTATAAAGATGCGTACTTGGTGCAAGTTTCTTTAACCCAAAAGTCTCTGACAATATCTTGAACGCTCCCCCTTTAAGCAATGATTTGTTTGGTTCGTAAAGATACTCTTCTGTTTTATTGGCGTATGAAACCAAAGCGTTCTCCTCTTTGCCAAATGTAAAGGAGAAAATTTCCCTTGAATTGCCGGCCTTATCTGATAGGCCGGCTTCATTAATACAAACAGCGTTTTTATCTGTATTCCTTATATTTATGGCTGTAATTGGAATGTCGTTTATATTGTACTCTTGAGTATGTATGCGGTTTTCCAATAAAAACAGCAGCTCTTTGCATTCGTTCCCTACAGAAACAATATATACGGCCGAAGTCTCCGGCAGCAGGCCCAAATTAAGTTTTATGTCGGCCATAGGGGAAACTTTTACCAAAATAACTGAGGCCTGTTTTAGCAATTCCTCTTTAAGTTCAACAATATTTGGCTCATAATCGAGCAGAGAGATTACCTTGGCAGAACTGTCGGCCTTGCTACGTCGAGCAGGGTCTATAAAGATAAAATCGTATGGAGCACCGGGCAGAGTTGATATGTTTTTATTGTTAATCTCTATATTGTTTGCCTCTACATTATTTATCCCCAATTGGCTCAGGTTATACTCCGTTGCCTTGCAAAGCTCTTGATTCCTCTCAAAATAGTAAAATTTACTGCATAATCCCGATAAATAAAATGTATCGGCCCCCATTCCGCCTGTAAAATCGGCTCCTTTCCAGTTACATTCTACTCTTCTATTCTTTAAAGTCTCATCTATTATCTCTCTTTTATATTCTCCCGACAGTTGGGAACTGCACTGTTCTGCAGAGAGGGGAAACGGATATACCAAAGCCGTATTGGCATGCCATTGCGGAAGTTTTGCAACAATTTTACGGCGTGCTTCAATACAATTTACGCACAATTTTACGTTTATTCCCGGATACCGGGCGGCACTGAGCAGCAGTTTGCCTGTATCTGCATTACCGTTTTCAATTATAAACTCAATTTCTTTTTTAGACAGCATAGCCTATATATGATTTTGTGAGCTTGTTGAATCTATACAGAAAAAGAGCACTTGCACAGATAAGGCCTGTCATGAGTCCTATCCACACCCCGATAGGGCCGAGATTGAATATAAATCCGAACATATATCCGCATGGCAGGCAGAGTCCGTAGTATGATATACCTGAAAACAGTAGCGGAATCTTTACATCCTTTAACGCTCTTAGAGAGGCTATTCCGGTAAGTTGCAGGGCGTCGAATATCTGGAATCCTGCAGAAACTATAAACAGCGATGAGGCCAACTCTATAACCTGAAGGTCTGTTGTAAATATATACGGGATGTATTTTCTGAATATTATGTAGATTATTCCGGCACTGCCCATAAAGGCCGCAGCCAGATGCATTGCTGCAAATCCTGCTTTGCGTGTTGCTATATAATCTTTCTCACCGAATTGATGCGATACCCTTATTGTTGCAGCAGCACCAATGCCTTGTGCTATCATAAATGAGAAGGTACTCATTGTCATTGTTACCTGATGCGCCGCGAGAGCGGTCTTTCCAAACCAGCCAACCATTATGCCGCTCAAGCTAAAGGCTGTAACCTCTATAAGTCCTTGAAAAGCAATTGGAATAGAAGTTCCCAACAGCTCTTTGAGCCTTCCTGCCTCAATAAACGGCTTTTGTATAAGAGAGGTAAAGCGTTTGTAGTCTTTAAGTGAAAAAATCAATATTACAAATGATATGAACATAAGTATTCTGCATATAAGGGTAGAGAGGGCCGCTCCCGGTGCTCCCATTGCAGGTACTCCGCATTTGCCAAAAATAAGAATCCAGTTGAGAAGGATATTAAGAAGATTGGCAGAGAGTGTAATGTACATTGCATATTTTGTGATTCCTATTCCCTCAGAAAAATTTCTTATGGAGAAGAAAAGTATAAATGGAATTATGGAGAGCACCATTATCCTATAATACGATTTTGCATACACAAGAATATCAGGGTCTTGTCCCATATAATCCATAAAGGGTATTACACAGAACATTACTGTTGCCATTACTGCACAGAGCAGCATGTTAAGGAAAAAGGCATTCTGAAAATACTTTGTAACCTCTTTGTAGTCTCCTTTACCAAAATTCTGTCCGGCAAGGGGGATAAGTCCTTGTGTAAAACAGATGCAGAACACCATTCCTATTGCAAAAATGGTATTGGCAAATGAGACACCTGCAAATTGGGCCGTGCCAAGATGTCCTACCATTATGTTGTCGGCCATCTGAACAATCATCTGTCCGGCCTGGGTTATCATTACAGGTACTGCAAGTGTGATATTTCTTTTATAAAACGGAATATAATCTCTTAAAGACAGCATATATATATCTTTTTATTAGCGGGCGCAAATATAGAAATAATATTCTGAGTGTTGCCATAATATAGTTGACAGAAGCGTTTGTAGTGAGTCTTTATTTTTCTAACTTTGCAAACATATTAATCAGATAAAACTATGGAAACAAATTACATTGAAGTTGCTAAGCAATGGCTTGGCGATGATTATGATGAGGCTACGCGTAATGAGGTTAAAAGATTGATGGAAAATGATCCAAAAGAGCTTGAGGAGAGTTTTTACAGAAACCTTGAGTTTGGAACCGGTGGTTTGCGCGGAATAATGGGCGTTGGTACAAACAGAATGAATAAATATACAGTGGGAATGGCTACGCAGGGTGTTGCAAATTACCTTAAAGCCAATTTTAAGGATTTGCCGCAGATTTCTGTGTCGGTATCGTTTGACAGCCGCAACAATAGTGCAGAGTTTGCTAAGATTACTGCCAATGTGTTTGCTGCCAACGGTATAAAGGTGTATTTATTTGATTCTTTGCGTCCTGTTCCGGAGTTGAGTTACTCTATACGTCATCTTAAATGCCAGGGAGGCGTTATGATAACCGCTTCTCACAATCCTAAAGAGTATAACGGATATAAGGCTTATTGGGAAGACGGAGCACAGGTAACAGCCCCTCACGATACCAATATAATTAAAGAAGTGCTTAAGATTACTTCTCCTGCAATGGTAAAATTTACAGGTGGCCGGGAGAATATACAGATGGTAGGGGCAGATGTTGATGAGGCTTATCTAAAAGATGTATCAACATTGTTGGTATCTCCGGATGCTGTAAAAAAACATTCGGATATGAAGATGGTTTATACTCCTCTTCACGGTACAGGTATTACTTTGGTTCCAAAGATTTTAGCAAGAATGGGATTTACAAATCTCTCATTGGTTGAGGCCCAGATTGTTAGCGACGGTAATTTCCCTACTGTAAAATCACCTAATCCTGAGGAGAATTCGGCTTTGGAAATGGCTGTTGCCCAGGCAGAAAGTATTGGGGCCGATCTTGTTATGGCTACAGACCCGGATGCAGATCGCGTTGGTATTGCAATAAGGGATAATGAGGGAAAGATTACTCTTCTTAACGGTAACCAAACAGCTTCTATCCTCACATATTATCTCTTGAAACGCTGGAAAGAGCTTGGCAAACTTAACGACAAAACATATATTGTAAAAACAATTGTTACAACAGAGCTTATGTCTGCAATGGCCAAGGCTTTTGGGGTAAAGATTTACAATGTGCTTACAGGTTTCAAATACATTGCCTCTGTTATAAGGGAAAATGAGGGTAAGGCCACATTTATTGGCGGAGGAGAGGAGAGTTACGGATTTAATGCAGGTGAGTTTGTAAGGGATAAGGATGCCGTAATTACATGTGCCCTTGTTGCCGAGTGCGCGGCATGGTGTGCAGAGCAGGGGAAAACCCTTTATATGCTTTTGCAGGATATTTATTCTGAGTTCGGAGTGTATAAAGAGGCACTTGTTTCACTTACAAAGAAGGGCAAGGCCGGCCTTGAAGAGATTCAGGCAATGATGAAAGGCTATAGGGAGAATCCTCCTGCATCAATAGGCGGTTCGGTTGTTGTAAAGATTATAGATTACAATAAGCCTGAGGAGACAGGCCTGCCTAAATCAAATGTGCTTCAGTTCTATACAGAAGACGGATCGGTTGTCTCTGTAAGACCGTCGGGTACAGAGCCAAAGATTAAATTCTATTTTGGCGTTCATGGTGCAGATTCAGATAAAAAGATTGCTTTGTTAAAGCAGCAGTTTAACGGTTAGAGTTATTCTGTTTTATAGAGATAATTCAGATGAGTTTCAAATATTCGCATATAAAGTGTATAATAGGGATGGCAATAATATTGTCATCTCTATTGCTGTTATTGATTTCTGAAAGAGGTCTTGCTACAGAAAAAAAGGATTGCATAACGGAGAATACCGTAGATTCTGTAATGGCAACCCTGTCTGTAAGGGAAAAAATTGCACAACTGTTTATAATAGAGTACGATTCTGCCGATAAGCCGGACAAAAAGGCAATGCAGGACTATCTTGTTTCAAAAGAGAAGGTTGGCGGTATTATTATAATGAACGACATTATGCTGCCTGCCATTGAAAGAACAAACGAATTGCACCGTTTGGCAGGAGTTCCGCTTCTTGTAACCATAGACGGAGAGTGGGGAGCCTCTATGAGATATAAAGAGATTCCTGCATTTCCGCGTCAGATGCAGCTCGGGGCTTTGGCTTCGGATACACTTGTGAGGGAGATGGGGCGTATAATAGGAGAGGAGTGCAGAGATTTGAATATTCATGTGAATTTTGCTCCTGATATTGATGTAAACAACAATTCTAATAATCCGGTTATAAATACGCGCTCTTTTGGTGAGGATAAGCATAAGGTTGCAATTTACGGAGAGGCTTATATGAGAGGAATGAAAGATGCCGGAATATACGGTTCTGCAAAGCATTTTCCCGGACACGGTGATACCGATGTAGATTCTCACAAAGCTCTTCCGGTGCTTACATTTCCTTATGGCAGGTTGGATTCTTTGGAATTGTATCCTTTCAGACACCTTATAGAGAACGGTGTTGATATGGTAATGGTGGGGCATCTTGAGGTGCATGCTTTGGATCCGTCGGGAACACCTGCTTCTATATCAAGGCCTATAATTACGGATTTTTTACGTAATAAATTGGGATATAAGGGTATAGTTATTACAGATGCGCTCAATATGAAGGGCGTTTCACAGGCTTTGGAAAAGAGATTTATAGCATTGGAGGCCTATAAGGCGGGCGTGGATATTCTGCTTATGCCGGAGGAGGTTTCAGATTCTATAACGGAGATTGAGAAGGCTCTTGAGAGGGGAGAAATCTCTATGGAGTCTTTGGATGAGAAGGTGCGTAAGGTGCTCTCCTTAAAGGTGCGTTCAGGCCTGTTTGACAAGTCTTATAATCCTTATGTAGATACATCTGCAATTGCAAAGAAGATTATAAAGAATAGCAATAAGGCGTTTATAGATAAACTTGCAAAGCATACTCTTACGGTTATAGCCAATAATCCTCTTTCATCTTCTGCATGCTCGGATAATGTAGAAATGGCTTTGCCTGTAAAAAATCTGTCGGGTAAAAAAATTGCATATTTGGGATATGGAGCAGAGAGGTTTGGAAAAGAGTGTGCGCAGATGCTCAGAAGATATGCCAACGTAGATACCCTTATTTTGAGAGGTCCTGTAAAGAAAAAGTCATTGACCAAAGCTCTACGACGTTTGAAAAAGTATGATTTGGTGGTGTTGGGCATAAACAATACAGATGTGCGTCCGCATTATAATTACGGAGTAGATGCCGAGCAGATGCAGATGATTACCGATTGGGCTGCAAAGCGTGACGTTATAGCTCTTTATATGGGAAATCCTTATGGTATAGAGCGTATTGCGGGCTACAAGAACTTTAAGGCGGTTGTTGTTGGATATGCAAATACACAGGCTAATAATGAGGCGGCTGCACAGCTTGTATTTGGAGCTGTTCCTGCCATTGGTGTGTTGCCTGTGAGTGTTGCCGGATATAACTATGGAGAGTCTGTTAAAATAGAGAAGACCATACGTGCAGAGATTATAGCTCATACAGATGATTCTACTTTTTGTGTAAAAAGGGGGAAAATATATGGCAATCATTTGGTAACAGCCGGAGGAGATACTCTTTGGAGTGATTCTCCTATAGATATAAATGGTGTTTTGTTAGAAGAGCTTATAGGAGAAGGCCTGCTTGATAAAGAGAACCGCAAACGACTTAACGAGTATGTATATTCACTTGGAATGTGTAATACAGAATTTAGTGTAGGTACAGGTCAAAACAGAGGTAAATTGCAGGTTACATCTACTCTCGATGATATAAGCAAATTCCTGATTATGGTGCTGAATAACGGAATATACGGTGGAGAAGTTGTTATGCCTGAACCTCTGCGAGATAGGCTTATGCTTGTTATTTACAGTGTTATGATGCGAGACAACGGCATGCTTGCAGGAAGCAACGGATTGCGGGTATGGGCCAATGCCGATGTTGTAGATATTGATTTTAAATTTTGTAAGTAATAGGCATAGGGTGTAAGGCCGTGTTATCTTCCTTTTGTATACAGGTATAGTGCTACATTAAGCAATATATAGAATATAAATGTTGTAAATATCCAAATTGACAGCGGAAAATGGCCAAGCAATATAGTTTCTGTTATAGCCAGTGCAGCTGCGCATAAAAGGAATATGTATTTTAGTCTGTTGTTTGCCCAGCCGAATGTCTTGAACTTAAATGAGAACATTGGTATTTCGCATACAAGAAGAAGCGAAAGTACAACTGAAATCACTGGTAATATATACATGTGTGCTGCAAGAAAAGAATCTATTGCAGGATAGGTCTCGGCAGCGTATATAAGAGAGCCTGTTATAAGTGCGCATGAAGGGGTGGCAAGACCAATAAAATTTTCTGTCTGTCTGGTGTCTATATTAAATTTGGCAAGTCTCAAGGCTGAGAATACTGCAATGAGAAGTGCGCATAGCAACGGCAGAAGATACTTTATTGAGTCGTGCAGCTCCATTGAGATTATGTTATCTGCAGATACACCGTAGAGCTCAAGAATCTTGTTAAACATTATACATGCGGGAGCTAATCCAAAACTTATCATATCTGCAAGAGAATCAAGCTCTTTTCCTAATGGAGAATAGGCCTTGAGAAGACGTGCTGCAAATCCGTCGCAAAAATCAAAGCAGGCTGCGGCAATTATAAATAAGAGTGCAGGCTTAAAATCTCCGTTAAACGAAAGAATTACGGCAACGCATCCGCTAAGCAGATTAAGTGATGTTATAGTATTTGGAATGTAGTTGGCTATTCTCATGATTGATAAGTATTTTCTGTTATATGCAAATCTGTATGTAATGTAAAAATATAAAGGAATTTATACTTTTGTTGGCATTGTATCTGTGCAAGTTGACAATAATGGCTGTACTACAGAAGGTATACTCCGGCGTTGGTACATGCCTCTCTTGTATTGCTGTCCCATATACCGCTCTGTACCTCTCCAATATGACATTTGCCGAGCAGCAGCATGCACAAACGGCTCTGACCTATTCCTCCGCCTATTGTCTGCGGCAGTTTCTCCTCTAATAGCAACTTATGGAACATAAGCTGTTTTCGCTCTGTATTTCCGCATATTTCGAGCTGTCTCTCCAAAGCCTCTTTGTTTACCCTTATTCCCATAGATGATATTTCAAAGGCCGAATCCAGTACCGGATTGTATATGAGTATATCGCCGTTGAGTCCTTCGAGACCGTTCCCGGTTGGGGTAGACCAATCGTCATAGTCAGAAGAGCGGTCGTCATGTTTTGTGCCGTCTCCTAATTTGCCTCCGATTCCTCTTATAAAAACAGCTCCGTACTTTTTACACGCCTCATATTCGCGCTCTTTAGCAGTGAGCTGCGGAAACTCCAATCTCAACTCTTCTGAGTGCATAAAGTGTATATCTTCCGGCAGAAACGGTTTAAAAACAGGGTATTGTTCGCATAGCAGATACTCGGTATGCTTTAGGGCCTTGTAAATACAATCAACAGTATCTTTAAGATACTCAACAGTTCTCTCCTTAGATAGCATAACCTTTTCCCAATCCCATTGGTCTACATACACAGAGTGGATATTATCTAAAGTCTCGCATGGACGCAGAGCATTCATATCTGTATAAATGCCCTTTCCAGGCTCTATCTTGTGACGCCATAAAGTATACCTCTTCCATTTGGCCAAAGACTGCACTATCTCTACTCGTTTTCCGGCTCCTAATGCGCTGACTTCAAAAGAAACAGGTGATTCTATACCCGATAAATTATCGTTTAATCCGGTTCCTGCCTCTACAACAAGCGGAGCTGTAACCCTCCTTAATTTCAGTTGTGCCGACAGATGCTGTTGGAATGTGTCTTTGATGAATTTGATTGCACGCTCTGTTTGCCATACATCCAATTTTGAAGCATAGCCTTTGGGAATAAATACACTTTCCATAATTAAAATAGCTCCCTCCTTGCAGGGAATAAATAAGGGTCCTCAAATGTAATTTGTGAAATTACTAAAACACGCAAAGATATAAAAACTTTGAAAAGTACTGCTACTAAAAGAGCCGATAACCCTATTTGAGTTACCGGCTCTTCCCGACTTAACCTAACTTAAAAAACTATTTCGTATATATAACAACGGTTGAGACAAAAGGTTTAACATTTTATGCGGTTATTTACGATTTTTATTTATTCGCAATTTTTAAATACAAGAGTATTGTCTTTACAATCTACAAGTATATGCCCGTCTTTTGTTATATATCCGCTTATTATTTTTGTAGCAAGCTCATTTATAAGCTCTTTCTGTAACAGACGCTTTATAGGCCTTGCTCCGTATGCTATGTCGTATCCCTTTGAGCAGAGATACTCTATAGCCTTGTCGGTAAATTTAAGCTCAATGCCTTTCTCTCCAAGCAATGCTGTTATTTGATTTATCTGCAATTGCAGAATGCCTTTGATATTCTCTTTGTTCAGAGGCTCAAACATTATTATTTCATCTATTCTGTTGAGGAACTCAGGTCTTACACTGCGTTTGAGAAGATCGAGTACCGCATTTTTGCATTCCGACAGCAATTCCTCTTTACGTACGTTGTCTGTGTTGTCTCCATTATTGTTTGAACCCTCCTCTATCTTGTTCATATAGTCTTGGATAATGTCGCTTCCAACATTGCTGGTCATTATAAGAATCGTATTCTTAAAGTTTACGGTACGTCCTTTGCCATCTGTAAGCCTTCCATCATCAAGAACCTGAAGCAAGATATTGAAAACATCTGGATGAGCCTTCTCTATCTCATCAAAAAGCACAACAGAATACGGTTTTCTTCTTACCGCCTCGGTAAGCTGTCCACCCTCATCGTATCCTACATATCCCGGAGGCGCACCAACAAGCCTTGTAACGGCAAAACTCTCCTGATACTCACTCATATCTATACGGGTCATAAGATTTTCGTCGTTAAAAAGAAATTCTGCGAGTGCCTTTGCCAATTCTGTTTTACCTACACCGGTTGTTCCAAGAAACAGGAATGAACCGAGCGGCCTCTTCTCGTTCTGCAGACCTGCTCTTGAACGTCTTACGGCATCTGAAACGGCCTTTATGGCTTCGTCCTGTCCAACAACCCTCTTGTGCAGTTCTTCCTCGAGATTAAGCAGCTTCTCCTTTTCGCTCTGCAACATTCTTTTTACAGGAATACCTGTCCATTTTGATACTACTTCTGCAATATCTTCGGGATTAACCTCTTCATTTATGAGAGGGTTTGGATTCTCGTTCTTTTTTGCGGTAAGTTCGTCTATCTCTTTCTGAAGAGCAGAGATTTTTCCGTACCTTATCTCTGCAACTTTGCCGTAGTCGCCCATGCGTTCGGCATTGTCGGCCTCAATCTTATAATTCTCTACCTGCTGCCTCTTTTGCTGTATGGTATCCAATAATGTTTTCTCCTCTTTCCACTGCTTGTCAAAAACCTTTTTTTCCTCCCTGAGTGCATCTAACTGAGAAACAATGTCGTTGAGTTTTGGTGATTTGCCCTCTCTCTTAATGGCTTCTCTCTCAATTTCAAGCTGTTTTATTTTTCTGTTAAGCTCGTCTATTTTTTCCGGAACAGAATTCATCTCCAAACGCAACTTTGAGGCGGCCTCGTCTATAAGGTCAATAGCTTTGTCGGGCAGAAATCTGTTTGTAATGTATCGGTTAGACAAATCAACGGCAGCTATTATGGCATCATCTTCTATCTTTACTTTGTGGTGGTTTTCATACCTCTCTTTAAGACCTCTAAGAATTGAAATGCTCTCTGCAGGAGAAGGCTCGTCAACCATAACCATTTGGAAACGACGCTCTAAAGCCTTGTCTTGCTCAAAGTATTTCTGATACTCATCTAAGGTGGTGGCACCTACGGTGCGCAATTCTCCACGGGCAAGAGCCGGTTTAAGGATATTTGCCGCATCCATTGCTCCGCTGCTTTTTCCCGCTCCAACCAAAGTATGTATTTCATCTATGTATAAGATAATCTCTCCATTACTCTCAATAACCTCTTTAACAACGCCTTTTAGACGCTCCTCAAATTCACCCTGATATTTTGCGCCTGCTATTAACGCTCCCATATCAAGAGAATAAATCTGCTTGTTCTTAAGGTTTTCTGCAACATCTCCGTGAATGATACGTTGCGCAAGGCCCTCGGCAATGGCCGTTTTACCAACGCCCGGTTCTCCAACAAGAATAGGGTTGTTTTTAGTCCTTCTGCTTAAAATCTGCAGAACTCTTCTAATCTCTTCGTCACGTCCTATAACGGGGTCGAGCTTTCCGCTTCTTGCCCTCTCGTTCAAATTTACGGCGTAACTGTTCAATGCGCTTGTTCCGCTCTGATTGTTGTTCATATTCATAATTACCTCCTTGTTAACCCTCTTTAGTTAATTTCTTAACATTTTTGCGAGTATAGGGTTCAAAATAGTTGCCAGTTCAATTTTTCTGACAAATTGACAGCATTTTTATTAAAAACTTTTGGATTGCTTTTGTTGGTTATTCGGCCTTTTTTCTTAAGTTTGTAACCGCTATGAATATAAATGATGTATATAATAATGTATTGGACGGCGGAAACAAATTGCCGTTGGTAGAGCGGTTCTATACTGTTCAGGGAGAGGGTTACAATACAGGTAAAGCTGCCTATTTCATACGATTGGGCGGTTGTGATGTGGGATGCAGCTGGTGTGATGCAAAGCAGACATGGAATCCTCTTAAATTTCCACCTGTATCTGTTGAAAGTATTATAGAAGAGGTTGTTAAAACTCCGGCCAAATATGTTGTAATTACAGGAGGAGAACCGTTGAAGTATCCGTTGGATAATCTTTGCAACGCTCTTAAAAAGCAAGGTCTTGAGGTCTTTCTTGAAACATCCGGTTCTGAGCCTATGAGTGGACGATTTGACTGGATATGTCTTAGTCCTAAAAGAAAAAAGAGACCGTTAAAAGAGAATTACCGTTTTGCAAATGAACTTAAAGTAATAATAGAGTGCGAGGATGATTTGCAGTGGGCCGAGGAGAACCGCAGGTTGGTTGGCGAAAATTGTCGTCTTTATCTGCAGCCTGAATGGAGCCGTAGCAACGAAATGCTTCCAAAAATTATAGAGTATGTAAAGAGTAATCCTGTTTGGGAAATCTCTTTGCAGACGCACAAATTCATGAATATACCTTAAATATCTATAAAAACATTAAAATAATATATTAAAAATCAAATTTATGATGCTAAAGAAGACTGTTTCTACATTGCTGCTTGTTGCTGTGGCAATGACATCTGCAAATGCGCAGAAAAAATCAAAAAAAGAGTCAGAAGCTCCTAAGGGCTACGAATTTACAGTTGTTAAGGAGAATTATGTGACTCCTGTAAAGAATCAGGCAAATTCAGGAACATGCTGGTCTTATTCAACAATCTCGTTCCTCGAAAGCGAGGCAGTTAAAAACGGCGCACCTAAGGATATAGATTTGGCCGAAATGTACCCTGTTTATATGGGCTATTCAGATAAGGCTGTAAAATTTGTACGTCTCGACGGTGCTCTTAATTATGAGCAGGGCAGTTCTTTCGGTGATGTGATATATACTCTAAAACATTACGGAATGTTGCCTCAAACTGAGTTGGAAGGCCTTAATTACGGTACCGACAAGAATGCACATAACGAACTTTGCGCTGTTCTTAAAGCATACGTAAAGGCAATAAACGAAAAGCCTAACAAGAAACTTACAACCGCATGGCATAAAGGCCTTACCGGAATTTTGGATGCTTATCTTGGTGAGATTCCTGAGAAATTTACCGTAGACGGAAAGGAATATACTCCTCAATCGTATGCAAAAGATTATCTTAAATTAGATGGGAATGATTATGTTTCTATTACATCGTTTACACATCATCCATTCTATTCTCAGTTTGTTATAGAGGTGCCTGATAATTGGCGTTGGGATATGTCATACAATGTTCCTATCGATGAGATGATGGAGATTTTTGATTATGCCATAGAGAACGGTTACACAGTTGCATGGGGTTCAGATGTAAGCGAGAGAGGCTTTACCCGTAATGGTATAGCTGTTGCTCCCGATGTTGCAGCTACCGAGAAGGCCGGTTCCGACGAGGAGAGATGGATTGGCAAATCAAGAGATGAGAAAGAGGCTATTCTATACAACCTTAACGCCCCTGGCAAAGAGCTTGAAATTACTCAGGAAATGAGACAGCAGGGTTATGATGAGAAGACTACAACCGATGACCACGGCATGCATATTTACGGTATCGCAAAGGATCAGAACGGTACAAAATACTACATGGTAAAGAACTCTTGGGGTCCGTCGGGAAAATATAATGGAATATGGTATGCCTCAGAGCCTTTTGTAAGATACAAAACCATGAATATTGTTGTAAATAAAAAGGCTATACCTGCTCACATCCGCGAGAAATTGGGATTGTAGTTGTTATATGCTGCAACTTATTTGAACAAAATACTTAACTATACCGGACATGAAAAGAATTCTTATTATTACGGCAGCATTGCTTTGCATGAGTTCCGTATTGTTTGCACAGTATAAATATGAGTTTACAGTTGTAAAGGAGAATCCTGCAACATCTGTAAAGAATCAGGCAAGAACAGGTACTTGCTGGTGCTTTGCAACCATCTCTTTCCTTGAATCGGAGTTGTTGAGAATGGGAAAGGGTGAGTATGATTTGTCGGAAATGTATATTGTAAGAAACAATTACAACAGACGTATTGCCGACAATTACTTTCGCAGAGGCAAAGGAAACATAAATCCGGGTAGTCTCTCGCACATGTGTACATACGCTGTAAAGCATTTCGGACTTATTCCGGAAGAGGCGTATCCGGGAATTAATTATGATTCTAAGACACATAACCATACCGAGTTGTCAAATTATGTGAAACTACTTTCGGAGGAGGCAATCAAGAACAGGAAGCCTATTCCTGCAGAACTTAGGGAGGGCCTTTTTGATGCATTCCTTGGAAAAGTTCCGGAGACTTTCGTTTATAATGGAAAAGAGTATACTCCGCAAAGTTTTGCAGCAAGTTTAGGCCTGAATATGGATGATTATGTAGAAATAACAAGTTTCTCTCATCATCCTTTCTATGAGCAGATTCTTTTGGAGATTCCGGATAATTGGGATTTTGGGCTGCATTACAATGTGCCTCTCAACGATCTTATGGCTATTATAGATAATGCTATTGAAAAGGGTTATACCGTAGCGTGGGATGGTGATATAAGTGAGCAGTCTTACGATTTTGGTAAGAACAATATTGCTCTCAATTGCAAGGATACAATTAAGAACAGGGAGATTAAAGAGCGTTATGTGGAACTTCCTGTAACACAGGAGAGCCGCCAGAAGGATTTTGAAAACTTTACAACCGTAGACGACCATTTGGAGCATATTATTGGTATTGCAAAAGACCAGGAAGGTGTAAAATATTATATTACAAAAAATTCTTGGGGAGTGGAAAGAAACGGTACAGGTTATCATAACATGTCTGAGAATTATGTGAAGGCCAAAACAATAGGTATTATGGTTCATAAGAACTCTATTCCTAAAGAGATAAGGTCTAAACTAAAAATAAAGTAATTTGTAAAAAAACAGAGAAGATCGGCTCATAAAAGTATGATTCTGCAGAAGTCGCGAATTGCCTTTTATGAGCCGGTTTTGTTTATTTGGCAACATTATCACAAACAGCGTGCAAATAGGTCTATAACTTAATAGCCTAAATGTACGCTGTTCTCGTTTCTATTTATAGGAGGGATAATTTTAGGATTTATAATAATTGGGCAGACGGTAAACTGCACTCCCTCTAAAAATGTAATTGGTTACTTCTTCGCATAGCCAGTAGCCCGTCCTTTGCCTACCTTCTCGACGAAACCTGCCTCAAGCAATTCTTTCAAGGTTCGTTCAATGGTCGTTTCGCTAATATCCGGGCAAAGTGTGGCTATGTCTGATTTTTTGATAACACCGAGTTTTTTTTCAAACACCGCCTTTACTCTATCTGCCTTTGACAATTTACGATATTTCAGATGTTCTATGCGGTCTTGAAACTCATTGTATCCTTTTAATACAACTCCCAAGTAATATCGTACAAATGAGGTATAATCACTTTTGTCATTATGCCATTCAATGGAGCTGTTTTGCAGGGCTTCATAATAGGTTTCCTTTGTCTTTTCTATCAACATTTCCATACTGACATATTTCCCCACGATATAGCCACTACGATACAGCAACAGCAAAGTCAATAAACGGCTCATTCGTCCGTTACCGTCATTAAACGGGTGGATACAAAGGAAGTCGAGAATAAACATAGGAATCAGCAGCAATGGGTCATACTCAGCCCGTTCAATGGCATTGTTAAACTCATTACACAAGTTCTCCATAGCCTCGGGAGTCTGAAACGCAGGAACAGGCATAAATCTCACTTGCTGCTGTCCGTCTTTACCTGATTCTGCAATTACATTATCCCTATTCTTGAACCTGCCTCCTGTATCACTACTGCTGAAACTATACAGGTCACGATGTAGTTGCAAGATATTGTTCGGACGGATAGGAATATACTCGTAACTGTCATGAACAGTAGCCAATACCTCCCTATATCCTGCAATCTCCTCTTCGGAACGGTTTTGAGGTTCAGCCTTTTCTATTACCAATGCTTCCAATCGTTCGTCTGATGTATATATACCTTCAATCTTATTAGATGCCTTGGTACTCTGAATCTTGGCTATATCCAACAATGCTGTCAATACGTCGGACTTCGCTTCTATATACAGCTCCTGCTTTCCTCTAAACTCATGCAATGAGGACAGCATATTGACAATGTCGGGTGTCAATAGCTGCTTGGGAGTTTCCTTGTAATCAAATGTATGCATACCTTAATATGTATTTACAGTATGCAAAATTAATGCTTTTCTGCCTCATAAAAGAAAAATCTGCATCATTTTCATTGTTTATGATGCAGATTCTGATGAAATGATGCAGAGTAAGTGTCCTTCAAACGGTACGCCTCCTTGAATCCACTCATTATTGTTCGCTGTACATCGGAGGTTCGGTAAATCACCCCACAAAATCCAATCATATCCATCATTGCAATCATTTTTCTTTTCGCTGTCATTCCGTTTTCCGAGTAACAATGATAGTGCAAGCGAGTGAGTGAAAATTTATTTTCACACGCAACGAGCGCAGCCTATCATCGCGACAGCAAAGAAATATAGGAGTAATCACATCGCAATGATTCATCAAGACTGTTGCAGTATCTGGCGTAGTTCGTGGCACTTTAATAGCCTATTGCAATGGTTTTACTCACAAATCAACCATAACAGAATAGCGGATAGACCAACTCCCGATATTTCGGCAGTCCGTCTATCCGCAATCAAGATTAAGCCCTTAATTTTATTGAATAAGATTTTGTCCTCAATATTCCACGACTCTCCAGTAATGGAAATTTTGAGCAGTCCGCACTGAGATCGGAGTGATAACATCAAAAATTGCAGATATGAAAAAGACCGAAACAATTGAAAAGAGTGCTTCGGCTGAAGTGTTCAGTCTAAGTGTATTGCAATCGGCAGCGAGAGATGCCGAAATTAAAAAGAGTGTTGAAATGGCATTGCAGGATTTCAATCCAAAGAATCGTATTACAGACTCTGTAATCGAAGAGGAGGCGTTAGCCGAACCGCAATCCATTATGGAAGTTTCAACCACTATTGAGGAGTCGCCACCGTATAGTGTCAACTTTTTTTCAGGTTAAGTCAGGTCGGGGATTGTTTTTTGAAATTATTTGGCAGCTCTCCTTTATGGCTATACAAATCATCGTTTATGATCTGTTCCAAATCCTCAACCTTTGCTGAGAGCCAAGGTCGCGAACCTGGGATATGTTCTCATAAGTCATAGAATACCAGTGCTGCCATCATTATTTTCCCTCATTCTTTAGATTTTCCCAGAGATAAGAAGAGAGTTTTTTCTCGTAATACAACTTATATTCAATATAAAGATGTATATTTGTCTCCGAAAAACTGTCACACGTGACATAAATTCGTAGACCATGATTGTAGACAGAAAGACCTATATTGAAAAACTCCGGTGCTCTAAGGGAAATGGACTTATCAAAATCATTACCGGATTGCGTCGTTCGGGAAAGTCGTTTCTTCTAAAGGAACTGTTCCGTCAACATCTGCTTGATGACGGTGTGAATGAAGACCATATCCTTATCATTGATATGGAGAGCAGAAAGAACAAGGTATTTAAAGATCCTGACTGTCTGTTAGATTGGGTAGAAAGTAAGATGTTGGATGATTCTACCTATTATATCATCATTGATGAGGTGCAGGAAGTAAACGATTTTGTAGAAGTACTATCCACACTGTCCGTAACGGAAGGTGCTGATGTCTATGTAACAGGCTCTAATTCCCGATTCCTTTCGTCTGATGTCGTTACCGAATTTCGTGGAAGGGGCGATGAAATACATGTATGGCCATTGTCGTTCAAGGAATTTATGTCTGTGTATGAGAGTAGTAAAGAGGATGGTTGGGCTGAGTATTTGATGTATGGAGGACTTCCACAATTACTCACACAGGATGGTGATGAAAAGAAAATGGACTTTCTGCGTCGTCTGTATCGCACCGTGTATTTGCGTGACATCTACGAACGTAATAACATAGAACTGAAATCTGAGTTTGAAGAGCTTTCCAAAACTATTGCTTCCAGTATAGGAGCACCCGTCAATGCATCTAACATTGCCAACACATTCAAGTCGGTTAGCAAGGTGCAGGATATTTCCGACAAAACAATTTCTGCCTATATGAGATATATGCAGGATGCTTTCTTGATAGAAAAATCCGAAAGGTACGACATCAAGGGACGCAAATATATCGGTTCGTTATATAAATATTACTATCAAGATATAGGTCTTAGGAATGCCATTCTTTCGTTCAGGCAGAATGAGCCTACCCATTTGATGGAGAATATGATTTATAACGAAATGCGTCAGCGTGGCTGGCTGGTGGATGTGGGCAACATCTATCATCGTATCCGTAATGCCGAGGGACATCAACAACGAGTGATATTGGAAGTCGATTTTGTTTGCAATAAAGGGAGTGAGCGCATTTATATACAATCGGCTTGGCGTATGCCGGACGAAGAGAAAATGGAACAGGAAAAACGTTCGTTGCGATTAGTGGGGGACTCTTTCTTAAAACTTTTGATTGTAGGTGAGCATACCAAATCGTGGAGTGATGACAGCGGTATTCAGACGATAAGTATCTACGATTTTTTACTTGATACGGCAAGCACCGAGCGGAGATAGTGTTTATATTTACAATTTATACTGAATGATATGTATCAATCTATTGGTGTTTTTATAGACGGCGGGTATTATGCCAAGATTAATGAGGCTTTGGAGAGCAGGTGCTCTGCAAATGTAAATGTTTCTGCACTTATGAATTTTATCCGAAAGGAGATAAGCAGCATAAGCGGTGCTCCTTTATTGGATTGTCATATTACGGAAAACCATTATTTCAGAGGTCGTTATAGGGTTAATGATGCAAATAACAAGCATCTTTTGTTTAGTGAACGAAAATTTGAAGACTCGCTTATTGATAATGACGTTATTTTCCATTATAAGCATTTGCGCGAAATTCAAAAGGGTAGTTCGCTAACCGTAATAGAAAAAGGGGTTGATGTATGGTTTGCACTTGAAGCGTATGAACTGGCACTTTTTCGCAAATTCGATTATGTGGTGCTTATTACCGGAGATGCAGACCATGAGATGCTTATAAAAAAGCTGAAGGCTCTTAAAATAAATGTTCTTTTGCTTACGTGGAATGTTTCTGAAAACAATACAACTTCTACTTCTAAGTTGCTAAAGGAGGAGGCTTGTATGCATGTAGAACTAAGTTCGCTTGTTGCAGAAAATCCCGAACTGTTTAATACTTTGTGCGCTCGTATGTAAAGTTAAAACAGTGGTAATGTGGTTAAAACAGTTGTTATATATAGGTAAGGCCGGTCATTTTATAATGGCCGGCCTCTCTTGTATTTCATAGATAGGCTGTCCGTCTATCTATCTATCTATCTGTCTCTGTCAAACTATCTGTTTTATCTTGTCGATTGCAGGGGGTATTATTGGTGCAAATATCACTAATTATACAAGAACCGTTTTATCTTTTGAGTTGCGGTTTTTTCAAACGGAACAGGCTGTTCTATTATTTCAGATATTTTTGATGTCTTGTTTACCCTGCTGTTTACATATTCAAGCAACTCCTTCTTTACATTCTCCAGTTTTTCGTAAAAACGCTCAATGCCATCTGTGAGTCCGTATTTTTTACGTAACTGCTCATATTTAAGACTGTATTGCTCATATTTTTCTTTAAGATTTTTTCTAATCTCGTCGTCAAGGTCATATTTAAGTTCTCTTATGCTCTCTATCTGCTCATAGTTGAAATATACTTTTGCAACCATTCTATCTTTTGCTTTGCATACGAGACACTCCAAAACAAAATCGTTTTCACGTATAATACTCTCAATCTCTTCCGGATATATATTCTCACCGTTTGGACCTATAAGCATATTATCCACGCGTCCTTTTATGTAGAGATTCCCCGATTTATCTAATTTGCCCAAATCTTTGGTTCTAAACCAACCGTCGGGGGTAAATGCAGCCTCCGTTCTTTCCGGGTCTTTATAGTAGCCTTTCATTACGTTTGCCCCTTTCACCTGAATTTCTCCAATGTGATTTTTGTCAGGCGAGTCAATTCTCAAATCCATCCATTTGAGTTTTGGACCTGTAGATTGCAACTTGAATTTACCTACTGCTCCGGCAATTAACGGGGAGCACTCTGTAAGTCCGTATCCTATAGCATAAGGGAATCCGGCATCTCTTAGGAACTGTTCTACCATACAATCGGTCTTGGCACCGCCTATTCCAAAGAAACGGAGACGTCCGCCAAACATGTCGGTAAGCTTCTTTCCTGCAATTTTGTGGAAGATACGTCTTATAGGGCCTATGGAGTAGAGAACTTGCATTGTCCAGTTTTTTGTAAATATAGGACGTATCTTGTTTTTGTATATTTTCTCAACTATCAGTGGAACGCTCAATATTATTGTAGGTCTTACCTTTTTTAGGGCCGGCATAAGCAAAGATGGGGTAGGAGCGCCGTCGAGATAATATACAGATGAACCTTTGCTAAGCGGATACAGCATTCCAATTGTGCATTCGTATGCGTGAGACAATGGAAGGAACGAAAGAAATACATCTTTCTCATCTATAGGATATAATGCATAAGCCATTTGTATATTGGCTGTTATGTTTGCATGAGTAAGCATAACGCCTTTTGAATTTCCGGATGTGCCGGAAGTGTATATTATAGAGGCTATATCGTCTGGCTTTGGCGGCTCAGGCACAATTTTTATGCTCTTTTGCCCTTCAGAAGCCATATCCGAACTTTCAGGATTATTGTCTGACGGAACTTTAAGAACTTCGAGATTATCGAGACATATTATAAGTTCAAGTTTTTCTCTTATTGAGTCCGACAGTTTATAGATAAGGCGTTTGGATATTATTATAGCCTTTGTTTGCGCATGCTCTATTATATTGGCAATTTCAAATGCGGTAAAATCGGGCAGCAGCGGTACTACTATTCTGGACGATGATGCTATTGCCATATAGGAAACCGGCCAATTGGGCATACTTCCGCCCAAAATAGCAACCTTATCGCCTTGTTTTACACCATTCTCATTTAAAAGCGAAGTGAGGAATCGTACCCTGTCCGCAAATTGAGAAAATGTGAGACTTTCTCCGTTTATTATTGAGAATGAAATATTATTGCCGTATCTGGCGGCAGACTCGTTAAGAATGTCGGCCAGAGTTAATGTTTTCAGTTGATTATCCATAATTTATACGATAAGTCGCAAATGTACATAATTTGCAATAATAATGGCGGGATTTTTGCTACTTTTGCCAAATATTTTTTTATTATGCTCAAATATCTTAAAGAATATTACAGGAAAAGGGAGATTGGTAGAAAGAAATGCTGCAAAGGAACAGAATTTCTTAATATAAAGGAGGTTCGCTCTTTAGGGTTTGTGTATGAGATAAATTCAGACAATTCCGTAAAGGAGTTATCTCTGCTATATGCTTTTATAAAAGGTAAGAAGATTCCATTTAAAGGACTGGTTGTTGTTACAAAAAAGGGACTTTTCCCTACAAAAGCGGGAAAAAATGGAGAAAAATCGGTAACTGTAGTACCACAAGAACTTATAAAAAATGAACTTGTTGTTATATTGCCGGAGAATCTTACTTGGATTGGAGCTGTAAAGAGTGGCTCTGCAGATGAGTTTTTTAATGGTAAGTTCGATTTATTTGTGAGTTTTAACGGTAGTAACAGCTTTACACTCAATAGTATTGCTAAAAAAACAAACGCCAGAATGACCATAGGCATGGCAAACGAAGCCGGAATAGAGTACACAATGGTTATTGAGGGAACAGGCAAAAGCATACTCTCTCCGTTGGAATATATTTCACAGATATTCCATTATCTGGAGACAATTAAAACAATTGCGGAGGAACATGCCGATGAGTGAAAATTTTTTTGACTCATTTAACGACGAGAGCGGTGAAGGTCAGGATCTTTCATACGTTGTCGGGCTTTACGAAGATGCCTGTGCAGAAGGAAAAGAGGACTCTTTAGATTTGTCGGAAGAAGAGTATCTTTATCTTATTGAGTACTTGATAAATTTAGATGATGATGATAATGCGTTGAAAGTGTGTGAAATGGCTTTTTCCCGTCATCCATACTCTTCTGAGATTCTGGTGAAGTATGCCGATGCACTTATACTTGCCGGAGAGCATCAAAAGGCTGCACAATTGCTCGATTGCTACAAAGATTCCTTTTGTCAGAATGTAGATATACGTGTTTTATATGCCAGAATATCAATTTGTAACGGTGATTTTGATACGGCCTTAACGTATGTTGAACAGGCGCTCTCTGCCAACGGTAAGTCTGCGGAGCTTGCAGATGCTGTAATTGCGTTGGCCCAAGACTGCATGGATACAGAAAACTATAAAGAGGCTGTGCGTTTTTTTATGGAGTCAGACAAAATAGCCCCTATATCTTACGAATGCTATAACGATTTGGCCTATTGTTGCGAGAGAATGAATGACTTAGAGAAAGCTATTCAGTATTATAATATGTATCTCGACAAAGACCCGTTCAATGATAATGTATGGTTTAATTTAGGAACGATATTCGCCGGTCAGGGTGTTTTTGACAAGGCCATTGAGGCATTTGAATACTCCTTGGCACTTAACGGTTCAAATTCTTCATCGTTGTATAACCTTGCCATAGTTTATCTTAATCTTGAGCGGTTTGTAGAGTCGGCAGAAACTTTTGCACGGTTTAATGCCTGTGAAGAGGATAATATTGCAGGATTACTCGGACAGGCAAACGCATTGTTAGGACTGCATGATTTTGCGCAGGCAAGAAAGTTGTTTCGCAAGGTACAGAAGCTTGATTCTGAGTGCATAGAGGCAAAAATGGGGCTTGAGGCAATGCTTGCCATAGAGGATTATCTTGACGGATTGAACGATAGTTTTCTTTTGCGAATAGACAATATAGTGCGTACAGATGTATCGTGGATTAACACAATGCGCAGGTTGGTGCCGCAGTTAAATGACGATTGGAATTTTATAAACTACTTGAAATCAATTAAAAAATAATAACAAATCTAATTTTATGAAAAATTTTTTCAGATATATTGTAGTTGCCTTTAAAGGTATATGTATGGGAGCTGCCGATGTTATTCCGGGCGTAAGCGGTGGTACCATTGCTTTTCTTATGGGTATTTATCAGGAGCTTGTAGATTCTATAAAATCTGTAAGTTCGTCTAATTTTAAATTGTTGCTAAAAGGTAGGTTTACAGAGTTCTGGATGGCAATTAACGGAACTTTCCTTGTTTCATTAGTGCTCGGTATACTGATAAGTATATTCTCGTTGGCCCGACTTATGAAGTATTTGCTTGAGTTTCATCCTGTTCCATTGTGGAGCTTCTTCTTTGGCCTTATTCTTGCCTCGTCTGTAATAATTTTGAGGCAACTCGATAAATGGAATTTAAAAAATATTCTTGCACTTGTTCTTGGAATAATAGTTGCCGCGTATATATGTCTTGTATCACCAAGCCAGACCCCTGATGCTTATTGGTTTGTATTTTTGTCGGGTGCAATTGCAATATGTGCCATGATTCTACCTGGAATTTCCGGCAGTTTTATATTGCTTCTTATGGGAAAGTACCATTTTGTGATGTCGGCGGTAACAGAATTGAACATACCTGTTTTAGTTGTTTTTGCAATTGGTGCTATTCTTGGAATACTCAGTTTTTCACATCTGTTAAGCTGGCTTCTCAAAAAATTCTATATGCCTACAATCGCTTTGCTTTCCGGCTTTATGATAGGTTCGCTTATAAAAGTATGGCCGTGGAAGGAGCAGGTTGTATTGTCTGCTACCGAGATTGCAGAGGAGGGTGCGCCGCTTGTGGATCATCCTGTTTGGCCGGGATATTTTGAGCAGATTTCCGGTGTCTCTTCACAATTAGGCCTTGCCGTTCTTTTTGCGGTAGCGGGTATTATAGTTGTGGTTGTAATGGAGTGGGCCTCTGCCAAGAAAGGTGAATAGCTGAGACTGTTTCACATGACTATCTCTTAATTTTAACAGCAATTCCTTAAGAGCAGGGAGTTGCGTAATAATTACTATGGAATATGTTGCGTAATAATGTATCTTATTACAAACAATTGCTTAAAATAGGACTCCCTATAGTAGTTGGACAGTTGGGTATAATTGTATTGAGCTTTGCAGATACTATGATGGTTGGGCATTATAGCACCAATGATTTAGCTGCTGCAAGTTTTGTAAACCAGATGTTTAACCTTGCAATTATTTTTGCAACGGGTTTTTCGTATGGACTTACCCCTATAGTAGGAAGCCTGTTTGGACGCGGAGAGCGGCTTAAGATTGGCGGTGCTCTCAAAAATGCGCTTGTTGCCAATGCTGTAATTGCGCTGTTGCTCTCGTTTGTAATGGGAATCCTTTACCTTAATCTTCACCTGCTTAATCAGCCTCAAGAGTTGCTGCCTCTAATGAGACCGTACTATTTAGTGCTGCTTGTCTCTCTTCTTTTTGTGCTGTTGTTTAATGCTTTCAAGCAATTTGCCGACGGGATTACCGACACTGCAGTATCTATGTGGATTCTTATAGGGGGAAATATTCTCAATATTATAGGTAATTGGTTTCTTATTTATGGAAAGGCCGGTTTCCCGGAACTTGGGCTGTTAGGAGCCGGAATAGCGACATTGTTTTCTCGCATTGCAATGCTGTTGATTTTTATTGCAATATTTTTTAAATCAAAGCGTTATAGAGAGTATAGAGAGGGATTCATTGCAAGTTGTGCAAATAAGGCGGATTTTTTACAGCTAAACAGAATAGGAATGCCGGTAGCTCTGCAAATGGGTATGGAGACGGCTTCGTTTAGTTTGAGTACAATAATGGTAGGATGGCTTGGGGCAGCGGCTTTGGCGGCACATCAGATAATGGTAACTGTGGGACAATTGGGATTTATGATGTACTACGGAATGGCAGCAGCCGTTGCGGTTACAACAAGCGGATGGCACGGACGTGCCGAATATGAAAAAATACGCAGCTCTGCAAATGCAGGATTTCATTTGATTCTGCTTATGGCTGTTATTGTATGTATTCCGCTGTTATTTTTGAGAAACAGTATAGGATTCTGGTTTACAGATAATGCAGAAGTTGCCGGAATGGTTTCATTGCTTGTAATTCCATTTGTAATATACCAGTTTGGCGATGGCCTGCAGTGTAATTTTTCCAATGCCTTGCGTGGAATATCAGATGTAAAGCCGGTTATGTATTATGCCTTTATCGCCTACTTTATAATATCTCTGCCGTTGGGGTATTTGCTCGGATTTGTTCTCGATTGGAAACTTGTGGGTATATGGATGTCGTTTCCGTTTGGCCTTACAAGTGCCGGTTTAATGTTTTATTTTAGGTTTCGCAGGCAGACATCTATATTTCTAAGACAAAAAAATTAAAAGTTTCTTAATTTTTTTTTGCCATTATAAATAATATGTCTACATTTGCACTCCGAAACCAAGCGACTCGCTAGCTCAGCTGGTAGAGCACGACACTCTTAATGTTGGGGTCCAGGGTTCGATCCCCTGGCGGGTCACTTAAGAAAACGCAACTCTCTAAAAATCAGGGGTTGCGTTTTTTGTTTCTAAAATTTAGTCTCTTCATAGATAGTGTAGTTTCGATTATGTGGATTTTGCCGGCTTTTGTTTCTGCCTTTTTCTTGGGCTTTTACGATATTGCAAAAAAGAAATCTGTTTCAGAAAATTCTGTACTTGCAGTTCTTTTTTGCAACACTGTTTTTTGGGCTCACCCGCTAAACCCTGTGGGGAGTAAAAATTACGCATAAATTTTAGACAAT
>CAZULV010000006.1:0-102747 GCA_964621625.1 uncultured Muribaculaceae bacterium | reverse complement strand
TTTTTAGCGAAAAATAATCTGATATAATAATTTTAAAATTTTATAGCCATGATTTATCTCTATAAAAATAGAATTTTAATAATCTTTGTAAAATTTTCTGAAACTCAATTTACTGCCTAAAGAATAGATATTTTTAGGTACTTTTGCGGAATAATCCTTTTCTAAAGAGAAAATCATAAAACCATGCCCAAACTCAGTGTTATTATCCCTGTATATAATGTAGAAAAGTTCTTGCCAAGGTGTCTGAACAGTATTTTAGCGCAAACACTGTCTGATATAGAAATTATCTGCGTAGATGATTGCAGTCCTGATAAATCTATAGATATTCTACAAGACTACGAAAAAAGAGATCACAGAATTAAAATATTGAGACACAGCAAAAACAAACGTCAAGGCGGAGCAAGAAACACAGGAATGGCCATTGCCACCGGAGATTACATAGGCTTTATAGATTCAGATGATTGGATAGAGTCGGATTATTACGAAAAACTATACAATGCAGCCATAAAAGCAGATGCCGATATTGCCATTACAGGTATTTTAAAACATCGCAAACATATAAGCAAAACCATTGTATCCTACTCTGCCCAAAATATATTTAGCACTGTAGAAGATAAGTTCAAAGCATGCAAATGCCCTCCCGATTTTCATCCCGTAAATAAAATATACAGGAGAGAAATGCTGTTAAACAATAATATCTGTTTTGCAGAAAACATTATGTTCGAAGATATTGACTTTGTTACAAAATGTATCTTTTTTTCTAACCGTTTAGTAACTGTACCCGGCACATTTTACAGATATGTGTATAACGGCGAATCAACTGTAAAGGGAAAAGAGACTCCCAAGAAACAGGCCGACAGATATACTACCCGTAAGAATTTCATAGAATTTGCGAGAGAGCATAATATCCCTGTTCCCTACAGCTATAAAAACATTCCCGTTAAAATGTATCAGATTGCCGGAGTCCCAATCCTTAAAATCAAAGAGAAAAACGGCATCAGAACATGGCGTCTTTTTGATTTTATTCCGGTGTGGAGCCAAAAAGCATAATCCGGCAGATACGGCAAAATGCACCGGCTACTTCAAATGAAATCTGAAACCGATTTCTGCTTTTACCTGAAGCGGCTGATCGGTCCTTATACTTGCAGGAATATTTGAATCAAAATAATAGACTATATTAGGTTCTAAATAAAGGCCGAATTGTTCTGCAAATCTATACTCCAATCCAAAGCCTGCATTTGCTGAGTATTGGAATCCATCTATTCCGGCATCCGTACTGCGAGAAGTTCCGTCGTAACTCAAAAGTTTGTACGACGCCTTTACCCCTTTCTCTATTGCGCCTCCCACATTTACATAGCAGTAAAAATTATTCTTATCCAATAATGTAAAGTAGGCATTTACCGGAACACCTATATAGTGCAAAGACTGCTTTATCCTATAATATTTTTTATTTACAAGGCCATCGTACTTACTGCGCAGCCATGTATAACTCAATCCCAATCCAACCGAAAAATGCCGGTTAACCTTAACCTGAGCCTGCAAACCAATGTTTATAGGCAACGAATATTTTGCCTCCGATATAATTTCCATTGTCTGCAAATCGCTGTTGGAATGCGATATGCCGGATGCAGTCATTATACTCAAATACTGCCCGGAAACAGAGATATTATTGCGTGAAACCACATTTGAAAACAGAGACAGCGAATACTCCTTACGTCCATTGTTCCAATCGGCCATCTCCCGGGCCTGTTCACTCTCCCAATCGTAGGCATAAACATTATACTTTTCCTTTGTCTCAGCGGTATTTTCCGTACCGCCATTCCTGTTTTCTGCAACTGATTCTGTATAGACTCCTGCTATATCCTCCTTTTCTACAACAATGCTCTCCTCTGCCTCTTTCTCCTTTGCATCTGCAAATTCATTTTTCAATTCGGCACCGGCTCTCTTTACACCACTCTCTTCAATCTCCACCTTGGTAACCTTACCCTTTTCCGCCACAAGTTTTATGGAATCCGGAAACTCTAAATCATCTATATATCCATCGGGCTTGGATTTCTCAGACACAATAGTTTTTTCATCAGGTATCTCTCTGAGGTCAGACGGTTTTTCTTCCAATATGGCAATCTGTCCTTCCCGATGAATATATGATGAATCATGCTTGATTAAAACTAAAGCCAATAAAAAAACCGCTGCTACAGAAGCTGCATAATAAAACACCTTACGTTTTATACGCGTAGGCCTTCCTGATAGAGACGGCTCACTCCTTTCTGCCCCACATGCCTGCTCATCAAGGCTCTTCTCTATGGCAGCCCACACACTGTCATCGGCATGAATTTCATGCTCTTCCAGCCTGTCTCTGAATATTTTGTCAAAATCCCTCTCTACCATAGAAATATAAGGTTATCATTTGTTTTTATTTTCATAATCCCTCAGTCTCTCCTGCAACCACAAACGCGCTCTGCTCAACTGAGAACGCGAACCGCCTTCGGTTATATTGAGCTCTTTTGCAATCTCCTGATGGCTGTAGCCCTCTATTGCATACATATTAAATACAGTTCTAAAACCCGACGGCATGGCTGCCACCAATTTCATAAGCATTTCTGCCTCCAGTTTTTCAATTGCCACAGGCCCTATTTTAAAATCCACTGCACTTGAACTCTCTATCTCCTCCGAAAACTTAAGTACATCGGCCTTTCGCATATACATCAATGCGGTATTTATAAAAATTCTCCTTGCCCACCCCTCAAAAGAGCCATCTCCTTTAAAGGTATTGAGTTTCGAGAACAATACAATAAAACCGTCATGCAGAATATCCTTTGCAGTTTCCCGATTACCAACATAACGTATACATACAGAAAACATACGAGAGGACAATCTCTCGTACAACTCTTTTTGGGCTAACCTGTTGTTATTTAAGCACTCCGCTATGAGTGGCCCGTATGTATCATTAACCGGCAACCGTTGCATCAACCGCTACAATTAGATAGATGCAAAAATGGGAATAAAAGTTGCAACAATAAAAAAAAATTAAAGTATTTTTGTATTCATCAATAACACGTTAACATGGTAAAAATCAAAAAACACCAATATATTATACTGCTTACTGTTTTTTTTGCATTAATCATAGTTCATACCGCTACAGCTCAAAATAATGTAAAAGAGACCGGCACAATAATAAAAGACGACTCTCCTGTAAAAAAAGATAAACAATACTATCTTTTTGAGGGAATAAAAGAGTACAATAACGGTAAATATGCCACCGCTAAAGAGGCTTTCATAAAAGTATTGGAGAGCGAACCGGAAAATGATGCCGCCTATTATTATTTGGCAAGCATTTCACTCGCAGAAAATGATATAACATCCGGTGAAATGCTTTTAAAAAAGGCTATCGAGATAGACAGCACAAATTTCTGGTACAAAAATCTGCTTGCAAAAATCTTCCTTTCAACAAACAAAACAAAAGAGGCGGTAGATGTATATGAAGACATTATCCGCAGGTTTCCACAAAAGACCGACATCTATTACAATCTTATAAATCTGTATATAAGTATAGAAGATGTTGTAAAGTCGGAAGAGACGCTCAATAAAATAGAGCAGCTTGCGGGTAAAAGCGAGTCTACCGTCATGGCCAGATTCAATCTTTTCCGCATGTCACAGAATTGGGACGGCGCACTCAAATACTTAATAGAGAGCGATAAAGAAATTTCTTCTCCAAGAATAGAGACCATTATAGGCGATATGTATGCCGACCGATACCAAGATTCAACAGCAAAAGTTTACTACAGAAAGGCACTTGAATCATATCCCCAATACGCCCCTGCCATTTACGGTGAGGCCGAACTTTTACGCAGAGCCGGTAAATACAGTCTGTTTTTCAACAGTATAAATCCGTTTATGTCCAATCCTTCTGTTAGCCCTCAAATGAAGGGTGAATATATTGGTCAACTACTACAAATTCCAGATATAGTGCAAAAATTCAGGCCGCAGTTAGATACGCTTGTAGATAATTTTGTACAAGCCCATCTGTCGGACACAACTGCAAACTTCATAGCTTCTGCTTACTTTGCCCAAACGGGGAACAGTAATAAAAGCCGCGAACTTATGAAGAATCTTGCAGCTAAGTATCCTGATAATTCAAATGTAGCCTTTCAGTTCCTTACATATCTTTATTACAGCAAAGAGTGGAAAGAACTTGATTCTGCAGCAACTGCAATACTGCAAACATTCCCGACAAATACCGATTTCATCCAGCTTGCTGCAATTGCACAATACCAGAGCGGCAAAATGGAGAAATCTATAGAAACTTACAAAAAATTAGAAGATATTTCTATAAAGAACAACGACACCGCCAACTTGCTTATGAGCTATTCCCTTATGGGTGATATTTATCACGAAACCGGCAATACAAAAATGTCGTATCTCAATTATAAAAAAGCACTTAAGATAAACCCGGATTATAATCCTGTTCTTAACAACTACGCCTATTTTTTAGCTTTAGAAAACAAAGAGCTCAAAAACGCATACCGCATGAGTTTAAAAACAGTTGAATCAGAGCCGGATAACCCAACATATTTAGATACTTTCGCATGGATTCTCTATCTTATGAATAAGCCCTTTGAGGCAAAAACGCATCTAAAACACGCAATGCTCTATGGCGGCAAAGAGAGTGCTGCCATACTCGACCACTACGCAGAGGTTCTTTATGCGCTTAAGGAGTACGATCTCGCCTTCATTTATTGGGATCAGGCAAAAGCTCTTGACCAGACTCTTGGTATAGACCAAAAGATTAAAGAGCGCAAACAGGCAATGAACAAAGACAACAAAACCGATAAAAAACGATAATTATATTAATCTCTTGAAAATAAAACACCATACCTATATGAAATCCGGCTATGCCTTTGCCGTAGCAATGCTTCTGTTTTTCCTTTGCATACTTTGCGGAGCATCCTCATCCTATGCGCAAAGCGTAAATGCACACAAAAAAAAGATAGGCGAGATAGAAAAAGAGATAGAATATCTCAACAAACAGATAGCCAGCACTCAAGAGAAGCATAAGAATACACTCGAAGAGCTTGTTTTCATTCAAAAAAAAGTTTCAAGCAGAAAGAGATTATTGGCCGAGCTCGACAAGCAGCTTAAGGAACAGAACCGCTCCATTGATATCAGAAATGCAGACATCCGTCGCATGGAAGAGAGATTAGACACTCTTGAGCATTATTACAAACACCTTATACTCAACACATATAAACATCGCGACTCCCGTATATGGTTTATGTACATACTTTCCAGCAGCAATATCGAGCAGGGTTACCGCAGATGGAAATACCTCAAAAATTATTCAAACTCCATAAACAATCAGGGTCAAAAGATAATGGAGACCAAACAGGAACTCATTGCACAAAAAACAGAGCTTATAAAATTGAGGAATGAAACCATCAGAGCGCAAAAGAGCAGAGAAACCGAATATCGTAATCTTTTAGGGGAAGAGAAAAAAGCCCAGAATTATGCAAAAACTCTCACTGCCAATCAAAACCGATATAAAAAGCAGATGGAGCAGAAACGCAAAGAGGCGCAACGTCTTAACAAAGAGATAGAACGCATGTTGGCAGAAGCCGTAAAGGCCAAACCGCCAAAGAACGAGACTCAGGAACAGGCAAACAATAGAATAAAGCTATCCTCCGATTTCAAAAACAATAAGGGCCGTTTGCCTTGGCCTGTAGATAAAGGGGTTGTAATAGAACAATTCGGCCAACACAACCATCCGCTCTTCAAAGGGGTAAAAATGCCTTTCAATAATGGTATAAATATTTCTACATCGGCCAACAGTAAAGTGTTTGCAGTTTTTAACGGCATAGTAAAACAGATAATTGCAATTCCGGGATACAACCAGTGCGTACTCGTGCAACACGGAAGTTATTTTACATTCTATTGCAAACTGTCGGGAGTATCTGTAAAAGTTGGAGAGAATATTGCAACCGGACAGGAAATAGGCACACTGAGCAGCAGCCAAAACACCTCCACACTTCACTTTGAATTGTGGAACGGAACAACAAAACAGAATCCAGAATTATGGCTTCGTCCACAATAAATATACTATAATAACTACGTTTAGAACAAGCCGTTAAGCTCGGCGTTTATACTGTCTATAATAGTACTCAAATCTTTGGGATTATCTTCAAATTTGAGTTCATCTACATTTACTATGAGTTTTTTACCATCGGAATATTTGTTTATCCACTCCTCATAACGCTCGTTAAGACCTTTTAGATAATCCAGTCTTATGCCCGATTCATATTCGCGTCCGCGCTTCTGTATCTGACTCACAAGATTTGGAATAGAAGATTTTAGATAAATAAGCAAGTCAGGAGGTTTTACCAATGAGAGCATAAGATTAAAAAGCGATGTATAGTTTTCAAAATCGCGGGTTGTCATAAGTCCCATAGAGTGCAAATTGGGGGCAAAGATGCGGGCATCTTCATATATAGTGCGGTCTTGGATAACATGCTCACCGGCTTTTGCTATATCAACAACATCTTTAAATCTCCTGTTAAGGAAATAAATCTGCAGATTGAATGACCATCTTTGCATATCTTCATAAAAATCAGACAAGTATGGATTAAAATCAACATCTTCAAATTTAGGCTTCCAGCCATAGTTCTTGGCAAGCAGCCTTGTAAGCGTAGTCTTTCCGCTACCTATATTTCCGGCAATAGCAATATGCATGGTCTCTGTATTTTATTAATATTATAGGGATTGCGCGAGCGCACAAGAATTCTCTGCAAAGATAGTATTTCTGTTCAAGAAACTCTCTGAAATTTTTCCTATTTTTGCAATATGATTGAGAGATTTTCAGTGCAAAAAGATTTAGACAGAGGCTTGGAGACAGATTCCGAATTACATATAGGACAACGCAAAAAAATGGTAAAGGAGCTTGAAAAACGCAATATCTACAACAGCCGTGTTTTAGACTCCATCATGTCTGTTCCACGGCATATTTTTATAGCGCAAGGGCTTAGACACCTTGCCTATCAAGACAGGCCTTTACCCATAGCAAGCGGCCAAACCATTTCGCAACCTTCAACCGTAGCTCTTCAAAGTCATCTGCTGGGCAACATAACGGGGAAAAAGGTTTTGGAGATAGGTACAGGGTGCGGTTATCAGACAGCCGTTCTTGCCCGGATGGGAGCTATAGTCTATTCAATAGAGAGACATAAAGATTTATGCCGCATAGCAAATGGAAATCTCAAAAAATTGGGTTACAGCAACATTACATTATGTTGGGGCGACGGCTACAAAGGCATTCCAAAGGTATCGCCTTTTTATGCCATTCTTGTAACCTGCGGAGCTGAGTCTGTTCCGCAAAGCCTGCTCATGCAGTTAGAAATAGGGGGAAAAATGGTAATTCCGGTGGGAGAGTTACACAAAGAGCAGGAGATGTTTGTTATAACAAGAAAAAGCGAAACCGAATTTGAACGCCTTACCATGGGGAAATGCAGTTTTGTTCCAATGTTGGAGGGTGTAGTTGACAATAACAATTATTAATTGTAAACAGTAATATGATACAGTTCAAGACATTTTATGTAAACGACTTGCGTGAATGCTGCTATGTGCTATACGACAATACAAAAGAGTGTGTAATAATAGATCCGGGGCTTCAGACTCAAAACGAGCAGCAACGCCTTGTTAAGTTCATTGAAGAGAATAATCTCAAACCGGTAAAACTACTCTGCACGCACGGCCATTTCGACCACATTATGGGAAATGCTTTTGTTACCCGCAAATGGAACATTCCAACATATATACATCCCGAAGATAAAGGCCAGCTCGAACGTGCACAACAATATTGCCAGATGTTTGGCTATACAATAGAACAGCCACCGCTCGACACCATAGATGTAAATGATTCAGACATTGTAACATTCGGTGAATCTGAACTTAAAGTACTTCACACTCCGGGACACACACGCGGAGGTGTTTGCTATTATTCAGAACCCGACAAACTTATTTTTACCGGCGATACCCTTTTTGCGGGGAGCATTGGGCGTACCGACTTGCCGGGTGGCGATTATGACGCACTTATGGAGAGTCTGCTCACCAAAGTGGTAAAGACCGATCCTTACAGCAAAGTTCTGCCGGGACATGGTCCGGAAACCACAATAACAGTAGAAATGCAGACAAATCCTTTCTTGCGTTATGAGTAGAGAGTTTAGATTACTGCTGGCTGCAGTTTATGTATGCATGCCGCTAATGCTGAGCTGTGCCAACAATATTCCGCAAACACAAACAGATAACAAGGGGGTTGCACAGAAGATAGTGCTGCCTCCCATTCCTGAAAAAGCCTCTTTTGCAGGAGAAGATGTACCGCTGCAATATTTTGACGTAAGAGAAAGTCTGCAACGTGAACTTACAGTAATAACCCACTGGCATGGTTCACTTGCCTATATACTGCAACTGTCGGGCAGACATAAACCTACAATAGACAAGATTCTAAAAGAAGAGGGCATTCATCCTGATTTCTTTTATCTCTGCGTTGCCGAAAGTTCTCTGCAACCGTCGGCCTCTCCTGCCGGAGCAAAGGGCTATTGGCAATTCCTTGCCGCTACAGGCAGAGAATACGGATTAGAGATAAATTCACAGGTAGACGAGCGTTATAATTGGGAAAAATCCACCCGTGCAGCTTGTAAATATATAAAAAAGGCTTTTGAGAAGTATGGTACATGGACCTTGGCCGCCGCCTCATACAATATAGGTATGGCAAACATAGACGATAGAATAAGATACCAGGGCATAAAAGATTACTACAGCATGCAACTTCCAATAGAGACTGCACGATATGTCTTTAGGGCAATAGCCTTTAAAACAATAATGGACAATCCTACCGCCTACGGTTTTCATATTACAGAGCAGGAGCAGTTCAAACCTATAGAGAGTAAGGAGGTTATTGTAAAAGGGGCAATTGCAAATTGGAGCGATTTTGCAGCAAAGCACAATACCAACTTTAAGATGATTAAAATGCTCAACGAATGGATTCGTTCAAACAGATTAGACAATAAATACGGAAAAACATATAAGGTTTTAGTGCCGGCAGAAAATATACGCGAGAAGATGTAACGGCAACTTACGGCAATACTGTTGCAGCAAAATTTCTGCAGAACAAAAGAACAGGATTATGAAAAATATAGAAGTAACAGGTATTAGAGAGCATAATCTTAAGGGGATAAACGTCTCCATTCCTCGCAACAGACTTGTTGTTGTTACAGGATTAAGCGGCAGCGGAAAATCTTCCTTAGCTTTTGACACCATATACGCAGAGGGACAACGTCGGTATATGGAAACATTGTCGGCATACGCACGCCAGTTTATAGGAATATTAGAGAGACCCGATGTAGAGAGCATTACAGGATTAAGTCCTATAATTGCAATTGAGCAGAAAACCACAGGCCGAAATCCACGCTCGACAGTGGGCACCATTACGGAAATTTACGATTTTCTCCGATTGCTCTATGCAAGAGCTTCCGATGCCTTTTCTCCGGTTACCGGCCTTAAAATGGTAAAATACACTACAGAGCAGATTACTGAACTTATTCTAAGAGAGTACAACGGGAAGAAATGTATCCTGCTTTCTCCTATAATATCCGGACGCAAAGGCCATTATAAAGAGCTGTTTGACACATTTCTCAAAAAAGGATACCAGCAGGCAAGAGTAGACGGACAATTATTCAACATTGCAGAACTCAAGCCGTTAGACCGGTACAAAACCCACTTTATAGAACTTGTGATAGACAAGCTCATCCCCGCTGACAATGATTACAAACGTATTTCCACCTCTGTAGCAACGGCTTTAGACCAGGGAAAAGGGACTTTGGCCGTAATGGAGTATGAACAGCAAGATAAACTCAGATACTTTAGCAAGCACCTCATGTGTCCTGTTGGCGGACTCTCTTTTCCGGAACCGGCCCCTCATACATTCTCATTCAATTCGCCGCAGGGAGCCTGCCCGAAATGCAAAGGATTAGGATATATCTCATCTATAGATTTGAGCAAGATTATTCCGGATACTTCAAAATCAATTAACGAAGGGGCAATTACGCCGCTGGGCACATACAGGAATGTAGAATGGTTCAAAATTCTCGAAAGCATGGCTAAGAAAATGGGATTCTCACTCAATGACCCTGTAAATAAATTACCTGAGGATATTCTTAATGCCATAATTTACGGTACAGACGAACTCTTTAGAGTAGATTTACCCGACGGACGTCAGCTTGCCTCATTTCCCGGTATAATTGCCAAATTAGAGCAAACCGGCAACGAAACCGAAGACTCTCTTGAGAAGAAAGAGAGATTTGTACATGAAAGCGTATGTCCTGAATGCGGAGGCACGAGATTAAAAAAAGAGGCTCTCAATTTTAAGATTGACAACATGAATATTGCCGAGGTAGCGGCATTGGACATAGACCGTTTAGCAGAATGGATAGAGCATTTGCCGCAAGTAATGAATCACAAACAGAATCTTATAGCGACCGATATTCTAAAAGAGCTTCGCGACAGAATAGGATTCCTTAGGGATGTAGGTCTTAATTATCTCTCTCTCAGTCGCGCCACACGCAGTTTAAGCGGAGGAGAAAGCCAGCGCATAAGGCTTGCCACCCAAATTGGCAGTAAATTGGTTAATGTATTGTATATTCTTGACGAACCGAGCATAGGTCTTCACCAGAGAGACAATCGCAAACTTATTAATTCTCTTAAAAAATTGCGCGATGAGGGCAACTCGGTTATGGTTGTAGAGCATGACGAGGAGATGATTCTGTCGGGTGACTGGCTTATAGATTTAGGCCCGGGAGCGGGAGTAAACGGCGGAAAGCTGTTATATAACGGAAAACCAGAGGAGTTGCTCAATATGAATATAGAAAAGGTCAAAAAGTTGGGAAGCTATACGGCAGACTATATAAGAGGACTTAAGAAAATTGATATTCCGGCACTCCGACGCAAAGGAAACGGCAAATTCATAGAGCTGAGAGGGGCAACGGGAAACAATCTCAAAGATGTTGATGTAAAGATTCCTTTAGGCTGTTTTGTTGGAATAAGCGGAGTTAGCGGAAGCGGAAAATCTTCTCTGATAAATGGCACTCTCCGCCCTATTCTGAGCAAACATTTCTACCGTTCTTTGGCACAACCGCTTCCATACAGAGAAATTATAGGACTTGAGAATGCCGACAAGCTGATTGAGATAGATCAGACCCCTATAGGAAGAACTCCAAGGAGTAATCCAGCAACATATACGAACGTCTTTTCCGAAATAAGAAAACTGTTTGAGAATACTCCGGATGCCAAAATACGAGGGTATAAGGCGGGACGCTTCTCTTTTAATGTAAAGGGCGGACGTTGCGAGACATGCAAAGGGGCAGGTGTACAGACCATTGAGATGAATTTTCTGCCAAGCGTTTATGTGCATTGTAAAGATTGCAACGGAAAACGATATAATCCAGAGACACTTGCTGTAAAATACAAAGGCAAAAGCATAAACGACATTTTGGAGATGACAATTGCCGAGTCGGTTGAATTTTTTGAGAATATTCCATCTATTATACAGAAACTCAAACCGCTTAATGATGTTGGATTAGGATATATAAAATTAGGGCAACCCTCTACAACATTAAGCGGGGGAGAGAGCCAGAGAGTAAAATTGGCTGCCGAATTTTCTAAAAGAGCCACAGGAAATTCAATTTATATTTTAGACGAACCTACTACCGGATTACATTTTCATGACATACAGGTTTTGTTGGGTGTACTACAGAAAATCGTAGACCAAGGCAATACGGTTATAGTAATTGAACACAACCTCGATATTATAAAATCGGTTGATTATCTTATAGATTTGGGTCCGGAGGGCGGATCCGGAGGTGGCAGGATTATTGCAACCGGAACACCTGAAGAAGTTGCCGCAAACCCAAATTCGGTAACAGGTGAATTTTTGAAAGAAAAATTATAGGCAATGGAAAGCATAAGAGTATATTGCAAGAATACAAACAGTTATTATAGTTGCAAACCGGGGTGCGAACTTATTGAACTCATGAATGAGATAAACTATACGCATAACACCGGTAAAGAGGGTGAAAAATATGAAATTCTGGCTGCGTATGTAGATAACCAGCTAAAGGAGTTGAGCTTTAAAATATATATGGCTCATTCTATAGAATTTTTAGATATAACTCACCCCGACGGACGACGTACATTTGTGCGTTCTCTGAGTTTTCTGCTCCAGAAAGCTGTAAATGACGTATATGACAACAAATATCGGCTCATACTCGACTACTCACTGCCTGCAGGTCTTTATGGAGAGCTGCATAGTAAAGATATAACCGATGCAGAAATTGCATATTTTAAAGAGAACGGAACAGGCCGCCCTGTATCCAACACTCCGGAGGTGATTTCTGTATGCGACAGCGACATTGAGAAGATAAAATCCCGTATGATTGAGCTTATAAAGGCAGATTTGCCATTTATAAAGACAAAAAAAACGCTTCAGGAGGCTATTTCTCTTTTCTTGGAGCACGGACAGATAGAAAAAGCAAGGCTCTTTAAATCTCTCGGCTTCTTTTTTAATTCTGTATATTATCTAAACGGATACGGCGATACTTTTTATGGCCCTTTACTCTATTCCACAGGCGCGATAAAGAATTTCGACCTTGTAAAATATAATAACGGATTCTGTCTGCAATCCCCTACCCAATTGCCGCCATACAATCTTCCACAGGTTGTATATCAAGAAAAACTTTACGATATTTTCAAGGAGAATGCCCATTGGTGCAGAATCCTTGGGGCAAAAGATATAGGTACTGTAAATATTGCCATGCAAAAGGGATTTGCCTCAAAAATGATACAAATTGCCGAGGCCTTGCATGAGAGAAAATATGCGGCAATAGCAGATATGATATATGCCAGAAGAGATAGGGTAAAACTTGTATTGCTGTCGGGTCCATCGAGCAGTGGAAAAACAACAACGTCTAAACGTTTGGCCGTGCAGCTGAATGTTCTCGGGCTCAATCCTGTTGTTTTAGAAATGGATAACTATTTTGTAGACAGGGAGCATACTCCAAAAGACGAAGATGGCAACTATGATTTTGAGAGTGTTTACGCAATGGATCTCGAACTCCTCAATTCACAGCTCAACAGTCTGCTTGCAGGAGAAGAGGTAGAGATTCCAAAGTTCAATTTTGCAGATGGCAAAAGAGTGTTTACCGGAGAAAAGTTGCAGTTGGGGGAGTCGGATATACTTATAATGGAGGGAATACATGCTCTTAATCCTGTGCTTACCTCTCAGATAGACGACCAAAAGAAGTTTAAAATATATGCCTCGGCCCTAACCTCTCTCTCTATAGATGAAAACAACTCAATATCAACTACCGATAACCGCATGCTTCGCCGTATGGTACGCGATAATAACTTTCGTGGGACTTCGGCCGAAGATACAATCCTGCGTTGGCAGAGTGTAAGGAGAGGCGAATATAAAAACATATTCCCGTATCAGGAGAATGCCGATGTAATGTTCAACTCTTCTCTCATATACGAACTTCCTCTGTTAAAGCACTATGCAGAGCCGTTGCTTAGAAGGATATCGCCTGCATCAGAGGCATATCCCGAGAGTCTGAGACTTCTTAAATTCCTCTCCTACATAACAGAAATGAACTCTAAAGAACAGGCCGGTATTCCGCCTACTTCGGTAATGAGGGAATTCATAGGAGAGAGCACATTCTCATACTGATTTTTTGGCAACATTACCAAACAACATTCCTAAAAATACAAGAAGACCGGCTCACTTGAACCGGTCTTCCTATATTATAATGCAATACAACTCACTACGGGTTAATCAAATCTGTATTCCTGTAATTGAGTATTTCATAAATGGCCTCAATAGCTGTTGCTGCAGGGCTTGTAGGGTCTATCATTTTAGCCTTGTTGTAGGCATTAATTGCATCTCCCCACAACTGCTGGCGGCGATATATCCCGCCCAACAGATACCACGCATAAGCATTCCCCGGCTCTTTTTCCAAAAGCAGATTAAGCTGGTTATAAGCCTCCTCTACCCTGCTTTCGCGAAGCAATGCCTCTATCTCCAATGTAGAAAGTATTTGCGATATAGCCTTGTTCTTATTCATGAAAACTGTACTGCAAATGTTCTGTTTATACTATTTTACAATTCCTGAGAATCCCATAAATGCCATAGCAAGAATACCTGCAGTTATTAGGGCAATAGGAACTCCCTTGAATGATTTAGGAACATTTGAAAGCTCCAACTGATCACGTAAACCTGCAAACAATACTATTGCAAGACCAAAGCCCAATGCACTTGCTATTGAATATACAACAGACTCAATTAAATTAAACATTTCAGGCTCTGCACCGCCAAAACCAAAAGGTTTTGAAACTACTACTATTGCAACACCCAATACACAGCAGTTAGTGGTAATCAACGGAAGGAAGATACCCAATGCCTGATACAATGCAGGGCTTATTTTTTTGAGTATAATCTCAACCATCTGAACCAATCCTGCAATAACAAGGATAAATGCAATGGTCTGCATAAATTCTATTCCAAGCGGAACCAACAGATAGTATTGTACAAGATATGTAACCAATGTTGCTATTGCCATTACAAAGCAAACTGCGCCAGACATGCCGGCAGCGGTAGAAACCTTATTGGATACGCCCAAAAACGGACAGATACCCAAGAACTGCGCCAACACAATGTTGTTGACAAATACAGCTGATATAATAATTAATATATACTCCATAATACTTCTCTTTTATAAGGTTATTTTTTTGCTTTGTTGAACAATACCATAAGGTAGCCCAATACAAGGAACGCACCCGGAGCAAGAACGAAAGCCAACATACCGTCGCCCTCTACCAACTTGGTTCCAAATACAGAAAGACCGCCTAAAAGCTCTCTTACAAAACCTATCACGGTGAGTGAACATGTAAATCCAAGACCTATACCAAGACCATCGCAAGCAGAATCAATAACTGAATTCTTGCAGGCAAAAGACTCGGCACGACCCAATACTATACAGTTAACAACAATCAGTGGAATATATAATCCCAAAGTTGCATACAAATCCGGAACATAAGCCTGCATAAGGAACTGCAGTACTGTAACCAACGCTGCAATTACAACTATATAGCAAGGAATTTTAACTTTTGAAGGGATAAAAGGGGCTATGGCAGAGATGGCCATGTTTGAAAGGACCAATACAAAAGCTGTTGCCAAACCCATACCCATACCGTTAATGGCAGATGTGGTTGTTCCCAATGTAGGACACATACCTAACACCAGAACAAAGGTAGGATTCTCTTTAATAATACCTTTTAAAATAAGACCGAATTTACTCATGATTATTTTTGAGCCTCCTCACTCGCATTGGCAGCTTGGGTATTCTCCTCACAAGGGGTCTCCTCTACTGCTGTTTGTTCATTATTAACGGCATTTTTTGAAGCCTCGCAATATGCGTTGTATGCATTGTTTACGGCATCACAAAAAGCTCTTGAAGTAATGGTTGATGCTGTAATGGCATCTATATTTCCACCATCCTTGGTTACACTCATCTTAAAATCCTTGTCTGCAGGGTTCTTTCCCTCAAACTGGGTTATAAAATGGCTCTTGCTGTCTGTAATCTTTGCACCAAGACCCGGGGTCTCTGAATGCGATATTACAGAGGTCTTTATAATAGCTCCATCCGGAGTAAAACCTACCATTAAAGTTATGTTTCCGCCAAAACCGTTTGAGGTAGAAGCCTCTACTGCATAACCTACAATCTCTCCGCCTTTCTTGGCAGGATAGATTACAGAAATCTTGCCATTTACCCCAACTTCAAATTTCTCTTCCGACGGAGCATTATCAAACTCAGGTACAACACCACCTATCGCGCCATTGATTTTAGCAAGCTGAGCTGCCTCGATAGGCGCTTTTGTTACCGCATATACGCCACCTAAAACTGCAGAAGCAATAAGGCAGACTGCGAAAAGGGTAACAGACATATTTACAAATGTAGATTCCTTTGCCATTATTATGCCTCCTTAGCGAATCTTTTAGGTTTAACATACATGTTTATTAGAGGAACTGTTGCATTCATAATAAGAATTGCAAACGAAATACCCTCCGGATATGCACCGAATTCACGGATAAGTATTGTAATAAGACCTATGCCAACTCCAAAGATAATCATACCTTTCTCGCTCATAGGTGATGTTACGTAATCTGTTGCCATGAAGATTGAGCCCAAAAGCATACCTCCGGTAAGCAGATTGAATATAGGGTCTGTGAACTGTTCAGGATTGCACAACCAAAGAATACCTGAGAATACAAATACGGTAGCCCAGATAGATAATGTTATATGAGGTTTTATAACTCTTCTTACAAGAAGATATACAAATCCAAGAAGAAGGGCTATTGCAGAGACCTCACCGGCAGAACCAACCCTTGCAAAAAGCAATTGGCTGTATGAAAGATGAGGATTGTTTGCAAATATCTCACTTATAGGAGTTCCAGCGGCTACAGCCTCTTTTACCAAAGCAAGAGGAGTTGCTCCGGAAGCTGCATCTATCGAAGCTCCAAAAAATGATGCAGGAGCTGTCCAGTCTGTCATTAATACAGGGAACGATACCAACAAAAATACACGACCTACCAATGCCGGATTAAAGAGGTTCTGTCCCAAACCGCCAAAAGTCATCTTGGCAACACCAATGGCAACAATAGCGCCAATTACCATAAGCCACCAAGGAGAATTAGGCGGCAAGTTAAGGGCAAGCAGCACACCTGTAAGAGCTGCAGAACAGTCGCAAATAGTACATTTGCCTTTAAGCAGGAATTTCTGAATAAGAAACTCCACCAACATACATGAGATAACGCCAACCAAAACAAGTTTGATGGCAGAAAACCCAAAGTAATATATTGAAACCGCAACAGCAGGGAGCAATGCAATAATCACATCCCTCATTAAGTTTCTGGTATTTTCCTTTCCGTGAATATGCGGAGAAGGTGATACAAGCAGTTGTTTCATTCTTTAGTAATTTATAATTAAACCATTATTATTTTTTAGGACGGCTACGCATGATTCCCATCACCTTAGCTTTACCATATCTTATATTATCCAATAGTGGAATATATGCAGGACATGTAAACTGACAGCAACCGCACTCTATACAATCGTAGATGTAATGAGCCTCGGCATCGTCCCAACGGGCAACTTTTGAGAGTTTATTGAGCAAATAAGGCTCAAGACCCATAGGACATGCACTTACGCATTTTCCACATCTTATACAATTGCTCTCATCCTGTCTCTTTGTCTGCTCGGCAGTAAGGAACAGAACAGATGAAGAACCTTTTAGAGTAGGAGCATCGAGATTAGCCATAGCTTTACCCATCATAGGGCCGCCGCTTATAACCTTGGCTGCATTCTCAGGAATACCGCCTGTTGTCTCTATGATTTTGCTTATAGGAGTACCTACTCTGTGCTTGTAGTTCTTTTGAACGTTACTGCATTGTCCGGTAACTGTAAGAATACCCTCGAACAGAGGTTTGTTCTTCTGCACAGCCTCATAAACGGCCAAAGCAGTACCTACATTCTGTACAACCGCGCCTGTATCAATAGGAAGGCCTTTTGAAGGAACCCTTCTGCCAACAACAGCATCAATCAACTGTTTCTCACCACCTTGAGGGTATTTTTTCTTTAATACCACAACTTTTATCTGAGGGTATGCAGAAGCGTATTTTCCAAGAATTTCTATTGCTTTTGGTTTGTTCTCTTCTATACCTATGAAACCTTGTGTTACATTAAGGGCTTTCATCATTATTGAAGCACCAACGATAACCTGCTCCGGCATCTCTACAAGAACTCTGTAGTCAGATGTTAGATAAGGCTCGCACTCTGCTGCATTTATGATGAGGAATTCTGCCTTCTTGCCCGGAGGAGGCGACAATTTTACATTGGTAGGGAAGGTTGCACCACCCAAACCTACAACGCCGCATTCCTGTATTTTGGCAATTATGGCTTTTGAATCCAATTTTATCTCTTTTTCTATTTTATCGGAACGGTCAATAGTCTCAACCCATTCATCTCCCTCAACAGTAATCACTACAGCTTTGCAAGGGTTGCCGGCCAAATCCTTTATTGTATCAATGGCCTTTACAGTACCGCTTACAGAAGAGTGTACAGGAGCAGATATGAATCCGTTGGCATTAGCTATGAGCTGACCTACCTTTACTTTGTCTCCAACCGCAACTATAGGCTCCGCTGGTGCGCCCAAATGTTGCGACATAGAGATATATGCTGTTTCCGGAATTGGGAAATTCTCGATAGCCGCATCGCAAGAAATCTTGTTGTCGGCCGGATGAACTCCACCTAAAGAAAATGTTTTCATATATCTGTAGTTTTTTTTGTCAGGTTATTATTTATTTGGCCTCTGCGGCTTTCTCTTGCGGAGCAACAACCGGTTCAGCCTGTTTTGCAGGCTCGGCTGCAGGTTGTGAGGCAGGAGCAGCAGTTGCTGCCGGTGCTGCAGGCGCCGCTTTTGGCGGTCTTGGAGGGAAATTCACAGCATGAATTGCACCTGTAGGACATTCAGCCACACACTTAGTACACATTTTACATTTATTAAAATCTATATACGCAAGATTATTCTCTACCGTAATTGCGCCAAAAGGACACGTTTTTGCACATTTTCCACAACCTATACAAGCAGCAGAACAGGCTTTTCTTGCAACGGCTCCTTTATCCTTGTTTACACAAGAGACAAATACCCTGCGCGATTTAGGACCTTTATTTCTCAATTCAATCACGCCTTTAGGACATGCCTTTACGCAAGCACCGCAAGCTGTACATTTCTCTTCATCCACAACAGGCAAGCCGGTTGCAGGATCCATAGAAATTGCACCGAACTTACAAGCACGGGTACAATCGCCATTGCCAAGACAGCCGTATTTACAACCGGTATCTCCGGCATAAAGCGAACTCATGACAGCACAAGAAGAGACGCCGTCATATTGATTGGTTTTAGGTCGTTTGTCGCAAGAGCCTGCGCACCTTACAACTGCAACCATAGGTGCTTTTTCTGCCACCTCAAAGCCCAAGGCTCCGGCAACTTTCTGCATTACGGGATTTCCGCCAACAGGACAGAATAAGTTATCCAGGTTGGATGACTTTACACAGGCTTCTGCAAAAGCCCGGCAACCGGCCTGTCCGCAACCACCGCAATTCGCACCAGGCATAAGAGCTTCCACGATATCAATCCTCGGATCCTCTTCTACCTTGAATTTTTGTGCCACAAAATAAAGCACAACAGCCAGCAAAAGACCTAAAAGGCTAAGGCTGACCACGGTAAAAATAATAGTAGTACTCATTAAAATTGATGTTTATTGTTTTTTTTCAATAGTAAACGTAAATTCTTTTGCTATTTTGTTTCTGAACAAATAAATGCCCAAGTAATAAATACTTACTCCCAAAACCGCCAAAAGACCTGCGCACAACTCGTTTAAGTTTAAATGTGGCAAAGATAGCAATAAAATCATTAAAATGACCAAAGGAATTACATAAGATAACCACACAGCTCGCAATCCGAGTGTTTTTCTCATTACCACAACCACCTCCTCGCCAACTTCGTAGTGCTCGTTTACCGGATTGCCAACCCGTATTGTTTTTGCAGAAACATCGCTCATTGTACACGCAGACTTGGCATGACATGCAGCACACATTGATTTATTAAGAATCTCTACGTCAATATAAGCCGGCGTTATCTCAAGTACTACGCCCACATGATCTACCGTTTTATTTTCTTTCATCTTATCATTTAATTTTACTTTCAAAAGGATATTTAAGGTTTTCCCACTTCTTAAGACGCCCGTAAACCGTACCAACCAGAACTTTTGATTCGAACCACAAAGGAATTTTGTTTCCGTCGTCGCTCACCCACACAAAAAGCTCATCATCTCCCGTAAAAACCTCTCCGGCAACGAGGCGTACCGCAAACTTAAGGGTATTAAATGTTCCAAGGCCCTTTATCTTCTTTATCTCCTTACCTTTATATATAAAATACAGATTATATATCTCTCTGTCTATTGCAAAAGATATAGGTTGTTTCTCATCTACAGGCACATTAGAAAAATCTATTGTGCGGCAAAAATAATAGAGAGTTACCAAATCAAACGTACCGGCCGACCCCTGAAGAACCGTATCAACAGGTTCATTATTTCGCTTTTTGGTTGTAACGTATATTCTATAGGTATCATTATCAAACCTATAGTCATTTATCATTTTATATTTTCCCTCGGATGTATTTCTATAGAATCTCACAGGACGCAGAGTATTCTTGTCAAAATCAGACTCAAAATGCTCCCGTACCTTAAAGAAAAAATCATAGAATTTATAAGTTTTTCCGGTAACCAAAGCATTATACACCCCATCTCTATCCGTAAGAGTTGCAACTCCTTCGCCAACCTCGGTATTTACCCCTCCCCACGTATAACTCAGCACATAAGTAAGACTCTCCCCATCTTTAAACGGAAGCTCTTTAACACCATTATGCGTAGTATCACTGCAATAAGCTCTTCCCGCCATTAGAAACAGCAGGAGAACAGCCATTGCATATTTACATAAATTGTTCATTATCACCAAACTCATTAGCACCTATACCCGACAAATCACTTCCCATCATATTTTCACCCGACATATACCCACCTCCCGACATATCTCCGTTATCGGAACCGTTCATCTTTGATCCCATATATTTTGTAGAATCCTGAGCCGGAATATTAAGGGCAGAATCGGTAACATCAACAAAGCGTACTTCTGAGTGTCTGAACTTCATAGGCACATCGCATACCGCTCCGTTACGATGCTTTGCAATGATTATATCGGTCATTCCTTTCTGTGAAGGATCTTCATCCATTCCGTAATAATCCGGACGGTGTATAAACATTACTATATCGGCATCCTGCTCAATTGCTCCTGACTCCCTCAAATCGCTCAATTGCGGTCTTTTAGCTCCACCACGTGTCTCCACTGCACGACTCAACTGAGAAAGTGCAAGAATAGGCACATCCAACTCCTTAGCTATAGCCTTAAGCGATCTCGATATGGCAGAAACCTCCTGCTCACGCATGCCCTTGAGCTCAGGCGGACCGGCCATCAACTGCAAATAGTCTATTATTATCATCTTTACTCCGGCAGACGAAACAAGTCTTCTTGCTTTTGACCTGAATTCGTATATCGAGAGTGAAGGTGTGTCGTCTATATATAACGGTGCTTGAGACAAAGCGTTCAATCGGTCGTTCAATTGTTCCCATTCATACGCCTCAAGTTTCTTTCCACCCTTTATTTTATCGGCAGAAAGGCCTGTTTCACTAATCATCAAACGCTTCACAAGCTGTTTAGAAGCCATTTCCAAAGAGAAGAAAGCTACCGGAACTTTATGTTCCACAGCCATATTACGGGCCATTGTAAGCACAAATGCTGTTTTACCCATTGAAGGACGGGCCGCTATAATTACAAGGTCCGATGCCTGCCATCCCAAAGTCACCCTGTCTATACCCGTATATCCGCTCGGAACACCGCTCAATCCATCTTCCCTCAACTGCACAGATTGCAAATCATCTATAGCCTCATTTATTACATCCTGCACAGACTGGGTTTCACGCTTCATATTTCTGTCGGCAAGAGTAAAAAGTTTCTGCTGCGCACCATCAAGCAAATCGTCTACATTTATAGTGTCGTCATACGCATCTCTTTGCGCCTCATACGAGATAGAGATAAGTTCTCTCTGTATATATTTCTGTACAAGTATTTTAGCATGATAGTCGAGATGTGCTGCAGCTCCAATCTTAAGGCTCAACTGCGTAAGATAATAAGTTCCGCCAATTGTCTCTAAATCATCGGTCTTTTTAAGCTCTTGTGCAACAGTATAAATATCCACAGCATCGTGTCTCATCGCCAATGCAGAGATTGCCTTGAATATCACCCTATTGGCCTCTTTGTAGAAACACTCGGGCACCAACACGTCCATAACATCGGCTACAGAGTTGGGCTCCAACAACAATGCACCCAACACCGCTTCCTCTATATCAATGGCTTGAGGCGGTTTTCTTCCCGACTCCAACCCTACTATTTCCAGATTCTTTATCTGATTAGAACCGTCAGTTGCTTTCTTTCTAACACTTTTTGCCATAATAAGTTATATTTATTTAAGGTCAAACCTCTAAACAAGTCTGTTCAGAGCTCTCTCTATTGCCGCTACAGCCAAATCTATCTCTTCATCGGTTATGCACAAAGGCGGAGCGATTCTGAATGATGTTGGCTGAAACAGAAACCAATCGGTAAGAACGCCCTCATCAAGAAGAAGATAGAGAATATCATGAGCCTTTTTGGCATCTTTCAAATCTATTGCAATGAGAAGGCCGGCAGCCCTAATCTCCTTAACCAAAGGATGCTTTTTGAGCGCATCGGTAAATCTGCGCGATTTACGCTCCACATCTTCAATCCAGTTCTCTTTAAGAAGCACCTGCAGCGAAGCCAGCGCAGCTGCACAACATACAGGATGGCCGCCAAATGTTGTTATATGTCCTAACGGCGGATTATCTTGCCATGCAGCCATAAGCTCTTCCGAAGCTACAAGCGCGCCCAACGGCATTCCACCGCCAAGAGCCTTTGCCAAAGTAAGAATATCAGGAACTACACCGTATTTTTCAAATGCAAACATCTTTCCTGTACGTCCGAAGCCGGTCTGTATCTCATCAAAAATAAGCAACGCTCCGGTATCTGTACATCTTTTGCGCAATGCCTGCATAAATTCCGGAGTAGGAATCTGAACTCCGCCTTCACCCTGCACAGGCTCTATAAGAACACAAGCTGTCTCTTTTGTAATGTTTGACAGAGATGCTATATTATTGAACTCTATATGATTTACCATTGGCAAAAGAGGTCTGAACGGACGTTTGAAATCCTCATCGCTCATCATGCTCAATGCTCCGTGTGAAGAGCCGTGATATGCATTTTTGCAACTTATAAGCTCTCTGCGGCCCGTCACCCTTTTTGCCAATTTGAGAGCCGCTTCGTTTGCTTCGCTTCCGGAATTCACATAATAGACAGATTGCAACGACTCCGGCAGCAAAGAGGCCAGCAACTCGGCATGCATAACCTGTGGAGACTGTATGATTTCTCCATAAACCATAAGGTGCGCATGCTTTTCTATCTGTCTCTGAACCGCCTCTATAATCTCTCTCCTTCCATGCCCTACATTGCTTACCGAAACACCTGAAATAAGATCTATATAACGTTTTTCCTCTTTGGAACTTCCATCCTCACAAGAGTGTGCATATAAAAAAACACCCTCCGCCCTATGGATGTTCAACCCCAAAGGCTTGGAGGATGTTTGTGCCACATGTTTAAAGAAAAGCTCCCTTAATATATAAGGTTTCCGTTCCATAAACTATTCGTTTTCAAATTCCGGATTTACAAGAATTCTTCCGCAATATTCGCAAACTATAATCTTTTTACTTGAAGCTATATCCAATTGCCTTTGAGGAGGTATTTTATTAAAACAGCCTCCGCAGGCATCTCTTTTTACGGTAGCCACAGCCATTTTGTTACGCACGTTAGACCTTACCTTTTTATATGCGTTAAGAAGTCTTGCGTCTATCTTTGACTGAATCTCTTCAGACTCTTTCAAAAGCATTTGCTCATCTTTTTCGGTCTCCTCAACTATAGACTCAAGCTCTTTCTTCTTATTTGCCAAATCCTCTTTACGGCCTTTCAACAGCTCTGCTGTACCGGCAAGAGTCTCTTTCTTTTCTGCAAGGGCGCGAGTGCTGTCTTTGATTCTCTTTTCCGAAAGTTCTATTTCCAGACTCTGATACTCAATCTCTTTAGATAAAGAATCGTATTCTCTGTTATTTTTTACGTTATTTCTCTGCTCCTCGTATTTTTCTATGAGGGATTTGCTGGTAATGATATCTTGCTTTTTCTGGGCAATAAAAGCCTCGGTATCCGATATTTCCTTATTAAGGTTTGATATTCTTGTCTCCAAACCTGCAATATCATCTTCCAAATCCTGAACTTCTAAAGGAAGCTCACCCCTTAACAGGTAGATTTTGTCAATTTTTGAATCTGTCTGCTGAAGTTTATACAAAAGTCTCAGACGAGTCTCCATGCTCATATCCGAGTCTAAATTCTTTGCTATCTGCAACGACGCAAAAGTCTCACCCTCAACTATTGGGGTTGCAACCGTGTTATTCTTTTTACTTGTAGCCATAATTCAGCTTTAATAGTAATATATAGGATTATTATTTTTTCTGCTTATAGAAACCGCAAAGTTAGGAAATTTTTTGTAAAGAATATATGCAAACCATTTCACAACATCATATTCGCTCTGATAATGCCCGATATCCATTATCATAAAACCCTTTTCACAATAAAAATCGTGATACGTAATATCTCCCGTAATATACGCTTGCGCCCCTTTTGCCATAGCATCTTTTATAAAAGAGTGCCCGCTTCCTCCACAAACCGCAACCCTCTCTATTTTTTCCTCAACAGGCTGCGAAACTCTCACTCTCTCAAGATTAAAACACCTCTTTACATACTCCACAAAACCCGACGGTTCCATTGGTGTATCCAATTTACCCACAATGCCGAATAAATCACCGGTAAGAGGCTCTCGCTCCCTGAGTTTAAGACGATCGGCCATAAATGCGCTAACCCCCTCAGATGCCTTATCCATATTGGTATGGGCAGAATAGACCGCTATATCGTTTTTCAAAGCCTTTGTTATTATGCGTCCTGTAAAATTCTGCGGCGTAATGGAACGCACACCCTTAAATATAAGGGGATGATGAGTTATTACAATATCGCAACCAAGTTCAATTGCCTCATCAATAACTTCTTCTGTACAATCTAAAGCAAGGAGCGCACTTTTTACCTCTTTTTGAGGATTACCTACAGAAAAGCCGCAATTATCCCAACTTTCCTGTGTGCTTATAGGCGCAAACATCTCAATAGGTGCAATCAGTTCCTGTGCTGTCATCTGTTATCTCCTTTAAAATCAAACATGCGCGTCTTCCACTTTATCGGCAACCAACATAGAAGAAACCTGTTGCAGTCTCTCCTTTATACCGGTTAGTTTTGCAATCACTTCCACACGTTTGTCTACCCCGTCTATATTATCCTTCATGCGTTTATATGCACCGTCCAATGTCATTCCGCAATCCTCTACCAAATAATATATAACCTTAAAGTTAGACAAATCCTGTGCAGAAAAGAGTCTGTTACCCTTTTTATTTCGTGCAGGCTTTATAAATTCCGGAAATTTCTGTGCCCAAAAACGAACTTTTGAAATGTTAATATCCAAAATTTCAGACACTTCACCTATGGTGTAGTACAATTTCTCTATGTTTCTCTCTTTGTAAGGCATAATATATCCGTTAGTCCAATGATTGTCCGGTATTTGAAGAAAACGCAACCATATCCCTATACTGCTCGGGAGAAAGTTCTGCAAAATAATAGTTCACAGGATCCATTACCTTATCATTGAACCTTACCTCATAATGCAGATGAGGAGCAAATGACATTCCCGACAATCCTAAACGGCCTATTGCATCCCCTTGTGAAACTCTCTGTCCACGTCTCACCAAAATATCTCCCAAATGGGAATATACTGTCTTGTATCCGTTATTGTGGTCTATGACCACCATATTACCTTCACCCTTTTTAGACCTTTGCGTCACCTCAACAATCCCGTCGGCCGTTACTAAAATATCTGTACCCACAGCTCCCAACAAATCCATTCCATAATGCATTACAACCGTCTTGTAAAACGGATTTATCTTTTTTCCAACAGACGCCCCGGTCTGCCCTATAGAAAAATCCTTAAGCGGCACTATAGAGGGAATGCTTTTTACACTATCTCCCAAAGATTCACACACTCCGTTTATACTCTCTATACTCAGGCTTGCAGCCTGCACCTCTTTGGCCATTAACGCAATAAGCTCTCTGCTTTTCTCAACTATAATATCATCCTTTGTTGTATCTATATTCTCTATAAGCGCATTACTGCGCCCCATAAGTGACACTATCAAAGGATCGGCATTAAAAATACTCCTGTATATCTCCCTATCCTTATATTTGAGATTGGCTACAGTATTGTCAAGTAACTCCAATTTTTCCTGCATCTTAAGGTACTCCTGCTCCATTATCTTGTTTTCATGGGCAATACGACGTTCTTCCTCTGTACTAAAGACCGATGAAAACAATATGTAATAGAACAAGGCAAGAAGCACACTCATAAAAATATATTTGAAAATCTTTCTGCCCCACCATTTAAAGCCCCTTCTTACCTTAACAAATTCCAGCTTCTCCTTATTGAACCTGTACTTTTCCATTATTTTTCATTCCCCTTTTCAGCTACAGGATTCACCATGGAAAAATATTCTTCGCCGTGCAAATCGGCATTATAGTAATTAAGCGGATTAACCCTATTGTTCCTATACAGTACTTCATAATGCAAATGACAACCGCTCGAACGACCGCTATTTCCCATTCCTCCGATTTTCTCGCCACGCATAACAGTCTGGCCCTCTTTTACATCTATACTGTTCAGATGGGCATAACGCGTTTTATATCCGAATCCGTGATCAATCACAACCTCTTTTCCGTATCCAAAGAAATTAAACGAAACCTCTACAACTTTTCCATTACCGGATGCATATATAGGCTCCTCCATATTGCCGGCAAAATCTATACCCGTGTGCATTTTTGGAATTTTTGTAAAAGGATCGGATCTCAACCCAAACAGACTTGTGAGACGAATTTTATCGAGCTGCACAGGCGGTATTGCCGGAACACATGAAGCCATTTCTCCGGTACGCTTGGCTAATATTGCAACCTCATCGTAAGAACGGGACTGCACAAATGCCTTTTTATAAAGGACATCCATTTTTTTCTCCACATCTGTAATAAATTGGGAATTCGATAGATTCTCCAAATGCTCATATCTGTTTACCCCACCAAAACCGGCATTTCTTACCTCTTGCGAAATCTCCTCCATACCAAAGATAGGACGGTACACATAATTATCCCTTCTCTGCAACTCCATCAGCACATTATTATTCTGCTCAAAACGACGTTGGAGCAGCTCAAACTTAGACTGCCACTCAACCGACTCCTGCTTTAGAAGAAGCATTTTTGGCGTTTCAAGCTCAAAATAGATGGTATATATAAGAAAGTATCCCACGAAAGCCGCCACACTCAATAAGAAAAGCACAAATCCCGCTGAAAATCTTTTCATTAGCGGAATTTTATGAACTTCGTAAGCCAAAGTCTCGGAATTAAACCGGTATCTTCTCTTAACTGCCATATACTAAAAATCCTAAATTAAAGTGTGCAAATATACAGATTTAAAATTAAAAAGATTAAATTTGTGGCCAATTTTACAATACAAATTATGACCTCAAAAGAAATCAGAAATACATTTTTGGAGTTTTTCTCCTCTAAAAATCATACCATAGTCCCGTCGGCCCCTATGGTTGTAAAAAATGACCCTACCCTAATGTTTACAAATGCAGGCATGAACCAGTTCAAAGATTGGTTTTTAGGCAATAGTCCTGCTAAGTACAAAAGAGTTGCAGACTCACAGAAGTGTCTGAGAGTAAGTGGAAAGCATAACGATTTAGAAGAGGTCGGGCTCGATACTTACCACCACACTATGTTTGAAATGCTCGGCAACTGGAGCTTTGGAGACTACTTTAAAAAAGAGGCCATCGCCTGGGCTTGGGAACTTCTTACAGAGGTTTACAAATTGGATAAAGAGAGATTGTACGCAACAGTATTTGAGGGGTACGAACCCGACGGCCTCGGTTTAGACACAGAGGCAAAGGAGGCATGGTTACAATACCTTCCGGCTGAGCGTATAATTTTGGGCAATAGAAAAGATAATTTCTGGGAAATGGGCGAGACAGGTCCGTGCGGTCCGTGCAGTGAGATACATATAGACTTGAGAAGCGATGAGGAGCGCGCAAAGGTTCCAGGTGCAGAACTTGTAAACAAGAGCCACCATCTTGTAATTGAGATATGGAATCTTGTATTTATGCAGTTTAACCGCAAGGCAAACGGACAATTAGAGCAACTTCCTCAAAAGCATGTAGATACAGGCATGGGGCTTGAGCGTCTCTGCATGGCTTTGCAAGGGAAACAGAGCAACTATGATACCGATATTTTCCAGACAATGATTTCCAAGATTGCCGAGTTGAGCGGAAAAGAGTATGATGCACAGGGAAAGACCGGCATTGCAATGAGGGTTATATCGGACCATATAAGGGCAATCAGTTTCTCTATAGCAGACGGACAGCTTCCTTCAAATGTAAAGGCGGGATATGTAATAAGACGTATTCTTAGAAGAGCTGTAAGATATGCCTACACATTCCTCAATGTTTCCGAGCCGCTGTTGTACCGTCTGGTTCCTACATTGGTTGCACAAATGGGCGAAGCCTTTCCGGAATTGAAAGCACAGCAATCCCTTATAGAAAAAGTAATAAAAGAGGAGGAGGAGGCTTTCCTCAGAACTCTGGATAAAGGTATAAAACTTATGGATGCCCTTATCGAGAAGAACAAGGAGAGCAAACTTATCTCGGGAGAAGATGCTTTTGTGCTTTATGACACTTTCGGTTTTCCTATAGACCTTACAGAGCTGATTGCCAAAGAAAACGGCTATTCTGTAGATTTATTGGGATTTGAAGAGGAACTTAAAAAGCAGAAAGAGAGAAGCCGCAACGCTACTGCCAAAGAGGAGAGCGACTGGATTGAAACTGCCCCTTATGCCGCCACTGTATTTACAGGATATGACAGCACACGGGAGACAGGCGTAAAGATTCTCAAATACCGTACAGTAAAGACCAAATCCAAAGAGGTCTTTCAGTTGGTATTTAACAAGAGTCCGTTCTATGCAGAGAGCGGTGGACAGGTTGGAGACAGCGGATATATACAATCTTCTGCCGGAGAGATTATACCTGTAATAAATACTATAAAGGAGAACGGCCTGCCAATCCATGTTGTGGAGCGCATTCCGTCAAATCCTCAGGATACATTCATTGCACAGATAAATGAAGAGAGACGCACTGCTATCGCAAACAATCATACCGCAACACATTTGCTACACTATGCTCTCAGAAAGATACTCGGCACTCATATAGAGCAAAAAGGCTCATTGGTAAACTCTTCTTACTTTAGATTTGATTTCTCGCATTTCGAAAAAATCGAGGATAAAACCCTAAGAGAGGTGGAAAGGCTTGTAAACAAGCTCATTCGTGAGAATGCAACCAAAACAGAATACAGGGATATTCCAATAGAAGAGGCCAAAGCCAAAGGGGCAATGGCATTGTTTGGAGAAAAATACGGAGATAAGGTAAGAGCAATCCAGTACGGAGATTCTATAGAGCTATGCGGTGGAACACATGCTCCGGCAACAGGTTCTATAGGTTTCTTTAAGATAATCGCAGAATCTGCCGTAGCTGCCGGAATAAGGAGAATAGAGGCCACAACAGGAGAAGGGGCAGAAGCTCTTATTGAATCGGCAGAAGACCTCATGCTCTCTGTTAAGAAACTCTTTAACAACAGTCCTAATGTGTTGAACAACATAATGAAACTATTGGAAGAGAATGATTCTGCCAATAAAGAGCTTGAAGAGATGCGTAAAGAGCGTGCCGTTACAATAAAGGAGACATTACTTAAAAACGCACGTATAATAAATGGCATAAACGTTGTTTCAATTAAAGGCATGGTGCAACCCGAAACCATAAAAGATGTAGCATATATGCTTAAGAACGAGACAAACAATACAGCATTCATTGGTGTTACCTCTTTTGATAAGAAAGTTACAATTACTGTAATGTACACCGACAACCTTGTAAAACAGGGTATGCATGCCGGAAAGGATGTAAAAGCTGCTGCAAAGTTCATTCAGGGAGGTGGCGGAGGACAGCCGTCGTTGGCAACTGCCGGAGGTAAATATATGGATGGCATGTCTGAGGCAATGGACTTCCTCATAGAGTGCGCCACCAAATAGATTGCACTGTAATTTGATAGTTCTGGGATGAAGAAATTAGATTCGTTTATATTAAAGTCTTTTTTAGGACCGTTCGTCATGACATTTCTCATTGTGATTTTTGTCTTGATGCTGCAGTTCCTATGGCTGTATATAGATGAATTGGTTGGCAAAGGCCTGAGTTTTGGCGTAATTTTAGAGTTTTTAGGTTGGGGTTCGGCAACGCTTATTCCAATGGCTTTGCCGTTAGCTTCGCTTTTGGCCTCAATCATGACAATGGGTAATTTAGGTGAGAACAACGAGCTTTTGGCTATGAAAGCTGCGGGAATCTCACTGCAGAGAATCATGACCCCGCTGTTTTATGTTGCAATACTCATAAGTATAGGGGCTTTCTTTGCATCAAACGACCTTATTCCTGTTGCGTACAACAAAATCTACACATTACGCGATGATATTGGCAAGACAAAAGAGGAGATAAAGATTCCTACAGGCATTTTCTATAACGGTGTAGACGGTTATACCATAAGAGTTGCAGATAGAGACGACAGAAACGTAATGCACGACGTTATGGTATATAATCACAGTAGCAACAAAGGAAATGTAAGTCTTACCGTTGCAGACTCGGGATATGTACAACTGTCGCCCGATAAAAGCAGTATGATTCTTACCCTCTATTCCGGTATAAATTATGAGGAGACAAACAGCAAAAAGTATAAGGATACCTCTCTTACGCTGCAGAAAATAGACTTCAGCCGTCAGGATGTGATAATTCCATTGGAAAATTATGCATTCAAGAAATCAGACGATGCCAGATATAGCAACGAAGTCATGGCCAAAGGATTAAAGCAACTTAAAATAGACAAAGATTCGCTCTCTCGTGCTTTTGCCAAAACGCTTCAGGCCCAATTAAAAAAGGCCGTCTTTACAAATAACCTCAATTATTCGTATCAGGCCGATTCTTCCAATACACAAAAATATAAGGGTGTATTCTATAAGGATTCCCTGTTTAAGTGGAAGGATATTGCAGAAGAGGAGCGTTGCTGTACAGAAGCCATCAGTTCATTGAACAACCAGATATCGAGTCTCGAATTTTTTGAAAGAGAGATGTTTCAATCGGCACATCCGCTGAGACGAACCGTAATTGAATCATACCGAAAGTTCACACTCTCTTTTGCCTGCCTTATATTCTTCTTTATAGGTGCACCGTTAGGGGCTATAATAAGAAAAGGCGGTTTAGGAACACCGGTCATAGTATCAATGCTCTTTTTTGTGGTCTATTGGGTTGTGGATATAAGCGGCAAAAAGTTGGCTAATGACGGAGCCATTTCGCCATTTATAGGAACATTTATTTCTACATTCGTACTCATTCCTATAGGAGCATTCCTTACGATAAAAAGTACAAGAGACTCGGCCCTGTTTAATGCCGATGCTTATAATATATTTTTCAACAAGCTAAAAAACAGGATGAAGGGTATAAAAGAATTAGTAAGCAAGAAGAAAAAATAGTTATATGAAACCTCGGATTATATATATGGGCACTCCGGAATTTGCCGTTGCGCCACTCCAAAGTCTTATTAAAGAAGGATACGAAATTGCCGCAGTAGTTACGGTTCCGGATAAACCGTCGGGACGGGGCCTTAAATTAAATGAAAGTGCTGTAAAGCAGTTTGCTGTATCTGAAGGCCTTAAAATACTCCAGCCGGTGTCACTCAAAGATCCCGATTTTTTGGCCGAATTAGAAAAGATTAATGCCGATTTATTTATTGTAGTGGCTTTTAGGATGTTGCCTAAAATTGTGTGGAGCATGCCTAAAATGGGAACATTTAATCTGCATGGCTCGCTATTGCCGCAATACAGAGGCGCAGCTCCTATAAACTGGGCTATAATAAACGGTGAGACCAAAACCGGAGTTACAACATTCTTTATAGACGAAAAGATTGACACCGGAAATATTCTTATGCAAGTGGAGACCCCTATTGGAGAACACGAGAATATAGGAAGCCTTTACGACAGGCTCATGAATATGGGTGCAGAATTAGTTGTAAAGACTGTTGAGGGTATATCAACCGGAAGTCTTGTGCCAAAGCCGCAGAATCTGATGATAAACAGCACCGATACAATACACGATGCTCCAAAACTCACAAAAGAACTTTGCCGTATAGACTGGAATAAATCGGCAATAGAGACAGACCGGCTGATAAGAGGACTTTCTCCATATCCGGCAGCTTTCTCAACAATTTCCGACGGCACAAAGAGTACCGACATAAAGATTTTTGAAGCGTCACCGGCTGTTATTGCCAACACAGAGTTGCAGAACTGCAAGCCCGGAGAGATACTTACAGATAAAAAAAGCTATATTCACGTTGTATGCAAATACGGAGCTGTTTCATTAGAAGAGATACAGCTTGCCGGCAAGAAAAGGATGAAAACAAAAGATTTTCTGCTCGGATTCAGAGATATTGAAAAATACCGTTTTTTATAGCCATACACAATGAATAACAACGGCGCCAACAATATTGCAATTATAGCCGACGGATGCTTTCCCGTATCTGAGTATCCGTTGAGTCTGTTACGCAATGCCAATACTATAATTTGCTGCGACAATTCGGTTGTAAAGCTCATACAACATACCGGGCTCATTCCGGATTTTATAGTTGGCGACATGGATACAATGAGCGAAGAAAACAAACAGCATTTTAAAGATATAATAAGGAAATTCCCCGATCAGGAGACAAATGACCTTACAAAGGCTTTTAAGTTTGCACTTACCCTAAATCCAGGAATGATTCATATTTTGGGGGCAACGGGAAGCAGAGAAGACCACACATTAGGCAACATCTCTCTTCTTGCCGAATATGCCTCTCAATTTAGGAATACAGACATTGTTACCGATTTTGGCGTTTTTACAGCCCACTATGGTTCTTGCACAATACAATGCACCCCGGGCCAGCAGGTCTCCATATTTGCCTTTGACTCTACCTTAAAAATAAAATCGGAAGGTCTTAAATACCCAACCGACAATGTAATTTTTGATTTATGGTGGAAAGCCACGCTTAATGAAACCTGCTCAACAGAATTTACCTTAAACATGAACCACCCGGCAATGATACTCGTGTTCAGATGCTCGCATCCTTAAATTTATGCGGGTGAACATATATTTGAAATAATTTAAATGTTTTACAGATGAATACAAAACTTCAACTAACACTGATGAACTTCCTGCAGTTTGCAATTTGGGGAGCTTATCTTACATCGCAAGGCCGTTATCTCGGCTCAATTGGTATTGGGGAGAAAATAGGCCTCTTTTACTCCATACAAGGAATTGTATCTATTTTTATGCCTGCACTGTTAGGTATTGTTGCCGACAAATGGATGCCGGCCCAAAAGGTACTTGGTATTGCTCATCTTTTGGCAGGTGTAAGCATGATTGCCGCCGGTTATTACGGTTATTGTGCAGCAGATCAGGCGCAATTTCCAATACTATTTGGCCTCTATACCCTTAGCGTTGCATTCTTTATGCCTACAATAGCACTCTCAAACTCTGTTGCATACAACGCATTGGAGAAAGGCGGATTAGACCCTGTAAAAGCATTCCCTCCAATAAGAATATGGGGAACAATCGGTTTTATCTGTACAATGTGGTTTGTAGACCTCATGGGATTTCAGGCAAATGCTTTCCAATATGTAACATCAGGTGTTTTAGGCATTGTATTGGGATTGTACAGCTTTGCCCTTCCAAATTGTCCTGTTTCAAACAACACAGAGAAAAAATCTCTTGCCGACACCATGGGACTTTCGGCATTCAAACTCTTTAAAGAGTCGAGAATGGCCATATTCTTCATTTTCTCGCTTCTTTTAGGTGTTGCCCTACAGATTACAAACGGCTTTGCCAACCCTTTCCTTGGCGACTTTGGCAATCTGCCGGAATATGCCAACACTTTTGGCGTAAAACACTCAAACATACTTATATCGCTTAGCCAAATATCTGAGACTCTCTGTATTTTACTCATACCTTTCTGTCTAAAGAAATGGGGTATAAAGAGAGTAATGCTTATTGCAATGATTGGATGGGTATTCAGATTCGGGCTGTTTGCCACAGGAAATCCAGGTACAGGAGTGTGGATGTTTATACTCTCGATGATTGTGTACGGTGTTGCATTCGACTTCTTTAATATATCCGGTTCTCTATTTGTAAACGAGACAACAGATAAATCAATAAGATCGAGCGCGCAAGGTCTGTTTATGATGATGACAAACGGTATTGGTGCAGGTCTCGGCTCTTTGATTGCACAGAAAGTGATAAATGTATTGGTAAATTCTCAGAGGGCTGCCGCTCCGGGTGGTGCAACAGACTGGCATGCCGTAATGCACGGTTGGTCTGAAGCATGGTATGTATTTGCGGCATACTCACTTATAATAGCAATCCTGTTTGCATTCCTTTTCAAATACAAACACATTGCAGACAAACAATAACAGGAAATACCTATAAAATGGTATAATTGCCAAAAACAGTTGGCAACATTACCATAAAAACAGAGCCGGTTTAAAAAGGGAGATACTTTATTATACTCCTCACTTTGAACCGGTTCTTTTTAGATTGTCTGTAACTGCTATTCTCTGCAGCATTACCGCAAAAGGGCTTTCTGCTAAACCAGACCTGTTACTTCTGCTTTTTTATAGCCTCTATCTGCTTGCTTATCTGCGAAGCTCTCTCATACTCTTCGTTATTTATAGCCTCCTGCAACGCCTCCTTCAACTTGTTAAGAGCGGCCTCACTGTTCAACACCTCTTTTGAATAAGAATCTATACCGGCAGAATATTTATCCATAAGCTCTTCTGCTATGTAGATTGGTGCGCCAAACTGTTTGGATAGTATTATCCCATCTATAAATCCGGCAACCTGTCTCACCTCTCTCTCTCCGTCAAAGAAGAGCAATTCAGAGAGAAAAACACCGTCCTTGAGCTTTTCATCCTCAGACTGTTCAATAAGGCAATCCTGCTTCTGTGCTTTCTCTCGTATTATTGTAACTTCGAGCAATTCAATCCTATATTGTTGCAATACACCGGCAAAAGCAGAGTGTATCGATACTCCGTCGGGGTCATGCTTGAAATTAGACAATGCAGTGTGCATTTCCGGTGGAGTAAGAGGTACAGGCAAACATCTGTCCATCCCCTCCCTGTATAAAAAAAACGTAAAGCTGCCACCATCTTGAGGCGAAGCAGCCAATGCGCCTATATCCAATCTTATCCTTTTCATTTGCTTTAGTCTTTTTACACTCCAATAATTTACAAATATAGAGTAATTTTTATTACTTTTGCCCCTCATACACCTCTAATAATTATGATTTTTGAAAAAATAGCACAAGACGCAAACTCGTCTGCAAGATGCGGACTCCTATATACAGATCATGGTGTTATTGAAACACCTATATTTATGCCGGTAGGAACTGTAGGTTCTGTTAAAGGAGTGTATCACAAAGATTTAAAAGAAGACATAAAAGCCCAGATAATTCTTGGAAACACATATCATCTCTATCTGAGACCGGGATTGGAGATAATAAATAAAGCAGGAGGTCTGCACAAATTTATATCGTGGGACAGGCCTATGCTCACAGATAGCGGCGGATTTCAGGTATTCTCTTTGGCCGAGAACAGAAAACTTACAGATGAAGGGTGTACTTTCCGCTCACATATAGATGGTTCAAAGCACATATTTACTCCGGAGAACAATGTAGATACACAGCGTATGATTGGAGCTGATATTGTTATGGCTTTAGACGAATGTACACCGGGCGATGCAGACCATAATTACGCTCTAAAGTCTCTCAAACTCACACAAAAATGGCTCGAAAGAGGAGTAAAAAGATTTAAGGAGACCGAGCCACTGTATGGCTACAGACAATTCTACTTTCCTATAGTACAGGGATGTGTATATCCCGATTTGCGCAAAATGGCGGCAGAACATGCTGTATCAATGGATATGGATGGATATGCCATAGGAGGACTCTCAGTTGGAGAGCCTACAGAAAAGATGTACGAAATGATTGAGGTTGTAGATCCTATTCTGCCAAAAGACAAGCCCCGTTATCTTATGGGAGTTGGAACTCCGGCAAATATTTTGGAGGGAATTGCCCGAGGCGTAGATATGTTTGACTGTGTAATGCCAACCCGCAATGGAAGAAACGGCATGCTTTTTACATGGGAAGGCATGATAAACATAAGAAATAAGAAGTGGGCAGATGATTTCTCTCCAATAGATCCGCAGGGAACTTCGTTTGTAGACCACACTTATACAAAAGCATATTTAAGACATCAATTCGTTGCAGGAGAGATGCTTGCCGCACAAATTGCAAGCGAACACAACCTTGCATTTTACCTCGATTTAGTAGAAACGGCAAGGAGACACATAAAAGCAGGAGACTTTGCAACGTGGAAAGATGCAACTGTTAAGAAACTTGAAACAAAGCTATAGCTGTAACCTATAATGAAGTATAATTTTAATATAACCATTCTCGACAGGTACATAATAAAGAAATTTATAGGTACCTACTTCTTTGCCATACTCCTCATTATAGGTATTGTAATAATATTTGACATAAGCGAGAAGATAGATGATTTTGTAGAAAAAGAGGCGCCTCTAAAAGAAATTATCCTCAATTACTACTCCAATTTCATCCCCTATTTCATGAATATGTTCAGCCCGCTGTTCGTATTCATTACGGTTATTTTCTTTACATCAAAACTTGCGGCAAATAGTGAAATTGTTGCGATTCTGGCAGGAGGCATAAGCTTTAAAAGGCTTATGTATCCCTATTTTATATCGGCTGCAGCCATTGCCGCATTCAGCCTGTTACTCAACCTGTTTGTAATTCCTCCGGCCAATAAGGGAAGGCTTGCCTTTGAGGCTAAATATGTAAAGAAAAAGTTTGAGAATACAAACCGCAATATGCACTATCAAATATCGCCGGGAACTTTTCTCTATGCCGAGTCTTTTAGTACATGGAACAATACCGCATACAAATTTACATTAGAGAGTCTTAAAGATCACAAGATTACCTCTAAACTGAGTGCCGAAACCGCAGTATGGGACTCTACAAAAAGTTGCTGGAGACTCAACAATTATCATCTTCGCAAATATATAGGGGAAAGCGAGATAATCCGGACAGGACGCACACTCGACACTGCCATTGTTATTACAATAGATGATTTTTACAGAAAAAAGAATATTGTTGAGCAGCTCAACTACATGCAACTCAACGAACTCATAGAGACACAGCAGATGCGTGGAGACCAGATGGTAAAATATGCTCTCATAGAGAAACACACGCGGGTTGCCCTGCCTTTCTCGGCATTTATATTAACACTTATTGGAGTATCGCTCTCTTCGCAAAAAAGGCGTGGAGGAATAGGAATGAATATAGGAATAGGAATTGCGTTGAGTTTCTCATATATACTATTCCTGCGTTTCAGCCAGATGTTCGTGCATACAGGAGCATTGCCACCAGCAATAGCTCTCTGGCTTCCAAATGTCTTTTACGCAATAATAGCCGCATTCCTCTATAGGATTGCACCAAAATAGCATAAAACTTTAACCTCAGATTCTATGAAAACAATAAGAACTTTCCTTTTTGCTGCAACAGTCGCCCTGTCGGGCCTACTGTTAGCACAATCATGCGGCAGAAACAGCCAATGCAAAGAGTGTTGCCACCAAAATAACGAGATTGTAAAACCGGTCTTTCTCCAACCGGGAGACAGCGTTGGAATAATGACAATCTCCTCCCCTATGGATGCCTCTACTCGTGCAGAGGCCGATTCTCTCATAGATATTGTACGCTCTTGGGGTGTAAACGTGCGTTTGGGCGAAAACCTTTTCAAGAAGGAGTTCTATGCCTTTTCTGTCTCAGACAAAGAGAGGGCAGAAGAGTTCATGCGCATGGTAAGGAATCCCAACCTAAAAGCAATAGTCTTTTACAGAGGCGGATATGGAGCCATAAGAACTCTTGAATACATAGATTGGAAAGAGGTAAAAAGAAATCCCAAATGGATTGTTGGATTCAGCGATGTAACCACAATGCTAATGATGTATGCAAATATGGGCATACAATCTATACATGGAGCAATGCTCAATTCTTACTGGCTCAACAGACGTCCCGACTCTTCTGCAATTACGGTAGGAGATGCTCTGTTTGGCAGAGTAAAGGAGTATAAAACAACACCTCATCCGTTTAACAAATACGGAGAGGCCGAGGGTATTTTGGTTGGAGGAAACATGACTCTCATATCTGTTGCAGAGGGAACTCCATACGACCTTAATATAGATGAAAACTCTATACTATTTATTGAAGAGGTAGGCGAAGGTCTTAACGACGTAGACCGCTTTATGCAGCAACTTAAAAAGTCAGGAAAACTCGGTAAAGTAAAGGCAATGCTCATAGGCAGCTACCGCAATGTTGTAGATGACGAAGATCCTTGGAATCTCACCCCTTATGAACTTATAAAGACCTATACCGACGAGCTGGATATTCCTGTAATATTCAATTACCCGGCAGGTCATGGACGTCCTCACTATGCAACATATATAGGCGGTCCTGTAAAGGTTACCGTAAATGAAAACGGCGGTAAGATAGAATTCAAATAGTGAGTATAAATGAGGTATAATTGCCAAAAATAGTTGGCAATATGACATATAATAATCTAATCAACAGATAGATAGAATAACTTTGATGAAATCAATTTCATCAAAGTTATTTTTTTATGCCAAAAACAAGACGAGAAAGGTGTCCACATTGCGGTTTTCTTGACGTAATAAAATGGTATCTATACTTCAGAAATAAAGACAATAAAAATAGGGAAAAATAGTCCGAACTCTTAATGGGGTTCTCCCTATTTTTCCCTTAATTTTTATTGATGTCACCAACTATTTTGGCAACATTACTTGTATTTATAAAAAGGAAAGTCCAAACTCCTTTCCTATATGATTATTGATATTAATACTCTCCTCTTGCCAATTTCTCCCTACAAGCCTTTATCATATCATCTACCATTTCATTTATGCCCCATTTAGGTGCCCATCCCCACTCATTTCGCGCACATGAATCATCCATACAATCAGGCCATGAAGCCGATATCCGGTCTTTTACCGGGTCTATATTATAATCTGCTGTAAATTCGGGAATACGCTTCTTTATCTGAGCAAACAACTCTTTTGGAGTAAAGCTCATTGAGGTAATATTAAAGCTGTTTCTGTGAACAAGTTTGGATGGGTCGGCCTCCATAAGTTGCGTTGTAGCTTCCAGTGCATCAGGCATATAGAGCATATCCATATATGTATTCTCCGGCACTTCACATGTATATTTTCCACTCTTTACAGCGTGATAGAAAACCTCTACTGCATAATCGGTTGTACCTCCGCCAGGAAGCGCGCCGTTTGAGATTATTCCCGGAAAACGAACACTTCTTGTATCTACACCAAATTTTGTATAATAATAATCCGACAGCAACTCGCCTGATACCTTGCATACTCCATATATAGTATTAGGACGCATCACAGTATCCTGAGGGGTCTTGTAATGAGGGGTATTTTCGCCAAACGCGCCAATTGAACTCGGGGTAAATACCGCACATTTATTTTCTTTTGCAATATTAAGAGCATTAAGCAACGCTCCCATATTTATATTCCATGCCAATTGAGGATTTTTTTCTCCGGTTGCAGAGAGCAAAGCCACCAAATTAAAAATGGCATCTGCCTTATATTTCTTTACCGCCTCGGCATACGCCTCTCCATTAAGGGCATCCAACGGAATGGCAATAGAAGTTTTAGAAAGACGCTCAACAATTTCGGGCTTTAAATCGGCAGCTATTACATTATCATATCCGTAATGTTTCTGAAGGTGAGGAACTAACTCCGTTCCTATTTGTCCACCCGCGCCAACTACCAGAATACGTTTCATTTATATAAAAATTTAACAAGTTTATAAGTTATTATCTGCCATTATCTAATAAAAAATAGCAAATACGGTTTTTACACCTCACAAATGTAATAAAATTAATGTATAAAACTCCGATTTATAGCCAAAGAATTTTAGCCTGTTCTCAAAATTACTCCACACAAATAAGTTTGTAGGCAATTTTAAAGATATTTAGTTGTAGCTTTGCACTATGGATTCGGCCCATAAAATAGTTAATATAGTTAAAACTCTCGCTGCAGACAACGGTTTTGCAGAAGTTGGCTTTACCCTGTCAGAAAAATTGGATATTGAAATGGCAAGGTACTGTCGGGCTATGAATAGAGGCGATTTTGCAGAATTGGAATATTTAAAAAGGAATTGCGAAAAGAGAGAGAATCCGGCACTGCTCGTAGAGGGGGCTAAAAGCATTATTGTTTTTTTAATGCCGTATGGTACCCAAACACAAATGAAAGAGGAGTTTATACAGCTCTGCCAAGCACAAGACAATGGAGCTGCATCTAAGCAGTACAGCACCTATAAAGTTGCACAATATGCACTTGGAGATGATTATCACAGAGTTATAAAGGAGAATTTGTGCGCTATTTTAGCCTGCATGCAGGAGATTGACAACTCTATTCATGGTCGTGTATTTGTTGACACCGCACCTGTTATGGAGCGGGCATGGGGAGTAAAATCGGGACTTGGATTTATAGGGAAAAACAACTTTCTAATAAGCAGAAAAGCTGGAATACGCAATTTTATAGGGGTAATTATAAGCAATTTTGAGATTCCGCAAGATGTGTTGGAGGATTGCAGGCAAAAAGCGGCAGAACATACAAGACGTAATTTTTGCGGACAGTGCAACAGATGTATAGAAGCCTGCCCGACAAAGGCTCTCTCTCCATATAGGTTAGATGCGAGACGTTGTACTTCGTACCTTACAATTGAAAACAAACAGACGACATTGCAACTGAACATAGAGAGGGCTTCGGAGCGTGGAAATTGGATTTTCGGGTGCGATGCCTGCATGAATGCATGCCCATGGAACAGCCGCAACCAAAAGAGCCGGCCCGAATTTCTACAACAGGTGTTTCCTATACCGCACTCTCATTTAAAACGGAGATAGCAGGCACAATAGAACACATAATTTACACATTGGAATATGGATTTTATTACTAAAACAAACATTTTGCCACCGGTTCACAAGCTCACTTTAAAAAACAAGATACTTATTACCGGTTCATGTTTTGCCAACGAGGTTGGAAATATGCTCAAAATTCATGGATTTAATATATCCGTGAATCCGTTTGGCACTTTGTACAATCCGGCATCCATTGCACAATCTATTGAGAGGCTTGCAAATAGCAAACCATTCAACAATAATGATGTCATTGATATATCACTGCATAGTACCGCGCTGCCACCTTCACAAACAAACGAAAATCACAAATATTGCTCATTTTTTCACCACAGCTCTTTTGCTAAGGAAACGCCATCCGATTTTCTGGCTTATGCCAATAACCGGCTTGCAGAGCAGTCTCTATTCTTTAAAGAATGTGACACTTTAATTATCACTTTGGGAACGAGTTGGGTTTTCAGACACCTGCAAAGAGATGTAATCGTATCAAACTGCCACAAAATAGCCCCTCAAGAGTTTAGAAGAGAGTTTTTGCAATTTGAGGCAATATGCGAAATCCTCGATAATCTGGTAACAAATTATTATCATAAGAATTTTATCTTTACAGTAAGTCCTATAAGGCATCTTAAAGATGGTGCACACGGTAACAATATAAGCAAGGCGTCACTGCTTCTTGCCGTTGAATATATTCTTGCCAAATATCCGCATAATACATATTATTTTCCGGCATACGAAATAATGCTCGACGAGTTGCGCGATTACCGTTTTTATGCAGAAGATATGGTACATCCATCGGATGTGGCAGTAAAATATATATTCGAAAAGTTTAAAGAGAACTGCATAGATTCCACCGAATATTCCAAAATGCAGCAGATGCTCAAGCAACACAAACTAAATATGCACCGACAATTAATGTAATTTTAAACCTCAGTTCGCAGTTTTACACTTCAGTCAACGATTAAAAGTTTCTCTTCTTACTATAAGTAAAAAAATCCTTGCAATAAATTTTTAAAATTATCATTGCTGATAGTTTTTCGCTAAAAAAATAAAAATTATTTGCTATCCGTTTAAATTGCTTTTAAATCGGATAAATAATTATAAAAATCAGTAAATCTTTGCCTTAGTGGTGAAGATTTTCTTTTTTTGCACATATTCTTGTACGATTGTGGTTAGCTTTGCCGGTGTGGAGTTGATAGTGTTTTGATGTTGTTATATGTAGCCGTTTGTGGAGTGATAGTCGTTATCGGCCGGCATTCCGCATGGCTTACAATCTAACGGCAATTATACTGATTTAGGAACTCGCCACTTCTTGGCTCAAACATGCTGAAATCTGCCGTATAATTGCCGCTGATTGTTTACTCCGCTACATGGGGCCTCTCACGGCTATACTCTCCAAACTATAACATATTGCGGTTCTCTAACGAGTCTCACGGAAATAAACTCACCGGACCAAAATATGCGAAGCCAAACCTGTATGCAAGCAAAAGTTTTTTGAGATATAGTCCGTGGTACAGGAATGAAAAAACACGAATAAGCAATTATTAACAAAAAGTTGTAAAATACTAAATGTAGGTAGACACCGTACACTTTAAATAAAAAAATAAAAGTGAAAAATCTTTCAAATAACAATAACAACAAACAGCAAAATATACCTAAGTCTCAACAAAAAAGTGTCCCTTACCAAGCATAAGGCATAAAGAAAAGATTAATAAACAATATATTACGCAAAATACAATACAAACAACAATGAATAACTACATATAACATAATAAATATACATTGTCAATAACTTAAAAACAGAACGCTATGGAGGGCGAGAGAATGGAAACAAAAGAGAGAACCGAATCAGAGGCTGAGTTAATGTTAAAGTCAGAATCAGTGTCAAGAGCAGAAACCGGGGCTGGAATGGTAACTATTGCTGAATCGAAAATCAAAACAAGCAATGTGATGAACCCGTTTGTTGATTGGGGTTTTAAGCATCTGTTTGGCACGGAGCGGAGCAAGAAGAATCTGTTGGGATTCCTTAATCTGCTGCTCAATCTCGAACACAAAATTGTTGATTTGAAGTATCTCAACAACGAGAGCATTCCGTTGGATAGCGAGGGCAGAGAGTGTATATTTGATATTCTCTGCACAGATACCAACAACGACCAATATCTCATAGAGATTCAGAATGCCAAATTGGGATATATACGCAACCGCATGATTTATTATGCGTGCCGCCTTATAGACAAAATGGGCGAGAGCGGCGACGGCTGGAACTATAACATAAAAAAGGTCTATTCAATCTGTCTTATGAATTTTACCTACGAAGAGCAGCCGGTTTTAAGACGCGATTTTCTGTTATGCGAACCCGAAACGCTTAACATTTTGTCTGACAAACTCAATTTTATTATGTTGCAGCTGCCGTGTCTTAATGTTGAAAACATACAGGATTGCAATAAGTTATATGAAATATTATTATATTTGTTGCTCCAAATGAAAGACAATATGAAAACGATAGAAGAACTCAAGGCAGAGGTTTACGCCCACGGCCTTACAGACGAAATAAGAGAGATGTTTCTCGGTGTTTTGGAAGATGCCAATGTAGCCTCACTATCGGCAAAAGATAAGATGGTTTATGAAGAGCGACTCAAACGCTACCGCGACAACCGCGCCTGCTTGGATTACGCCATAGAAGACGGCATAAAGCAGGGCATAGAGATAGGTGAAGCCAAAGGTAAAGCAGAAGAGAAATTTGAAATCGCCAAATCAATGAAATCAAAATCTATTGATATTGCTATAATTGCGGAATGTACAGGCCTGTCTATAGAGGAGATAAAGCAACTATAGGCATAAAGTCAGATTCTGTTTTAAAGCTTGTAGATTTGCAAATTATAGCTGCATTTTAGGTAGTATCTCCAAATATTTTTGGCAATTATACCGGTTTTGGCAACATTACCCAATTATCCCACATTTTAGAGATTAGTAGAAAATCTATTTCTATTAGTCTCTATTTTTATGGTAAAAACTCAAAATTAGCGGTATAATAACCAAATAAGCCGGATCAAAATTACTTTTGACCCGGCCTCTTTCTTTATTGTCTATTTAAAATAATCAGAAATTATTTCAAATATTGTACTCTGCTAATAACCAGGATTCTGTTGTGAAACAATCGCAGGATTTGCATTTTCTTCATCTATAGAAATAGGAAGAATTGTTTTAGGATGTTCTCTATTTATCGTTTTTTCACGATCTATAGGTGAAATTCCAGGGAAATCATCATCAAACTCAATTGTTTGGTTAGTACGAATCATATCCCAGAATCTATGACCCTCGCCATACAACTCCTTAGATTTTTCATTAAGAATCATATTTAAAGTAATATTATCGGCAGTAGCTCCTTCCAAATTAGGAGATCTCTTTCTGATTTCCTGAAGATATGTTGCAGCCAATTGTTTGTCTGGAGATGCTTTACGTAATGCAGCCTCGGCAGCAACAAGATACATTTCAGAAAGACGGATAACTTTAATATTACATGCAGCAGCATTCTCGTTAGGATTATCGCCTGATTTATCTACACTACCCAAATATTTATAGCAAGCTCCCAATCTATCATCTTCGCTTTCTCTATGTTCTTGAGTGTAGTCATCTTTCATAACTCCCCAACGTACATCATCAGGGTCTTCACCTAATCTGTTCATGAAATATGTTGATGCCATAAAGTAGCCCATACAGCTTCCGTAATCGTTTCTTTGTGCATAGTATGCGCCCAATGAAGAACCGGCCAAATTGCTATCATCATTAATACCTATCTCAAAAATAGACTCAGAACCAAACTCTTTTGACCAAGAAGTAACCCACTCACTATTTGAGTATAATGAATAAGGGCCACCTATAACCTCTTGTGCAGCAGCCAATGCATTATCAAAGTCATCCATAGAGAGATATACTCTTGCCTGAAGAGCTTTGTTTCCATAATAATTAATAAATCCATCATTTTTGCTGGTACCTATTATTGACTCTGCAGCTTTAAGATCGCCCAAGATAGTTGCATAGTTCTGCTCTACAGTAGCACGTTTCTCCTGAGCAGATGCATCAAGAACAACTTTTACATCAGGAACACCCCAAGCAGTCTTATCCTCGTTGTAAGGCTCACCATACAAACGAACCAAATCGAAGTAAACCATAGCTCTATATGTAAGAGCCTGACCCTTTGCATCGTCAAAATCCTCATCGGTACCGGCAGCCTCAAGAGACTCAATATTTGCAATGAGATTATTCAATTGCATTATGATATTGTATCCTGTAGACCAAAAACCGGAATAAGTACCCGAAACTTTAGAATGGCTAAAAGTGTAAAAACCATCCATGCCTCTACCTTGAGACTCTATTGTAAGATCTCCACCCTTAGCATCGGCATATAGAAACATATTTCGTCCAAGATAACTGCTCGAAAGCATTGTTGACATAACACCATTCAATGCCAACTCTGCATCACTCACTGTCTGAATCATGGAACCGGAATCAGCCGAATTTGTGGGCTTTTTATCTAAAAACGCATCGCAAGATGATAGTACTGCAACACATAATAGCGTAGTAAATATTATACTAATTTTTTTCATTGTTCTTTCATTTTAATAATTAGAATGTAAACTCTAAACCAAATGTATAAGTCTTACCATAAGGAGTCTCCCAACCTCTTGTTCCGTATGCATTAACCTCAGGGTCAACCTCATCAAATGCACTCCAAGTAAGCAAATTGGTTCCGGTAAAGTAAACTCTTGCAGAACCCAATCCTGCTTTGCTAACCAAAGCTTTAGGGAAGTTGTAAGAGAGTGTAAGTGTTTTAAGTCTTAAGAAATCGCCTGCATGAATGTGACGTGAACTTGTACCCAAAGCATCTTCCAAGTCTCTACCAGAAATTTGAGGGATGCTTGTATATTTGTTAAGTATAGTACCATCGTCTAACTGCATCCAACGATTCTCAGCAACTCTCTTAGAACGGATTCTTTCCCAGTAGTAACCGTCATCGTCAACATCTTTTTCTGCAGCATCATACAAGTTTGCACCCAATTTATAGATAAAGTTCAAACCTAAAGAGATACCTTTCCAAGTTACGCTTGTGTTCAAACCTCCGTAAAGCTTAGGAGTTGCATCTGCAAGAATAACCTCATTAGCATCGTCCTTTACATAAGTAGCACCTCTACCGTTGTATAAGAAGTCACCCTCTTGAGGCAATAATTTGCCATTATCATCGGTTGCATTTACATACCATACATTCTTACCGGTTGTAGGCTCAACGCCGGCCCACTCGTATCCGTAATAAGAAAGAACAGCCTCACCTTCTCTGTATATGAATTGTGCACGGTCATCACCTCCGGTAGGATCATACCAAATAATATCCTGACCACCATAAAGCTCTGTAACCTCAGATTTAAGCATTGATGCTGTAACGCTCATATCCCATGTAAAATCTTTCTTTCTTATGATGTCTCCACCAATCTCTATTTCCCAACCTTTGTTGTTGATTTCACCTATATTCTGCAATGACGAGCCAAAACCTGTAATTGTAGAAATTGGAACATCTTGCAACAAGTCTTTAGAATCTCTGTTAAAGAACTCAACTGTTCCGTACAATCTCTGATCCCAAAAACCGAACTCCAAAGCAACGTTTGTAGTATAAGAAGTCTCCCATGAAAGGTTATCATTAGGAACATTTGACAAACCAGAACCAGGATTACCCATGTATTTGTAAGTATAAGCTGCCAACGCTCTCCAACCGTAGTTGTCTGAAGGAAGAGTACCGTTTACACCATACGAACCTCTAAGTCTCAAATTGCTAATCCAATCAACATCCCTTAAGAATTTCTCATTGTTGATTTTCCAAGAAGCTGCAACAGACCAGAAGTTACCCCAACGTACATCCTCAGAAAGTTTAGAAGAACCGTCACGTCTGTATGAACCAGACACATAGTATCTGCCGTCATAGTTATACTCTACTCTTGAAAGGATAGAAGCCATTGATGTTCCCCAGCTGTAAGCATTTGCATCCAAAGTACCGGCTGTAGCAACTGTATGAAGAGCACTTGTAGGCAAATTCTCACCGGTTGCTCTCTGGAACTCTGTTCTCTTGTTTTCTGCCTCAAAACCAACCAATACGCCCAAAGTATGTTTCTCTTTGAATGTCTTGTTATAATTTAAGGTAGTAGAAGAAGTGATTGTTTCATAATTGGTACTCATATCTGTTACCGATCCATTTGTACCTGAGCCGCTGAAGTGCTCTGCGCTGTAATAGATATGATCTTTAACCTCTGTATTATCGTATGAGAATACACTTCTCAAATCCAATCCGTCAAGAACATGAACTGTAAGAGTTTCATTTGCACTTACTTTAAATGTCTTAGACAGGTTATCCCATTTATCCTGATAGTAAATATGGTTTCTTGCCAAAGAGCCAAAACGGTCTGTATACAATTCACCGGTTTTGTAATCAGTTGGCCAATAGAAAGGCCACAAGAGGTTACGAGTTTGCATAAAGTAGTTAGTGTTGGTATTACGAGTATCGTTATAACCCTCTTGCTCTGTATGCGCCAAGCTTACATTTGTTTGGAACTCAACATATTTGCCCACTTTTTGATTAACGTTTACTCTACCGGCCAAACGTTGGAATTCATTTGTGATTGCTCTACCTTTATCTTTAGTATAAGCAAATGATGAATAATACGAAGTATTCTCTGTACCACCACTTACAGACAAATCGTATGATTGGAATATTGCTGTTCTAAACAAAGCACCTTCCCAATCATAATAACCGTTCTTTCTCTGAGCCAATCTTTTCTGAACCTCAGGATCGTCAGACTCTACAACGTCTATATTAATTTTAGCATAACGGCCTGTACCATCTGAAGTGAATCTATAACCATGTTTGCCAAAGCGTGTATTCAACTGATTCAAAGCATAATTATTAGCTCTCTCTTCTGACCATCCACTTCCAACAATTCTATATTCATGGAACAACTCATACTCCATTTGAGCCTGATCCTGAGCACCTGCAGCCTCATAGTTGTTAGTTGCCCAATCAGGAGTTATACCTACAGATGCTTTAAAGGTAACGGTTGGTTTTCCAAGTTTACCTTTTTTGGTAGTTACCATAATAACACCGTTTGCAGCACGTGAACCGTAAAGTGCAGAAGCAGCAGCGTCTTTCAATACTGTAATACTCTCTATATCACTTGGGTTCAAAGTATTCATAACGTTGTTTGTAGAACATGTATAGTCTGCCATTTGACCAGTATTACCGGAATTTACAGGAACACCGTCAATTACATATAAAGGCTCGTTTGAAGCATTCATTGAACCTATACCACGTATACGGATTTCTGAGGTTGAACCTGCCTGACCAGAAGATTGTGTAATCTGCAAACCTGCAACTTTACCATTCAATGCGTTTTCAAATGAAGTAGAAGGCACATCAGCTATAGCATCTGACTTCAATACAGAAGCAGCTCCTGTATAAGTACCCTTCTTTGCTGTACCGTAAGCTACAACTATGGTCTCATCCAAAGAAACAGCGTCCGGTTTTAACTCTACATTAATTACCGCTCTTCCGTTTACAGGGATACGTTGTGTTACATAACCCATAAATGAAACGATAAGATTTCCGTCAGACGGAACATCTATTGAGTATTTACCGTTATCATCGGTAAACACCAAATTGGTAGTACCTTCAACCTGCACGTTTGCAAAGGCTATAGCACTTCCATCATCCGAAGCAGTTACTGTACCTGTAACTGTAGTTTGCGCGAACATTACACTTGTACAAAGTGCAAATAGCGCAAGCAAGATAGTTTTCTTCATAGATTTAAAAATTAGTTAAATAATTAGTTTTTTGTTTAGTGTTTTAGTGGTATGCTATGTTTAAGTTCATGCTCTCTTATAAAGAGATGAGAATTTAGTGTAAAGATATATAATTTTTTTCAAAAAAGTCCAAAAGAATTTACACCTATTTTCAAATAATCGTATTAAAATATTACCCAATAACTATTACAAAGAGCTTTTAAAGAAATTCGACAAATACTCATATCTCGTTATACAGTCTTTAACAGGATTATACTCAAAATAAAAAAAGCCCGGGAAAACCCGAGCTTTTTATATAAAATTATGTTGGTGCAATTACTCAGCAGCAGGAGTTTCTGCAGCAGGTGCTGCCTCTTCTGCTTTAGGAGCTGCTTTTTTAGCACGACTTCTACGAGTTGTAGCCTTTTTAGCCTCTTTCTTAGGAGCAGAAGCCAACGCTGCCTCGTTAAAGTCTACCAACTCAATGATAGCCATTTCAGCTGCATCACCTACACGGAAACCGGTTTTAACAATACGGAGGTATCCGCCCGGACGATCTGCAACTTTAGGGGCAATTACGCGGAACAACTCGGTAACAGCCTCTTTTTGTTTAAGATAGCTAAACACTATACGACGTGAGTGTGTACTATCCTCTTTAGATTTGGTAATTAGCGGTTCCAAGTAAACACGCAAAGCTTTAGCCTTTGCTACGGTAGTCTCAATGCGTTTGTGAAGCAAAAGAGATGAACCCATATTGGCCAACATGGCTTTACGATGACCGCTTTTACGACCTAAATGGTTGAATGCCTTATTATGTCTCATTTTTTAGTGCTTTTTTTCAATATTATACTTGGTAACATCCATGCCAAAAGACAATTTAAGTCTGTCAATCAACATATCAATCTCGGTTAATGATTTCTTTCCAAAGTTTCTGAACTTCATAAGTTCTGAACGCTGGTGAGAAACCAAATCTGCAAATGTTTCTATATCTGCAGCTTTCAAGCAGTTTAGAGCTCTTACAGAGAGTTCCATATCAGACAATTTGGTGAGCAACAGATGACGCATACGCAATGATTCCTCGTCAAGCTCGTTGCTTACAACCTCCGGGGTTGTCTCCAAACTTATCTTTTCATCCGAGAACAACATAAAGTGATGTATCAAAATCTTGGCTGCCTCTTTCAAAGCCTCCTTTGGATGAATCGAGCCATCTGTTGTAATCTCAAGATTCAATTTCTCATAGTCTGTCTTCTGCTCAACACGCCAGTTCTCAAACGAAAAATTCACATTCTTTATAGGAGAGAAAATAGAGTCAATAGGAATAGTTCCAAATGGAGCACCCTCAACTTTATTTTCCTCGGCCGGAACATATCCTCTTCCCTTGTCTATTCTCATATCGATAGACAATTTTACAGAAGGCTCCATAGAGCAGATATGAAGTTCCGGATTCAATACTTTAAAAGAAGATAAATTTTTAGAAATATCCTCAGCAGTAAAATCTTGCTTACCACTAACAGTTACGGTTATCACCTCACTATCCTCACCCTCAATCATTCTCTTGAAACGAACTTGTTTCAAGTTAAGAACAATATCCACAACACTCTCAATAACGCCGGGAATAGTTGCAAATTCGTGGTCTACACCGTGAATTCTTATTGAAGTGATAGCAAAACCCTCAAGAGAAGACAACAATATCCTTCTCAACGCATTACCTATTGTAATGCCATAGGTTGGTTCAAGTGGTCTGAACTCAAATCGGCCAAATGTTTCGGTTGAGTCGAGCATTATTACCTTATCCGGTTTTTGGAATGCCAATATTGCCATTTTAATTAATTTTTATTAGTGTTACTAAAGCAAGTTTCAATTATTATTTAGAGTACAACTCAACGATCAATTGCTCATTGATGTTCTCCGGTATCTCTGTTCTATCCGGAAGATTAAGGAATTTTCCAGAAACACTGGTTGCATCCCACTCTAACCAAGGGTATTTGTTTGCAGAAGCTGCAAGGCTTGCTTGAATAACTTCAAGGCTCTTTGATCTCTCGCGAACACCAATCACATCGCCAGGTTTTACCAATACTGAAGGAATGCTATTAAGCTCACCATTCACTACAATATGACAGTGTGTTACAAGCTGACGTGCTGCTGCGCGGGTAGGAGCGATACCAAGTCTGTACACGATGTTATCCAAACGAGACTCCAACAACATAATGAGGTTCTCACCTTTAATACCTTTCATCTTAGAGGCTTTCTCATAAAGGTTGCGGAATTGTCTCTCCAACAAACCGTAAGTATATTTTACTTTTTGTTTCTCCTTTAACTGAATACCGTACTCAGAAGATTTTTTTCTCTTTTTAGCGAGGCCATGTTGTCCTGGAGGGTAGTTTCTACGTTCAAAACTCTTATCAGGGCCAAATATAGGCTCTCCGAATTTGCGGGCGATTTTAGTTGAAGGCCCAGTATATCTTGCCATATTAAATTACAATTTAAATTATTAGGAAATTATACTCTACGGCGACCTTTTGGTCTACAACCGTTGTGAGGAAGCGGAGTAACGTCTACGATTTCTGTTACCTCGATACCTGCACCATGAATAGTACGAATCGCTGACTCACGACCTGCACCAGGACCTTTTACATAAGCCTTTACTTTACGCAATCCCAAGTCGAAAGCTACTTTTGCACAATCTGCAGCTGCAACCTGAGCTGCATACGGAGTATTCTTTTTAGAACCTCTGAAGCCCATTTTACCGGCAGAAGACCAGCTGATAACTTGTCCTTGGCCATTGGTTAAAGTAACAATTACATTATTGAATGTTGATGAGATATGAGCCTCGCCATATGCTTCAACCTTAACAACTCTTTTCTTGTTAGATGATGTTTTCTTTGCCATAATCTTAGGTTCTATTTAGTTGCTTTCTTCTTGTTAGCTACCGTTTTCTTCTTACCTTTACGGGTACGGGCATTATTCTTAGTACTTTGACCCCTTACAGGTAGACCAATACGGTGACGGATACCTCTGTAACATCCGATATCCATCAGACGTTTAATGTTCAACTGAATAGTAGAACGAAGTTCTCCTTCAATTTTATACTCTTCTGCAATAGTTGCTCTAATTGCAGCGATTTGGTCATCTGTCCAATCTTGCACCTTGATATTTACGTCAATACCGTTCTTTTCAAGGATTTTTTTGGCAGAACTGCGACCAATTCCAAAGATATAGGTTAAACCTATCTCTCCACGTTTGTTTTTTGGTAAATCAACTCCGGCTATACGTGCCATAATTATCTATTTTTATTCTTTATTGTTTACAAATTTAGGAATTATCCCTGGCGCATTTTGAATTTAGGATTCTTTTTGCAAATGATATACAAACGACCTTTGCGTTTTACTATTTTGCAGTCTTCGCTACGCTTTTTAATGGATGCTTTTACTTTCATTGTATTTAGTTTTTATTTGTATCTGAAAGAAATCCTTCCTTTTGTCAAATCATAAGGCGACATCTCAACTCTCACTTTATCACCAGGCAAGATTCGTATGTAGTGCATTCTCATCTTTCCGGAGATATGGGCGGTAAGTATGTGGCCGTTATCCAGTTCCACTCTGAACATGGCATTGGACAATGCCTCAATAATTGTTCCGTCTTTTTCTATAGCAGGTTGTTTTGACATAAATTCTGTTCCTTACAATTTAATAAAATTACTTATTGTTTTCGATATATTTGAAATCGGTTAAGACCTCCGCTGCTCCGTGCTTTACAGCCACCATAAATTCAAAGTGAGCCGAATTTTTACCGTCGGATGTCTTTACACCCCAGCCGTTATCGTCGAGATAGACACTCTTTACTCCGGCATTAATCATAGGTTCTATACATATAACCATGCCTTCAACAAGTTTTTTGCCCTGTCCGGCCCTTCCATAATTAGGAACTTCCGGGTCTTCATGCAGGCGTTTGCCTATTCCATGTCCTACCAGGTCCCTAACCACAGAAAAACCGTTATCTTCGCAATAACTCTGTATGGTACTGCCTATATCCCCTATTCTGTTTCCGGCAACAGCCTTCTGTGCACCAAGGTACAAAGACTCTTTGGTAACATCAAGCAGACGCCTTGTTTCTGGAGATACTTCACCAACAGCAAAAGTATAAGCAGAGTCGCCGTTGAAGCCTTTATATACGGTTCCACAATCCACCGATACAATATCACCCTCCTTCAAACAATATCCAGACGGGAAGCCGTGTACAACAGTATCATTAACCGAGATACACAATGTATAGGGGAAGCCGCCGTAATTTAGAAATCCAGGGACAGCACCATGATCTCTGATAAAAGTCTCGGCAATCTCATCAAGTTTCTTGGTTGTAACACCCGGAACTATAGCCTTGCCAACCTCTGCCAGAGTTTTTGATACCAAAATGGCGTTTTCTCTGAGGATTTCTATTTCTTCTTCGGTCTTAAGCTTTATCATTTCAAATAACTATCAAAAAATTACATACCCGAACGGCCTTTCAAACGACCTGTTTTCATAAGACCGTCGTAGTGGCGATTCAACAAATAGCTCTCTATCTGTTGCAATGTATCCAATACAACACCTACGAGAATCAACAAACTTGTACCGCCATAGAATTGTGCGAACTGGTTATTGATTCCGAGTTTCATTGCAAATGCCGGCATAACTGCAACCAAAGCGAGGAAGATAGAGCCCGGCAGCGTAATACGCGACATAATTGAATCTAAGTACTCGGCTGTTTTCTTGCCGGGTTTTACGCCCGGAATGAATCCGCCGTTCTTTTTCATATCTTCTGCCATCATTGTAGGATTTACAGTTACTGCTGTATAGAAGTAAGTAAACGCTACAACGAGCAAGCCGAATATGAAGTTGTACCAGAAGCCAGTATAGTTACCTAAAGTGGCGGCTAATCCACGGGTAGCATCGAAACTGGCAAATATAAGCGGAAACATCATCAAAGCCTGCGCAAAGATAATAGGCATCACACCTGCTGCATTTATCTTTAACGGGATATACTGACGGACTCCGCCGTATTGTTTATTACCTATAATTCTCTTGGCATATTGCACAGGAATCTTGCGTGTTCCCTGAACAAGTGCGATAGTTGCAACAAAGACAAAGAACAAAAGCAACAGCTCAACAATAAGCATAAGAATACTACCTGTTGTCTGGCTCAATCTTGTTCCCACCTCGGCAGCCAACGCGTATGGCAATCTTGCAATAATACCAACCATGATGATGAGAGAAATACCATTACCCAAGCCGCGATCGGTAATGCGCTCGCCCAACCACATGATAAACATGGTACCGCCAATAAGAACTACTGTAGCAAACAAATTAAAAGAAAATCCTTTAATCAAGAAAGCTGTCTCAGGCAATTGTGAATGCAAATTTGTAAGATAAGCCGGACCTTGCAAAGCCAAAATCACAATTGTAAGATAGCGGGTCAACTGATTCATTTTCCTTCTGCCGCTCTCACCCTCACGCTGCAATCTCTGGAAATATGGAATCATCATTCCCAACAATTGAATAACAATAGATGCCGAGATGTAAGGCATTACACCAAGAGCAAAAATTGAAGCATTTCCAAAAGCTCCACCGGAGAACATGTTCAACAGTCCCAAAAGACCTTCCGATGCCTGAGCCTCCAGATTTGCAAGTTGCGTAGGGTCTATACCTGGAACAACTACAAAGCTACCCAACCTATAGACAATGAGTAGAAGAACAGTGTAAACTATTCTTTTACGCAACTCTTCAATCTTGAAGATATTTTTAATTGTTTCTATTAGTTTTTTCATTAGTTTCTTAGATTAGAGAAGTAGTACCTTGTTGAGCCTCAATTTTAGCAATTGCAGATTTAGAGAAAGCATGAGCCTTAACATCGAGTTTTACAGTCAACTCACCATTACCCAAAACTTTAACCAAATCTTTCTTTGTTACCAAACCGTGCTCTACCAATGTATCAACAGTAATGACATTCAAACCTGCCTTCTCGCTCAATGCCTGAAGAACCGACAAGTTGATAGCCTTATACTCAACTCTATTAGGATTGTTGAATCCATATTTAGGCAGACGTCTTTGAATAGGCATCTGTCCACCCTCAAAACCTATTTTACGAGAGTAACCCGAACGTGATTTGGCGCCGTTCATACCACGTGTAGATGTTCCGCCATGGCCTGAACCCTCACCGCGTCCTATTCTCTTCTCTCTTTTTGTAGCACCTTTTGCTGGTTGCAATGTATGTAATTTCATTATTAAAATCTCCTATCGTTAGTTGATTTCCTCTACTTTAACTAAGTGTAGAACTTTCTGAATCATACCCTGTGCAACAGGGGTCAATTCTATCTCTACAGACTGATTAATTCGGCGGATACCAAGAGACTGCAAGTTTGCAATCTGTCTTTTTGTAGCTCCGTTTTTACTTTTTACCTGAGTAACTTTAACTTTTGCCATAATCTACCTCCTTAACCATTAAATACTTTGTTCATGTGAATACCTCTCAAACCAGCAATTGTATAAGCATCGCGCATCTCAGCAAGAGCTGCAACTGTTGCTTTTACCAAGTTGTGTGGATTTGAAGAGCCTTTAGATTTAGCCAATACATCATGAACACCTACAGACTCAAATACGGCACGCATCGCACCACCCGCCTTAACTCCTGTACCGGGAGCAGCCGGTTTCATAAATACACGTGCACCGCCGAATTTTGCCTCCTGCTCATGAGGAATTGTGTCCTTGTGAAGAGGAACTCTAACAAGGTTCTTCTTTGCATCCTCTATTCCTTTTGAAATAGCAGTAGTAACCTCGTTGGCTTTACCTAAACCAAAACCAACCCAGCCTTTTTCGTCGCCTACAACAACTATTGCTGCAAAACTGAAGTGACGACCACCTTTAGTAACTTTAGTAACTCTTCTTACAGCCACTAATCTGTCTTTCAACTCAAGATCGGTAGGTTTTACCTTTTTTACATTCATATTTGTCATAGTCTCTTAGAATTTAAGTCCACCCTCACGAGCGGCGTCTGCTAAACTTTTTACTCTTCCATGATATAGGTAACCGCCACGGTCAAATGCAACCTCGGCAATGCCTTTTGCAATAGCACGCTCAGCAGCAACCTTGCCAACCAAAGCAGCTATTTCCATATTTGTCTTACCTTTTACCTGCTCTGCAATTGCTTTATCCAATGAAGAGGCAGCTGCAAGGGTTACACCATTAACGTCATCTATAAACTGGACATATATCTGACTGTTGCTTCTGAATACGCTCATTCTTGGTTTTTGAGCTGTACCGTTTACGACTTTACGAATACGATAACGTATTCTCTGTCTTCTTTCTATTTTATTTATAGCCATATTAACTCCTTAATTATTTAGCGCCAGCCGATTTACCAGCCTTACGACGAAGTTGTTCACCAACAAACTTAATACCTTTTCCTTTATAAGGTTCAGGTTTACGCAACGAACGAATTTTGGCAGCAACCATACCAAGCAACTGCTTGTCATAGCTCTTTAACACCAAAATAGGGTTAGCACCTTTTTTAACAGGTTCAGCCTCACCTTTTACCTCTGCAGGCAACATAAAGTGAATATCATGAGAGAATCCCAAGCTGAACTCAAGGATCTGGCCTTTTACTTCTACACGGTAACCCACACCAACAAGCTCCTGTTTAACGGTATAGCCGGTAGAAACACCAACTACCATATTGTGGATAAGTGCACGGTACAAACCATGAAGTGAACGATGGCGCGGTTGATTTGTAGGTCTTTCTACTTTTACTACGCCGCCCTCTACGGTTACTTTAATATCTGCGTCAACTTTCTGACTCAATTCACCCAGAGGTCCTTTAACCTTTACCACATTATCGTTACCTATTGTAACAGTTACACCTTGTGGAAGGCTTACAGGTAATTTTCCTATTCTTGACATGTAAAATTAATTTTTAATAAATTATTAATAAACATAGCACAATACTTCGCCACCTACATTAAGAGTCTTTGCCTCTTTATCGGTAATAATACCTTTTGATGTAGACAAAATGGCTATGCCCAATCCGTTAAGTACTCTTGGCATAGTAGCAACGCCTCTGTACTGTCTCAGACCGGGTTTACTTACACGGATAATTTTTTTGATTGCTGCTTTTCTGCTCTCAGGATGATATTTGAGCGCAATCTTGATTGTGTTGAAAGGAGTACCTTCAACTAACTTGTAACTTAAGATGTACCCTTTCTCATGAAGAACACGGGTAATCTCCATTTTCATCTTTGACGAAGGAATTTCCACTACTTTGTGGCCCGCAAGAGAAGCGTTGCGGATTCTTGTCAAAAAGTCTGCTATTGGATCAGTCATTTTTAATTAGTTTTTTTTAGAATCGACACCCGCAACTGTTATCCATAGGAAAGAACCTGTTGCAAGTGCCCGATATCCAATGTTAATACTTTTGTTATTATATTGAGATTTTCTCTTTTCTACTACCAGCTTGCCTTGTGAACTCCAGGGATAAGACCTTTGCTTGCCATCTCACGGAATTGAATACGGCTGATACCGAAAATACGCATATAACCTTTTGGTCTTCCGGTTATTGAACAACGGTTATGCAAACGTACCGGACTTGCATTTTTAGGCAATTTTGCCAATCCTGCATAATCGCCGGCCTCTTTCAATGCTTTGCGTTTCTCAGCATACTTGGCACATAGCTTTGCGCGTTTAATTTCGCGCGCTTTCATTGATTCTTTTGCCATATCTTACTCTTTGATTATTTCTTAATATTTTTAAAAGGCAATCCAAATTCACGAAGCAATGCATAAGCAGCCTCGTCGTTCTCGGTATTGGTTACAAAAGTAATCTCCATACCCAAAACCTTTGTGATCTTGTCTATATCTATTTCCGGGAAAATGATTTGCTCTTTAATACCAAGAGTGTAGTTACCTCTTCCGTCGAGTTTCTCATTAATACCTTTGAAGTCTCTGATACGAGGAAGAGCTATACAAATCAATCTCTCCAAGAACTCATACATTCTCGCACCGCGCAAAGTTACTTTAACACCAATAGGCATTCCTTTACGTAGTTTGAAGTTTGAGATATCTTTTTTAGAGTAAGTCAAAACTGCTTTCTGACCGGTAATAGTAGTAAGCTCCTGCTGAGCAATCTCTATAAGTTTCTTATCGGCAGTAGCCTGTCCCATACCCTGATTGATGGTAATTTTCTCAAGTTTAGGAACCTGCATTACAGTTTTGTATCCGAAATCCTTTTGCAATTTTGCAATGATCTCTTCTTTATATTTCTTTTGAAGAGTAGGAATATAACCTTCTACTTTAGGAGCAACAACTTCTGCTGCTTTTTTAGTCTCTTTTGCTGCCATTATTTAATTTCCTCCCCAGATTTTTTTGCATAGCGGACCAATTTGCCATTCTCACCAACTCTACGGCCAATTCTTGTTGCACCGCCTTTAACAGGGTCTACTACCTGCAAGTTTGAGATGTGAATACCGGCTTCTTGTTTGATAATGCCACCTTGCGGATGTTTTGCATTAGGTTTAGTATGCTTGCTTACCATGTTGAGTCCCTCAACAATAGCACGGTTTTTCTCTTTATCTACGCTCAGCACCTTTCCAGTCTTACCTTTATCGTCACCGGCGTTAACAAAAACCATATCACCTTTCTTAATATGTAATTTCTTATTCATAATACCTTATATTATTATAGTACCTCCGGTGCTAAAGAAACGATCTTCATATAATTATCACGCAACTCTCTGGCAACTGGACCAAAAATACGTGTTCCGCGAACCTCGCCCTGGTTGTTCAACAATACACAGGCGTTCTCGTCGAATCTGATATAAGAACCGTCTGCACGACGAATCTCTTTTTTAGTACGAACTACTACAGCTTTAGAAACTGAGCCTTTTTTAGCGTCACCGCCAGGGATAGCGCTCTTTACGGCAACAACAATCTTGTCACCAACACTCGCATAGCGACGGCGTGTACCACCTAACACACGAATACAAAGAACCTCCTTTGCACCGCTGTTATCTGCTACCATTAATCTTGATTCCTGTTGTATCATTGTTATTTAACTTTTTCTACTATTTCTACTAATCTCCAACGTTTTGTCTTGCTCAAAGGACGGGTTTCCATAATTCTTACAGTATCACCCTCGCTACACTCATTTTTAGCATCGTGAGCAACAAATTTAGTGGTTTTATTTACGAACTTTCCGTAAATAGGGTGTTTCTCTTTTGCTTTTACGGCAACAACGATAGTGTTTTCCATCTTGTTGCTAACCACTACACCGATTCTTTCCTTACGAAGTTTCCTTTCCATGAACCGCAATTATTTGTTCTGGTTTTCAATTTGGCTCAACACTGTGAGCATTTGTGCAATATTCTTTCTTGCTTTTTTAATCTTAGACGAATCCTCTAATGGAGAGATTGCATGATTCATCTTCATTTGGTTAAGAGCCGCAACCTCGGCCTCTAAACGCTCGCGCAAATCCTTTGCAGGCAATTCACGTATTTCTGCTATTTTCATCTTTCAAATCTCCATTAAATTATTCAACATAATCTCTACGAACTACAAATTTTGTAGTTACAGGCAACTTTTGAGCACCCAAACGGAGAGCCTCTTTTGCAATCTCCATAGGAACACCCTCAAGCTCTATCAACATTCTGCCGGGAGTAACAGGAGCTACGAATCCCTCAGGAGCACCTTTACCTTTACCCATACGAACCTCAGCAGGTTTCTTAGTGTAAGGCTTATCAGGGAATATTCTTATCCAAATTTTACCCTCACGTTTCATATAACGAACTACGGCCTGACGGGCAGCCTCAATCTGTTGACCTGTTAGCCAGCAAGACTCCATTGTCTTAATGCCAAATGAACCGAACGCCAACTGCGCACCTCTCTGGGCAACGCCTTTCATACGGCCTTTCTGCTGTCTTCTAAACTTGGTTTTCTTTGGTTGTAACATTACTTCTACAATTTAACAACAATAGTTATTGTAACTCTATTTTATTAATTCCCAGACACATAGCTGTAACGGAGCTATATTTATGGGGTTGCAAAGATACACAAAATATTTAAGATACAAACATTTTTCGCATTTTTATTGCAATTTTCGACAAAAAAAAATGACAGTCAAAACTGCCATTTTCATTTACTTACAAAAATCAAAACTTTCTAAAAAGCGTAGTTTTGAAACAAATTTGCGCAACCGCTAATCACTTGATATTTTCGGATACCTTTATAACCTCTTCCCAAGCACGTAAAAAATTTCCTCCCCAGAATTTTCCCAACTCTTCCGGAGTGTATCCGCGTTTGAGCATCTCCACTGTAACAGCCTTTACCTTGGTGCAATCCTCAAGTCCTATAACACCGCCACCGCCGTCAAAATCTGTACCCAAACCTATGTGATCCGTTCCTACTACTTTTTTCATGTGATCTATATGATCTACCAAGTGCTTTATGGTAACCTCTTTCTTTGGCAATGTAGAGAGAAAGAAACGTCCGGTAGCACACTGTATAACACCACCTTTTGCAGCTATGGCACGCAGTTCGTCATCGGTAAGATTCCTTTTATGATTCTTTATCTCCCATGCACCGGAATGAGTAGCCACTATAGGAGCCTTACTGCATTCGAGCACATCTTTAAGGGTAGAAGATGAGGCATGCGAAACATCCACAATCATTCCGAGCCTGTTCATTCTCTCAATAACTTTATATCCAAAATCCGATAGTCCGCCATACATCTCGGGATTCTTATCCATTGACGCATCGCATATATTATTTGCATAATTATGGCTTAGAGTGAGATACCTTACACCTTTGCCGTAAAATTCATCCAATTTATCTATGTCGGTACCAATAGGATACCCGTTTTCTATAGCCAACACAACAATACTCTTTCCCTTTGCCTTTATTTTTGCAAAGTCCGACGGCTTATAGGCAATCTCCGCCTCGTCAGAGTGATTTTTCACATACTCTGTAAAGAGAGCCAGTTCGGTTGAACAATAATTATATGCAGAGTCCAACGATTTTTTATCAAGAGCCTTCTGTCCTAAATAAATAGCAAAGAAACCGGCATCAAGCCCTCCCTCTTTCATTTTTGAAAAAGTAACCTGTCCCTTGGCAACAGAGTATTTCCCGTCGGGATGATTAAGATAGAGAGCAGTATCGTTATGCGAATCTAACGTAATATAACGCTTGTGAATAGAGTCTGCAACCGCTATGTACTCCTCTTCTGTAAGTTTTTGGCCACGACAAGCCTTTTCCCATGCCTTACCGGTATCTATATCACCGGCAAACAGATGCCCGCTGCAAAAAGCCGCGAGCAATACCGAAAACAACCATTTTTTTATCATAAAAATATCATATTATTATCTGAAAGCTATTTTTTGACCCACCAACCCATCTTTTTGGCTAATAATATAAGCAGCAATGATATTACGAGGCATGCCAACATGAGCCACACACCATAACCGCTTACAAAACAGATAGGTACAAATGTTATAAGTAGTATTTCAACCGGAGCTATAGGCAAATATGCAAGCGCATAATCATCCAAAGCCTTGCTTATGAGTTTAGGGTCTACTATTCTTATGAGAGCTATTCCCATTGCCATTGTGCCGGTCCACCACCCCCATGCAAATATAGAACGCTCAAACCAATATGTTTTGGAGAGCTTGCGTCCAAAGTAAAATGTAACACACCAAACCAGAACAATTCCAAATAATATAAGAACAATAAGAGGAACTGCATATTTTACAACAACACCCAACTTAATTGCAGCAACACCAAACGCAACAAGCAGATCTGTAAAAAAGCTGCTCAATCTCTGCGTAGTATTAGGGCAGATATAATCAGAAACCCCTGTTTTGTCGAATACCTTTTTAAATAGCAGGCCTACCACAAAAGAACAACTGAACACAGGAAGTTCCAGCTTTGGATAATACACTTTTACCCCTTGGCTTATAAGATACCCTATAAATGCAACAACAAAAACAAATGCCATTTGCAATGTTATAGACTCTATTGAAATAGAAGAGGTTGTTGCTGTTCCTATGGAATCTCTCTTATCCTGCGGAAGCAGACCGCTGCGCAATTCATCCGGCAATTCATTAAAATCAGAAATAAAGGCGGTCTGTTTGTTACGGGCTGCCCATTTAATCATTATGAGACCGCCCACAATAGCACAGATTATTCCAACAGTGGCAGTAGTCATTCCAAGACTTCCGGCCTCATCCCAACCGAGACCTTCGTAGGCAGTACCTATTGCAGCAGCCGTACCGTGTCCGCCATAGAATCCGGTAGAAAGCATTATTCCAAACGAGTCGTTAAGGTCAGGCCAGATAAGCTTTAGAACAAACAGACCGAACAGGCCGGCAAGAGCCCACTGCAGGAGCATTCCCAACTGTGCATAAACCCACATAGGACCTACCCTGTTAGAAACTTCCTTCATGGAAACCTTTGGAGAAGAGAGCGGAAGTGCACCAAACACTAAAGCTATGAGCACCGCTGCATAAGTTCCAAGGTTATTTGAAAACGGCAGCCACCCCAATCCGTTAGGGCCAAACGCAAGACCAAGAAGACCCGCAAGAAGGCTTGGCGGTATAAATAATTTCTGTATTAATTTTACCTTTACACGAAGCACTTTTCCTATAAGCAAAAGTGCAAAAATAAGCCCCATATCAACAAAAAAGCTCCACGGGGTAAAAACAGATGAGTCTAACATAATTATAAGTTTAGCGTTACAAAGATTTTTCAGATATTAACAAACAACTCATAAAGTTAATGTTTTTGGTGTAATAATTGCACGAAAAGAATCAAATTCTGCAAAATTTATTTCTTTTGCAGAAAAAATCAGACAAAGCACAAAATGGCCTGTAGAGCACTCAAGAGCATACTTTATCTATTGATATTTACGGTATCGTTATTACCGGCAAAAGCGCACGCCCAAAAAACAAAGAGCGCGTTAATAGGCTATACAATAGATAATAACGGCGACACTCTTTATATAGATAACATAAACTCGCTGTATGTGTTCAACAGACCCGACAAGTGGAAAAACAGCAAACAGTGGCGCAAATACTACCGAACCGTATATAATTTTAAAAAGACATATCCGTATGCCTTAAAGGCAAAAATTATAATAAAGGATGCCGACAGCACACTGGCTCATTCTGGTTTTACCAACCGCGAACGCGAAAAATATCTGAAAGAGTACGAGAAAAGATTGTTCAGAGAGTTTGAAAAGCCGCTCCGCGGACTAACATTCTCACAAGGCAGGCTGCTGCTCAAACTGCTCGACAGAGAGTTAGGTCAAACATCATACTATGTTATAAAGAATTACAGAGGAGGGGCAGCCGCAGGATTCTGGCAAGGAATAGCCAAAATCTTTGGTTCTGATTTAAAAAAGCCCTACGACCGTTTTGGAGAAGACAAGATTGTTGAGGAGTTAGTGCAACTATACCACAAAGGGGCGTTTGACTACCTCTACTACTCAATGTTCTATAAATAAGGCTATAATTCAAATATTCTGCTCTGCAGAGACTCTCCGTCAAAGACGAGATAGTCGCAATGATGTATCCACTCTCCCATTATAAAGAGCTTCCCATAATTTTTAAGAGAATATTCTGCTTTATAATGGTAATGGCCAAAGATAAAATAATCTATCTTGCCGTCACCCGGCCTGTGCGACTGTAAATTTTCTGCATATCTTACAATAGGCTCCTCTTCTCCCCTAAACTCATACAGCTGTCCTTTGGCCAACCTGTTATGTTTGCTCCATGCAAGCCCAAAACCAAAAGCCCATCTCGGATGAAGTCCGCTAAAAAGAAACTGCAAAAAGCGGTTTGTAAAGATAGATTTGAGTAATTTGTAGCCGGTGTCTCCGGGAGGAAGACCGTCGCCGTGCCCCATACAAAAACGCCTGCCTTCAATTTCTGTAACCAACGGCTGTGATTCCATTATAAACCCCAACTCACGTTGGAAGTAGTTGTAGGTCCATACATCATGATTCCCGTTAAAGAAATGCACTTTTACACCTCTGTCGGACAATGCTGCCAAAGCTCCAAGTGTTCTGGTAAATCCGCGCGGAATAACATGCTTGTATTCATACCAGAAATCGAATATATCACCCAATAGAAAGAGCTCTTTTGTATTATGCGGCAGAGAATTAAGGAAAGCAGCAAACTTATGCTCCCTCTCCTCGGGATTCTTATAATCTAAGCCCAAATGCACATCAGATACAAAATAATACAAGCCCTTCTCTTTCATAAAACGTTACCTGATAAGATTATCTGTATTACAGAGAACTTATTACGCATGCAATACCAACAATAACGCAATAAACCGCAAAGCCCCACAAACGCGCCCTTTTTACAAGGTTTATCATAAGTGTACAGGCAAAAAGGCCGGAGATGAATGCAGTTGCAAAGCCCAATACCAGAGGAAGCACTCCTATTCCGGATGCCGAACTGGAAAATTCGCCACCCACAAGCTCTAAAAACGCCTCTCCCAAAATTGGAACAAGCACCATAAGAAACGAGAACTGAGCCACTTCTGATTTTTTCACGCCAAGCATAAGTCCCGTAGAAATTGTTGTACCGGAGCGCGAAAGTCCCGGAAAAACCGCACACGCCTGAGCAAGGCCTATTATAGCCGCCTCTTTATAACCGATCTCCTTTCCAACCTCTCCACTACCGGCAGCACTGCTTTGAGCCGCTTTCTGCATCTGTTTTTTTGTAAGAATTTCGCTTAACGAAAGGAGTACTGCAGTTATAATGAGCATAAATCCAACAACAGCTATTCCGCTTCCAAACACCTCTTCTACAAAATCCTTACAAAAGACACCAACTATAAAGATTGGAATCATAGAGACTCCTATTTTAAACAGGTAATCTTTTTGCGGATTCATTTTAAGATTAAAGAAACCTCTAAGAAGTTCCCAAATCTCTTTTCTAAAAGCCACCACCGTACTTAACACAGTTGCGGCATGAACTGCAACCTCAAAACTAAGGTTAGATGTTTCTATACCAAAAAGACTTTTAAATATAGTAAGATGTCCGCTGCTGCTTACCGGCAAAAACTCTGTAAGTCCCTGGACCAATCCCAATAAAATAGCTTCAAATTCCGACATTCTGCAATCTGTTTAATTTCTATTCTCTATCTTTTTTACCAACGTACATAATGGCCACAACCTCAATGACCATTCCGGCAAGAATAACCACCGGAGCCAAAACCGTTCTCCTAAAGCTGAACATTGCGTCATTAAACTCCTGAGGATTATCTGAGCCGCCTCCAACCATAAGAATATATCCTAATACCATTACAACAACCCCCGCTATTATGTAGAGTATATTTCTCTGCGGAATAGCAAAGGCCTTGTCATTAATTTCATTTTTTTGCTTTACAGATTCTTTATATTTCATATTCAGATAATTAACCGTTAAAATCAATAGTAAAGTTCGTCATTTGTTAAAGAAACCAGACGGTTTACAACAAAAAACGTGCAGATAACACAAATAAGTATTCCAAGAAGCACAACACCTGCAAGCACCGACAGCAACAGCTCCAAATCAAACACATTGAACAGTTGGGTAAACTGCTCCCTTACAACATACAGCAGACACAAAAGAATAAGTGCGGCTATAAGTCCGGAGATAAGTCCCTGAAACACCGAGCGCAATAAAAACGGAGCCCGTATAAATGCCCTCGTGGCTCCAACAAGGCGCATTGTATAAATTGAAAACCTCTTTGAATATACATTAAGCCTTACGGTGTTGTTTATAAGCACAAACGATATAAAGAGCAACAGAGCTATAAAAATCATCATAACAAGACCTATCCTCTCTATATTGCTGTTTATAGCCTCTATGAGCGAATTCTGGTATATAACTTCATCTACCTGCGGAATAGCGTTTATGTTTGATGTAAAGCCGGCAAGACTGTCGGGGTGAAAATATTCTGCATTAAGCTTTACTTCTAAAGAGATGGGGATAGGATTAGTCTCAAACACCTCTAAAAAATCCTGGCCGAGAAGCTCTTTCATCTCTTTAGTACCCTGCTCTTTAGAGATATATTCAACCGATTTTACGTGAACCATTTTCTCTATCTTTCCTGTTATCTCCCGAGCTTCAATCTCCTCTACTTCGCTATTGAGAATTACAGAAATCTTTACGTTCTCTTTAAAATATTCAGATACCGAGCTTGCATTTGCAGCTATAAGTGCAAAAAAACCCACTAACAGCAGCACTAAACTTATGCTGATGATTGATGACAAGTAGGAATGTGCAAGCCTTCTGGCTATAATATTTTTCTCTTTTTTACTCATATAAATCAACCTCCAAAGGTATGCAAAATTTACATATCATTTTATTTAGACGCTGTTTATTTTTTTATTATCTTTGCATGGCTAAATTTTGATTTGTATGAAAGAACCTAAAAGAGTATTGTTCGTAAATTCGGAAATATTTCCTTATGTTCCGGAAACCACATCGTCTGTTGTTGGCAGATACCTACCTCAGGGAGTGCAGGAAAGCGGAAAAGAGATTCGTTCGTTTATGCCTCGTTACGGTTGTATAAACGAGAGAAGGAATCAGTTGCACGAAGTAATACGTCTTTCGGGCATGAACATTATAGTAAACGATATAGACAGGCCGCTTATTATAAAGGTAGCCTCTATACCGTCGGCCCGCATGCAGGTTTACTTTATAGACAACGATGATTATTTTCACAGAAAATTCATATACACCAACGAGGCCGGTGAATTTTTTGGAGATAACGACGAGAGGGCTATTTTCTTTGCCCGCGGAGTTCTTGAAACAGTAAAGAAATTGAGATGGAAACCGGATGTGATTCATTGTCAGGGTTGGATTTCTCATATTTTGCCTATATACCTCAAAAAAGTGTATAAAGACGACCCTATCTTTACAGACAGCAAACTCATTCTCACATTGTACAACGAGATTGAGTCTGTTGAGTTTGCAGAAGACATGCGCACAAAGATTCTTCTTCCTGGCATAAAAAACAAAGACCTGGATGTATTAGCCCCTGCCAATGGCATAAATCTTGCTAAATTAGCCGTTCAGTATTCAGACGGTATAATAATGGGAAGCAAAGAGATAAATCAGGAGATAGCATCTTGTGTACAGGCTTCAAAACTTCCGGTTCTTCCTTTTACAGAGATAGAAAATACCGGTGCCGGAGCTGAGTACATTAAAGAGTATAACCAGTTTTACGACACAATTTTAGGAAATAATGCAATTTAAGGATATTTTCCGCACACTTATACTATCGGCAATATCTTGCACGATAGTTTTTTCATGTATTACCGCCGACAAATCGGTAGGTAGTGATTTTATTCCAAACGAACATATACTCCACATAAAGAGAGCCTCTTTCCGCCTTCCTGTTGGTTTAAAAATGCTCGACAGCCTGCAGGGGGTATCGGATACATATGTTACAGTGGGGGCATTTGAGACAGAGGAGTTCGGAGTTGCAAAATTCGGTTCGGCCGGAAATATTGCACCTACAAGCACAACTCTCAATTTGGGCAAAGATGCAAGGATTATCTCTACTTATCTGAGTATTCCGCTCTCTACGCAATCTACTGTAACCACGTCAAATATATTATCGCCATCGCAAGAGGGAATAGCACAGAACTTTAACGTGTACAGGCTTAAAAGAACTATAGATTCTACTACTTTGTTTGCCAATTCACTTACTGCAAACGATTACGATTCTACTCCTTTAAACACAAGTGTGCTCACATACTTTGGAGGAGATTCCATTTTTGTATATTTAGATAATTCTTTGGGTGCAGAACTGCTCACAGCCTCTGAGAATGAGCTTGATTCGTTAGATTTGTTTGCCAAAAAATTTAAGGGTCTGTATATTAAATGCGACGATCCTATTCCTGGAATGAAAGGAGGACGTCTAAGCCTGTTTGAAAAAAGCTCGGCATACTTGTACCTTAAATATAACTTCCAACCAACATGGGAAGAGGGTTTGGAGAGAAAAGACACTCTTATAAGCCTCTCTTTTGGATACAATTATATACTTAATACAGCAGAATACAGTTCAAAATCGCTCGAAACATCGGAGCCGTTGGAGATACTTCCTATTGAGGGAATGGGCGGAATAAATCCTTACATAGATGCAAAATCCTTAAAGGATACCCTTGACGCATGGGCGGTAAAAGAGGGGTATGATCCCTCTAAAATTATCATAGCAAAGGCTTCGCTCGTTTTCCCGTTTGAATTACCCCAAAATACGGATATAATATCATACTCTTATCCAAGCTATCTGTTCCCTGCACATAGGAAGCAGATAAACGATACAACCCGCACAAAATACTATTATCCGTTTGACGATTACAATAGCACTGATAATCCGCTTGGCATAATGAATCGCTCACTCATGCAGTATGAGTGCGATTTTTCTACCACAATACAGCAGATTATAAACAAGAATATAGATGAGATAGACAGCACCTATAATATTTGGCTCTATCCTCTCATGTCTGAGACCGACAACTATTATGGATACACCTATTACTATATTAACAATTACAACTATTTTAACGCAAAAATAAACGGTCCTAAAGCAGAACGCTATCCGGAGTTAAAGATAGTCTATGCAGTAATTGAATAATTGAGTTACTAAGTAATATCTCTCAAACAATACAACAAGCTATTATAACAGAGTAAAATATAACAGGCAGAAAGCAAACATCTTAAGTTAGTGTTTGCTTTCTGCTTTTTGTTTCTATGGTAATGTTGCCAAAAACAAGACGAGAAAAGTGTCCAAATCGCGGTTTTCTTGACGTAATAAATGGTATCTATACTTCATAAATAAAGACAATAAAAATAGGAAAAAATAGTCCGAACTCTTAATGGGGTTCTCCCTATTTTTCCCTTAATTTTCATTGATGTTGCCAACTGTTTTTGGCAATTATACCGTTTCTATTTATGGCATAAAAAAAGACGGTCCTGTTTTAGGGCCGTCTTAATAGCTATAGTGAGCTGTATTACTCTGCCAATGTTACAGAGAGTGATTTTACTCTTATTTGAGCCGATGTAACAGCCTCAAATGAAGTTGTATTGCCAGACCATGTAATAGTAGTTCCGGAAGGAGCAACTGTGTTTCCTCCTACTGTAATTGCAGCAGTATAATCTGCACCAGTACATTCAAGAACAACTTTTTTAATAGCCTTACCATCGGTGGCAGATATAACCAAAGCAGAACCTTGATATACTCTTATATGATCAGCATAAGCGTCTTTTGCGGGATTATTGTTATTATATTTATAATATCCAACAGTAATTCCTTTATCTGTTGCTTTAAAGCCTGAACCGTAAGTTGCAACAGAATCTGCAACCCATGTTTGGTTGGCAGAACCAATGGTCCAAGTAATTGCAGCGGCTGATCCACCGCCATTATCGCCACCTACGTTTTGAGCTTCGTGAGAAATATAGTATGCAGAACCAACCTGTGCAGTACCGTTATACTCAGCACGTTTACCTATAATTGTTACTTTATCACCGGCTTTAAGGTTTAAAGATGCAAATGATTTGTCATTTTTTGCAACAGGAGCTTTGGTTAAACCATAAACATACACTGTACCTGTTTCATCTTTTAGATTAAAGTTGCCGTAATCTGCACTCTTAATGTCTTCGATAGTTCCTGTAAGTTTGTAGTAAGCATCACCGGTAGAAGCAGAAAGGAATTGAGCAACTGTTGCCTCTGTAGAAGATACATGAGATTCATAGTAAGCAGGTCCACCTACTTGTACCTGATTATTATACGAAGCTCTTGTACCTACAATGGTAACAATATCACCGGCCTTCAAACCAAGGCTTGCAAATGATTTGTCATTGCTTTGGCCTACTATACATGTTGAAGTAAGACCGTAAACATATACCTCTCCGGTAGCATCCTCAAGATAGAAATTACCATATACGGCACTAACAATACTCTTAATCTTACCGCTCAATCTGTAAAGGGCTGTACCCTCAGAAGCTGCAATAAAATCTGCAACGGTTTTATCTGCAATAGAACCCTCCTGAGTTACAACAGTTGTAACTGTAGATGTTACAGAGCCTTTTACAGAGGTAAATGATATTGTTGCTTCGCGAAGACCGCCGGCATTTGCAGTAGCAGAGAAAGAAACTCTTGTAGTATCGCCGTCTGGTTTAATAGTACCCATGTTAAGCCATGATTTTGCAGCGTCATCTATAGAAATTTCAAATGTCTCGCCTTTATAAGCCATAGCTATCTCAAAGCTACCGCCCTCAATAGGCAATGAAACCTCTGCAGGAGTTGCAGATATCAATGAAGCTACATGAGATACATAATATCCGCCCATTACCTCAATAGTGCTACCGTATGAACCTCTATAACCACACATTGTGAGCAAATCGCCCTCGCTTAGTCCAAGGCTCTCAAAAGTGCCGGGATCGCCCAAACCGTAAACATATACAGAACCTGTTTCATCTGCAAGATAGAAGTTTCCGTAATATGTATTCTTGATTCCGGAAATTGTTCCTGTAATTTCATAGAATACAGTAGCATCTTCAGGTGCTGCGTTAAAGTCTGCAATAGTTATTTTAGCAGGCTTTACAGGAGTTTTATCAGGGTCACCTGTCTGGCTTACAGATACAACAGCCGGTGTTCCATTAAGAGAGAACGATAGGTCTCCTGTTCTTTCTGCTGCAAGAGTTCCGTCTGTATCAAGGTTATCGGCAACAGTTACTGTAACGGTAGTATTTCCAGAACCGTAATTAGGAGTAACTGTAATCCACTCCGGAGCAACTGCAATCCAATCGCCGTTAGCAAGAACAGAGACAGTCTGTGCTGCGGCACCCTGACCATTAAAACTCAAAGTAGCAGGGTCTGTACTAATGGTTGTTCCCATTTCTACTGCATCATCTTCACACGATGTAAAAGAGATTGCAGCAAATGCCATTAAAATATATAATAAGTATTTTTTCATAAAATTCGGTTTTAAAGATTAGAATGTTAGTCTAAAGCCTAATTGACATCTCCATCTCGACATGAAGTCGCTCAAATACAATGATTGAGGATTGTATTTGTAGGTTGGAGTAAGATTACCGTGAGAATCTTTATTAAGACCGGTAACATTCAATATCTGCAAGTTGTATGCGCCTGAGTAGTACAAGCCCCATTCAGGATTGAACAAATTGCTTATGTTTATAAAGTCTACAATAAACTGCAGTTTTCTACCGCTCTCTTTGTCGTAGAAGAAATCTTGTGCAACGTGCAAATCGAAATGATGCTCAAAGTCTCCTATACCGGCATATCTCTCTGACCATTGTCCTCTGTGATCTTTCAAATAGTTGTCGTTTCTTATAAATGACTCGAATTTTGCAGCATCAGCAGGGCTTGCCCAGTTCATCATACCAATTTCCTGTTCTGTAGGGATATAAAGAACAGAGTTTCCTTTCTGGCCATCACCGTTAAAATCAGAAGACTCATTCATTGAGTATGTATATCTCTGTCCGCTTGAACCTTCGTAAGTAAGGGTAATGTTTGTCTTAAGACCTCTTGCAAAGATTGGAGAGTTATAAGATACCATAGCCATTACTTTGTGAGGCTTGTCAAACAATGAGAATGACATCTCAGGTGCATTTGTATCTACAGAGTAGTTATATTTCCAGTTAGAGAATGCAACAGAAGAGGTACCGTCGTTCACTGAGTATGAGTGACCGAATGTATATGAAGCCATGAGGTTAAGACCAAAGTCGAATGATTTTTCAATCTGACCGCTCACTGAGTATGTATAACCTTTGTTTGTATTCTCCAATGATACAATTGCAGAGTATGATTTATCAATTGTATAGTAAGGAGCTGTACTGTTAGGATTAGCAGCGGCAGCAGTTGCATTAACACCGTAAACAACATTGTTGCTTGTAATTGCAAGATTCTTAAAGAACACGTTGTTAAGAGTTTTTGAGTACAATGCGTCAAATTTGAACTTCCAACCTTTTGCAAACATATAATCAAATCCAACGTTTGCACGGAATACCTGAGGATATTTGAAATCGCGAGACATTGTATTGATGGTTGCTCCACCACTGGCTGCAGCAATTCCTGACTCTACAACATCTTTATAAGGATTTACAGTAAGAGGGAAATCTTTACCAGGATTGTTTACAGTTACAGATTTAGACTCCATACCGGTGTTGTTATAGGCATTTGAAAGCCATACAAACGGAACACGACCGGTAAACAAGCCGGCACCACCTCTGAGCAACATTGTATGCTCATCATCAATGAACCAACGGAATCCTATACGTGGAGACAAAAGTACTTTTGCACTTGGAATTGTTCCAACGTATGCCTTATTTTCTGTAGCAAATGTTGTTTGGTTGAATTCCTCGTTCTTGGTAGGTTTGTTAAGAAGAAGAGGCATATCTGCACGCAAACCGTAAGTTACAGTAAGGTTTTTGTTAGGTTTCCACTCATCCTGAATATAAAGACCGAACTGAGCAGCCCATGTAGTTGCACCCCAACGGGTATTTCCACCGGTAAGCTCAGGATCTGCGTATTTATAGTTGTATTTATAGAAATTATCTGCAAAGTAGTCTGCTACTGTATTGTAGTAGTATGAACCGTATGCACCTTGCAAGAACACGTTGTAGAATTTAAACAACTCGTTGTGTGTTCCTATTGTAATATTGTGGTTACCCTTATATATAGAGAGGTTATCTGTTAGAGTGTAAGCATCTGAACTCATTGCATTTGCTCCCGATGAATACTCTGTACCCAAAGAGAATGTAATGTTATCACCATCTATATATACGTTAGGACCTGCATAAGCTATTGAACGCTCGTCTCTTACAAACACACCTGTTGCACGGAACTCATTTGAAATATCGTCTGATATACGTGAGTTCAACTCCATTACAATAGTGTTGGTCTTGTTTGACTGTTTGTAAGCCGAACCGTTGAATTTATAAGATGTAGGGCTTGAACTGTATTGGTCTGCAAATGCATCCATATATTGATAACGCACCATAAGCTTGTTGTTGTTGTTTATGTTCCAGTCTAAACGCAACATAGCATTTATAGAGCGGTCTTCTACCTGATGCTGACCATAAGACTCGCCGGTTCTAATACCGAATAGATTCTCATATTTATTAATCATTGCCTGAGCAAGAGACTCGTTGAAGATATTTCCCAAAGAGTTTCCGTTTGCATCTATTACCTCAGAAGAGAGAGGTGTTCCGTTGTAGGTTCCGTTAGAAGGAGAGTCTACATCTGGATACTCTTTCTTGTAATACTCGCCACTGGCAAAGATGAACAATTTGTTCTTGATTATAGGAGCACCTATGGTAAAGCCATAAGTCTGGCTCAACTGAGTTGAATACTCGGTTCTTTCATCTACATCACCCGGAGTTTTACCAATCATATCCTGATTGTTGAAGTAAGAATAGAAAGTACCCTTAATGGTGTTTGTTCCGGATTTGGTAATTGCATTTATAGCACCGCCGGTAAAACCGCTCTGACGTACGTCAAACGGAGCAACAACTACCTGAACCTCCTCAATTGCATCCATAGATACAGGGTTTGCACCTGTCTGTCCGCCGTTTGTTCCAGAAGAAGAGAGACCGAACGCATCGTTTGCAATAGCACCGTCTATCTGGAAACTGTTATAACGGTTATTTGAACCTGCGAATGAGATACCTCCGTTTTTACCCACAGATGCTTGTGGAGAGTATTTTACAACATCGTAAACGCTTCTGTCGATTGTTGGGATAGACTCAACAGTCTTTAAGCTAAATGAAGATGCAGCACCAGTCTGTGATGCATTAAACGCATTTTCTCCAACAACGATAATTGCATCCAACTCATTGGAAGGCTCCATTACAGCATTAATTTCAAATGGATCACCCAATTTCAAATATACATCCTTGTACTCTACTGTAGACATACCGATGTACGAAATTTGAACTGTGTAAGGACCGCCGGCACGCATACCGTTAATAACGAAGCGGCCTTCATTGTTAGCTGTAGCCACATACTGTGTACCTGAAGGCACATGTGTTGCAACAATTGTTGCTCCAACCAATTCCTCAGCGCCTTTTTCGCCAACGTAGCCGTTCATGCTCGACGTTGTAACCTGTGCGAAAGCCGGAATCAGCATTACCATACAAGCCAAAGTGGCAAGAAAACATTTAATTGTTTTTTTCATAAATAGTTTTTGTTTTATTAGATAATAGTGTTGTCTTTATTATAGCTTTACCATAGCCTCATTACAGCAACCCGACAATTCTACAATCCCCATTCAGACGCTGTAAATTTCTCCTCCACGGCAGCCTCTATTACATCGTCGAGATTATGGAAGAAGTTCAAGCCTGTAAGCTCCTCTATCTTCTTTACACTCTTTGCATCCGTTGCAGTAACAGAAGCCGCAGAGTAGGCTCTGTTTTCAAACCAGAAACCTATTGCGGAATATCCCCCATTGGTTGCCTCATTGGCCTTTTTATAGCGCAACAGTACTTTAAAATAGGCTTTTGGAATTGCCACATTGTTTCCGCTGTTGTCTTTTATATACTCTATTGTTGTATTATCTTTTGTTACGGTTACCGCACCGGTTACAACATATAAGGTATCGCAATCATCTGCCCAATTTCTTACGCTTGTCTCCAACTTGCCCCATATTCCCTGATTAAGAGATGAGTTCTGGGCTGTCATATTGGTATAATAGAAGGTGGTTTTGTTTGCCTCTACCGAGTGCAGACGGTCTGCAGAAGGAAGCTGATGACCTCTATCGTATCCGCTTACTCCCCAACCTTTTGCCAACACAGGCTGATTTCTCTTTGGCACTTTAGGGTCAAAGGCCCAAGCATCGGAACGCGTAGTATTGTTTGCATCTATACCTCTATATAATGGATATGCAACCCAATTTGCCACACGATTTTTACCATCCAACCAATATGAATAGTTTCTTACAGTATTATTATTGAGAGATGTTGTGTGATAAATATATGCAAAATCCTCTTTTTCTGTTATTTGAGGCAGTTCTAACCATTTGTTTACAGCGTCTGAAACAAGAGCCTCAAACGGAGACTGGTTTATTGTGAGAGTAAGTGTTTGGTTAGCTACAGCCGTGCTTGTTGTCTTGAATGTTATTACAGCAGTACGCTTATCCGTTGTACTTGGATTATTGGTATAAGAGATTGTTATCTCCTCTGTAGCATTGCTTCCGCTTGTCTTTGACAATACAAAATTCTGGTTGTTTGAACTTGCAGTCCATTCAATCTCTTTAGCGGCAAGGGTAAGTTTATAACTGCCTGCATCTCCCGAAACCGTTGTTGAAATCTCCGAAACTCCGTTTATAGAGAACTTAGGACCGGTTGAAAAACGCGTTCCTGTAAGGGCTGCGTAATCTGATTTTGCAGAGATAGATATCTGATATTTGTTTTTATTTACACCTGCTATACCTTTTAGTACACCTGAACCCGACGGTACAACCTCATTTAGGAAAGTAGAATATTTAGATGAGAAAATATAGAATATCTCACCTGTCTTTGCCTCAAAACCTATGCTTGTATGGTTTTCTGCTGTGGCAAAAGTCTTCCCCTTATCTTCATCGGTTACCTGAACATCCTTTACGGCAACATACATGCCCTCATATTTGCCTGTAACAAGCTCTGCAGCTGTTATCTCCTTGGCAACAGGTGTTTCTGTACCTACTTTCTTTATATTGGCCAACGGAATTCCGTTTACCTGCAATACACCGTTGTCGTACACAGACAAGAGCTGGTTTTTGAGGGAAACCTCAACTTTATCGCCTCTTGCAAAAGAGGTATTGTCGGCAGCACAATAAAGCATTATTCCGGCAGAGGTATCAGATAATACAATAGCCTTTGCCGAAGTATAGTTATTAAGCCCGCCCGCAGTGTTTTTGCGGTAATCGCTTATAACAACTCCCTGTATGGTTATATCTTCTGTGATTTTAACGTCTGAACCTTTGTATTTGGCCCTTACATCGGAGATTGGAGTAACTTTGGTATCGTCTTGGTTGTCATCATCTCCGCCTTCATCTTTGGATGCAGCAGCCTGGGTGACCACACATTTTGCAAATGTAGCCTTTGAGACCACCAGTACCTGAGCGGTACGCGCACTGCCGGCGTTTTCTTTTACATTAATGGTAATTACGGCATCTCCCGAACCCGAAGCAGGAGACACGGCTATCCAATCCGGAGCATTCTGAACAGATACAGACCAACTCGTATTAGATGTTACGGTTACACTCAAAGTGCCTGCAACTGCAGTGCATTCAAGTTCTGATTGACTGAGTTCTATTTTTTCCTGCACAGACTCATCGCTGCCACAAGAACACAAAATTAGAATGAACGATGTAAGTAAAGATAAAATCTTAGTTTTTCTCATACGCCAAGTTTTTTTACGGCGGCAAAAGTAGTTATTTTTATTTAATATACACTATGACAGTGTAAATAAAATGATAATAAATTGTTAAGCGATACCCTCTTTTGTAACAATTTTATGATTCCACGCACTGTAAATCATTACACATCATAACATTCACGACTTAAAAACAGCCAAAATCAACTATATATGATTTTGCAGTATAGAAAAATATATTACCTTTGCGGCGCAAATGTGGAAAGATTTGACTGCTTGCAACCACGCTAAAAAATGCTAAAACGATCTTTTACTCGAACCCTGTCGGGTTTGCCGAACCTCAGAAAAGAATTGTTAAGAGCAATGTCAAGCCTTTCTAAATAATTAATTTTAAATTATTTGGTTATGTCTTATTTATTTACTTCAGAGTCTGTTTCGGAGGGACATCCGGATAAAGTTGCAGACCAGATTTCAGATGCTGTCCTTGATGAATTTTTGCGTCAGGATAAGGAGAGCAAAGTAGCTTGTGAAACATTCGTAAGCACAGGACTTGTTGTTATAGGCGGCGAAGTGCGTTCAGAAGCCTATGTAGATATTCAGAGCGTTGCCCGCAGAGTTATAAACAAAATAGGCTATACAAAGGCTGAGTATATGTTTGACGGCAATTCATGCGGTATACTGTCGGCCCTTCATGAACAGTCTCCCGATATAAACAGAGGTGTTGTAGTTGCCGATAAGGACGAGCAGGGAGCAGGCGACCAGGGAATGATGTTCGGTTACGCTTGCACCGATACAGAAGAGTATATGCCGCTACCTCTTTATCTTGCGCATCTTACATTGGTTGAGCTTGCCGCAATAAGAAAGGAGAGCAATCTTATGCCTTATCTGAGACCAGATGCAAAATCTCAGTTTACAGTTGAATATTCCGACGAGCACGAGCCTTTGAGAATCCATACTATTGTGGTTTCTACCCAACATGATGAGTTTGACAACGATGAGGCCATGCAGCAACGTATAAAGAGCGATATAAAAAATATCCTTTTACCACGCGTGATTGCCAAACTTCCGGCTGCTACCCAAAAGTTGTTCAAAGATGATTTCATTCTTTTTGTAAATCCTACCGGAAAGTTTGTAATTGGAGGTCCTCATGGTGATACCGGTCTTACCGGCCGTAAAATTGTTGTAGACACCTATGGCGGACGCGGTGCACACGGTGGAGGGGCATTCTCAGGAAAGGACTCTTCTAAAGTAGACCGTTCTGCAGCATACGCAGCCCGCTATATTGCAAAGAATCTTGTTGCTGCCGGTGTTGCAAAAGAGGTTCTTGTACAGCTTGCATACGCTATTGGTGTTGCAAAACCTGTAAGCATTTTTGTAAACACACGCGGCACTGCATTAATAAACAAGACCGACGGTGAGATTGCCAAAATCGTAGGCGAAATATTTGACTTGCGCCCGGCAAAGATTGTAGAGAAATTCGGACTTACCAATCCTATATTTGAGGCTACTGCCGCATACGGACACATGGGCCGCAAACCATACAAAGCCAATGTAGAAGTTATAGAGAACGGCAACAAAACCACAAAAGAGGTACAGTTCTTTGGATGGGAGCTTCTTGATGCTGTAGAGGCCGTTAAAAAGGCCATGCTGTAACAGGCACTTGCTCTGCAACAAGAACAAGCTCTTTAAAAGCGGTTAGTTTTTATAGGCATTCTCTATTGCTATACGCAATTCTGTTATACTGTTCATCTTTTTGATAGAACCATCGCGTACAAATGAGATATTGCCTGTTTCCTCCGAAACAACAATAGCTGCGGCATCTGTCTGCTCTGTTAATCCGGTTGCAGCACGGTGCCGCATTCCATATTGGGCCGGTATGTTTGGGTTTTCACTTATGGGAAGCGTACAGCGGGCCGCCACAATACGGTTGTTTGCTATAATCATGGCTCCGTCGTGCAAAGGGGAGTTTTTAAAGAAAAGATTCTCTATAAGACGCCTGTTTATATTTGCATCTATTGTATCTCCGGTCTCTATAACAGGTTGGAGAGAGGAGGTGCGGGCCAAGATTATAAGCGCACCTGTTTTTGTTTCACTCATTTTTCGGCAGGCCTGCGTAATTTCATCGAGGGTCTTAAGCGGAATCACCTCATGCCTGCTTCCAAAAATGAAATTGGCAAATCGTTTGCTGCTGTTACCGCTAAGATATTTGTTGCCGAGCAGAAGCAGAAAGCGTCTTATCTCCTGCTGGAACAGTACGATTATTGCAATTACTCCAACTCCGAGCACCTGCCCCATAATAGCTGAGAGCAGGCTCATATTAAGGGCATTTACAATAATCCACGCTACATATATGATTATTATTCCTGAAAAGATGCTTATTGCGGCTGTTCCGCGTATAAGTTTATAGATATAGTAGACTAAAAGGCCTACCAGGAAAATATCTATAATATCAATGAGTTTAATATCTATAAAATCCAGCATTACTGTAATTTGTTTATCTTTTTGAAAAAAACAAAGATAGGGATTTTTTTTACAGAATATTTTTCTGTAGGTTTGCAAATCTTTTTTAAATAGGTAAAATGATAGTAGCTAAATCGTTGGCAGAATTTGCCCAAGCATACAACAAGTTGGAGAACAAGCAGGATATAGGCTTTGTTCCAACAATGGGAGCCCTTCATGAAGGCCATATTTCTTTAGTTGAAAAATCTGTAGCAAAATGCAAACATACCGTTGTGAGTATTTTTGTAAATCCTACACAATTTAATAATAAACAAGACCTTGCAACATACCCGCGCACTCTCGAAGCAGATTGTGCATTACTCGAAAAGAGCGGTGTATCAATTGTTTTTGCCCCTTCTGTAAAGGATATTTATCCGCAAGAAGATACCCGCATATTTGATATGGGTGCGTTGGACAAGACAGGAGAAGGCCCGCGCCGTCCGGGACATTTTAACGGTGTGGTTCAGGTTGTCACTCGCCTTTTTGATATTGTACAACCGGCTTTTGCATTCTTTGGAGAGAAAGATTTTCAACAAGTTGCAATAATAAAACATTTTGTAAAGGAATTGGGCTATAAGGTAGAGATAGTGCCATGCCCTATAATAAGAGAGGCCGACGGTCTGGCCAAAAGTTCAAGAAACACACTTCTTACAGCAGAGCAGCGGGAAGCAGCCCCTTATATATATAAGGTAATAAGCAAGGCCAATGCTCTTAAAGGAAGCATGTCGCCAAAACAGGTGATAGAGGCACTTACAAAAGAGATAGACGCCAATCCGCTGTTGGAAACCGAGTATATAGAGATTGTAGATGCAGAAACTCTCCGTTGCGTAAACAGCTGGAGCGATGCTAAAGAGCTAAGGTTATGGTGTGCGGTTTATGCACGTCCTGTAAGACTTATAGATAATATAGAAATAGAAAACAACTAAACCGTCCTGTATATGTTTATAGAAATAGTTAAATCAAAAATTCACAGAGTAAGCGTAACCGAAGCTAACCTAAATTATATAGGCAGCATTACAATAGATGAAGATTTGATAGATGCATCGGGATTGTACGAAAACGAGAAAGTGCAGATTGTAAATATAAACAACGGAGAAAGGATTGAAACTTATGTAATTAAAGGAGAGAGAGGCAGCGGAAAAATATGTTTGAACGGAGCTGCGGCACGTAAATTTGCCGTTGGCGATCTTGTTATAATAATGTCGTACGCGCTCATGACTCCTGAGGAGGCCAAAGAGTTCAAACCTAAGGTTGTATTCCCTGATTCAATTACAAACAAGCTGATAAAACAGATCTAACAAGATGGCGGCACAAGCAGACGGGCATGCCTTTTCTTTTAAAAAACTTATTCAGTACCTGCTGCTGCTTGCACTTGCGGGCGTGTTGCTCTATTTCTCCTTTAGAGAGGTTAAATGGAGCGATTTTATTGCAGGGCTAAAGAGTTGCAACTATTATTGGATTGCAGCATCTATGGCTGTTGGAATATCCGGCTTTGTGGCACGGGCGTTGCGTTGGAGACTGCTTCTTCTGCCGCTTAACAACTCTATCTCTTTTAAAGAGGCATACGACGGAATAACAATAGCTTATCTTACCAATTTTGCCTTTCCGCGAGCCGGCGAGGTTGCGCGTTGCGGAGTTGTGGCAAAAAACGGGAAAGTAACGTTTGAAGGGGCTTTGGGAACGGTTGTTATTGAGAGGGGCTTTGATATGATATGCCTGATTTTCTGGATTTTTATACTTCTTGCATTTAAATGGGACGAGTTCGGAGGGTTTATGAACAACGAACTGTTTGCACCGCTTAAAGATAAACTGAGTGTAAATTTCGTATGGATTGCTGTTATATGCCTTGCAGCATTTGCCGTTCTATGCGCCGTAATATGGAGATTCCGCAACAAACTGCTTGGAACAGCCGTTTTTAGAAAAATTGCCGATATTGTAAAAGGCCTTGTACAAGGTCTGCTTTCGGCATTTAGGATGAAGCACAAGCGGCTCTTTTTTCTCTATACGCTTGCCATATGGGGGACTTATTGGCTCACAAGCTATACAACCATACAGGCATTCTCCTCTGTAGCCCATCTTACAGGCACAGATGCTCTCTTTCTCATGATTGTGGGTGGTCTTGGCTGGGTTGTTCCGGTACAGGGCGGACTCGGGGCTTATCATTTTATTGTAAGTCTGGCACTCGCAAAAGTATATGGCATAGCCCAGACAACAGGCGTTATTTTTGCAACCATTTCTCATGAATCGCAGGCTTTGGCCATGATATTGTGCGGAACAATCTCAATTATAAGCATGAGCCTTGCCTCTAAAAACTTAAAAAGGGAGAAATAGAGATGAAACAGTACATTAAAATTTTAGGCATTGTATTGCTTATTGCCACAGGCTTCTCTGTAAAAGCAAATGCCCAACATAATGAGAGCCAACGCGGAGGCAAAATAGATATGGATTCGCTCAAGATAAGCAAATACGATTATATGTATTATCAGAAAAGCGAAGTGTATGTACAATATGGCGCCCCTTCTATTATTGAGATAACCGGCAAACTTAACAACGATACCTATATAGAGGGAGACAAGAATTTTAAATTTGAGGGAACAGACTACAAATACAGCGGAATTGCAGCGGCGGGATATAACTTTTATATAAACCCATATTTTTGTGCCGGTCTCTATTTTGGCATTGGAGAGGCCGAAATGAGCGTTACTCCAAAAAACAGCAAAACCGTTGTGTATAAAAACAATATACGCAGTTACACCGCCTTGGCCGGCTTAAGTTGGATATACTACAGAGATGGTATATGGGAAGTATCGTCGGGCGTATGGTTGGGTGCATGCTGCAAAGACGAACATATATCAAAGAAAACATCCGACTTTATACCGCAAGAGACCGACAAAACTGTTATAGCCTATAATTTTACGGCCTGCAGGGTAAGGATAGGTTCCGGAACATTAGGCGGATTCGCAGAATTGGGATTCGGCTACAAAGGAGTATTCAATGCCGGTTTGTCGGTAAAATTTTAATCACAGAAGAATGACAATACGATTTTCTATTCATTTTATACCGCAAGAGGGAGAAAAACTATTTATTGCATGCTCCGATTCTCAAAAAGAATTGGCATTAGAACAGAATAAAGAGCATGTATGGAGCAGAGAGATTAGTATTAATCCGTTAAAAAACAACACAATATCATATAAATATTCTGTACATAAACAAAACGGACAGGTTTATTACGAAGCCGGCAAACCACGCAGCATTGCAATAGATGCCAAAACACTTGCCGTTGATTGTTGCGACCAGTGGTGCGGGAACAACAACGATGCCCCTTTTCTTACAGCTCCGTTTACCGATGTGTACTTTACAGAGGATAACGCAAAACCGTACAGCTGCACACATAAAAGTGATCATGAACTCATATTAAGGAGTATAATACCTAATATTCCTAAAGATTGCGAAGTTCGTATAAGCGGAAGTCATCCGTCTTTGGGAGAGTGGAATCCTCAAAAGTCTGTTGTTATGATGTGTACCGAGGGGCAACGCAGAGAGATTTCTATAAATACAGAAAGGTTTGCAGGAGAAGAGTGGGAATACAAGTTTGTGCTATTTAACAAGAAAGAGAACAGATATATCTGGGAAGAGGGAGAAAATAGAAAAATCTGCATTCCAAATATAAATAGTAATTCAACCATGATTGCAGAGCAGCCGTCGCCACATTTTGGAATTTCTGCTCCAAGATTTGCAGGATGCGCTGTTCCTGTCTTTTCTTTGCGTTCAAAAAGCAGTCACGGCACAGGTGACTTTAAAGATATAAGGCTTTTGGCAGACTGGGCAAAAACGGCAGGACTATCTGTTATACAGCTGCTTCCTATAAATGACACAACTGCACATCTGTCGTGGATGGACTCTTATCCATACAATTGCATCTCCACTTTGGCCCTGCACCCTCTTTATATTAATTTGGAGGAGTTGGGAGAGCTTGATGATTCAGATTTAAAGGCAGAGTTAAAACAGGAGCAACAGACTCTTAACAGTTTAAAATTCCTTGATTATACACAAACCTGGAACTCTAAAATGAGATATTGCAGGGCAATGTACCGTCGGGATAAAGAGAGTGTTTTAAAGAGTGATGATTGCCGCAAATTTATTGAGGATAATAACGAGTGGCTCATGCCGTATGCGGTTTTCTGCACTCTGCGCGACCATTTTGGAACGGCAGATTTTAAGACTTGGGGAACAGTGGGCAAAATGCAGACCTCAGAATTTTCTAAGGAATTGATTGAGGAGTTGTGTTCAGACAGCAGTTTGTTTGCAGATGATATTTATTTTTATGTATATCTGCAATATAACCTTAACAGACAGATGTGTGCAACAAAAGAGTATGCACACAAATGCGGGGTTGCCATAAAAGGAGATATACCTATAGGAATTGCACGTTACAGCGTGGAGGCATGGCAGTATCCGCATCTGTTCAATTTTTCGCAATCGGCCGGAGCGCCGCCTGATTTTTTCTCAAAGACAGGCCAGAATTGGGGATTTCCAACATATAATTGGGACAAGATGGCAGAGGATGGATATGCCTGGTGGAAACAGCGTCTGAGCTTGTTTTCTAAGTATTTTGACGCTTACAGAATAGACCATATATTGGGATTCTTTAGAATATGGGAGACTCCTGTTGAGTATAGCGACGGCCGCCTCGGACATCTTTCTCCCGCTTTGCCGTTTACACCTCAACAGATACAGGAGATGGGTGTTCCCTTTACAACTCCTGAGGAGATGTGCGGAGGCATAGTAGAAAACGGAACTGTACAACCAACTTACAACGGCCTTTTTATAGAGGATCCTTATAATAAAGGGCACTATCACCCAATGATTTCGGCAAAAGACGGCTCTATGTACCAATCATTGGAGTGGTGGCAGAAAGAGGCGTTCAATCATCTTTATGATTATTATTTCTTTCAGAGGCACAATGAGTTATGGTATTGCAATGCAATGCGTAAATTACAGCAGTTGATTGCCGCCACAAACATGCTTGCCTGCGGAGAAGATTTAGGAATGCTCTCCGAGTCTGTAACGCGCTGCATGGAGAATCTTAAAATTCTCTCTTTGGAGCTTATGATTATGCCAAAGCAGTTTGGAGCAGGATTGGGCAACCCTGCAACATACCCATATTTAAGTGTATGTACTACAAGTACTCACGACAGTGAGACAATGCGTATGTGGCTTGGCAAACATTCCGGAACAGATGACGCTTCTCCTGAAAGATGTATTGAAATTCTAAAACAGAATCTCGCTGCGCCGAGTATGTTGGCCATATTCCCATTACAAGATTGGATTTCTATAGATAGCAATATACGTAACGTACATGTTAATGACGAAAGAATCAACGACCCGTCTAACCCTCATCATTACTGGCGCTACAGAGTGCATTTGAATATTGAGGAGCTGATTGATGCCGCACAGATGAATACTACAATCTCTGCAATAGTGCGGGAAAGCGGAAGAGGAAACTAAGAATAAACCCCAAAGTTTTCGGTTTAAACTTTGGGGTTTATTTTACTCTTATTGTATGTGCAAAACAGCGCAAATACTATTTGGTTTCTTTAGCTTTTTCTACAAGATGTTTGAAAATTCCCAAGAAACTGTCGTCTCCCATAGATACAAATCCTTCTGGATGAAACTGTACGCCCCATACACGGTCTGAGTCTGCTTTCTCTATTGCCTCAACTATTCCGTCTTTTGAAACGGCTGTTACTTTAAACCCGGGAGCCGGATCTTTTACAGCCTGATGATGATATGAGTTTACGGCTATAGAGGTAACGCCCAACTGTTTATGCAACAAAGAACCTTCTGTTATATCAATGGAGTGAGTTCCGTAATCGCGCGGAGCTCTCTGACTATGCTTTATATATGAAGTTGGCACTTGAGATGGAATATCCTGATACAATGTTCCGCCAAAAGCCACATTCATAAGCTGCTCACCCCTGCAGATTCCAAGAACAGGCAAACCTTTTTCTACAGCCATTTTTATAAGCATCATATCAAACACATCCCTCTCAGGGACAATCTCGCCAAGAGCACGGAGCGGCTCTTCTCCATAACCTTTCAAAGGGTCTACATCTTCTCCGCCTGTCATTACCACGGCATCTACAACCTCAAGAACAGCCTCAATCTGAGCCTTGTCAGAAGTCATTGGAATAACAAGAGGAACTCCACCGGCCCTCTTAACGGCAGTCACATAGGTTAGAGGTGCGCTCACCGGAGAAATATCCGTTGCCGAAATACCTATAATAGGCTTGCACTGTTTTACTGTTGCGGTCTCTGCCGCAGGCTTTGTCTTTTTGCTTTGAGCCTGAAGCTCCCATGAGCCTCCGACCAACAGAGCCACAAGGGCTATAAATCCAAAAAACTTTTTCATATTGCTTATTTTAAACTATTTATACTATTTGCATCTTTCCCAACCGCCTAAATATTCTTCCTCTTCATTTGCAAATTCTATTACAAATCCTGTAACCTTACGGCCTTTTTCGTCAAAAGAAAAATTAATAGGGAATCTGTGTCCGTCGCTCCAGAAAGTATATGTATTGCCGTTTTTGTGTTCGAGTTTATTTTTGAAACCCTTCTTTCCTACCGAAATATAGAGTTCATCCTTTTCCAAAGTTATTTCTGCAGGCCCGAAAAGTTCATCCTTAACATATTTTCCTACAAGAAGTGAGGCCTTTGGTGCCGGCAGCTCTTTAAGTTTGCCTGATGCCCTATCCTCTGCCTCCTTTGCAGCAGCTCTCTCTGCATCTTTTTTCTCCGATTCAATATAACTTTCAAATGATTCTGCACTGTAGTCCTTGAATTCTGCTGTAAATTCGTTTGCAGGTGCACCCATAGACAAATCTATCAAGCGTCTCATTATTGCGTAACGCGGAGATGCTCCGGCCTCACAGTTTACAAGAATGACTCCGCTCAACTCCAATTGCGGCACAAAGAAACACAAAGCTGTAAATCCCCATGTAGTTCCTGTATGAAAATACAACCTGTAACGATTGTTTTGTTCTACAAACCAGCAATGGCCGTAAAGGGTTGTTCTATTGGTATCCTGAGAGGTAATATTCAATCCTTTATGGAGATATTTCATGCCTTTTTCAGATATTTTATATTCACCGTTTACAAGTCCGTTAAGTCTGTGGAACTCGGCATATTTAATCATGTCTTCTACATTTGAACATACAGAGCCGGCAGGACCTATTACGGTAAGCCACCAAGGGGCCTGATCTTCGCCATGAAGGGCATTTACACGAATAGAATCATTATAGAAATAATATTCGTGCGGAACCGCTTTGTTTGCTGCAGCGGCAAAGCCTTCGCCATTAAGAGTAGAAGAGGTCATTCCAAGCGGTGTGAATACACGCTCCCTAACATTTTCTTCCCAAGATTTTCCGGTAACTTTCTCAATGATTTTTGAAGCAATTATAAATGTTATGTTATTATACTGGTAACCGCCCCTAAACGAATATGCAGGTTTGATTCTTCCAATTATCTTGTATATATCATCCCTGTCGTAACCCAAATTTGGAATATATGTACCAACCTGTCCGCCAATACCGCTCATGTGAGTCATAATATCACGTACAAGCATGTTTTCTGTAACCCAAGAATCATACATTTTAAAATCAGGCAGAATATTAACAACGGTATCTTCCCATTTTACCAATCCTTCATCAACTACCGATGCCATTACTGTTGCGGTAAATGATTTTGAAACAGAACCTATCTGAAATATTGTATTTACATCTATAGGCTCGCTCTCTCCCAACTCCTTAACGCCATAAGCCTTTGAGTAAAACACCTTTCCCCCTTTTGCAAAAGAGGCAGAAATACCGGAAAGTTTCCACTCATCCTTAACTTTCTGTATATAATTGTCTATACTCCCGACAATTTCTTCATTTACAACTTTATTGCAACATCCGGCATCTTTCTTGCCGTTTTCGGTTGTTTGACCGTAAGTCTGAACGGCCGACACAACCATTATGGCCATAGCCAACAGATAATAGATTTTTTTCATAGATTAAAATATTAAGCAGAGCAAATATAAGCATTATCCCCTTAAATGGGTACGTAAAACAGCGATTAGAGCATAAAATATTTTTTAAATCGAATAGAATTACGGACGGATTGCACTACCTTAGCCGCATATTTTCTTTTTAATAGTATTTATCATGAAAAAGACCTCTTTTATAATATTTCTTGCAACACTGTTTTTAGGCATAATTGAGGTAAGAGCAGGAATATCGCTTCCATCTCTTATTTCAGACAACATGGTTCTCCAACAGAACACAAAGGTAAAATTATGGGGCAAGGCCTCTTTAGGAGAAAAACTGCTGATAAGCTCTTCGTGGAGCAAAAAGGTATATAGTGTACAACCCGACAGTTCGGGCAAATGGAGTCTGTATATAAAAACGCCCAAATATTGTACAGGACAATCGCTCGTTTTTAAATCTGAAAACAGCGGAGAGAGAATAGAGATAAACAATATTCTTATAGGAGAAGTCTGGCTTGCCTCCGGACAAAGCAACATGGAGTTCCACACAGAGCCCCAAAAGGGCACAGACTGGATGACCGGAATGTATAACTGGGAAAAAGAGATTGAGAATGCAGACTATCCATACATACACCTCTTTAAGGTTGAGGAGAAATGGGATTACAATGCTCCGCAAGAGAATTGCAACGGCAAATGGGAAGTATGCAGCAAAGAGGTTGCACGAAGCTACTCTGCAATAGCATTTTTGTTTGCTCGCGAACTGTATAACAGGCTTAATAGGCCTGTGGGAATAATTCTCTGTGCTTTTGGCGGCACACATGCCGAGTCCTGGACAAGGCTCGACATTATGCAGAACGATTCTTTATATAGCAATGTGCTTAAAAACTACACACCGGAAAAGATGCAAGCAAAAAACTATCAGCATAAAGTGCCTGCTGCCATCTGGAATGCCATGGTAAACCCTATTGTAGGCTACACGGTTAAAGGTAATATCTGGTATCAGGCCGAGTCCAACGCATGGAGAGCCAAAGATTATGCTCCTATTTTTGTGAATATGGTAAATGATTGGCGAGATTTGTGGCAACAGAAACGGTTGCCGTTCTATATAATGCAGGTAGCTCCTTTTGCAACAATGCCTGGCATAATAAGGGAACAACAGGCCAAAGTATGGAAAGAGGCAGGAGTAATGGCCGACAAAACTTTTACACTCAAAGATATAGGCATGGCAACCGCCATTGATACCGGTGATTCTTTAGACATTCATCCAAAAGAAAAACTTATTCCGGCCAAGCGTCTTGCCGCATGGGCGCTTAACAGAGAATACGGAGAAGACATAGAGTGTTGCGGACCTGTTCTTACCAAGTTCAAGCTCAAAGGCAATTGTGTAGAATTAAAATTCAATCATGCAGAGGGGCTTTATATAAAGGATTTTAATAATAAAGGGGCAGACTACCTCTATATTGCGGGAGCAGACAGCGTATATCACAAAGCATCTGCTATACTCAGAGGTAACAGGCTCATAGTATGGAGCAATAATGTAAAAAATCCTGCATATATAAGGTATTGCACCGATGATTATTGCAAAGGCAATATATACAACCGATACGCATTACCGGCATATCCGTTTAGAATAGAGCTAAAAAAACGCTAAAATATTAGAAGTGGTTCTATTTTGCTATTTTTGCCACAGGAAATAAAAATCATTAATCTATATGGCCAAGGTTAAAAAAGCATGGTTCTGCACTGCATGCGGAAACGAAAGCGCAAAATGGATGGGCAAATGTCCGGCTTGCGGAGAGTGGAATACTATGGTTGAAGAGATTGTAACCAAAGAACCGGACAATGTAGCAACCTCCCGTAACCGTTCGTTTTTAGAGACAATAAGTTCTGTTCCTCAACCGCTTTCTCAGATAGACACCGGTTTGGAAAGTCGCATAACTTTAGGCAACAGCGAATTAGACAGGGTTTTAGGGGGCGGAATGGTACAAGGTTCTATGATTCTTATAGGCGGCGAACCGGGTATTGGAAAATCTACACTATCTTTGCAGATTCCACTGTACTGCAATCATTTAAAGACATTATATGTTTCGGGAGAAGAGAGCGCCAAACAGATTAAGTTACGGGCCGACAGGCTTTTACATAAAATTAATCTTAAAACGGCAGAGCATGGCAATTGCACAGATAATCTTTCACAAAAAGAGACGGCAGACAATTGTATGATTTTGTCGGAAACTCTGCTTGAAAATATTATAGCTCAGGCAAAAAGTGTAAAACCGCGATTGCTCATAATAGATTCTATACAAACAATCTATTCACAGAATATAGAATCTTCGGCCGGAAGTGTTTCTCAGGTAAGAGAATGCGCGGCCTCTCTTCTGAGATTTGCAAAGGAGAGCAATACTCCGGTAATACTTATAGGACATATAACAAAAGACGGCTCTATTGCAGGCCCTAAGATTCTCGAACACATTGTAGATGTTGTGCTTCAGTTTGAGGGTGATACACGCCATTCCTATCGTATACTGAGAGGCATAAAGAACCGTTTTGGCTCAACGGCAGAACTTGCTGTATATGAAATGACTTCAGAAGGACTCGAGGAGATTCTCAACCCTTCGGAAATGTTCATTCCAATGCACGACAATAATTTGAGCGGAACAGCTGTTGCAGCAATGCTCGACGGAACCCGTCCGTTCCTTATAGAGATTCAGGCTTTAGTAAGCACCGCAGCATACGGAACTCCACAGCGTTCGGCTACAGGATTTGATGTACGAAGAATGAATATGCTGCTTGCCGTACTTGAAAAACGGGTAGGATTCAAGCTGTCTCAAAAAGATGTTTTCTTAAATATGGCCGGAGGTCTTAAAGTTGCCGACCCCGCCTGCGATTTGGCTGTTGTAGCCTCTGTTTTGTCGTCGAATTTTGATGTTCCCCTCTCAAATAATATTGCGTTTGCCGGAGAGATAGGTCTTAGCGGAGAGATACGCCCTGTGAGCCAGGTAGAAAGGAGAATTGCAGAGGCTGCCAAACTTGGTTTTAAGAGAATATTCGTATCGTCGTTCAGTAAAATTCCGTCAGGATTAAAAAAGGAGATTAAAATAACCGAAATTGCCACAATCCAAGATTTGGTAAAAGCCATTTTTTAATATACCTTTGCGACGGTTAACGGGATGTAGCGCAGTTGGTAGCGCACTACGTTCGGGACGTAGGGGTCGGGCGTTCGAGTCGCCTCATCCCGACCAAAAATTTTAGCAGCCTTTACCGTAGAACATGATTTCTATAGTAAAGGCTGCTTTTTTTGTATTGTTTTATTTTGATTTAGTCTTCTTGAACGGGGCGGACGCAAAAGGCAGTAGCACAAGAATAACTATCACGTCCTATGGTTTCGTCAATTGCATTTATTGACACAAGATATCCGTACATACTGGTACGAGTGCTGTATTTTGTAACAGATGCAAGAGGACTGGCCAGCCAACATCTCCCAATACTTAGGGATGTAGAACGGTGCGAACTCAATAAAGTAAAGTAGGTTATAGCTTCATCATACGTAAAACCAGAAAAGGCATCTAAAGGTGGCAGTTTGTACCCACTCGGAGAAGGATCGTAAATAGTTTTAGTGACAGCAGAAGTAGTGTCGGTGTTCCAAAGATTAATAAAGTTAGACGAGCTCCAATTGTTACTAAATTCATGACTGTAGTAGTAATGGGTCTCTGGATTTCTAATGGCTATATGAATACTGACTAAACGTTCTTCAGACACTTTGTCGTAGCCAGAGGTGGGATAATATTGTTTATATTTAGTAATAACGGTAGTACCACTATACTCATAAACACTTGGCACCTCAGGATCTTTTCTTCCGTATTGATAATAAGTATTGTTTCCTTTAGCGTGGCCATATTTCCCGTTTTGAATTAGCGTTACAGTCTGCACTAAACCTGTTTCCGGTTGTGTGAAGCGTATACCCACGGAACGTGAGTGATAAGTTGTTTCTACATTTTCCTGACACCATCCGAGGTTTATTGGCATGAAATTGTATTGCACACCGCTTTCAGACACCGTTGTTATGTCGTCTTCTCCGAGCCTGCAACCCGTAACCCATATATGCCAACTCCACATAATTGTATTTGAGGCATCGCGCACGGCCAAAACAGCGTTTCCCTGCTTTATGTTGGCTTGCGGCACTTCAAATTGCAGATGGTCATAGGTGCCGTCATTGTCGTTGTCTGTAAGCTGTACAGATGTAGAATTTACAAGCTCTTGCTCATCCTGCCATACCAATACAGCGTTATCGGGAGTGCAGTATGCATTATTGTATATATATGGATCTGTGATTACATCATTGTTATGATTTACAAAATTTTTCAATATATAGTCTCCGCTTGCCTTAGAAATATAGGCAGAGGTATTTGTTTCCCCGTTTTTTATGGCATTTCCATAGACTAATGGTAGAGAATAAGTGCCGGGTGCATTTATGAGGTAGCAGTTGGCCGTATTCATGGCTGTTGTTCCACCATTGGTTGAGAGGTCATAAACTCCGCTTATAGGTGGAGTAACTTGCAATGCCGAATCATGATCAAAACCGGAAACTATTCCTTGCTGTTCAGCTATGGAAGCTGTATATTTTACAGCCGAAGTTCCACCGTTGTCGCTCTCAGTAAATGCAGTAACCCATTCAGGTTTGGGTATAACTATATAATTGCCATTGCTGTCTTCTTCTACAAACTCGGCTTTCCATTTTATAGGAACACTCTTTGATCTTCCACCTGTGGTATATATAGTAGCATAACTTGTTACAGAATACTCCGTATTGCCGCCTTTATATGTAACGGATGCAGGTTCTGTTATTACGAACTCTGTTGTTTTTATAATGCTCGAAGCAGATATTGCATAAGTTACACTCTTTCCTACAGGCCACTCACTTCCACCTATATTTGAGGATAATGTTCTTGATGTGCCAGTTGCATCGTCTTTGTATGTTATCTCTATTTTAGCCCCTGCAGGAAGGGTTTGCGGAATCATCATAAAAGTAGACTCGGCTGAAGTTATCTCCTCACCAGGTGTTCCTGTTATAGTAGAAGAGAGCGTTCGGGAGAAATCCTTTACCGAGTCATGGTTGCTCCACTCTGCAGCCTCTTTTATTGGCAATGAGGCCGAACCGTAAACGCCCTTGAGTGAGATTTTGGTAATTTTTCCGGCCAATATGTTGCCTGTTACAAAGCGTACTGCCGTGAGTGCATGATTAAAAGGAAGTGAAATATCCGTACGGGCATCACCCGCTTTTTCTCCGGAAACTGCAATAAGCACGTCCTGCTGGTTTGAAACATCAGTTGGAACGGTATATGTTATAGATGGTGTTCCGGACTTTGTTGCATCGGAAAGGGCAATTCCTTCTCCTCCATAAGGAGCGTAAGCAAAGAAACGCATTTTACGCCATGCTCCGGGCCAATAATAAGAGGTTGTCCACGACGAGGCCTTGGTTACCTCAACATCATACATATAATTTGGCAGACATGAATCCTCATCCCAGTCTCCCGTATAAACAGAGGCCAACACTCCAAATGAATTATAAAAAGTATCCTCTCCAACAGGTGTGGCACGGGTTTGAAAACTGTTAGTCTCAGCGGTTGTTTTCCCGTTTACTATTCTGTTCGTAACCGAAGCGTGTAAAAACAGAGTATCGGAAAGATTTTCACCATTGAGCGTGAATATTCCTGCAATGCTATCTGCTGGGTATGTACCTGCTTGCCCGGACTCTGCTGCACACCCAGATACCACGGCACGACTTTGCGGATTAGTATTCCAGCCGTCGGCTTTAACAACAGAAAACTTTAACTTATTACCATTAATTACATAATCATCTCCGGTCTCTTTAGAACAAGAACCCAAAGACAACACAACCATCAGGGACAAAGTCCACACAAAACGGCAAGCAGACAATCTCATAATCTGCCTCGCTTGCAAATCACACAATCTCTTATTTTTTAACATTAATCACAATTAAATAATCAACACTCGTATCTACGCAATATAACTCTCTATTCAAAATAGAGACTGACGTATCTATATAACCAGGATACACCCCTTATTTTCGGTGGCAAATGTAAATAGAGAATCTTTCTCAATTTTTATCATATCCTGCCAATGTTTTTACTATTTCGGCCAATGAGTACATCTGCGGCTCATTTATTTGTACAATCCCTCAACACTTTATGCTACATCCTGCTCAATAGTGCCATTGGTAATATTATGAACTTCAGGCATTGGATTAGTTATACTTTGTTTGATTTACTCATTGGTTTGTTTCTGCATTCATTCATCCCGACAGAGTATATGAAAATGCATTTGATTTTTTGAGAGTTCTTTTGTTAAGAATAAGGATATTAAAGAGAATGCTTTAATGCTATCAATAAAAACAATAAAAGATAGGATAATGATATTTTTAGGAGTTTGTCGGGTGAGCAGTTATTCTCCTTTATTAAATATCTATCTTTCCGTAATTGTTTCTGTACTATTTCAGTATTTAAAGATTTAGCGGAATGATAGTAAGTTTGTTACCTAATTATTTTGCTAAGATGTTTTACATATTCTCGCTTGCTGAATCACTTTCTTAAATATTATAAGATATATAGCTGTAAAACAGCAGAGTACATAATGTCTCACATATAAGTCTCTATTTTGAATAGAGCATTGAGTGCGGATGATTTGTTGAGTATACTAAATACTCTAAATGAGGTTATTATAAATAGTTTTTCTTGCTCTTTATTTTGAAAGTCTTTTAGGAAAACAGGTAACCAGGTCGAAAGCAAAAGTAACCAAGTTAATGGCAACCTATATACTAAACTCTGACACCGACTTAGGTACAGACTCTGACACTTTCGGCAATAACTCTGACACTAAACGTCCTAAAATAACAAATAAACAAAGGGATATAGTAAACTTATGTAGCGTACCACGTAGCAGCAAAGAAATTCTTGAAAGAGCCGGTGTAACATACCATAGCAAGAATATCCAAACATACATTATGTCACTTGTCTGTGCTGGTTATCTTGAGATGACCAATCCAGAGCATCCCAATGCGAGCAATCAAAAATATAGAAAAAGTAAAAAATGCACTCACAATAATCTATAATTTCTAAAAACACAACGATATGGAATAGTTTTATAAGAGAATGACTCAAAAGTATAAAGCAAATGGTTGTCCTGTTTTCATTATTATTCAGAACAAAGTCAGTCAATTTGTTCTTCGGGAAGCCGTTTTCCTACGTTCCTCACTCATTTATTTTGGCATTTTACTCCAATAAATAAAAAGGGGCAATAGACGTATGCCTAAAGCCCCTTGTTATTAAAAAGACAAATCTTTCACATTGCCAGTTTGTCCAACGCTATCTTAACCAATTTTTCAACATAAGGTTTATAATCAGGTGTAGCACCTTTATGATAACGGTTGGCTATAATACAGCACACTGTTCCGGCTTTATGTCCCAACTGCTTTGAAAGACCGGCAAGAGCAGAGCCTTCCATTTCAAAATTGGTTATACGGTACTCCCCAAAGCGGAAAGTCTCAAATTTTTCAACCATATCCGGCATTGCAAGGCCAAGACGAAGAACACGTCCCTGAGGACCATAGAATCCCGAAGCCGAAATTGTTACACCTTTTACCGTAACATCTTCAAAAAGGTTTATCAAATCGTCGCTTGCCTTTACAAAGTAAGGTGCAGGCAGATGTTTATCCCAACCGGCATGCTTTACAAAAGCCTCCTCCATATCGGAGATTGTAACGTTTTCACGGTTGGCATACCAGTTAAGAAGTCCGTCGCAGCCCACCGAAATATGAGAAAACACATACGAAGCAACAGGAATATCCGGCTGTATTGAACCGGATGTACCTATTCTCAACAATCTGAGACTCTTTTTATTCTCCTTAATCTCACGGGTTGCAAAATCTATATTTGCAAGTGCATCAAGCTCCGTAACAACAATATCTATATTATCGGTGCCTATTCCGGTAGATATAACAGTCATCCTTTTTCCTTTATATGTACCGGTAACTGTAACAAACTCACGTGATTCACGTCTAAATTCCTTTGTGTCAAAAAAAGAACTTACCATTTCCACTCTGCCCGGGTCGCCAACAAGAATTACAGTATCTGCAAGCTCTTCGGGTTTTATGTGAAGATGAAAAACAGAGCCGTCGCTGTTTATAATAAGTTCAGATTCTCCTATTCTTCCCATAATCCAAAAATTTACATTAATCGTTTTTATAAAACATATTGGTGCAAATATAACAAAAGCTACCGAAGAATTGTTATTTTTGCAACCTGATTTTTTATTGTTTAAACCTTACTATTTTAACCCGACAAATTATGATACAAAGAATACAGACGCTGTTTTTGCTTGTTGCTTTTGGACTTTTGGTTTCTATGTTCTTTAACAATCTCTGCTACGCACCGGGAGCAGAGCCTATAGCTTACAGCAATTTTACCCCTTTTATAATTCTGTTGGCAGCTTCTACACTAATCTGCCTCCTTACCATTTTTATGTACCGTCACCGCATGATGCAGATAAGAATGTGTATATTCAACACACTTATTCTATTGGGTTTCCAAGGCTGGATTGCATACGCATTCTTTACAAGAGAGGCAGGTATTGCATTCTCTATAACAGCAGTATTCCCTATTGTATGCGCAATACTCACTTTTATAGCAATGCGCTATATTGCAAGAGATGAAGCGGTTGTAAGAGCGGCTAATTCAATAAGATCTGCAAAGAAACGCAGAAGAGCTTAGGTATCCCCCACTCCACCATTAAGGAGATTTTAATTTACAAGATGATATACAAAGTGATAAATCAGCTTTATCCTGTTTGTAAGAACGGGATAGTTGATTTTGTCCTCTGTATCCTCCTCTTTATATGTAAGATTTGTTATGCCGCTTGTAAAAAACAGGGCGGGAATTCCTTTTTGCGCAAACGGGTGATGATCTGAGAGACGGTAAAACAGCTTGTAGAAATTTTCGCTGTCGTAAAAAGTATAATCTATATCAATTCCAAGATGCGCCGTTCTATTGCAAAGGTCTATACGTTCTGCTGCCCATTGTTTTAAACTGTCGCGGCCAAGAACAAGAAGATAATTCTCTTTTTCATGTGGCGGGGCAAGAGTTGAACCAATCTGGTCCATATTTATCATGCAGATTATATTATTGGGATGTATTCTCATTCCCTTAAGAAAATTACGGCTTCCAGCCATACTAAGTTCCTTGCCGTCGAACGCAACAAAAAGAATATTCTTTGACGGATACTTGCCATCTTTTTTCATCTGTCCAAACATACGCCCGAGTTCGAGCAGAGCTGTTACGCCAGAAGCATTATCATCGGCACCAGGATATACCTTCCCCTTTATAGCACCGAGATGGTCATAATGAGCACCTATTATAACATACTCATTGCTTGCAGGATATGCGCTTATCTCTCCAATAACGTTATAACCTGTAACATTTTTCTCTTTAAAAGGCTGATAATAGAGTATCCCTCGTTTTGAGACCCCATACTCTTCAAACTTTTTCTCTATGTACTCTTTGGCAACAAAAGCTCCGCGTGAGCCGCAAGCCCTGCCGGCAGTCTCTCCGCCTGTTAGAAAAAGTATATGTTCCTTTTGAACAGACACATTGGCAAGATGCTCGTATGCGCTTGCGTTATGACTTTGTGAATAAGCTGTACAACAATAGATTAAACAGCATACAGCAGAAAAAAGACGTACAAGGGCCATTGGAAATTCAAAGTTTTGTATATTCGCACAAAAATAGCTATTTTTTGGCCTACGTATGATGAATTTACTGAAAAAACATATATTAAGACTTTTACTTATTTGCTGTACAGCAATATCCGCTTATGCACAATACGATATAGACAGGTTTTTCTTTAGAGGAAGACAATATCTTATAGACGGAAAATATGCTGCTGCAATTGACAATTTTAATATTTTGGTACGTTTAGACAGTACCCTTTACGATGCCTATTACTTTAGGGGTATTGCAAAATACAACCTCGGAGACTTTTTAGGAGCAGAAAAGGATTTTGACAAATCTCTGCAACTCAATCCAATATACACACCCGCATATCACTACAGGGCTATAACATTAAGCAGAACAGGCAAATACGACCTTGCACTAAAAGACCTTGCAGAAGCCGTTGATTTGCGTCCGAGTTACAGCGGTCTCTATTTTAGCCGAGGAGTAACATATTTCCTTTCCCAGCAGTTCGACAAGGCCATAAGCGATTTCAACCGCTTTATAAAGAGCGAGCCCAAGTTCCCAGACGCCTACCTGAACCGTGGAGCAAGCTATCTCTATTTGGGAGATACAACCAAAGCCCTTGCAGACTACAACAGGGCAATAAAACTGAATATATTTGATCCGGAAGGTTATATCAGACGCTCCCGCATACACTCTATGCAGGGGCGCAACAATGAGGCCATACAAGATTTAAACGAGGCTCTGCAGTTAGATTCTGCCAATACGTTTGCATACTTTAACAGAGCTCTCATAAAATACGAACTCACAGACATAAACGGTGCTTTAGAGGATCTCAACCGTGTACTTGACGAAGATCCAGGCAACGCACTAACGCTCTACAACAGAGCTATAATACGTGCTCAGATTGGCGATTATAATAATGCCATAGATGACTACGACAGAGTAATTGCCGTAAACCCCAATAACGTACTTGCCTATTTTAACAGGGCCGGTGTATTCCTTGAATTGGGCAGATACAGAGATGCTATGGATGACTATTCACAAGCCATAAACCTCTACCCCGATTTTGCCAAGGCATACTACAACCGCTCATACGCCAAAAACCAGTTGGGACAATACACATCGGCCAAAAAGGACTTTGAGATAGCCGAGGCCAAAGTGCGTGAATACAGGGCAAAGACAAAAGACAGCACAGGAATGGCCATATTTGCAGATACTACAAAAAAATACGACAGGCTTATAGCTCTTGATGCCGATTTTGCCAAAAAAGACTTTAACAACGAATTATTGCAACACCGAGATATAGACATACGCCTTAAGCCTCTGTTTAAATTCAATATAACAGAAGAGAACAGAGTGCTCATGGCTCTGGAGAGAAAATACGAAGACAAGAATATGGAGAATTTCATTGCTTCTGTTTCAATTCCAATAGAATTAGAATCTTCTAAAGAGACAAAAAACATAGCAACAGGCAAATACGAGAATAATATATTCGCATCTGTGCAAGAGTATTCTGCAAGTAATCTCGATAGTGTCTCAAAAGACCGCGCAATAGGACGCCTTATGTTTGCCAGAGCAATAATAGAGGCACTTAAAAACCAGTTTAACTCTGCACTCTCCTACTACGATAAGGCAATAGCAAACGAACCGTCTCAAACATTCTACTATATAAACAGAGGCGCTTTACAATCAGAAATGATTGACTTTATCTCATCTATGGAGAACAACGTGCAGATTCTTACATTAGACAATACAAGAACCGCACGGGCTCGCGTACAGGAACAGTCATACAAAAGTTACGACTATACATCGGCAATACACGATATGAACAAGGCGGTACAACTTATGCCTTCGTTCCCGTTCACATATTATAATCTCGGCAACCTATACTGCCTTTCAGGCGATTTGCCCGAATCCATAAATCAGTACACAAAAGCTCTTGATTTATACCCCGTTATGGGCGAGGCCTATTACAATAGAGGCCTTGTGCTCATATATCTTAAAGACAAAGCCAAAGGCTGTATAGATTTGAGCAAGGCCGGCGAATTGGGTATAGAAGACGCCTACGCCGTAATCAAGAAATACTGCATGGACGAGGAGGAGTAACAGAAACTGCATTAAAAACAGAAGCTGTAACAAAAACCGTAATCACACTGCATTTATGTATATGTACCAATTACAAATTTGCAGCTCAGTACTCCGCCTCATCCCCCAACTCTTCCTCTATACGTATAAGCCTGTTATACTTTGCAATTCTGTCGGTACGACTCATTGAACCTGTCTTTATCTGCCCGCAATTAACGGCAACGGCAATATCGGCAATAGTTGTATCTTCTGTCTCTCCCGAACGGTGAGATAGAATAGAATTATATCCATTTCTCGCAGCAAAAGCTACGGCATCAAGAGTTTCTGTAAGAGTTCCTATCTGGTTTACCTTAATGAGCACGGCATTGCCGCAACCAAGTGATACTCCTTTCTTTATGTATTTAACATTAGTTACAAACAAATCATCCCCAACAAGCTGGCAACGGTTTCCTATCTGTTTTGTAAGCAATTGCCACCCGTACCAATCATCTTCGGCCATACCATCCTCTATAGAATCTATGGGGTATTTATCTATAAGCGATTCCAAATAAGCTGCCTGCTCCACAGTATCTCTTTTTGCGGCATTCTTTCCCTCAAATTTGGTATAATCGTAAACTCCGCCCAACATCTCGTTTCCAGTTTTCTCTTTGGTCTTCACAGGAATATAAAACTCAGAAGCAGCACAATCCAACGCAATTGTAACATCTTTTGCAGGAATGTAACCGGCATTCTGAATTGCATACATTATAAAATCCAAAGCCTCATCTGCACCCGACAGAGCCGGAGCAAATCCCCCTTCATCCCCTACTGCAGTGCTGTAGCCCGATTTCTTAAGCAGTCTCTTTAATGAATGGAATATATTAGCTCCAATCTCAATGGCTTCCTTCATTCCCCAAGCCCCAATAGGTCTAATCATAAACTCCTGAAAAGCCACAGGTGCATCGGAGTGCGAACCGCCATTTATTATATTCATCATAGGAACGGGCAATCTGTGCGCATTTATACCACCGATATATCGGAACAAAGGCATTTTAAGATATTCGGCAGCAGCCCGTGCAACAGCCAACGAAACCCCAAGTACAGCATTTGCGCCCAAACGGGATTTGTCGGCAGTTCCGTCGAGGTCAATCAATATTCTATCTATACTCCTCTGTTCTAAAGCGCTAAGCCCTCTAAGACGCGGTGCTACAATATTGTTTACATTCGCCACAGCCTTTAACACCCCCATTCCGTTAAGGCGGGCCTTATCACCGTCCCTTAACTCCAAAGCCTCATTTTCGCCCGTAGATGCGCCCGACGGAACACTTGCTCTTCCAATTGCTCCCGAGAACAATATTACATCAACTTCAACTGTAGGATTTCCTCTTGAATCAAAAATCTCCCTTGCAATAATATTTGAAATATACATAACCTTACATTTTATAATACCAAAACAACAACATACAATCTGTATTGTTCTATCTTCTAAAATTTTTATTACCTTTAACCCGACAACGCGATGTAATCGACCAAGTTGCCATTAGATTACAATGCCATTTATAAACCGCTAAAACAACAGTTTTATGAAAGACATTGCCACAAAAACAATCTTAATCTTGCTATGTTGCCTGCTTATTACGGCAATATCTTGCGAGAAATACCTCATAGACGAATCGCCTCCCGACACATTGGACAACGGGCCTTTAAACCTAACATACAATGCCTATGCAGGCCTTTTTTCTGCTATCCCTGCCAACGTTTGGGAATACAATCTGCTTACCTGCATAAAAACAAAAAGCAATGCAGAAGATACATTGACTTGCAACATCATGTCGGAGAAATTCTGTCTTGATTCTGCTCTTTTATGGCATCAAGAGCAGCAACACTACTTTTACAAGGAGAATCTGCTATACCGTCAGATTCCTTTGCAAATGTCCGGCGGAAAAATATTCTGTTCAATAGCCGATAAATTTTATGCAGGCCAATCAGGCTCTCAAAATACAGATATATCGTCAAAAATCACTAAGGTAAAATCTTACTGTATAATAGTTGAAACGCCATATATTGGGGAACAACATAAATATTTGGCAACCATGTTCCCTGAATACTCAGAAACAGGCTTTAATGAAAACTGTACATATTTAGAAAAAGGCAATTATTCCGGTCTTATAATCTTTTCTTCACCGGATGGCTTTGTTCAAAGAATAGAGCATTACCAAAATGGTCTTGTACTATCCGGTACAATGCTTAAAGCCACAGAACTTTCCGCCACCAACCGGGATAATCTAAAATTTCTTACCGTTTATCAGGCAGGAACATCTTCTGCATTTTTGCCGCAGACCAAAGGATGGTCAGATACACTTGATGCTGTTGTTGTAATAGGAACTGTTCCTAATGATCGCGAAAATAGCAGTAAGGGAAAAGATGAGGCAGGCGGAGGCCCATCGTCTCCATCCGGAGGTTACCATACAGATCCCTCGCTGCCGCTTACAGGAAACAATCAAGGAGGCGGTGGAAACTCGTCAGAACCTGTTTATTATACTTTAACCTTAACAACAGATGGCGGAGGTACGGCACAAGGTGGTGGAAAATATACATCCGGCACGAATGCAACTATACAGGCCTGCGCAAATAGCGAGTATATATTTGGAGGCTGGAGCGGAGATTATGGAGGCTTGTCTAAAAGTGCATCTGTTTATATGAACGGCAACAAATATATTACAGCCCGTTTTTATTCACTCACAAGCGATTGCGGCAAACTTAAAAAAGCCTTGAGCAATTACGACAGTTTAATGGTTTATAGAGGAAAAATATTAAAAAATCCAAATTTAGAATACGGCTACACCAAGTCTCCGGAAAAATCTAAAACAGGAGAATCCCTGATAAATAAATTAAGAACAACAACATTTTCCGGCATGACGGAAATGGTACATACACATGCCTTGGAAATTCACCTGTCGCTATCGGATTTAAGAACACTATATAATTCTTATGCAAGAGGATATATTACAGATATAGCCAATTTTACATATACCGTAGTATCTCCGGAATATTTTATAGTATTGCAGATTGACGATGAAGAAAAAGTTAAAGATGTTATTAATAATTTAATGACAAACAGCATAGATGAGAAAGGGGTGAAGAAGTATCAGTTTGTTGATTACCAACTTAAACAATACAAACGCTATGTATCAAACGAAAGAGGTAAAAGTATAGAAGAGTATTTTTCATGTTTTATGGAGTTTATGACTGACTTTGAATCCGGCTTGTCTATCTCTTTACATAAAACCGATGCAACCACAAATGAAATAATATCAAAGTATATACTTGAATCCTCGGATGTACAGGATTTTATATCATTATATCAAATATGTAAATAATAAGCACTTATGAAAGCAAATATTAAAATAGCAGAAAAAATGATATATATCATTTTTGCATTGTTAGTGATATTTATAAATAATGCAACTGCACAAGATGAAAAAATCCCAAATTATGAAAACTTTATAGGCACTTGGGAGTATAAAACCGATAAAGAGCATTTTATTTTAAAGACAAAAACACATTACTACACATACAAGAATAAAAAATATTATTTGGTTTTTGGCGTATATAAATATGTTAAAAATGGAGTAGTAATCCATGATTGCCTAAACAAATTAAAGGAATGCACTATAGAAGATGATTACGTAATAACGTTTGGGCCATTGGGAAAATTCTCTGATAATATTCCACTGACACTGTTGCATATAGACTATATCGAAAGAAGTGTTGAAGATTTATATCAATCCAAAGTATATCGTTCTCCGTTAACTTATATTCCAGGGAATCCTGCGCAACTTTCATGGCATTTAGAACCTGATGAATATATTGAATTGATATTTGAAGATGAGGAGACTGAGGCAGTAGAGGAAAATAAAAAATCAGAAGAGAAGACTACCAATCCGGTATCTATACCTGTTAACGAAGATATGGTGCATTTAGATGAAAGACCGCGTTCAGACTTATTTACAATTCCGGTAGATATGATTCTAACAAAAA